>NZ_JBIVNC010000019.1:0-178630 GCF_044753385.1 Streptomyces sp. NPDC088387
CGACTCTATCAGACCGTTTCCCGATCCGATTTCCTCGGTGCTTTCCAGGTTCTCGCTCTCGCGTTTCCCTTTCCGGCGGTTCCGACTTTATCAGAAGCTTCGGGCCGGTCTTACCGGCCTTCCATTTCCCATTAATCGGGGGGACGCCTCATCGAAGTCGAATCTCGAAGAGTCGAGGAGACGACTTGAGGAAGCAGATGGATTCAGATTGTCGCCGACCGGACTTCATCCAGTTCCAGGCAACTGTTCGAATCTACCTCCCCGCCTGGTCCGTGTCAACGGCTCCTGCGGGGCGAAGAGGAGACTAGCAGCTCAGCAGACCTGTCCGCACATCAGCCAACAGCGGGCGCACGGCAGAGCGGGCTCAGGCCGCCGTCGGCACCGTGGCGCTGCGCTCGGCCGCGTCCAGGTCGCCCGTTGTACCGCTGCGCGCCGCACGGCCGCCCAGGACGTACACGTAGGCCAGAAAGACCAGTTCGGCGGCGACGCCGATGGTGATGCGGGCCCAGGTGGGGAGGCCCGACGGGGTGACGAAGCCCTCGATGGCGCCGGAGATGAAGAGCACCAGGGCGAGGCCGATCGCCATGCCCACCGCGGCTCTGCCTTCTTCCGCCAGTGCCGTGCGGCGAGTGCGTGGGCCGGGGTCGATGACGGTCCAGCCGAGGCGCAGGCCGGTGCCGGCGGCGACGAAGACGGCGGTCAGTTCCAGCAGGCCGTGCGGGAGGACCAGGCCGAGGAAGGTGTCGAGCCGGCCCGCCGACGACATCAGGCCGAAGCCGACCCCCAGGTTGAGCATGTTCGTGAGGAGGACCCAGAGGACCGGCAGGCCCAGGAAGACGCCCAGGACCAGGCACAGGGCGGCTGCCTGGGCGTTGTTCGTCCAGACCTGGGCGGCGAAGGAGGCCGCGGGATGGCTGGAGTAGTACGTCTCGTACTGGCCGCCGGGGCGGGTGAGTTCACGGAGTTCGTCCGGCGCGGCTATGGAGGCCTGTACCTCGGGATGCGTGCCGATCCACCAGCCGAACAGCGCCGCCACCAGGGTGGAGAGCAGCGCGGTGGGGACCCACCAGTGCCGGGATCGGTAGACCGCGGCGGGGAAGCCGTACGCCAGGAAGTGGGTGACATCGCGCCATGAGGCGCGTCGGGTTCCTGTGACGGCACTACGTGCGCGTGCCACGAGTTGGCTGAGCCGGCCCGTCAGCTGCGGGTCGGGGGCGCTGGACTGGATCAGCGAGAGATGTGTGGCGGTGCGTTGGTAGAGGGCGACCAGTTCGTCGGCCTCGGCGCCGTTGAGACGGCGGCGCTGGAGCAGGGCGTCCAGGCGGTCCCATTCCGCCCGATGGGCGGAGACGAAGACGTCGAGGTCCATCGGTGTGCCTGCTCCTCGGCCGCTCGTCGGGGATCCTGGTGGATGTCAGCTTGTCCTACTGGGGTGCCATGCGCCTTCAGCTTGGCAGACTGATCGCTCTTGAGGCAGGCCAGGGAAGGACGTCGGGCGTGAACGAGCTGGTGACGGGCGAGGCGGTGGCGTTGGAGCTGCGCCCGGCGAAGCTGCCGAGCAGGGCGCTGGCGGTACTGCTCGACCTGCTGGTGGCCTTTGTCGCGTACTTCATCGTGACCCTGGGGCTGGTGATCGGGGCTTCCGGGCTGGACGAGGCGGCGCAGATGGCGCTGTCGATCGCTGCGTTCGTGCTGGTGCTGGTGGGCGGGCCGATAGCCGTGGAGACGCTCACTCACGGGCGTTCGCTGGGCAAGCTCGCCTGTGGGCTGCGGGTGGTGCGGGACGACGGTGGGCCGATCCGGTTCCGGCACGCGCTGGTGCGTGGGGCGATCGGGGTGATCGAGATCCTGATGACGTTCGGCGTCGTCGCGTGTATCGCGTCGCTGGTCTCCGCGCGCGGGCGGCGGCTCGGGGACGTGTTCGCCGGCACGTTGGTCGTCCGGGAGCGGGTGCCTGCCGGGCAGGTCGGCCATCTGCCACCGGCTCCGCCCTGGCTGGCCGGTCGGTTCGCCGGCCTGGACCTCTCGGCGGTCCCGGACAGTCTGTGGCTCGCCGTCAGGCAGTACCTGACCCGGATGCAGCAGCTGGATCCGCAGGTCGGCTGGGCCATGGCGGAGCGGTTGACGGCGGATGTCGCGGAACGTACGGGGGCTCCGGCGCCGCAGGGCATACCGCCGGCCGCGTATCTGTCGGCGGTGCTTCAGGAGCGGCAGGCCCGGGAGTTGCAGCGCGCGGCGGCGAACGGGGCGGCGGAGGCGCGGAGGTGGCAGGGCGAGGTCGGTCAGGGTGTGCCGCCCTCTTCTCCCGCCGGGTACCCGACCCCACCGCCGGTCGGGCACGTACCGGTTCCGCCCACCGCACAGGTGCCGGCCCCGCCCGCCGGTCAGCCGCAGGACGCCGTGCCCGCCCGTCACATCGATTCCGCCGGTCCCGCGGCACCGCAGGACAGCCCCCGGCCGGCGGAACGGCCCACGACCGGCTTCGTGCCCCCGGCGTAGCAGCACCTCCGATACGGAGCGGATCCCCGTCGCACTACCCGAACCCCGGACCCGAACCCCGGACCCGGACCCGGACCCCGGTCCCGAACCCCGGATCCCCCCTCGCCTCACCCGAACACCGAAGGCGGCGTCTCCAGGTCCTCCAGCTCGATTCCGGGGGCCGCCAGGACCACGTCACCGGCGATGTGGACGGTGTGCTGCTCCCCCGTGTCCAGGGCTGTGACCTGGTATTCGTCCACGGTCAGGGGGGCGTTGTCAGTGCCGTGTGCTTCTCTTTTCAGCAAGGCCCAGGACTGGTCCACGGTGCGGGGGGCGAGGACCGGGTCGGTGAAGGCGACCAGGCGGACGCGGGTCGCGGGTGGGGTCGGTGAAGCGGCAGAGGAAGGGGTGAGGCGCAGGAGCCGGGCGGTGGCGACGAGGAACGCGGGAGATGTGCCGGTGAAGGCGTGGGCGCGCACGTTGCCTTCGGTGGCACGAGTGCCGGTCGGGTCCGTACGGACCCAGGTGACGCCGTCGAGGGCGGCGCCACGTACCTGCCAGCTCGCCGCGTGGAGTTCGAGGCGGATGGGACGGCCGAGTTCGTCGAGGGCGAGGTCGACGGAGCCCGTGTGGTCGCCCGAGGGGGCGGTCAGCTGCGAGACATAGCGCCAGCCGGAGGGGCCGGGGGCGCACTGGAAGTGCTCTTCTGCGAGGGGGGTGTGATCGTGCGGATCATGGAGCGAATAACGGCCGCGGGGCATGGGGGTCCTGGGTTCTGACGGGTCGGCCAACGGGACAGGCCCCCGGCACGGGGGTGCGGGGGCCTGTCCTTGAGGAACCGGGAAGCCGGCCGCCGGCGGACGCGTCAGTGCACGGACGCGTCCACGGCGGGCGGGGCTGCCGGACTCAGTAGCGGTAGTGGTCCGACTTGTACGGGCCCTCGACCGGCACGCCGATGTAGTCGGCCTGCTCCTTGCGCAGCGTCGTCAGCTTGACGCCGAGGGCGTCGAGGTGGAGACGGGCGACCTTCTCGTCGAGGTGCTTGGGCAGCACGTAGACACCGGTGGGGTACTCGGACTGCTTGGTGAACAGCTCGATCTGGGCCAGGGTCTGGTCCGCGAACGAGTTGGACATCACGAACGAGGGGTGGCCGGTGGCGTTGCCCAGGTTCAGCAGGCGGCCCTCGGACAGCACGATCAGGACCTTGCCGTCGGGGTAGGTCCAGGTGTGGACCTGCGGCTTGACCTCGTCCTTGACGATGCCCGGCGTCTTGGCCAGACCCGCCATGTCGATCTCGTTGTCGAAGTGGCCGATGTTGCCGACGATGGCCTGGTGCTTCATCTTGGCCATGTCGGCGGCCATGATGATGTCCTTGTTGCCGGTCGTGGTGACGAAGATGTCGGCCTTCTCGACGACCTCGTCGAGCGTGGTGACCTGGTAGCCGTCCATCGCCGCCTGGAGCGCGCAGATCGGGTCGATCTCGGTGATGATCACGCGGGCGCCCTGTCCGCGCAGGGACTCCGCACAGCCCTTGCCCACGTCGCCGTAGCCGAAGACGACCGCGGTCTTGCCGCCGATGAGGACGTCGGTGGCGCGGTTGATGCCGTCGATCAGGGAGTGGCGGCAGCCGTACTTGTTGTCGAACTTCGACTTCGTCACGGCGTCGTTGACGTTGATCGCCGGGAAGAGGAGCTCGCCGTCACGCTGCATCTCGTACAGGCGGTGGACGCCCGTGGTGGTCTCCTCGGTCACACCGCGGATCTCGGAGGCCAGCTGGGTCCACTTCTGGGAGCCGTCCGAGATGGTGCGGTGCAGGAGTTCGAGGACGACGCGGCCCTCGTCGCTGTCGGCGGTGTCGACGGACGGGACCTTGCCGTCCTTCTCGTACTCGACGCCCTTGTGCACGAGGAGAGTGGCGTCACCACCGTCGTCGAGGATCATGTTGGGGCCGCCGGTGGGGGTGTTCGGCCAGGTCAGCGCCTGCTCCGTGCACCACCAGTACTCCTCGAGGGTCTCGCCCTTCCAGGCGAAGACGGGGACACCCTGGGGGTTGTCGACCGTGCCGTTCGGGCCGACGGCGATGGCGGCGGCCGCGTGGTCCTGGGTGGAGAAGATGTTGCAGGACGCCCAGCGGACCTCGGCGCCCAGGGCGACCAGGGTCTCGATCAGAACGGCGGTCTGCACGGTCATGTGCAGGGAGCCGGTGACGCGGGCGCCGGCCAGCGGCTGCGCCTCCGCGTACTCCCGGCGGATCGCCATCAGGCCGGGCATCTCGTGCTCGGCGAGGGTGATCTCCTTGCGGCCGAAGTCGGCCAGGGAGAGGTCGGCGACCTTGAAGTCCTGTCGGTTTTCGACAGTCGTCATGGAGTGCTGCTCCTCGGGTTGGGACGAGGTGGTCAGGGCTGTTCTGCGCGGCGGCGGACACAGGGGTGTCCGAAAAGAGGACACAGGGATGCCCGCGTACGCGCAGCGCAGTCCGTCGGAGGCCCTCTCTCCCTCGGCCGGTCCTCGTGGGGACCGACCGACCGCCATCAGCAGCGACGTCTGGCTTCGTCCCAAGCTACACCGGTAGGCCCGGCCGACCCCAGCCCGTCCGCGAAGAGAACAAGCCGATCGTGGGGGCCGGCGCCGGCGCGTCCGCCCGGCCGGTGCGGGCGGGTCCGCCGGGCGACCAGGTGCGTTCCGCGGGACGAGGGGGTGAGGGGCCGAGGCGAACGGCCGGATGGTCACGACGGCGACAACAGGACACGCACGAACGGGAGAACAGGAGCCAACAGAACGGTACGAACCGGCACTTTCTCGCCTTTGAGCCGAGGAGCGGGTGTTGCAGGATGCCGGGAGAGCGGAGGCGCCGAGCCGGCTCACGGGACGTCGTCGGGACGGTTTCCCGGCGAGGTTCGGGGCAGGCGTGTCCGCACGACGAAGGCGTGAGGAGATCAATGTGACCAGTCCGGCCGGCCCTCCCCCCACAGGCGGCGATGGCAAGCAGAGGCAGGTGAGGCTGCTTGCGGTGACCGCGTGCCCGACCGGCATCGCACACACCTACATGGCGGCGGAGAAGCTCGCGCAGGCCGCGCAGAGCCTCGGCATCGAGATGAAGGTGGAGACACAAGGTTCCATCGGGGCCGAAAACGTACTGAGTGACAACGATGTCAGATCCGCTGACGGGATCATCGTCGCCGCGGACAAGGACGTGGACCTGAGCCGGTTCGCGGGCAAGCGGGTCCTCAAGGTGGGCGTGGCGGAGGGCATCCGGCAGCCCGAGCGGCTGATCGAGCAGGTGGCGTCGGCGCCCGTGCTCCCGCCCGGCGGTCCGGGAGCCGGCTCGGCGGCCGGGACGGCGTCGGGGTCCGGGGCCTCGGGCGGCGGCAAGGAACGGAGTGTCGCGTACAAGGCGCTGATGAACGGCGTCAGTTACATGATCCCGTTCGTGGTGGTCGGCGGGCTGCTGATCGCGATATCGCTGTCGCTCGGCGGCAACACCGACCCGTCCGGCGGTCTGGTCATCCCGGAGGACTCCTTCTGGATGGACGTCAACAACATCGGCGTCATCGGCTTCACGCTGATGGTGCCGATCCTGTCGGGCTACATCGCCTACGCGATCGGCGACCGGCCCGCGCTGGTGCCGGGCATGATCGGCGGCTGGATCGCCAACACCGGTGAGCTGTACGACTCCAAGGCCGGAGCGGGTTTCATCGGGGCGATCGTGACCGGCTTCCTCGCCGGGTATCTGGTGGTGTGGATCAAGAAGGTCGAGGTGCCGAAGTTCGTCCGGCCGATCATGCCGATCATCGTGATCCCGATCGTGGCAACGACGGCGCTCGGACTGTTCTTCATCTACGTCATCGGCAAGCCGATCTCCTGGGTCTTCGAGCACCTCACGGACTGGCTCAGCGGGATGACCGGCACCAGCGCGATCCTGCTGGGCGCGATCCTGGGGCTGATGATCGCGTTCGACATGGGCGGGCCGGTCAACAAGACAGCGTTCCTGTTCGGCGCGGGCCTCATCGCGACCGGCAACCAGACGGTGATGGGCATGTGCGCCGCCGCGATCCCGGTGATGCCGCTGGGCCAGGGCCTGGCCACGCTCGTCCGCAAGCGGCTCTACTCCGAGCAGGAGCGGGAGACCGGGCTCGCGGCGCTGTTCATGGGGTGCTTCGGCATCTCGGAGGGCGCGATCCCGTTCGCGGCGGCGCGGCCGGCGCAGGTCATCCCGGCCAACATGCTCGGCGGCGCGGTGGCCGGCGCGATCGCCGGACAGGCCGGCGTGGAGGACGCGGTGCCGCACGGCGGGCCGATCGTGGCGGTGCTGGGCGCGGTGGGCGGCGTACCGATGTTCTTCGTGGCCGTGGTGATCGGCTCGGTCGTCACGGCGCTGACCACGGTCGCGCTCGTCGACCTCGCCGAGCGCAAGCGGCGGGGTGCGCCGGTCACCGGCGGCGTGGGTGGTCTTGAGCCGGCGCTGGTGGGGGCGGGCGCGGGTACTGCCGTGGCCGAGAAGACCGTAGGGGAGAAGTCCGTACGGGTGCCGGGGGCGCGTGCTGCGGGGAGTGCGCCGGCGTCAGCCGAGGCCGTGGCGGGTGGAGCCGGGACGGCGACCCAGGCCCCGTCAGAGGGTGATGCGCGGGCGGACGACGGCGTGCTGTCCGGGTATCTGACCCTGCGGACCGTGAAGGTGGGGCTCGACGCGGGCGACAAGGAGGCCGCCATCCGGGAGATGGCCGGGCTGCTGGCCGGTACGGGCCGGGTCGCGGACGTCGACGAGCTGGTGGCGACCGCGCTCCGGCGCGAGGAGCAGGGCACGACCGGGCTCGGTGAGGAGATCGCGATCCCGCATGCCAAGACGGACGCGGTCACCGCGCCGGTCGTGGGGTTCGCGCGGTCCGCCGAGGGCGTCGAGTGGGGGTCGCTGGACGGTACGAAGGCCAGGCTGGTCTTTATGATCGCCGTGCCGGAGGCCGCCGCGGGCGACGAGCATCTGCGGATTCTCGCACTGCTGTCGCGGAAGCTGATGGACCCGGAGTTCCGGCAGCGGCTCGCGGCCGCGGCGGACGAGCGGGCAGCGCTGGACGTCCTGCGCGAGGTGGGATAGCCGTACGGGATCGGTACCGGAGCGATCCCCCCTCGCCCCTGCCCCCTGCCCCCTGCCCCCTGCCCCCTGCCAGGCTCTCCCGCCGGCGGGGTGTGCGGGATCGGGCCGGCCACGGAGTACCGGGCGGCGACCGTGCCGGGATGACGGCGGGGCCCGCCGGACAGCCGGCGGGCCCCGCGTACGTCGTGGGAACCGGGGTCAGTGACCGCCGGGGTGCTGGGCCGGTCCGCCCGGGGCGGCCTCGGGGTCCGGGCCCTTGGCGGCCTCGGACTCGCGGTAGACGTCGGGTTCGAGGTAGATGACACGGGCGATCGGCACGGCCTCGCGGATGCGGGACTCGGCGGCGTCGATGGCCCGGGCGACCTCGGTGGCCGTCTCGTCGTGCTGGACGGCGATCTTCGCGGCGACCAGCAGTTCCTCGGGACCGAGGTGCAGGGTGCGCATGTGGATGATGCTGGTGACGGTGTCACCGTCGACGATCGCGGCCTCGATCTTCCGGACGTCCTCCAGGCCCGCCGCCTCACCGAGCAGCAGCGACTTGGTCTCCACGGCCAGGACGAGCGCGATCACGATGAGCAGGATGCCGATGCACAGGGTGCCGATGCCGTCCCAGACGCCGTCGCCGGTGGCCAGCGCGATGCTGACGCCACCGAGGGCGAGGACCAGACCGACGAGCGCGCCGAGGTCCTCCAGGAGGACGACCGGCAGCTCGGGTGCCTTGGCGTGCCGGACGAACTCCTTCCAGGACTTGCCCCCGCGCAGGGTGTTGGACTCCTTGATCGCCGTACGGAAGGAGAAGGTCTCGGCGATGATCGCGAAGACGAGGACGCCCACCGGCCAGTACCAGTGCTCGATCTCGTGCGGGTGCTTGATCTTCTCGTAGCCCTCGTAGATGGCGAACATGCCGCCGACCGAGAACAGCACGATGGAGACGAGGAAGGCGTAGATGTAGCGCTCGCGGCCGTAGCCGAACGGGTGCTGGGGGGTCGCCTCGCGCTGCGCCCGCTTGCCGCCGAGCAGCAGGAGTCCCTGGTTGCCGGAGTCGGCGAGCGAGTGCACCGACTCCGCGAGCATCGAGGACGAGCCGCTGAAGAGGAACGCCACGAACTTCGCTACCGCGATCGAGAGGTTGGCGAGCAGTGCCGCCACGATCGCCTTGGTGCCGCCTGACGCGCTCATGTGGTTCGCGTGTTCCCTTCGTACGTACGCCGTCCAGGGCTCTGCGCCCGTTGTGGGCTTTGCCCGGCCTTTGCCGGTGGGCCATTGTTGCAGCCCCTTACGACACTGGCGTGCCGGGCGGCCACTTCGCTCACACGGATGTGCCGGGGATCTGCCGCGAATGTGGCGCGGATGCGCTCAGGCGACGACCGTGGCGCGGAACAACGTGCCGGTACCTGACACTTCGGCCGTTTCGCCCGCCGGAACGAAGACCGACTGGCCGGGCGTCAGTTCGTCGTCGCCGGCCCGGACCGTGCCGGCCGTGCAGAGCAGGATCTGCGGGGTGGCGCGGGTGAGGTCGTGGCCGGCGCCGCCCTTGGGAAGGACGTACCGCGACAGCCGGAACTCGTCGATGGGGGTGTCGTAGACCTCCTCGCCATCCGGGGCGGCCTCCGGGCGCAGCACACCGGGGTCGCTCGACTCGAAGCGGACGACGCGCAGGAGTTCGGGTACGTCGACGTGCTTGGGGGTCAGTCCGCAGCGCAGCACGTTGTCGGAGTTGGCCATGATCTCGACGCCGAGGCCGCTGAGGTAGGCGTGCGGGATGCCGGCGCCGAGGTAGAGGGCCTCGCCGGGCTGGAGGCGGACGTGGTTGAGCAGCATCGCGGCGATCACACCGGGGTCGCCCGGGAAGTGGTGGGCGATGCCGGCGTACGGCGTGTAATGGCCGCCGATGCGTACGCAGGCCGCCGCGGCCTCGGTCACGGTGTGGGCCATCTCGGCGCGGTCCGCGGTGAGTACGGCGGTGAGGACCTCGCGCAGGGCCGCGTCCTCGGGCCGCGCGTGCAGCAGGTCGACGTAGGGCTTGAGGGAGTCGACGCCGAGGTGGTCGAGCGCGGCGGCGGCCTCCAGCGGGGGGCGGAAACCGCACAGGCCGTCGAACTCGGTGAGCGCGCAGATGAGTTCGGGCTTGTGGTTGGCGTCCTTGTAGTTGCGGTGCGGGGCGTCGATGGGGATGCCGCGGCGCTCCTCGTCCGCGTAACCCTCCCTGGCCTGCTCCAGGTTGGGGTGCACCTGGACGGAGAGCGGAGCGCCGGCGGCGAGGAGCTTCAGCAGGAAGGGCAGCCGGGGGCCGAACTTGGCGACGGCGGCCGCGCCCAGCTCCTTCTCCGGGTCGGCGTCGACGATCTCGACGAGCGTGCCGCGCGGGGTGCGGGACGGGGCGCCGGGGTGGGCGCCCATCCACATCTCCGCCTGCGGCTCGCCGGTCGGTGCGACGCCGAGCAGCTGCGGGATCGCGGTGGTGGAACCCCAGGCGTAGGGGCGGACGGTGTTGTCGAGGCGGTCCATCGTGTCTCTCTGCCGGGTTCTCGGTGTCGCGTAGGGCTGGGTGGGTGGCGTGCGGCTTCGCGTACGTCGCAGGGTGTTCGTATGTGCGGTGTTCGTACGTCCGGTGTTCGTACGACGATCAGGGCGTCCCTGGACCGGTTGTGGCCCCCGCGGCGAGCGCCAGGTAAACGGCGGCGAAATCCGTGGTGGCGATCAGCTCGGCGAGGGTCTCCAGTTCGCCGCCCTCCTCCGGCTCCAGCTCGCTGATCGGCGTGTCGTGGCCGAGGGCCAGTTCACGGGCGGAGGGCGCGGCGGTGAGGCCGCCGATCGGGCGGTCCCGGAGCAGCACCACGCGTGCGTGCAGTGCGGGCGCCTCCTCCACGCGGTCGCGGAAGAAGTCGTCGGGGTCGGCGCTGGCGGCGAGCGGTCCGGCGAGCAGGGCGCTGTGCGCGGACAGCGCCTCGGGGAGTTCGGCGACCATCGCGGGGCGGCCCGCGAGTTCGGCGAGCGCGGCGGCGAAGCGGCGGCCCGCCGGACCGGCCGAGGTGCCCTCGGTCCAGATCACCGGCAGGGAGTCGGCCAGCTCGGAGGCCAGGGTCTTCGCCGGGTTGCTGTAGGTGGCGATGGCGGGACCGCAGCGCTCGGCGACCCGGTCGAGGCGGTCGGCGACCTTCTCCAGGGCGTCGGCGGGGGCGGAGAGCAGGCCGACGCGGTCCAGGAGCGCGAGGAGCGGGGTGAGCAGGGCCCACAGGACGCCGGGCGCGGACGCGGCGAGTTCCTCGGGCTCGTCCTGCTCGTACGGGGCGATCGCCAGCGGTACGAACATGCCGTGCGCGGACGCCACCGCCTCGGCGAGCGGGGTGCCGGCCGGGGCCACGGCGACGACGGTACTGCCGCGGCGGTAGGCCTGGTCGGCGAGCAGGGACAGGCCGGGCTCGGTGCCGTCGGGGGTGGCGATGAGCAGCAGGTCGAGGTTGCCCGCCCAGCCGGGGACCTCCCAGCGCAGGGCGCCCGCGGCGGGGGCGACGCCGGTGGGGGCGAGGCGGATGACCGGGCTGCCGGGGCCCGCGAGGGTGCCGAGGAGGTCGGCGACGCAGATCGCGGCGGCGCCGGGGCCGGCGATGAGGACCGCGCGGGGGCGGCCGTCGGGCTTGAGGTCGGTGACGCCTGCCTCGGCGGCGTGCCGGGCCGCGGTGCGGACTCTGGCTCCTGCTTCCGCCGCGCCGCGCAGGAGGCCGCGGTGGTCCGCGTCCGCGAGGGCCTCTGGGGTGTCGAGCAGCGACTCGTCGAGCATGAGCGGCAGCCTCCGAGTGGGTCGCGCCGGGTGTGTGGACTTGCGCGTGGGTGGTGTGCGTCTACGCGGGGCGGCGGGCCTCGTCCACGAGGAGGACGGGGATGTCGTCGCGGACGGGGTACGCCAGGCCGCACTCGTCTGACGTGCAGATCAGCTCGGTGTCCTGCTCCTTGAGAGGGGCGTGGCAGGCCGGGCAGGCGAGGATCTCCAGGAGGCCGGCTTCGAGCGGCATGAGGGGTCCTTCGGGGTCGGGGGTGGGCTGTCGTACGGCCTGGTCAGGGTACCGCCGTGGGGGCGGGTCGTGGGGTGCCGGTGCCTGGGCGGGGGGCCGGGTGCCTTGGTGAGGGGCGTTGCCCTGACCGGGGTTGTGCCGGGTGCCCGGGGTGGGGGCTGGGCGGCGGGGGCGTTGCGCAGCCCGGCGCGACGGGGTGCCGCCGCGCCCACCCTCCCCCATCGCCCCAGGCGACACGATTGCCCGCGGCTACGCGGGATCGGCTTTTGTTTTTAGGGGCGCGGGGAACTGCGCGACCAGCCCCCACCGGCCCGCACCCGGACCTGAGACCCTGCCCGCCCAGCCGCCCAGCCGGCCGGCCGGCCGGCCGCAGGCCACATACCCCGTCAGCCTCTGATGATTGCCAGTGCCTCGTCGCGGATCTTCGTCATCGTCGCCTCGTCACGCGCCTCCGCGTTCAGCCGCAGGAGCGGCTCCGTGTTGGAGGGCCGGACGTTGAACCACCAGTCGGCCGCCGTGACGGTAAGACCGTCGAGCTCGTCGAGGGCGACCCCCTCACGCCCCTCGTACGCGGAGCGGATCGCGGCGAGCCGCCCCTGCTGGTCGTCGACCGTGGAGTTGATCTCGCCGGACCCGGCATAGCGGTCGTACTGGGCGACGAGCCCGGACAGCGTCCCCTCCTGCCCGCCGAGCGCGGCCAGCACGTGCAGCGCGGCCAGCATGCCCGTGTCGGCGTTCCAGAAGTCCTTGAAGTAGTAGTGCGCGGAGTGCTCGCCGCCGAAGATCGCACCGGACTTGGCCATCTCGGCCTTGATGAACGAGTGCCCGACGCGGGTGCGGACGGGTGTGCCGCCGTTCTCCTTGACGACCTCCGGGACCGTCCAGGACGTGATCAGGTTGTGGATGACGGTGCCCTTGCCGCCGTAGCGCGCCAGCTCGCGCGCGGCGACGAGCGCGGTGATCGCCGACGGGGAGACCGGGTCGCCGTTCTCGTCGACGACGAAGCAGCGGTCGGCGTCACCGTCGAACGCGATGCCGAGGTCGGCGCCCTCGGCCCGCACGCGCGCCTGGAGGTCGATGATGTTCGCCGGGTCCAGCGGGTTGGCCTCGTGGTTCGGGAACGTGCCGTCCAGTTCGAAGTACATCGGCACGAGGTCCAGCGGCAGGCCCTCGAAGACGGTCGGGACGGTGTGCCCGCCCATGCCGTTGCCCGCGTCGACGACGACCTTCAGGGGGCGGATGGCGGTGAGGTCGACGAGGGAGCGCAGATGGGCCGCGTAGTCCTTCAGCGTGTCCCGGCGCGTGATCGTGCCGGTCGTGGCGGTCGGCTCGGGGGCGCCCGACTCGCTCCACCGCTCGACGAGTTCGCGGATCTCCGTGAGCCCGGTGTCCTGGCCGACCGGAGCGGCGCCCGCGCGGCACATCTTGATTCCGTTGTACTTCGCGGGGTTGTGGGACGCCGTGAACATCGCGCCGGGCAGATCGAGCGCCCCGGAGGCGTAGTACAGCTGGTCGGTGGAGCACAGGCCGATCTCGGTGACGTCGACGCCGAGCGCCGCCGCGCCGCGCGCGAAGGCGGCGGACAGGCCCGGGGACGAGGGCCGCATGTCGTGCCCGGTCACGATCGCGTCCGCGCCCGTCACCCGGGCGAAGGCGGCCCCGAAGAGTTCGGCCAGCGACTCGTCCCACTGGTCGGGGACGACCCCGCGGACGTCGTAAGCCTTCACGAGCTGCGACAGATCAGCAGTCACGGCCAACCCTCCTGAAAGTCCTATCGGTCACCCAAAGCTACCCGCACGGACTGACAGCGCGCTGTGCGGACCGTGTGGACCACCGGCACGAATCCGCCCGGACCGGTGGTGTGGCGCATCGACGTGACCGGTACGGGCGGCAGCCTCAGGGCAGCATCCACCCGAGGACCGGGGAGCTCTGGCCGACCACGATCAGGCACATCACCAGCAGCAGACCGAGGCTCCACGGGAGCACCTTGCGCAGCAGGTCCCCCTCGCGGCCGGCGAGACCGACCGCGGCGCAGGCGATGGTCAGGTTCTGCGGCGAGATCATCTTGCCGAGTACCCCGCCGGAACTGTTGGCCGCGGCAAGCAGTTCGGGCGAGAGGCCCGACTCGCGGGCCGCGCTGACCTGGAGTGCGCCGAAGAGCGCGTTGGCGGAGGTGTCGGATCCGGAGACGGCCACGCCGAACCAGCCGAGCACCGGCGACAGGAAGGCGAGTCCCGCCCCTGCCGCCGCGACGAACTGGCCGATGGTCGCGGCCTGTCCGGAGAGGTTCATGACGTAGGCGAGGGCCAGCACGGACGTCACGGTGAGGATCGCGAACCTCAACTCGTGGACGGTCGCGAGCCATTCCTTCACCGCCACGCGCGCGTGCACCCCGAGTACGACCGCAGTGAGCACACCCGCGATCAGGACGAGCGTGCCGCCGGTGGACACGATCGGCCAGGTGAAGACATTGGCGCCGACCGGATCGCCGCCGGGATCCACC
Organism: Streptomyces sp. NPDC088387; assembly: GCF_044753385.1. Classification (NCBI taxonomy): domain Bacteria; kingdom Bacillati; phylum Actinomycetota; class Actinomycetes; order Kitasatosporales; family Streptomycetaceae; genus Streptomyces; species Streptomyces sp. NPDC088387. Next base: position 14,087 of record NZ_JBIVNC010000019.1, read on the forward strand.
ACGTTCAGGAACGGCCAGTCGTACGTCCGGGTCGCCCCGGCCAGCCAGTCCTTCACGACGGGGATCTGGGCGACGGAGAAGATCGCGACGATGAGCGCATAGGGGGCGTACGCGCGGATCACCTCACCGCGCGGGTCGGCCTCGTCGAGTTCCTCGCTGCGCGCGCCGGTCAGCACGGCCGCGCGTACGGACTCGGCAGCCGGCCGTCGCGCCTGCGGTACGGCGACCAGGGCGGCGGCGCCGGCCAGGGCGGCCCCGATGTCGGCGAGTTGCGCGGAGACGTAGTTCGAGGCGGCGAACTGGGCGACGGCGAAGGCGATTCCGCACGCCAGCGCCGGCACCCAGGTCTCGCGCAGCCCGCGCCGGCCGTCCACCAGCCAGATCAGCACCAGCGGCACCACAAGCGCCAGCAGCGGTGTCTGGCGGCCCACGACGGAGGCGACGTCCTCCAGCGGCAGATCGGTGACCTGGGCGAGTGTCACGACCGGGGTGCCCATCGCGCCGAACGCGACCGGGGCGGTGTTGGCGACGAGCGAGACGACCGCCGCGCGGACGGGGTCGAAGCCGAGCGCGACGAGCATCACCGAGCAGATCGCGACCGGCGCCCCGAACCCGGCGAGCGCCTCCAGCAGGGCACCGAAGCAGAACGCGACGACCAGCGCCTGGATGCGGGGGTCGTCGGAGAGCCGCCCGAAGGACCGGCGCAGGATGTCGAAGTGCCGGGTGCGGACCGTCATCCGGTACACCCACAGGGCGTTGACGACGATCCACAGGATGGGGAAGAGCCCGAAGGCGGCTCCCTGTGCGGCCCCGGAGACCGTCTGGCCGAGCGGCATGCCGTACGCGAGCCAGGCGACGAGTACGGCCGACAGCAGGCCGATCAGGCCCGCGTGGTGGGCCTTCATCCGGACGCCGCCGAGCAGGACGAGGACGATCACCAGGGGCAGGGCCGCCACCAGTGCGGACAGGCCGAGCGAGCCGGCGACGGGTTCCAGGTCCTGGACGTACACGCGCGCCTCCCGGCTCCGCCCTCGTGGCATGCCGTATGCCGATCCCGTTCCGAGATGCGGAAAGCGATTTCTCGTTTCCGACGTACGGAATGGTCGTGTCCGCGACAAGCTCGCGTCAATGGGCGTGCGGGGACGAATGAGAGGGCTGGGGCGCGCGGTAGGACGACGCTTACGTCAACCGGTACGACAACGTGGTCAGTTGTCCGGTGAGCGCAGAACCCGCAGATGGCCGCGGCGCGCGACCTCCATCGGGTCGGCCCCGCGCGAGGCACTGCCGGTCTGCGCGGCGCGCTCCTGCGGACGGGCCGCCTCGCGCACGGCGTTGGCAAGCGCTTCCAGGTCGTCACTGCTCGGGCGGGCCGGAGCGGATCCGTCCAGGAGCCGTACGACCTCCCACCCGCGCGGGGCGGTGAGGCGCTCGGAGTGCTCGGCGCACAGGTCGTAGCAGTGGGGTTCCGCGTAGGTCGCGAGCGGGCCGAGGACCGCGGTCGAGTCGGCGTAGACGTACGTCAGCGTCGCTACGGCGGGACGGCCGCAAGCGGTGCGCGAACAGCGACGTACAGGGCTCACGACGTTGGACGGTACCGCACTCTTGAGCGGGCCGCGACGACTCTCCACCAGGTCACTCCACCGTGTCGTGTTGCGAAACGTCCCACAGGCCACTCCTGTCATACCCCGCTGACCTGCATGGACATGCACGGAGTTGAGGGGCCGCGGAACCGGACGCGGTCAGTACTCGGCACAAACACCGTCATTTGCCTCGTGATCGACGGTCTCGGAGAGATACGGAATCGAGCCCAACCTTGGCTGGAATGGTCATCTGACGACATGCCGTACGGGTCCGTTCTGGCGGTTGTCCGCCGGGCCGCCCGGCTCGTTCCGGGCCCCTCGTGGGTCGACGCGCAGGTCGGGGGGCCGGCCGGTGGGGGGTGCGGGGTCCCGGTGCGGCGCGGGGGGTCGGGCACGGGGGCCCGGCGGGGACTACCCTTCACCAGTGATGGACACCCCCGTACCGCCCCCCGCCGTCGGCCCCGGGCCCCGCCGTCGTGATCGTCACGGGCGGGGTATGCGTGGCCCGATCGCGCCACCCCAGGTACCGCTCTCGGCCAGCCGCGCGGAGGCCTTCGCGGACCTGGTGCAGGACTCCGTGGAACGCCTTGAGCGGCGCTGGCCGCAGCTCGCCGAGATCGACTTCCTCGTCCTCGAGGTGCCGCGGCTGGACGGGGACGGGCGGTGGAGCGACGAGGCGGTGCCGCTGGGCGGGACGGTTCCCTCCGTGGAGGGGCGGCCCGCGCGGGTGGTGATCTACCGGCGGCCCGTGGAGATCCGCACGAAGGCTCGTGAGGAGCGGGCGGCGCTGGTGCACGAGGTGGTCGTGGAACAGGTCGCGGAGCTGCTGGGCCTGACCCCGGAGACAGTGGACCCCCGCTACGGCGAGGAGTGACCGGGGGTCACCCTGCGCGGCGCTGCGCAGGCTTTCAGGCGCGCGGGGCTGTGTCGATACGCGGCTCCGCCGCGCGGGCGCGACAAGGCCCTACCGGCCCGCACCCGCAGACCTGCCGGCGGCTACCTCTGGAGGACCGAAAGGTCCTGGTTCGCCTCCGGTACCGACACCGTCCCCCGGTCGTCCGGGACGGGCTGCACGGTGAAGGCCGGGACGTCGTCCTGCGACACCGCGAGGGTCCTGGACGCGTACACCGGCCCCCCACCCGCCTCGGGCTCCAGCGTCAGCGCATACGTGCCCTTGAGCCCGTCCGGCACCGGAAGATCGACGTCCTGTGTGGTCCCGGACTTGACCGCGAACGTCTTCGACACCGTCTCCCCACCCTCCGTACCCGCGGAGGCCGTGACCTTGACCTTGGCGGCGGCCGTCGGCGCGGTCAGGGAGAGCGTCGTGCCCTTCGCGGTGTTGTCGACGACCGTCGCGCGCGTGCCCACGGGCCGGGTCGCCGGAATGAACGCCGTCTCCTGTTCCGCACCCTTGCTGCGGATGACCCGGACCGCCGCGACGACCGGCACGGACTCGTCGCTCGGCGTCAGCACCAGCGAGCCGGGCTCGCCCTTGGTGACGTCGGCGAGATCGACCGCGCTGGTCATACCCGCCTTGACGTGCAGCGTCTCGTTTCCGGCCGGGGTGATGAGCCCGGACGGCGAGGCCAGCCGCAGCGTGAGGTCGGCATCGGAGTCACCGGGCGAGAAGACCACCAGACGTACGTCCGTGGCGTCCTTCGGGATACCCGGCACCACGAGACTGCCCGCCGGGTCGGTGGACGCCGGCAGCCAGTCGCCGCCCAGCTTGTCGTCCAGGGCCTGCACGGCGGCGCCGACCCGTCCGCTGCGGACGTTGACGTGCACGGTGAGGTTGGGCTGCTTCTCGTCGGTGAGCGTCGACAGCAGGATCGGCTCGCTGCTGTGCGGCTTGACCGTGATGTCCTCGCCGACCTCCGACTCCAGGGCGCCTTCCTTGCCGTAGAGCTCGATGTCGACGACGGCGGCCGAGTCGTCGGGGTTGACCAGATGGACGTAGTCCGTGCGGGCGGCGTCCGTGCTGACGCCCGGGAACCAGAAGTCGGTGTCCGGCGCCACGCAGTTGACCCCCTGGAGGCCGCGGCCGGTACCGGCGGTGACCTCGGTGGTCTGCTGGACGGTCCAGCCCGGCGCGAGCCTGCCGTCGGCGGTGCCGGCCAGCGCGGGCGCGTCCGCGCCGGACTTCTCGGCGGTGACCGGAGTGCCGGGTTGCTTCGGCGCGAGAACGGGCTTGTCCGCCTTGCCGTCGCCGGTGGCCGGCAGGAGTTCGGCCTTGCCCTTGTCGCCGGCGCCCTCGGTGTCGGGTGTGAAGGACGTGTACGTCGTCTCGGCGAGGTCGGACGTGCTGGGGGCCGGGCAGACCAGGCTGCTGCGCTCGACGGGCAGTGTCGCCGCCGCCTTGGCCGGCTCCTCGCCGGACGCGTCCGGGGCGGAGACGGAGGCGAAGCCGACCAGCGCGCCGAGCGCGGCCACGCCGGCGAACAGGGACAGGGTCGTGCGGTTCACTGCTGGCTCCCGTCGGGGCGCTCGTTGCCGTTCGGGTCGTACTGCTTGTTCGGGTCGTACGGCTCGTTGGGGTCGTACTGCTGCGACGGGTCGTACGGGGCGTCGTAGCCCTGCTGGTAGCCCTGTTCGTACGGCGTCTGCTGGGGCTGGCCGGGCTGTCCGCCGTACGCGTACGGGTCGTACTGGCCGCCCTGGTACGGATCCTGCGGGTACCCCTGGCCGTAGCCACCGGCCGGGTACTGCTGCTGTTGCTGGCCGGCCTGGTACTGGCCGTCGCCGTAGGTGCCGTACTCGGCGCCCGCGTAGCTCGCGGAGTCCCACTCGTCGTAGGGCTGCTGCTGCGGCACGGCGGCGGGCGCCTCCTGGGGCGGGGGCGGGAAGTCGCCCTGGTCCGTGGCCTCTTCGACGTCGGTCTCGGTCTCGGACTCGGCCTGGGCGCGCAGGCGGCGGGCGCGGCGGCCCTCGCCCTCGACGGCCTGCGCGGGGATCTGCGGCTCCTCGGGCAGGTCGTCGTCGATGTCCCGGCGGCGGCCCGGCAGGGCGAGCACCACGAGGACCACGGCGAGCGCGCCCTGGGCCCACAGCCAGGCGGTGTGGCTGATCGGGGCGTCGTAGGTGAGGTCGAGCCGGCCGCCGGCGGCGGGCAGTTCGAAGCCCTGGGCCCAGCCGTCGACGGTGGTGCGGGTGAGCGGCCTGCCGTCCAGGGTGGCCGTCCAGCCCTCGGCGGCGGTGTCGGCGAGGCGCAGGACGCGGCCGTCGGCGCCGGCCGGGATGTCGGTGTGGATCTCGACGGGTCCGGCGGAGACGGGCTTGGGTTCGCCCGTGCCGGAGGCCTGGACGATCGCCGCGCGGGAGACCTGGCGGTCGACCTGCCACAGGGCGTCGCCGTTCTGCTCGCTGAGGCGGCTGAGGCCCGGGGTGGAGTCGAGGACGCGGCTGACCTCGCGCGGGGCGCCCTTGTGGACGAGGACGTAGCGCACGGCGAAGTCGCCGAGCTGGCCCGCCTGGTCGGCGCCGGAACCGGCGACGAGGTTGGCGACGACCTTGTCGAGCTGGGCGTTCTCGCCGTCGGCCGCGGCGAGTTCGGCGTCGCCGAGGCGGACGCCGGAGCCGCGCACGAGGGCGTAGCCGACCTCGGCGGTGGAGTCGCTGTTGAGGACCAGCGTGCGGGCCTGGTCGGCGTTGCCGCTCTCCTCGGCGACGAACGCGGGCACCTGCACGGGATCGGCGCGTCCGAGCGGGTCGTCGGCGCCGCGGAGCATCCAGCCGGCGGCGATGAGCAGCGGGCCGGCGGCCGAGGCGAAGGCGATGAGCACGGCGACGGGCTGGCGCCAGCCGAAGCTCTGTTCGGCGACCCGCGCGCGTGCCCCGTCGGCGCCGAGGACGGCGGCGGCGAGCAGCCCGAGGCCGTAGACGAGGGTGGCGGGGCCGGCCCAGGCGGAGGTGTTGGACAGGACCGCGAAGAACAGGCCGACCAGGGCGACCGTCCACGCGGTGCGGATGCCGGCCTGGCGCTGGGAGCGCAGCAGGGCGGCGAGCGCGGCCAGCACGATGCCGATGAGCATCAGGCCGTTGACCGTGCCGGGGCCGCCGGGGCCCGCGCCGAGCAGGTCGAGGGCGGAGGCGGCGGAGGTGCCGTACTCCAGGCCGGCTTCCTGGAAGAAGCCGAAGGGCAGCAGCGACAGCGACCACGGGGCGAGGACCAGCAGGGGGGTGCCGAGCTGGACGAGGAAACGCGGGCCGTAGGCGCCGAGTTCGGTGCGGCGCACGGCGAGCGTGCCGATGCCGAGGACCAGCGCGATGGGCCAGATGATCGGCGTGAACGCGGTGGTGATCGTCAGCAGCAGTGCGTACGCCCAGGTTGCGCGCCAGCTGCCGCGCGCGCCGGAGGAGCCGGCGAAGCCGCCCGCGGAGACGGCCGCGCGGGCGATGAGCGGCAGCAGCGTGGCGAGTACGGCGGTGCCGAGCCGGCCGCCGGCGAGCGCGCCGGTGACTGCGGGCAGGAAGGCGTAGACGACGGCCGCCCACGCGCGCAGGAGCCGGGACTCGACCAGCGGGCGGGAGGCGAAGTAGGCGGTGAAGCCGGCCAGGGGCACCGAGCAGACCAGCAGCAGGGTGATCGCGAGTCCGGTGGAGCCGAACAGCACGGAGGCCAGCATCGCGAGGAGCGCGAGGTAGGGCGGCGCGGACGGGGTGCCGCCCGCTTCGACCGGGTGCCAGGCGTCGAGGTAGCGCGACCACAGCTCGGAGGAGTCGGCCGGGGCGGGCAGCAGGGCGCCGCCGACCAGGGAGCCGCTGTCGAGGAGTTGGCGGCAGGCGACGAGGGAGACGAGCAGCAGCACCAGGAAGAGCATCGGGCCGGGGTTGCGGGCGATGCGCTTGAGCCGGACGAACTGCTCGATCTCCAGGAAGTCGGCGTCGTCGCCGCCGGGTCCGGACTCGACCGCGCCACCGTGCCGGCCGGCGCCGGAGGTGGCGTCGGCGTCCTCGCGGCTGACGAGGCTGCCGGCGGCCTGTTCGACGGTGGCCCGCACGGTCGCGCCGGGCGGCGGGAACAGCTGCCTGAGCTCGCCCTTGTCGATCTGCGGCGCTCCGCGCGTGCGCCGCCCGGCGATGATCCGCTCGGGGCGCAGCAGGGTGCCCATGAGGCCGCGGATCTCGTCGAGGGCCTGTCCGGGGACCTTGCCGACGAGGTAGGCGAGGGTCCTGAGGAAGGTGCCGAGGACGATGCGCAGCAGGACCCAGGGGAGCGTCGCCGTACGTGTGTTGACGAGGAGGGTGTAGACCGCGCCGGCCTTGTCGACCTTGTGCGGGGAGGCGGAGGTGCGGCCGACGCAGTCGACGGTGCGGCGCTCGCGGGAGGCAGCCTCGGCGTGTCGTACGACCGCCTCGGGGGCGACGAGGACGCGGTGGCCGGCGGTGTGCGCGCGCCAGCACAGGTCGACGTCGTCGCGCATGAGGGGCAGGCGCCGGTCGAAGCCGCCGAGCTGTTCGTAGACGTCGCGGCGGACGAGCATGCCGGCGGTGGACACCGACAGGACCGTGCGGACGTGGTCGTGCTGGCCCTGGTCCTGTTCGCGGCGGTCCAGGCCGGTCCAGCGGCGGCCGGAGTTGGCGATGGTGACGCCGACCTCCAGGAGCTGGCGCCGGTCGTACCAGCCGCGCAGCTTGGGGCCGACGACGGCGACGTCGTGGCGGCCCAGCTCGATCTCGTTCTCCACGACGCGCAGCAGCTGGGCCAGGGCGTCGGGTTCGGGGGCGCTGTCGTCGTGCAGCAGCCAGAGCCACTGGACGGGCTCGCCGTGCGGGAGCTCGGGCAGGTCGTAGGCGTCGTCGCGCCAGCTGCGGGTGACGGGGTCCCAGCCGCTGGGCCGCTTCAGGTACGGCAGTTCCTCGGGGGTGAGGACGGGGGCCGTGCGGTGGGCCTCCTCGACGGCCTGGCCGAAGCCGGTGCGGCGGGCGAGGTGGAGCACACGGTCGGGGCCGAGCGCGTCGGTGAGCAGCCGGGCGGAGTCGTCGCCGCTGCCGGTGTCGGCGGCGACGGCGGCCTGCACCGGGCGCTCCTGGCCGAGGAGTCCGGCGAGCGCCTCGGGGAGCCAGCGGGCGCCGTCGTGGGAGACGAGCACCGCGGTCACGACGTGGCGCGGGAACTCCGGTGCGCGGGCCGGGTCGAAGGCCGGCGCGCCTGCCGGGTCGAACGCTGCTGTGCCTGCCAGGTTCTGCTGGCCGGCCGTGTGGCTGTGCACGGACATCGAGGTACGGGCCCCGGTTCGGTGGACTGCGGTGGACACCTGTGCCCGGTGGGGGCAGCGGGGTGTCTCGGACGAGCGCCCACACTATCGGCTGACCAGGACGACGACCCGCCGCCTGTGGACAACCCACCCGCGACGGGCCGTTCGCTCCGTGTTCGCAACGTATGTTCGACTGCCGACGCCGGCACGACCGTCGGGGACCGGGGCTCCCGGTACGGCGGTGCCGCCGGTCAGACAGCGGCCTTCTTCAGTCTCCGGCGCTCACGCTCGGACAGACCGCCCCAGATTCCGAAGCGTTCGTCGTTCGCGAGCGCGTATTCGAGGCATTCGGAGCGGACCTCACAGGCGAGGCAGACCTTCTTCGCCTCGCGGGTGGAGCCGCCCTTCTCGGGGAAGAAGGACTCGGGATCGGTCTGGGCGCACAGCGCCCGCTCCTGCCAGCCGAGTTCCTCGTCCGCGTCGTCGACCAGCAGTTGCTCCACCAGCTCGGTCATGTGCGCCCCTCGTCCGTCTTTCGCGTCCCCGTGATCTGGCCGTTACCGATACCGGCTGAACGACACGAGTGAAATTACAAGTGTGCTGCTCCGGGCGAGTCAAGCCGAGATCTGCTATTGGGCCCCTTATTCACTCTGCGGAACCAAGGCCATGCGGAAAGTGTTCAAATCGGCATAAACCTTGACACGCAGAGGTGACCCGGGAGGGCCTCCGGCCCGCACAGCGCCTGTACGGGGGAGGACGCCCTGGAGTTCGATCTCGTTCCGACCCGCGCGACGAAGCGAATCGGATCACATTCGGATCACGGGATCACCACGCGCCCCACGCGACCGGATGTGCGCCATGTGTCCCGGTGAACCCATGCACAAACCTTTCACCTGACAGATGAACCGGATGAGGTGAACGACGTCCCACATTCCGGGCGTCGAGTTGACAGTGCAGGTGTGAACCGATGTCCTTGTGGGCATGCTCGCGAACTTGGTGCCCACCTCGACCCGCTCCGCCGGGTCCCCCGGTGCTGCCCACGCTCGTCGTAGCTGTTGTTGCTGTTCCGGCTGTTGAGCCCAACGCGCTCCGGCCGCCTTTGAGTCGACCTCGACTCGGCCGCTGTTTCCTTAGCCCGGACCAGGGCTTCCCTCCCGCCCGTGACCCGGGCGGACGGTACGTGACATCCAGCACCGCTCCCCCGCACTCACGCCGAGGAACCACCGCACTCCATGAACAGCGACAGCGACCTCCAGATCGCCGGCGACATCCTTGAGGTCCCGCATCTGCTCCAGGCTCCGCGCGAGCACCCGGCCACCGTCGCCGAGTTCGCCGGCCTGGCCCGCGCGATCGCCGCCGACCCCGCCCAGTGGGAGCACCTGGTCGAGTACGACGCGACCAGCCGCTGGTACCACCGGCTGCGCACCGGGCCCGGCTACGAGGTCTGGCTGCTGTCCTGGGTGCCCGGTCAGGGCAGCGGGCCGCACGACCACGGCCCGTCCTCCGGTGTGCTGACCGTGCTGCGCGGCACGCTGACCGAGCGGACGGAACGCGGCACGCGCGCGATGCGGGCCGGCGGGCAGCGGGTGTTCGCGCCGGGCTATGTGCACGACGTCGTCAACGACGCCCTGGAACCCGCGGTGAGCCTGCACGTCTACTACCCGGGCCTGACCGAGATGCCCATGCACAGCCACCACTGCACGGCCGGGGCGCAGGTCTCCCAAACCGCCTGACGCGTTGTCGTACCCGCCTGCAAGACTTGGGCCATGCGCATTGTGGTTCTGGCAGGCGGCATCGGTGGTGCCCGGTTCCTGCGCGGTCTGAAGCAGGCCGTGCCGGACGCGGACATCACGGTCATCGGCAACACCGGCGACGACATCCATCTCTTCGGACTGAAGGTCTGCCCGGACCTCGACACGGTGATGTACACGCTCGGGGGCGGTATCAACGAGGAGCAGGGCTGGGGGCGGGACGCCGAGACCTTCCATCTGAAGGAGGAGCTCGCGGCGTACGGCGCCGGGCCGGAGTGGTTCGGCCTCGGCGACCGGGACTTCGCCACGCACATCGTGCGGACGCAGATGCTCGGCGCGGGCTATCCGCTGAGCGCCGTCACCGAGGCGCTGTGCGACCGGTGGAAGCCCGGCGTGCGGCTCATCCCGATGTCCGACGACCGGATCGAGACCCATGTCGCCGTCGAGCTGGACGGCGAGAAGCGGGCGATCCACTTCCAGGAGTACTGGGTGCGGCTGCGGGCCTCCGTGCCCGCCGAGGCCGTGGTGCCGGTCGGCGCCGAGCAGGCCAAGCCCGCGCCCGGGGTCCTGGAGTCGATCGCCGAGGCCGACGTCATCCTCTTCCCGCCGTCCAACCCGGTCGTCTCCGTCGGCACCATCCTCGCCGTGCCCGGCATCCGCGAGGCCATCGCCGAGGCGGGGGTGCCCGTCGTCGGCCTGTCCCCGATCGTCGGGGACGCGCCCGTGCGCGGGATGGCCGACAAGGTGCTCGCCGCGGTGGGTGTGGAGTCCACGGCGGCGGCGGTCGCCGAGCACTACGGCTCGGGACTGCTCGACGGCTGGCTCGTCGACACCGTGGACGCCGGTTCGGTCGAGCGCGTCGAGAGCGCCGGCATCCTGTGCCGGGCCGTCCCGCTGCTGATGACCGACGTCGACGCCGCCGCGCGGATGGCCGCCGACGCGCTCGCGCTCGCGCGGGAGGTGCGCGAGGCATGAGCGCACCCGCGACTCCTTCCGAGGGCTTCCGGGTCTGGGCGGTGCCCGGGATCCCGGAGATCCGGCAGGGCGACGACCTGGCGAAGCTGATCGCCGCCGCCGGACCCGGTCTGGCCGACGGGGACGTCCTCCTCGTCACCTCGAAGATCGTGTCCAAGGCGGAGGGCCGGATCGTCGGGGCGACCGACCGCGAGGCGGCGATCGACGCCGAGACGGTACGGGTGGTGGCCCGCCGCGGCCCACTGCGGATCGTGGAGAACCGGCAGGGCCTGGTAATGGCCGCGGCCGGCGTCGACGCCTCCAACACCCCCGCCGGGACCGTGCTGTTGCTGCCCGAGGACCCGGACGCCTCCGCGCGCGCCCTGCGCGAGGGGCTGCGGGACGCGCTGGGTGTCAATGTCGGCGTGATCGTCACCGACACGTTCGGGCGACCGTGGCGCGCCGGGCTCACCGACGTCGCGATCGGCGCCGCGGGTGTGCACGTACTGGACGATCTGCGCGGTGGTACGGACGCCTACGGCAATCCGCTGGCCGCGACCGTGGTGGCGACCGCGGACGAGCTGGCCGCGGCCGGCGATCTGGTCAAGGGCAAGGCGGCCGGGCTGCCGGTCGCCGTGGTGCGCGGCCTCGCGCACGTGGTCGCGGAGCAGGACGGCGAGGGCGCGCGGGCCATGGTGCGCACCGCGCGGGACGACATGTTCCGGCTCGGCACCTCCGAGGCGGTGCGCGAGGCGGTGACCCAGCGGCGCACGGTCCGCGCCTTCGCCGACGAACCCGTCGACCCGGGCGCGGTCCGCCGCGCGGTCGCCGCCGCCGTGACGGCACCGGCGCCGCACCACACCACACCGTGGCGGTTCGTGCTGCTGGAGTCGGCGCGGTCCCGCACCCGGCTGCTGGACGCCATGCGTGACGCGTGGATCGCCGACCTGCGCCGGGACGGCAAGAGCGAGGAGTCCGTCGCCAAGCGCGTCCGACGCGGGGACGTGCTGCGCAACGCGCCTTGTCTGGTGGTGCCGTGCCTGGTCATGGACGGCTCGCACACCTACGGCGATCCGCGGCGGGACGGGGCCGAGCGGGAGATGTTCGTCGTCGCCACCGGGGCCGGCGTACAGAATCTGCTGGTCGCACTGGCCGGGGAGCGGCTGGGGTCGGCATGGGTGTCGTCGACGATGTTCTGCCGGGACGTCGTCCGGCAGGTGCTGGAGCTGCCGGAGAACTGGGATCCGATGGGGGCCGTGGCGGTCGGGCACCCGGCGGAGGAGCCGAGACCCCGGCCGGCGAGGGACGCGGGGACGTTCATCGAGGTGCGCTGACCGGAGGGGCAGAGAGGTGCGGGCGCCTACTCTGTAGGGCCTCAGATCTGTAGGGCCTCAGACGGCTCGGCACAGTCCAAGGGATCTCATTCGTGGCAGGACGGTTCGCTCCACGGCCCACGCGTACGACGGCGCGCGGGGGCCATGTCGTGGTGCCCGCGGGTGTGCCGCGGCAGGTGGCGCCGGGGCGGGTGCGGACGTATGTGCCGAAGGAGCCGCTGGATCTGGGGCTGGTGCTGGGGCCGTTGCGGCGCGGGCCCGCGGATCCGACGTTCCGGGCGCTGCCCGACGGGTCGGTGTGGCGGACCGCGCGGACACCGGGCGGTCCCGGGACGCTACGAGTGTCCGCGCGCGGCGGTGAGGTGCGCGGGGAGGCGTGGGGGCCGGGGGCGCAGTGGCTGCTGGAGCAGTTTCCGCTGCTCCTGGGGGACGCGGACGATCCGTCGGCGTTCGTTCCCCGGCACCGGGTGGTGGCGATGGCGCGGCATCGGCGGCCGGGGCTGCGGCTGACGCGGACCGGCCTGGTGATGGAGTCGCTGATCCCGTCGATCCTGGAGCAGAAGGTCACGACGGACGAGGCGTATCGGGCGTGGCGGTTGCTGGTGCGGAGGTTCGGGGAGCCTGCGCCGGGGCCCTCGCCGGTGCCGGGTGGGTTGTTCGTGCTGCCTGCGGCCCGGACGTGGGCGCTGATTCCGTCGTGGGAGTGGCATCGGGCCGGGGTCGACAACAAGCGGGCGTCGACGATCCTGCGGGCCGTGCGGGTCGCCGCGCGGCTGGAGGAGGGGGTGTCGATGGCGGCGGGTGAGGCGCGGGCTCGGCTGGAGGTGGTGCCGGGGGTGGGGCCGTGGACGTCCGCGGAGACCGTGCAGCGGAGTCATGGGGCGGCGGACGAGGTGACGGTCGGGGACCTGCATCTGCCGGGGATCGTGGGGTTCGCGCTGGCCGGGGACCGGTATGCCGATGACTCGGTGATGCTGGAGCTGCTGGAGCCTTATGCCGGGCAGCGGCATCGGGCGGCTCGGTTCATTCTGCTGAGTGGGCGTGTGCCGGATCGGCGTGCGCCGAAGATGCCGCGGTGGGACATCGGGACGTTGTGACTCCGTCGGTTTTCAGGGTTCTGCCCTGGCGGGCGTTGCGCGGGTTCCCGGCGTCGGGGCGGGCGTTGCGCAGGTTCCCGGCGTGGGGGACGGGGCGTTGCGCAGGTCCCCGGCGTTGGCGGCGAGCGCGGGGCGTTGCGCAGCCCGGCGCGACGGGGTGCCGCCGCGCCCACCCGTGCCACCCTGCGGCACTGCTGCCCGCAGCGGCGGTGGGTGGGGCTGCCCGCGGCGGCGTGGGGTGCGCGAAGAGGCTTTTAGGGGCGCGGGGAACTGCGCGACCAGCCCCCACCGGGCCGCGGCCGAACGACAACCTTCGCAGGGGCGCGAGGAGTTGGGCCGGCGGCCCCGCGCCCCCGGGGAGTTACTGGTCTGAGGAGAAGCGGACGGATGCCGGGGGGATCTGGGCGTCGCACCAGACGCGCGCCCCGGAGCGGAGCTCGTTGTCAGGCCCGACGAACGCACCGTCCCCGATGACCGTCCCCGTGAGCACGGCCCGCTCACCTATCCGGGCCCGCGTCCCGATGAGCGAGTCGGTGATGACCGCGCCGGGTTCGATGACCGCACCCGGCAGGATCGTGCTGCCGAACACCCGGGCGCCCCGCGCCACGAACGCGCCCTCGCCCACCACCGTGCCACCCGCCAGCTTGGCGTCCGGCGCCACCCGGGCCGTGGGCAGGACCAGCCGGTCGCCGCAGCGGCCGGGGACCGCCGGCGACGGGGCCCGCCCGAGCACCAGGTCCGCCGAGCCCCGTACGAACGCGGCCGGTGTGCCGAGGTCCAGCCAGTACGTCGAGTCGACCATGCCCTGGAGATGCGCCCCGGCGGAGAGCAGGTCGGGGAACGTCTCACGCTCCACCGAGACCGGCCGGCCCGCCGGAATGGTGTCGATGAGCGAGCGACGGAAGACGTACGCGCCCGCGTTGATCTGGTCGGTGACGATCTCCTCCGGCGTCTGGGGTTTCTCCAGGAACGCCGTCACCCGGCCCGTCTCGTCCGTGGGGACCAGACCGTACGCCCGCGGGTCGGTGACCTGCGTCAGATGCAGGGAGACGTCCGCGCCGGTCGACTCGTGGGTCCGCACCAGCGCCCTGATGTCCAGGCCGGTCAGGATGTCGCCGTTGAAGACGAGCACCGGGTCGTCGGGGCCCGAGTGCAGCCGTGACGCCACGTTGCGGATGGCGCCGCCGGTGCCGAGGGGCTCGTCCTCGGTGACGTACTCGATGTGCAGTCCGAGGGCCGAGCCGTCACCGAAGTGCGGCTCGAAGACCTCGGCCAGATAGGACGTGGCGAGCACGATGTGCTCGACGCCCGCCGCCCGCGCACGCGCCAGCTGATGCGTGAGGAACGGCACCCCCGCCGCCCTGACCATCGGCTTCGGCGTGTGCACCGTGAGCGGGCGCAGCCGGGTGCCTTTGCCGCCGACCAGGAGGATCGCTTCTGTCACCTGTCGTCTCTGCTTCCTGCCGGGACCGGCCGAGCATGCCTTTCGGCCGGTCAGTGTATGCAGACTGTTTCCGGCGCCTTCGACGGCCGTGCGGTGATCGCGTCCTTCCCCCCCGACGGCTGCGAACTTGCCCCCCACTGAATGGTTCCCCGGTGCTGCCGGCCTGCTCAGCGCCCCTGGAAGCGGGCCGCGTCGGCGCGGATTGTGCCGAGCTTGTCGTACAGCTTGGCGCCCGGACAGTCCGTTGCGAAGCCGTCCCGGTGACCGGAGATCACATTCAGTTGAACATTCTTACCCTTTGTGTAGAGATTTCCGCCACCGGACTTGAGATACGTCTTCGCCTTCGGGTTGGCGCCCCAGATGCCGAGCTTCCACGCGCTGAGCCGGGCGACGGCCGTCACGGCGACCCCCGACGGCTTGGTGGAGTTGAACGTGCCGATGGCAGCGATCCCCATGCTGTTGGTGTTGAAACCGAGGGTGTGCGCGCCGAGCACCGGCTTGGCCACACCCCCGGCCCTGCCCTCGTAGATGTTTCCGCACTTGTCGACGAGGAAGTTGTAGCCGATGTCCCGCCAGCCCATGCTCTTGACGTGGTAGCGGTAGATACCGCGAATGACGGAGGGCGCGTCGGCGCACTGGTAGTTGTTGCCGGTGGCGGTGTGGTGGACGAAGGCCGCCGCGACCTTCTTCGTGTAGACGAAGCCCTTCTCGCGCAGCGACTCGTCGGCTCCCCAGCCCTTGCGGGTGGTGATCTTGGGCCGCGGGCCGATGTACGGCTTCGCCTGCGGGGCGCCCGCGGTGACGACTCCCGAGCCGCCCGCCGACAGTTCGCGCTCGGTCTCCGCCTGGGTGAGGGCGGGGAACTCCAGGGGCTCGGCGGTCGTGCCGGTGACCGGGCTCTCGCCGGTGACGCCGGGGTCGATCAGTTCGATCCGCAGGCCCGCCGGGAGGATGGCGGAGGTGTCGGCGCCGCGCGAGGCGGTCTCCTCGGCCTGTGCCTGCACCCGTACCTCCACGCCGTCCGACTCCCCCACCCACAGCGGGGCGGTGGCGCCGCGGACGCGGCCCGAGGAGCGTTCGGCGGTGTCGGGGTCGGCGGAGTGCGCGTCGTTGTGCGTCTCCAGGTCCTGCCAGCCGGACCAGATGCCGGTGTCGACGGCACGGGTACGGACCTGGACTCGGCCGTGGAGGGTGACGTCGGGGTCGTCCCAGACGACCCCGAGGAGTGAGAAGTGCTGGACGTCCCGGCGTGCCAGCCCTTCGAGGGCCGAGCCGAGGGAGCGGTCGCCGGAGAGGGGGGCGAGCGCGAGGGACTGTGTGCTGCCGGGGACGCCGGTCGTGTCGGATCCGTCGCTGGACGCTGTCGCCGACGACTCCTGCCGGGCGGCCGCCGGGGCCGCGGGCAGGGTCAGGGGGAGAGCGAGGGCGGCCGTACAGGTGACGCCGATGGCGGAGGCAAGGAATCCACGCATGCTCCTGATCTTGGACATAGTCATACGTATCTGTCCATAGCGGAATTGACGGGGTGTCGGGGCGCGCTGGGCCGAACCGGGGACGGGAGGGCTCGGCCGGGGGGCGTCTGCGCGCGTACGCTTTCCCGGGTGAACGCCACCGATCGCACCCCTGCCGACCTGCTGCGTTCCGCGCTCGCCGCGGATCCGGCCCGCCCGCTCGTGACCTTCTACGACGACGCCACGGGTGAACGTGTCGAATTGTCCGTCGCCACCTTCGCCAATTGGGTGGCCAAGACCTCGAACCTCCTCCAGGACGGTCTCTCCGCCGAACCCGGTGACCGGGTCGCGCTGCTGCTGCCCGCGCACTGGCAGACGGCGGTCTGGCTGCTGGCGTGCGCGTCGGTCGGCGTGGTCGCCGACGTGGGCGGTGACCCTTCGAAGGCGGACTTCGTGGTCACCGGGCCCGACTCCGTCGAGGCGGGGCGCGCCTGCCGGGGCGAGCGGTACGCGCTGTCGCTTGCGCCTCTTGGCCGGCGCTTCATTCCGGGGCCGCCGGAGGGGTATGCGGATTACGCCGTGGACGTGCCCAGTCATGGGGATCGGTTTGTGCCGTATGCGGTGGTCGATGCGGAGGCGGCTTCGCTGGTCGTGGCCGGCGCGGAGTTCTCGGGCGCGGATGTGGTCCGGCGGGCTGTCGCCGACGCCGGGAGTCTTGGGCTCACCGGGCCCGGGGCCCGACTGCTGTCGGGGCTGTCCTACGACACGTGGGAGGGGCTGAGCGCCGGGTTGTTCTCGCCGTTGGCGAGTGGGGGGTCTGTGGTGCTGGTCCGGAATCTGGACCAGCTGGGTGAGGAGGCGCTTGCCAGGCGGGTGGAGAGCGAGCGGGTGACGGCTACGGCCGTGTGAGCGCGGTATGGCTCAACGCCGATCGCGCAGTTCCCCGCGCCCCTGGGGGCAACCGGTCGCCGGTCGAGCGCGGCCCGGTGGGGCTTAACCGCGCAGTTCCCCGCGCCCCTCGGGGTGAACGGTCGCCGGTCGAGCGCGGCCCGGTGGGGGTTGAGCGCGCAGTTCCCCGCGCCCCTCGGGGGCGAACGGTTGTCGGTCGAGTGCGGTGCGGTGGGGGTTGAGCGCGCAGTTCCCCGCGCCCCTCGGGGGCGAACGGTTGTCGGTCGAGTGCGGGCCCGGTGGGGGTTGGGCGCGCAGTTCCTCGCGCGCCTGGGTGGGTGCGGCTTGGGGCAGGTGCCTGGTGATGCCGGGTAGGGGCGCGGGGAACTGCGCGACCAGCCCCCACCGGGCCCGCGCCCGAACCGCGGCCGCCCCCACCGGGCGCGCGCCCGAACCGCGGCCGCCCCCGCCGGGCCCGTGCCCGAACCGCGGCCTCGTCCAGCCCCCCTCCCGGCAGGGCGCGTCACCCGTTTGGGGCTTTCGGGACGCCTGCTCGCGCAGGGCACGGCATCGTCGTACGTGCAGGGCGACGCGCTCGTACGCCATGAGGGGTGGACCGACGTGAGCGACACCGCAGGTGGGCCTTCCGGGCGGGCGGGCCCCGGCGTCGGATCCTCGGCCACCGGCGACGGACTGAAACGCAGGCGCCGCAGGCGATGGACCCGCGGCACCGCCCTCGCCGCGACCGTCCTCGTCACCGCAGCCGTCGGCACCGGCTGGGCCGTCTACGCCAAGCTGGACGGCAACATCACCCCCGACGAGGACGCGGCCGCGGAACTCGCCCGGTACGAGAAGGAGCGCCCCACCTCAGTGGTGAAGGGCGCGCAGAACATCCTGCTGATCGGTTCGGACTCGCGGGCCGGCGAGGGCAACCGGAAGTACGGCCGCGACAACGGCACCGAGCGTTCCGACACCACGATCCTGCTGCATGTCGCGGCGGACCGGGAGAGCGCGACCGCCGTCTCCCTGCCCCGCGACCTGATGGTGGACGTGCCGGGCTGCCGCACCCCGGACGGGGCCCGTGCCGAGCCGATGTTCGCGATGTTCAACTACGCCTTCGAGACCGGCGGTTCGGCGTGCACGATCCGTACGGTCGAGAAAATGACGGATGTGCGGATCGACCATCACATGGTGGTGGACTTCAGCGGTTTCAAGGAGATGGTGGACGCTCTCGACGGCGTCGAGATCTGCCTGGCGCAACCGATCCGCGACAAGGACGCCAAACTCCGGCTGCCCGCCGGGCGGGTGACGCTCGACGGCGAGGAGGCACTCGGTTACGTCCGGGTCCGCAAGTCGCTCGGCAACGGCAGCGACACCGACCGGATGGACCGGCAACAGCGGTTCCTGGCGGCCCTGGTGAAGAAGGTCCGCGGCAATGACGTACTGCTGAATCCGGCGAAGCTCTATCCCGTGCTGGACGCGGCCACGTCGTCGTTGACGACGGACCCGGGGCTGGCGAGTCTGCGGGGTTTGTACGAACTCGTTCGCGGACTGCGCGACATCCCTACCGAACGTGTGCAATTCCTTACGGTTCCGAGGGAGTCGTACGTTTACAACGCCAATCGCGACCAGTTGGTGGAACCTGAGGCCGAGCGACTCTTCGAACATCTGCGCAAGGACGCACCCGTCGCGGTGGCCCGGCAGAAGGCCGGCGAGGAGTCGGGAGAATCCGGTCCCGAGGCCTCGCCGGAACCCACTTTCGAGGGGAACACGGCGGCCGAGGACAGCTGCCGATGAGCCGTGAAGGCGACTTCGGGTAAAGCGAGTCCCAAGCCGGTGTACCGGTGTTCAAAGAAATGGGCGGGATTGCCCAGTTGTAGGGGCGTGGAATTTGTCACCGTCGTCGCTCCACGCTGAACTGGGCGGATAGTGTGAGCGCTTCGGTGTACCCGACCCACGTTCGTTGTGGCGTCGCGCACTGTTTGTACGAGACCCGAGCGCCTTTGAGGGGGAAGGCGCCGCGTGGCCCCGACGGAGGATTCAGACAACCGTGGACGCGCAAGGCCGTGGGCGGGCGGAGAACATCGACCCCGCAGACCAGTGGGTGCTCAACCCGGACACCGGCGAATACGAACTGCGACTGAGTCCTTCCGCACCGCAGTCGCCGGTGCCGGGACCACGCAGAGCGGCTCGGCCGCGTGGTGACTCCGATGTGCGCGGACGCGGGAGCCGGGAGGCACCGCCGGACCGCGAGACACCGGGGCGCGCCGCTCCCGGCCGTGAGGTCCCGCCGCCGCGACGCCGGCGCACCGGGCCCGAGGAGCCGGTGCCGACGCGGCGCGGGCGGCGGCCCGCGAAGAAGTCGAAGGCGAAGAAGGCGCTGGTGTGGACCGGCGGCTCGATGGCCTTCGTACTGGTCACGGCGGGCGTCGGCGGCTACCTCTATCTGAAGCACCTGGAAGGCAACGTCAGTACGACGGACGTCGGCGACGCGGGCTCCAGCAACTTCAGCAAGGACGAGGCCTTCAACATCCTGCTGCTCGGCACCGACAAGCGCACCGGTGCGGGCAACGAGGACTACGGCGACTCGGGCAGCGCGGGACACGCGGACACCACGATCCTGCTGCACGTCTCCAAGGACCGCACCAACGCCACCGCGATGAGCATTCCGCGCGACCTGATCGTGGACATCCCGGACTGCCCGACGAAGCATGCGGACGGTTCCGAGGAGGTCGTGGCGGGCTCCACCGGTGTCCGCTTCAACACCAGCCTCGGCCAGGAGGGCCGGGACGCGGGCTGCACCATGCGCACGGTCGAGGAGGTGACCGGCATCAAGCCGAACCACTTCATGATGGCCGACTTCAACGCGATCAAGACGCTGACCACCGCGGTGGGCGGCGTCGACGTCTGTGTGGAGGAGCCGGTCGACGACCCGGACTCCAAGCTGAAGCTGCCCGCGGGCGAGTCGACGATCGAGGGCGAGCAGGCGCTGGCCTTCGTCCGTACCCGGCACAGCTGGGGCAACCAGGGCGACCTGGACCGGATCAAGGTGCAGCAGCAGTTCCTCGGTTCGCTGATGCGGAAGATGTCCTCCAGCGACACGCTGACCAACCCGACGAAGCTGCTCGGCCTCGCCGAGGCGGCCACCAAGGCGCTCACCGTGGACAGCGCCATCGGCAAGGTGAGCACGCTCAAGGACGTGGCGCTTGAACTGAAGAAGGTTCCGCCGAAGAACATCTCCTTCACCACGGTACCCGTGAAGGACAACCCGACCGAGGTCGTCAAGGCGACGGTCGTGGTCGACGAGGCGCAGGCCCCCGAGCTCTTCGACGCCATCAACAACGACGTCTCCCTGACCGAGGTCAAGAAGAAGGAAGAGGCCTCGAAGGACGCCGCGGCCGCCGAGGCGGCCAAGCGTCTGAAGGGCACCAAGTCCGAGGCCTCCGAGGTCCGGGTGCAGGTCCTCAACGGCGGCGCGGAGGCCGGCTCGGCGCAGGCCGCCCTGTCCTGGTTGCAGACCGAGGAGGGTGTCTCCAAGTCGGAGAACGCGGGCAACGCGGATGCCGACCAGGCCAAGACCTCGCTGGAGTACGCCCCCGACCAGGCGGACCAGGCACGCAAGCTCGCCGAGATCATGGGGCTGCCGGGTTCGGCGCTGAAGCCGGGCGAGAGTGTCACCAACGCGCAGGGCCTGCCGACGATGACGCTGATCCTCGGCAAGGACTTCAAGGGCGCCGGTATCCCGGTGACCGGTTCGGCGAAGGCGCCCGACGTGGACAAGTCCACGGCCGACCAGGTCAAGTGCGCGAGCTGAGCCGCTGAGCCGAACATGGCCGCGCGTCCCGTACGGGGGCGCGCGGTCGCACTTGTGGGCACGAAGGCCGTTTCCGTACAACCCTGCGGCCCTCTTGCCGGTCTGTTGTAGGACACCGGTTCGTCGATCGTCCGTTGATCCGTCGCCGCCCGCTGCCGCGCCGAGCGCGGATTTTGCACATGCGTGGCCAACCCGGTCCGGCCCAGGAGGGTCTGACAGGTGGCCGACCGATGTCGACGGGGACGGCAAGCGGCGGGGAGGGGCGGGGAGTTGAGCCGGAGCAGTGTGGAGGGGGACATACCCGCGGTCGAGGACACCATGTCCCTCACGCCGCGGGAGCGGGAGAGCCTCGCGAAGGCGCACCGGCACGGGGCGGGCGTACGGCCCCCCGGGCGCGCCGGGACCGGGACGGGCGGGACCGGGACGGGCGGGACCGGGCGGCCCCGGCGCGGGCGGCTGCTGCGCTGGTCGGTGACCGCGCTGTCCGTGGTGATCCTGGGGACGTCGGGGGCCGGGTATCTCTACTACCGGCACCTCAACGGCAACATCGAGAAGGGCGAGCGCAGCAGCGGCGACTCGAAGGCGGAGCGTACGGCACCGAACGCGGCCGGGCAGACGCCGATGAACATCCTGCTGATCGGCTCGGACAGCCGGGCCTCGGACGCGAACGTGGCGCTGGGCGGCAGCCGGGACACCCGCGGCAATCCCCCGCTGGGCGACGTACAGATGCTCATCCACCTGTCGGCGGACCGCAAGAGCGCCGCCGTGGTGACCATTCCGCGTGACACCCGGGTCGACATCCCCGCGTGCAAGGACCCGGACACCGGTGAGGACTTCCCGGCGACCAACACCATCATCAACGAGTCGCTGGCCCGCGGTGGCGCCGGCTGCACGCTGGACACCTGGCAGAACCTCACCGGTGTCTACATCGACCACTGGATGACGATCGACTTCGCGGGCGTGGTGAGCATGGCCGACGCGATCGGTGGCGTCGAGGTCTGTGTGAACCAGAACGTGTGGGACCGTCCGCTGCCGGGGGTCCCCGGCGGCTCCGGGCTGAAGCTGACGGCCGGCACCAAGAAGGTGCAGGGCAAGCAGGCGCTCCAGTGGCTGCGCACCCGGCACGCGTGGGGCAGTGACCTGCTGCGGGCCAGGGCCCAGCACATGTACATGAACTCGATGATCCGCACGCTGAAGGACCAGAGCGTGTTCACGGACACCGGCCGGCTGATGGGGCTGGCCGAGTCGGCCACCAAGTCGCTGACGGTGTCCGAGGAGATCGGCACGGTCAAGAAGCTGTACGACCTGGGCATGCAGCTCAAGACGGTGCCGACGAACCGCATCACCATGACGACGATGCCGAACGCCCAGGACCCGGAAGACCCGAACCACGTGGTGCCGGCCGGCGCGGACGCCGAGAAGGTGTGGACGATGCTCCGCGACGACGTGCCGTTCGACGACAACGGCGGCGCCTCGAAGAAGAAGCCGGACCCGGCCAAGGAGAAGACGTCGGACGATCCGGTGGCGGCGGACGACGAGATCGCCGTGCAGGTGCGCAACGGCACCCGCACGGACGCGGAGCCGGCCGTGCCCGGCCGGGCACGCGCGATCACCGGGCTGCTCGTCGACAAGGGCTTCACCCAGGCGCGGGCGGACTCCTCGGCACCGCTGGGCGTGGAACGGACGTTCGTCGGGTACCCGAGTGCGGATCTGGAGGGCGACGCCCTGCGGGTCGCCAAGTCGCTGGGGATTCCCGCGGACGCGGTACGGCGGACCACGGACGTGTCCGGCGTCACCGTCACCGTGGGAGCCGACTGGCGTTCGGGGACGGCCCTGCCCAGGGAGTCGGCGCCGGAGGCCGGTGACGTGCCGGAGAACGCCGACGCCATCAACGGATCGGACAGCGGTCAGTGCATGGACGTGTACGCGCCCTACCGCTGGTAGAGCCGGTGCACGTGGTGATTTCGACTTCGACGTGGTGATGACGAGGGCGGCCGTGGGGCGGGACCGTCCGGCGGCGCAGGGCTGGGCAGGGGACGGACATATGAAGCAGCAGGGGGAGGCGGCGCTCGCGAGCGCCCCGCGCAGGCCCGGACCGGCCGGGGGCGACGGTACGGACGGACCGGGCGAGCCGGGGCCGGGGCCGGGCAAGAGACCGCCGGACGGCACGGCGCCCGCCACGGGCACCGCCCGGCGCGGGAACGGGCGCCGGCGGCGGGTCCTGAAGTGGACGGCGCTGGGTCTCGCCGTGGTGACACTCGGCGCGGCCTGCGCCGGGTACGTCTACTACCAGCACCTCAACGACAACCTGAAGAAGGACCATCTGAACCTCGGCGACAGCAAGGTCGCCGCCCCGACGCCGAACGCGGCCGGGCAGACACCGCTGAACATCCTGGTCATCGGCTCGGACGCGCGCGACACCGAGGAGAACCAGAACCTCGGCGGCGCCCGCGAGACGTTCGGCGCCGCACCGCTCGCGGACGTCCAGATGCTGGTGCACGTCTCGGCCGACCGCACCAACATGTCGGTCATCAGCATGCCCCGCGACACCCTCGTGAAGATCCCGAAGTGCACCGACCCCGACGACGGCGAGGTGTACCCGGCGAGCGACGGCCGCGCGATGACCAACCAGAGCCTCGGCCACGGCGGACCGGGCTGCACGGTGGCGACCTGGCAGGAGCTCACCGGCATCCGTATCGACCACTTCATGATGGTCGACTTCTCGGGTGTGGTCGCGATGGCGGACGCGATAGGCGGCGTCCCCGTGTGCGTGGACGCCAACATCCACTCCCGCGACAGCATGGGCCACGGCTCCGGACTGCGCCTGGAGAAGGGCACCCACGCGATCAAGGGCGAGCAGGCGCTCCAGTGGCTGCGCACGCGCTACGGCTTCGAGGACGGCAGCGACCTGGGCCGCGCCAAGGCCCAGCACATGTACATGAACTCGATGATCCGCACCCTGCGCGAGAACGCCACCCTCAGCAACCCGAACAAGCTCCTGGGCCTCGCCGAGCAGGCCACGAGGGCCCTCACGGTCGACCAGGGCCTGGACACCGTCAAGAAGCTCTACGACCTCAGCAACGAGCTGCGCAAGGTCGAGCCGAAGCGCGTCACCATGACCACGATGCCCAACCGGTACGTGGGCGCCCGGGTGGAGCCGACGGAGGACGCCGAGCAGCTGTTCCGGCTGGTCCGCGAGGACATCGCGCTCGACGGCCGGGACGAGCCGAACAAGCCGGCGGCGAAGGAGCCGTCGTCCGACCCGGCGGCGCCCGACGCGCAGATCGCGGTCCAGGTCCGCAACGGCACCCGTACGGACGCCCTGGGCCCGGCGCAGGGCCGCGCGAGCACCGTCGCCGACCTGCTGAAGGAGAAGGGCTTCACCGAGGCCACCGCGGACACCACCTCGGCACTGACCGAGGCCCGTACGGTCGTCCGCTACCCGAGCGCCGACCTGGAGGGCGACGCGCGCAGCGTCGCCGAGTCGCTCGGCATCCCGGCGAGCGCCGTGCAGCGCACCACGGACGTCTCCGGCGTCACCCTCGTCGTGGGCGCCGACTGGCGCGAGGGCAACGCCTACAAGGCGCCGAAGGTGGACAACAAGACCCCCGAGTCGGCGGAGGCCCTCAACGGCGCCGACGACGAGGCCTGCATGAAGGTGGACCCGAACTTCAGCTGGTGACGGCGGTCAGCTCGCGGTGTCGGAGGCCAGGACCGCCGGGCGGCGGGACGCGATGACCTTCCTGGCCAGGGACCTGGGGCTGGTCAGGAAGCCCCAGCCCCACGACATGTGCATGGTGGCGAGGGCGACGGGGATCTGGAGGCGCGCCTTCAGCGGCAGCCCGCGGCCCGCCGGGACCGAGCCCGCGATGATCGCCGCGAGATAGCCGGCCGGGACGACCAGCGCCCGCGGGGTCACGGCCAGGCCCACCACGATGCCCGCCGCGATCGCGCAGACGGCGGTCGGCGGGGCGAGGTAGCGCAGGTTGATCGAGCCGGCGTGGTAGCGGGCGACGACGTGGCGCCAACGGCCGTAGTCCTTGTACTGCTTGGCGAGGGCGCGCACGCTCGGCCGGGGGCGGTACGACACCTTCAGCTCGGGCGAGAACCAGATGAGGCCGCCCGCCTCGCGGATCCGGAAGTTCAGCTCCCAGTCCTGGGCGCGGATGAACTCCACGTTGTAGCCGCCCTGTTGCTCCAGCGCCTCGCGGCGGAAGACACCCAGGTACACGGTCTCGGCGGACGCGGCCGCGCCGCCCGTGTGGAAGGCGGCGTTGCCGACGCCGATCTTCGAGGTCATCGCGGCGGCGACCGCGTGCTCCCAGTCGGTCTCGCCCTCGGCGTGCATGATGCCGCCGACGTTCTGCGCGCCGGTCTCCGCGAGCAGCCGTACGGCCGTGGCGATGTAGTTCGGCGAGAGCATGCCGTGGCCGTCGACGCGGACGACGACCGGATGGCGGGACGCCTTGATCGCGGCGTTCAGCGCGGCCGGTGTCCGGCCCGTCGGGTTCGGGACGGTGTGCACGCGGGAGTCTTCGCGTACGAGCTCGGCCGCGATCTCGTCCGTACGGTCCGTGGAGGGACCGAGGGCGATCACGACCTCCATCTCGCCGGCGTACTCCTGCGCGAGGATCGCGTGGACGGCTCCGCGCAGATGCCGTTCCTCGTTGAGGACGGGCATGATCACGGATACGGCGGGGAGCGGCATCTGGGAGTTGGCGTTCATCGGTGCTCACGTTACCGCGAACGGGGGACACGCTTGCGCGCCGCCGGGTGCGCTGCACCGGGCCACAGATCGTATGGGCCTACCGTTCACACGGATCCCGCGCATGGCCAGGCCCCTCTCCCGACCGGGCCGGCCGCACCAGGCTCCGCCGGAGGTGTCCCCCATGTCCAGCACGCCGCCTCGGCCCCCCGCCGGGCCGCAGCGCCGCCCGCAGCGCCGTCCCCGGCCGACGAGGGCTCCCGTACCGCCCAAACGGCCCCGTTGGGCCATGCGGGCGGTCACCACCCTGTCGGTCGTGGTGCTCGCGTCCGCCGGTATCGGGCACACGGTGATGACCGGCCTCGACTCGGACATCGCCCGCGTCGACCCCTTCAAGGACATGAAGAACCGCCCGCACGCCGGGCACGGCATGAACGTGCTCCTGGTCGGCACCGACGGACGGGACAGGATCTCGCAGGCCGAGCGGCGCAAGTACCGGCTCGGCGGCGCGCCCTGCCACTGCACCGACACGATCATGATCGTGCACATCTCGGAGGACCGGGAGCGGGCGAGTGTGGTGAGCCTGCCCCGCGACTCCTACGCCGAGCTGCCCGCGCACACCGACGAGACGACCGGCGAGCAGCACCGGGCCCACCCGATCAAGCTGAACGCCGCCTACGCGGAGGGCGGGCCGCGGCTGACCGTGCGCACGGTCGAGCACATGACCCGGGTGAAGATCGACCACTATCTGGAGGTCGACTTCACCAGCTTCATGAAGACGGTCGACGTCCTCGGCGGGGTCGAGATCTGCACAACGACGCCCATGAAGGACACGTACACCGGGCTGAACCTGCCGGCCGGCAAGCACACGATGTCGGGCGGGCAGGCGTTGCAGTACGTCCGCGCGCGGCACGTCGACGGCGCGTCCGACCTGGGCCGGATGCAGCGCCAGCAGCGCTTCCTGGCCGCGCTGGTGGACCACGCGACCTCCTCCGGGGTGCTGCTGAACCCGATGAAGTTCCGGGACGTGACCCGGGCCGTGCTGGGGTCGGTGCGGGCGGACAAGGGGTTCGGCACGGACGAGCTGCTGGACCTCGGGCGTGCGATGCGGAACTTCTCCCCCTCCTCGTCGGAGTTCACGACCGTCCCGATCGGGCGGATGGGGTACGCGGTGAAGGGCATCGGCTCGACGCTGAAGTGGGACGCGGTGAAGTCCGAACGGCTCTTCAAGGCCCTGCGCGAGGACAAGCCGCTCGCCGAGCGGACGGGGGGCGCGCCGCGGCGGACGCCGGTCGTGCGGGTGCCGGTGGCGCCGGAGCAGATCCGGGTGCGGGTGGAGAACGGTACGGAGACCGCGGGGCTGGGGCGGCGGGTGGACACGGCGCTGGCGGCGGCGGGGTTCCGGACGACGAAGTCGCCCACGAACGCCGCCCGGACCGTCGCCCGGACCGTCGTGGCGTACGACCCCCGGTGGGACCGGTCGGCGAAGTCGCTCGCGGCGGCGTTTCCCGGCAGTGAGCTGCGGGCGGTCAAGGGGTTGGGGGCGGTGCTGAAGGTGACGGTGGGCGCGGACTTCAAGGCGGTCCGTCCGGTCCACGCGGAGGAAGCGCCCCGCACGCAGGGCTCCGACCGGGTGGAAATGCCGGTGGTACGCGGCGACGAGGTCGCCTGCGGCTAGCTGTACGGGGGAGCACGCAGCCCCTCCACCTGTACGACGGCGCACACCCCCCAGGGGCGCGGGGAACTGCGCGACCAGCCACCACGGCGCCGCACCGGCACAACAACCGTCACCCCCCCCCAGGGGCGCGGGGAACTGCGCGAACGGCCACGACGGCGCCGCACCCGACAACACCACCCGGCGTGGGGGCTGGACCGCGGGGCGTTGCGCAACCCGGCGCGACGGGGTGCCGCCGCGCCCACCCGTGCCGCCCCAGCGGCACAGCTGCCCGCGGCGGCGGTGGGTGAGCGGGAACGGCCTCCGCGGCACAGCTGCCCGCGGCTACGCGAGTACAGCGGGCCGCGGCTACGCGGATTCAGCCGGCCGCAGCCGGCGGTGGGTGGGCGCCGCCCCAGCGGCACAGTTGCCCGCGGCTACGCGGGTGCGAGTGCCCGCGGCTACGCGGGTGTGGGTGCTCGTGGCACGTGGGTGGGGGTTAGTCCTCTATGCCGGCTGCGGCTCGGGATTGGCGGAGGGCCAGGATGGCTCGGCGGCGGGCCAAGCGGTGGGTCCGGCGGATCTGGGCCTCCTGGTGACGCCGCCGATCCCGTTCCGTCTCCGGCAGGACAGGCGGCACCGGCCGCGGCTTCCCGTCCGCGTCCACCGCCGCGAAGACCAGATACGCCGACCCGACCTGCGTCGCGGGAGTCGACTCGTTCCAGCGCTCGGCGAGGACCCTGACCCCTACCTCCATCGAGGTACGCCCGGTCCAGTTGACCTGCGCCTTGACGTGCACGAGGTCACCGACCCGGACCGGCTCCAGGAACGCCATCTCGTCCATGGACGCGGTCACGGCGGGCCCGCCACTGTGCCGCCCGGCCACCGCCCCCGCGGCATCGTCGACCAGCTTCATGATCACGCCACCGTGTACCGTACCCAGCAGGTTCGTGTCGTTGTGGCTCATGATGTGGCTGAGCGTGGTCCGGGACGCGGACGTCGGCTTGCCGGGTATGTCCGACTCCGTGGCGGAGGCCTGGTCTGTCATGCCGTCCACCCTATGCCGTGAAACGAACCCAGGACTTTGTGTTGGATTCGCAACAGCCGTGCCCTGATTTTCCGTCGAACCTTGTAAGGCACCTGGTCGGGACCTGCACACTGGGGCGCATGAATGACTGGCCCCAGGGATGGTCCGACGACAACCGCGACAGCCGGTACGGGCGCGGCAGCGCGAGCCCACAGCCGGAGAGCGCACGTGTGATGCGCCAGGTGCGTCGCGGGCCGTCCGGAGCCGGCGGGCACCGGCCCGCACCGCCGCAGCAGTACGGCGGCGGAGTCCCCCAGCAGCCGTCGTACGTGGACGGCCAGGGACACGGCGACAGCTACGACAGTGGCTACAACACCGGCCAGGTCTACGGCGGGGGCGGCCACGGTGGCCGCGGCGACGGCACGCGCGAGCCGCGCCCCGCGCCGAACTGGCGCCGCCGTATCAAATGGACGGCGATCACCGTCGTCACCGTGGTCGTGGTCACGACCGTGGGCACCTACTTCTGGGCCGACTCCAAGCTCAACCGCGAGGTCGACCTGTCCAAGGTGATCGACCGCCCGGAGGCGGGCGAGGGCACCAACTACCTGATCGTCGGTTCCGACAGCCGTGAGGGCATGACGGCCGAGGAGAAGAAGGACCTGCACACCGGCTCCGCCGAGGGCAAGCGCACGGACTCGATGATGATCCTGCACACCGGCGACAACGGCTCGACGCTGGTCTCGCTGCCGCGTGACTCCAACGTGGAGATCCCGTCGTTCGTCGGCTCCGAGTCCGGCAAGCGCTACGAGGGCACCGGCCGCCAGGTGAAGCTGAACGCCGCCTACGCCGAGGACGGGCCCGAACTGCTCGTCCGTACCGTCGAGTTCAACACCGGCCTGCACATCGACCACTACGTCGAGATCGGCTTCGCCGGCTTCGCGAACATCGTGGACGCGGTGGGCGGCGTCGAGATGGACATCCCGCAGGACATCAAGGACACCAAGTCCGGCGCGGACTTCAAGAAGGGCAAGCAGACCCTCGACGGCGAGCAGGCCCTCGCGTTCGTCCGCACCCGGTACGCGCTGGCGGGCTCCGACCTGGACCGTACGAAGAACCAGCAGAAGTTCCTCTCCGCGCTCGCCAACCAGGTGGCCACGCCGGGCACGGTGCTCAACCCGTTCAAGCTGTACCCGACGATGAGCGCCGGCCTCGACACCCTGATCGTGGACAAGGACATGGGCCTGTTCGACCTGGCCGACATGTTCTGGGCGATGAAGGGCGTCAGCGGCGGCGACGGCACGTCGATGAACATCCCGCTCGCCGGCAACTCGGCCAACGGCAACCTCCAGTGGGACACCGCGAAGGTCAAGGAACTGGTCAACGAGCTGAAGAACGACCAGAAGGTCACGGTCACCGACAAGTGACCGGCACCCGGGGCGCGCGCCCCTTCGACGCGGTGCTCTGCGACGTCGACAACGTGATCCGCTTCTACGACGCTTCCGAGGTGACCCGGCTGGAGCGGGCCGCCGGGCTGGCCGAGGGCACCACGATGAAGGTGGCGTTCGCACCGGAGGCCGATCTGCCGCTGATGCTGGGCCGGATCGACATGCGGGACTGGGTGTCGGTGGTCGTGGCCGGCTTCGACGGAAGCGTTCCCGAACCGCTGGCGTACAAGCTGGCGCAGGCGCTCGCCGATGCCCCGTTCCACGCCGATCCGACGGTGGTGTCCCTGCTGCGCCGGGTCCGGGACGTGGTGCCGCTGGTGCTGGTCACCAACGCCGCGGTCACGCTGGAGGCGGACCTGGAGACGCTGGGCCTGACCGGTCTCGCCCACCATGTGGTGAGCAGCGCACGCGTCCGGCTGGTCAAGCCGGATCCGCGGATCTACCGGATCGCCGCCGACCGGGCGGGCGTACCGCCGCAGCGGTGTCTGTTCGTGGACGACAGTCCGGAGAACGTGTCGGCCGCGGCCGGACTCGG
Organism: Streptomyces sp. NPDC088387; assembly: GCF_044753385.1. Lineage (NCBI taxonomy): Bacteria > Bacillati > Actinomycetota > Actinomycetes > Kitasatosporales > Streptomycetaceae > Streptomyces > Streptomyces sp. NPDC088387. The sequence continues at coordinate 43,960 of NZ_JBIVNC010000019.1, forward strand.
TATGCGGACCGCCCACTTCACCGAACCGGCCGACCTGGCACGGGCCCTGGCCCCGCTGCTCTGAGCGGCGCCGGACCCGGCCGGCCGGAGAAGGGCGCAGCGGCTACGGCAGGTTCCGCGCCATCACGATGCGCTGGACCTGGTTGGTGCCCTCGTAGATCTGGGTGATCTTGGCGTCGCGCATCATGCGCTCGACCGGGTAGTCGCGGGTGTAGCCGTAGCCGCCGAGGAGCTGGACGGCGTCCGTGGTGACCTCCATCGCCACGTCCGAGGCGAAGCACTTGGCCGCCGCGCCCTGGAAGGTCAGGTCGGCGTCGCCGCGCTGCGACTTGGCCGCCGCCGCGTACGTCAGCTGACGGGCCGCCTCGATCTTCATGGCCATGTCGGCGAGCATGAACTGGATGCCCTGGAAGTCGGCGATCGGCTTGCCGAACTGCTTGCGCTCCCTGACATAGCCCTTGGCGTAGTCGAGGGCGCCCTGGGCGATGCCGAGGGCCTGGGCCGCGATGGTGATGCGGGTGTGGTCCAGGGTCTTCATCGCCGTGGCGAAGCCGGTGCCCTCGGCGCCGATCATGCGGTCCGCGGGGATGCGAACGTTGTCGAGATAGACCTCGCGGGTCGGGGAGCCCTTGATGCCGAGCTTCTTCTCCGGGGCGCCGAAGGAGACGCCGTCGTCGGACTTCTCGACCACGAAGGCGCTGATGCCCTTGGAGCGCTTCTCGGGGTCGGTCACCGCCATCACCGTGTAGTACTCGCTGACGCCCGCGTTGGTGATCCAGCGCTTCACACCGTTCAGGACGTAGTGGTCGCCGTCGCGGACCGCCTTCGTCTTCATGCCGGCCGCGTCCGAGCCGGCGTCGGGCTCGGAGAGGCAGTACGAGAACATCGCGTCGCCCTTGGCCAGCGGGCCGAGGTAGCGCTTCTTCAGGTCCTCGGAGCCGGAGAGGATCACGGGCAGCGAACCCAGCTTGTTGACCGCCGGGATCAGCGAGGAGGACGCGCAGGCCCGCGCCACCTCCTCGATCACGATCACCGTGGCCAGGGCGTCCGCGCCCGCCCCGCCGTACTCCTCGGGCACGTGCACCGCGTGCAGGTCGTTGGCCGTCAGTGCGTCCAGCGCCTCCTGCGGGAAGCGCGCCTCCTCGTCCACCACGGCAGCGAACGGCGCGATCTTCGCCTCGGCCAGGGAACGGACGGCGTCCCGGAGCATGTCGTGCTCCTCGGACGGGCGGTACAGGTCGAAATCAGCCGATCCGGCCAAGGTCTCTCACGCTCCAAAGACGGTGTGACGCTAACTACTGTTAAGTAACCCAAATTTTAGGGGCCGTCCCACGCCAGGGGTACGTGAGCTTGGCGACAGGTGGAAATCTCCCCGTTGAGGAGCGGTCCAAGCCCCCGACTATGCTCAGGCACCGCATCCACCGACGCACCTCCGTATTTCCCTGGAGTCCGCATGGCCCTCAAGATCACTGTGATCGGCACCGGCTACCTCGGCGCCACCCACGCCGCGGCCATGGCGGAGCTGGGATTCGAGGTGCTCGGCCTCGACGTCGTGCCCGAGAAGATCGAGATGCTGCGCCGCGGCGAGGTCCCGATGTACGAGCCCGGCCTGGAGGATCTGCTGCGCAAGCACGTCGCCGGGCTCGAGGGATCGAGCGGGCGGCTGCGCTTCACCACCGACTGGGCCGAGGTCGCCGCGTTCGGCGACGTGCACTTCGTCTGTGTGAACACCCCGCAGAAGCACGGCGACTACGCCTGCGACATGAGCTACGTCGACGCCGCGTTCGCCTCCCTCGCCCCGCACCTGAGCGGGCCCGCGCTGGTCGTCGGCAAGTCGACCGTGCCCGTGGGTTCCGCCGAGCGGCTCGCGGACTACCTCGCGAAGCACGCGCCGGCCGGCGCCGACGCCGAGCTGGCCTGGAACCCTGAGTTCCTGCGCGAGGGCTTCGCCGTCAAGGACACCCTGCACCCGGACCGGATCGTGGTGGGGGTGCGCGGCGAGCGCGCCGAGAAGCTGCTGCGGGAGGTGTACGCGACGCCGGTGGGCGAGGGCACCCCGTTCGTGGTGACCGATTTTCCGACCGCCGAGCTGGTGAAGACCTCCGCGAACTCCTTCCTCGCCACGAAGATCTCCTTCATCAACGCGATGGCCGAGGTCTGCGAGGCCGCGGGCGGCGACGTCCTGAAGCTGGCCGAGGCCATCGGCCACGACGACCGGATCGGCAAGAAGTTCCTGCGGGCCGGCATCGGCTTCGGCGGCGGCTGTCTGCCGAAGGACATCCGGGCGTTCATGGCCCGCGCCGGTGAGCTGGGCGCCGACCAGGCGCTGACGTTCCTGCGCGAGATCGACTCGATCAACATGCGGCGCCGCGGCGAGATGGTCGAGATGACCCGCAAGGCGCTCGGCGGCGGCTCGTTCCTCGGCAAGCGGGTCGCCGTGCTCGGCGCCGCCTTCAAGCCGGACTCCGACGACGTACGGGACTCGCCCGCGCTGAACGTCGCCGGGCAGATCCACCTCCAGGGCGGCCAGGTCACGGTGTACGACCCGAAGGGCATGGCCAACGCGAAGCGGCTGTTCCCGACGCTGGGCTACGCCGACACCGCCGTGGAGGCCGTGCGGGGCGCCCATGTCGTGCTGCATCTCACCGAGTGGCAGGAGTTCCGCGAGCTGGACCCGGCGGCGCTCGGCGCGGTCGCGACCTCGCGGGTCCTGCTGGACGGCCGTAACGCGCTCGACCCCGAGGTGTGGCGGCGCGCGGGATGGACGTACCGGGCGATGGGGCGGCCGACCGCCTGAAACGCCTGTGCGAAGAACGCCGGTTCGGCCGAGGCTCAGTCGGCCGAACCGGCGTCTTTCCGCATTCTGCCCCACCGACGGTTCGGCCGGGCGGCGAACTCCCTGTCGATCACGTCTCCTTCGCGCGGTAGCGGCGCATCTTGGCCCGCGCCCCGCACACCTCCATCCGGCACCAGCGGCCGCGCCCGGCGGGGCTGCGGTCGTAGTACGCCCAGTGGCAGGTGGCCATCTCGCAGGCCTTGAGCCGGGTCCAGGTGCCGGCCGTGACACCCTGCGCGACGGCCGCCGCGATCCGGGACAGCAGCGGTCCGTCGTCGACGGGCACGAGGGCGGCGGAGCCGTCCCGTCCGTCCACGGCCACCCGCAGCGGGGCGTGGGCCAGCAGTTCGCCCAGCGGGGTCACCGGCTCGTGCGGGGTGTGCCCGGCGTGCGCGAGACAGACGGCCCGCAGGGACTCGCGCAGTTCCCGGACGCCGGTGAGGTCGCCGGCGGTGACACCGAAGGGCGCGCGGCCCTCGGCGGTGTCGAGAGCGTCCCGGCCGGACTCCAGGTCCAGCGTGTTGACCAGCGCCTCGATCAGGGCGAGGGCGCCGGGCGCGGACCGTCGCCCGCTCATGCCCGTCTCTCGTTCATGGTTGCGAGGTTACCTGTAGTGCGGGAGGATGCGGTAACGGACGTTACCAGTGGATGATTTCTGTCGGTAACGCCGAGAACCCCGCGCCGGCTCGTACTAGGAGGAAGTCATGGCACTCGCCGAGATCGACGTCGTCGTCCTGGACTGTCCCGACCCGGGGGCGCTCGCCGGGTTCTACGCCGAGGTGCTGGGCGGGAGCGTCGAGGTGGAGGACGACTGGGCCGACGTGAGGGTGGACGGCACGCGCGTGCTGGCCTTCCAGGCCGCACCCGGCCATGTGGCGCCGCGGTGGCCGGCCGGCGACTCCTCACAGCAGTTCCACGTGGACTTCCGGGTCGCGGACCTGGACGCGGCCGAGGCGGGTGTCCTCGCGCTCGGCGCGAAGCCGCTGGACACCACGGACCGCTCGCGCGGCTGGCGTGTGTTCGCGGACCCGGCGGGGCACCCGTTCTGCCTGTGCAAGTACTGACCGGCCCCGCAACCCGCAGTCCGCAGTCCGCAGTCCGCAGTCCGACAGGGAGACCCGACATGGCACCGGTGGCACGTCTGCGCAACATCGTCCTGGACTGCCCGGACCCGGCGGCCCTCGCGGCCTTCTACGCCGCGGTCGCGGGCGGCACGCCCGAGCACCACGACGACGAGTGGGTCACCCTGGGCGTGCCGGACGGGCCGCGGCTCGGTTTCCAGCGGTCGGAGGGCTACACCCCGCCGGAGTGGCCGCGCGCCGACCGCAACGGGCAGCAGTTCCACCTCGACTTCGACGCGGGCCCCACCTGGGCGGACGTCGACGTGGCGCAGCAGAAGGTGCTGGCGCTCGGGGCGCTGCCGCTGGACCTGGACGACCAGGGCGGCAAGAAGGACTTCCGGGTCTTCGCCGACCCGGCGGGGCACCCGTTCTGCCTGTGCATGATCGAGCGCCCCTGAACCACGCCGGTCCGGTCAGCCGTCCAGTTCCGCGATCCGGGCCGCCGACTGCTCGCGGCGCTCCTGGGCGGCCCGCGCGGTGAAGTCGGCGACGCGCAGCACCCGCTGTACGTTGCCCCAGGTCAGCAGCGCGAGATCGGTCTCGCTCCAGCCGCGCCTGAGCAGCTCGGCGATGAGATGCGGGTAGCAGGAGGCGTCGGCCAGCTCCTGCGGGTGGGCGGTACCGGCGTCGTAGGTGCCGGACAGGCCGACGCACTCGGGGCCCGCGACCTCGCGCACATGGTCGAGATGGTCGGCGACGTCCCGTACGGTCGGGCCGGTCTGCTCGGCGGTCAGCGGCACCATGCACAGGCCCTTCGCGGCGCCCAGCTCGGCGAGCAGGCCGTCGGGGAGGTTGGCCGGGTGGGGGCGCAGCGCGCGGGCCGCGGAGCGGGTGCACAGGACGGGCGCCTTGGACGCGGCGATGACCCGGTGGGCGGTCTGCCCGGAGGCGCCGGACAGGTCGGCGAGGACACCGAGCCGGTTCATCTCCCGCACCACCTCCTCGCCGAACCGGGTCAGTCCCGCCTCGCTGGCCCACGAGGTGCCGGTCAGGGTCAGCACACGCAGGCCGAGGGTGTGCAGGACACGCAGGATGCCGAGCGAGTCGTCGAGGGCGGCGGCGGTCGCCGGGCCGAGCAGCACGGCGGCCCGGCCGCAGTTGCGGGCGTCGATGACCTGTCCGGCGGTGCGGGCGAGCCGCAGCCCGTCGGGGTGGGCGGCGATGACGGTACGGACGAGGTCGAGCTGTTCGAGGGTTGCGGCGACGGCCCGGTCGGCGGCGAGCCCCTCGGGCAGGTGCAGTGAGCAGAACAGGGCGCCGACATGGCCCTCGCGCAGCCGCGGCACATCGGTGTCGACGGCGCTCTCGCCGAGCTGGAGGTCGTACCAGGGCAGGTGCCGCAGCGCCCACGGCAGTCCGCTGTAGCCGTCGGCGACGGGGTGCGCGGCGAGCAGGGCGCGGGCCCGGTCCAGCGGGGCGGCGTCCGTGTCGCAGACGGGCGCGTAGGCCTCGGGCGGGAGCGGCTCGGTCAGCGGCGGCAGCGCGTCGAGCCCGCCGACCTCGGGGGTGGTGTGCAGGTCGTCCTGGAGATCTGCCATGGCCGGCTCCGTACGTCCGAGGTGATCGCGTTACGGATCACCGTCGCACGGGGCGCCGGGGGGCTTCCTGGTGGATGGGGCGTTCGGGCGTACGACGCCGGAGGACGGCCTCGTACGCCCGGACCGTGCGCCGAGCCTGTGTCAGCCGTCCAGGGACCCGATCGTGGCGTTGGACGGGCCGCGCGTCGCCTGGAGATCTCGGGCCACGTCCTCGGCGGCGCCCAGGACCCGTACCGCGTTCTGCCAGGTCAGCTTGGTGAGGTCGGTGGTGGACCAGCCGCGGTCGAGGAGCTCCGCGATCAGGTTCGGGTAGCCGGAGACGTCGTTCAGGCCGTCGGGGGTGAAGGCCGTGCCGTCGTAGTCGCCGCCGATGCCGAGGTGGTCGATGCCGGCGACCTCGCGCATGTGGTCCAGGTGGTCGGCGACGGTGGCCGTGGTGGCGACCGGGCGCGGGGTGTGCTCCTCGAAGGCGTGGTGGACCTTCATCGCCTCGGCGGTGGTGTCGAGCGGGTGGAAGCCGTGGGCCCGCATGTTGTCGTCGGCGGCGGCCGTCCAGTCGACGGCGGCCTGGAGGACGAACTTCGGTACGAACGTCACCATGGCGACGCCGCCGTTGGCGGGCAGCCGCTCCAGCACGTCGTCGGGGATGTTGCGCGGGTGGTCGCAGACGGCCCGGGACGAGGAGTGCGAGAAGATCACCGGCGCGGCGGTGGCGTCCAGCGCGTCGCGCATGGTCGTCGCGGCCACGTGGGACAGGTCGACGAGCATGCCGGAACGGTTCATCTCCCGGACCACCTCGCGGCCGAACGGGGAGAGGCCGCCGACGCCGGGCTCGTCCGTCGCGGAGTCCGCCCAGTCCACGTTGTCGTTGTGGGTGAGCGTCATGTACCGCACGCCGAGTGTGTACAACGCGCGCAGGGTGGCGAGGGAGTTGGCGATGGAGTGGCCGCCCTCGGCGCCCATCAGGGAGGCGATACGGCCCTCGGCGCGGGCCGCCTCCATGTCCGCCGCGGTGCGCGCCGGCGCCAGGTCCTGCGGGTAGCGGGCCAGCAACTGCCGTACGCAGTCGATCTGTTCCAGCGTCGCCGGGACCGGGTCCGGGAGGTCCGCGCGGACGTACACCGACCAGTACTGGGCGCCGACGCCGCCCGCGCGCAGCCGCGGGATGTCGGTGTGCAGATGGGCGGCCTGGTCGGTGGCGATGTCCCGGGCGGCGAGGTCGTAGCGGACCTGGTCGCGCAGGGCCCACGGCAGGTCGTTGTGGCCGTCGACGACGGGGAACTCGCGCAGCAGCGCGCGGGCGGTCTCCAGTGCGCTCATGCCGGTCACTTCCCCGTGCCGAAGCCGAAGTCGGCGCTCGCCGCGCCCTCGACCTTGGCGCGCAGCCGCTTGCCCTTCTCGGTGGCCTGGTCGTTCAGGTCCTGCTGGAACTCCCGCATCCGCTGGAGGAGTTCGTCGTCGTGCGCGGCGAGCATCCGGGCCGCGAGCAGTCCGGCGTTGCGCGCGCCGGCGACGGAGACGGTGGCGACCGGGACGCCGGCCGGCATCTGCACGATGGAGAGCAGGGAGTCCATGCCGTCGAGGTACTTCAGTGGCACCGGGACGCCGATGACCGGCAGCGGGGTGACGGAGGCCAGCATGCCCGGGAGGTGGGCTGCTCCCCCGGCGCCCGCGATGATCGCCTTCAGTCCGCGCCCGGCGGCCTGCTCGCCGTACGTGATCATCTCGCGCGGCATCCGGTGCGCGGAGACGACGTCGACCTCGTACGCGATCTCGAACTCGTCGAGGGCCTTGGCGGCGGCCTCCATGACGGGCCAGTCGGAGTCCGACCCCATGACAATGCCTACGACCGGGCTCATTCCGTGATCGTCCCTCTCAGATAGGCGGCCGCGTGACGGGCGCGCTCCAGCACGTCGTCGAGGTCGTCGCCATAGGTGTTGACGTGGCCCACCTTGCGGCCGGGTTTCACGTCCTTGCCATACATGTGGATCTTCAGCCGGGGGTCGCGGGCCATGCAGTGCAGGTACGCGGAGTACATGTCGGGGTAGTCGCCGCCGAGGACGTTGACCATCACCGTCCACTTCGCGCGCGGGCGGGGGTCGCCGAGCGGCAGGTCGAGGACGGCCCGCACGTGGTTGGCGAACTGGGAGGTGATCGCGCCGTCCTGGGTCCAGTGCCCGGAGTTGTGCGGGCGCATCGCGAGCTCGTTGACGAGGACGCGGCCGTCGCGGGTCTCGAACAGCTCGACGGCGAGGTGACCGACCACGTCGAGTTCCTTGGCGATGCGCAGGGCCATCTCCTCGGCCGCCAGCGCACGGTGCTCGGGCAGGTCGGGGGCGGGCGCGATCACGGTGTCGCAGACGCCGTCGACCTGCCGGGACTCGACGACCGGGTAGGCCACGGCCTGGCCGTGCGGGGACCGTACGACGTTGGCGGCCAGCTCGCGGACGAAGTCGACCTTCTCCTCGGCGAGCACGGGCACACCCGCCCTGAACGGGGCCGCGGCCTCCTCGGCGGAGTCGACGACCCAGACGCCCTTGCCGTCGTAGCCGCCGCGGACGGTCTTGAGGACGACCGGGAAGCCGTCGCCCTCGGCCCCGTCGGGCAGGCCCTCGGCGGCGAACGCGGCGACGTCGGCCGGGTCGGTCACGATCCGGTGCCGTGGACAGGGCACGCCGATCGCGGTCAGCCTGGCGCGCATCACCCCCTTGTCCTGGGCGTGCACCAGCGCGGCGGGGCCGGGGCGGACGGGGATGCCGTCCGCCTCCAGGGCCCGCAGATGCTCGGTGGGGACGTGCTCGTGATCAAAGGTGATCACGTCACAGCCCCGCGCGAAGGCACGCAGAGTCGCCAGGTCGCGGTAGTCGCCGAGGACGACATCGCTCACGACCTGGGCCGCGGAATCCTGAGGGGTGTCACTGAGGAGCTTGAATTTGATGCCGAGCGGGATGCCTGCCTCGTGTGTCATACGCGCGAGCTGGCCCCCGCCGACCATGCCGACTACCGGGAACGTCACGCTCCCAGGGTATCGGCCGCGCGACCGCGCCCGGATGACCCCGTCTCCCGGCCCCGCTCCACTCTCCGGCCGATGACCGTTTCACCATCATTTGCGGCTGTCCAAGCGCCTCTTACCCAACCCTTTACACCGCCTTGACCTGCATGTCCGCCCCCGGCCCCGATCCGCCCCTTCCGCGCCGGATTTCTTCCCGCTTTCTTTACCTCCCGTGTCCGAACTGTGAACCCGACCGCGGGCGATCACGGAAGGGGGGTGGTTAGCATGACGGAGTTGACGAAATCCGACGGACGGGGCCTTCACGACCATGGGACGTGGTTCTTCGGGGCTCCATGCGGCGCCCCCCAGCGCGCTCCGGCTGCGCATCGAGCGCATCACACGCGAGGTCGCCAAGTTCGGAGCGGTCGGTGGGGCGGGGCTGCTCGTCAATCTTCTCGTCTTCAACCTGGTGCGGAGCGTCACCGACCTCCAGGTCGTGCGGGCCAGTGTGATAGCCACCGTCGTGGCGATCGCCTTCAACTACATCGGCTTCCGCTACTTCACCTACCGCGACCGTGACAAGAACGGCCGCACCCGCGAGATGATGCTGTTCCTGCTGTTCAGCGCCGTCGGCCTGGTCATCGAGAACGGTGTGCTCTTCCTCGCGACCTACGGCTTCGGCTGGGACAGCCCGGTGCAGAGCAACGTCTTCAAGTTCGTCGGCATCGGCATCGCCACGCTGTTCCGCTTCTGGTCGTACCGCAGCTGGGTCTTCAAGGCCATGCCCGCCCCCGACCAGCCGACGGACGAGGCCCCCGTCGCCGCGGCCCAGCCGGGCACCGAGGCCCACCTCGAAGAGCCCCAGCCACGCGGCCGGCCGGTACGCCAGCGCCAACGCCAACGCCAACGCGCCCGAGTCTGAGCCCCCCACCCCCTCCCCCGAGCCCCTCCCTCTCGCCCGGGCCCGGCGTCTTTCGGCCATCCCGACGGCCCCGCCGTCCTGGCGTCCCGCCATCACCCCGGCCATTCCGGGCCACCCCGGCGGGTCCGGTTGGCCCGTCCCCGTCAGCGGACGGTGTTGGCTCCGCTGCCTGATGTCTTCTTGACCGGGGTGCGGGACAGGAAGAGGGCGAAGACGGGGGGCTGGGCCTGGAGCATCTCCAGGCGCCCGCCGTCGGCCTCCGCGAGGTCGCGGGCCACGGCGAGTCCGATACCCGTGGAGTTACGGCCGCTGATGGCCCGCTCGAAGATCCGGGCACCCAGATCGGCGGGGACGCCGGGGCCCTCGTCGGTGATCTCGATGACGGCCTGGGTGCCGGTGACCCGGGTGCGCAGCGCGACCGTGCCGCCACCGTGCATCAGGGAGTTCTCGATCAGCGCGGCCAGCACCTGGGCGACCGCGCCCGGTGTGCCGACCGCCTGGAGATGCCGCTTGCCGGAGCTGACGACGGCCCGGCCGGCCTGCCGGTAGGCGGGGCGCCACTCGGCGAGCTGCTGCTGGATGACCTCGTCGAGGTCGAAGGCGACGGCCGAACCGGTGCGCGGGTCACGGGAGTTGGTCAGCAGCCGCTCCACCACGTCGGTGAGCCGCTCCACCTGCCCGAGCGCGATGGTCGCCTCCTCCTTCACCGTGTCCGGGTCGTCGGTGAGGGTGATCTCCTCCAGCCGCATGGACAGCGCGGTGAGCGGCGTACGCAGCTGGTGGGAGGCGTCGGCGGCGAGCCGGCGCTCCGCGGTGAGCATCCGCCCGATGCGCTCGGCGGAGGAGTCCAGGACGTCGGCGACCCGGTCCAGCTCGGGGACGCCGTACCGCTTGTGGCGGGGGCGCGGATCGCCGGACCCGAGGCGCTCGGCGGTCTCGGCGAGGTCGGTGAGCGGTGAGGCGAGCCGGTTCGCCTGCCGGACGGCGAGCAGCACCGCGGCGATCACCGCGAGCAGCGCGACCAGGCCGATGATCAGCAGCGTACGGCCGACCTCCTCGGTCACCGAGGAGCGCGACTCCTGGAAGAGGACGGTCTCGCCCTCCTCGCCGCGGGCGGTGTCCTCGATGACCTGCCCGGTGGGCTTGTCACCGATCTCGATGGGCGCCCGGCCCGGCATCCGGATCACCGCGTACTGGTTGGGACCCACCTGGTCCCGCAGCACGGCCGCGGAGATCTGCTCCTCGCCGAGGATCCGGCTGTCGACGATGCTGGCGAGCCGCAGCGCCTCGGACGTCACCCGCTCCTCGGCGCTGTTGCTGATCGTCCGGGTCTCGACGATGACGAGCGAGACCCCGAACACGGCGATCACCACGAGCACCACGGCGAGGGTGGACTGGATCAATCGACGGCGCATGACTTCTCACCTGTGCTGTAGCGCCCTGTGAGGGGCGCGGGGCTGTATCAATATGCGGCTCCGCCGCGCGGGCGCGATCAGCCACGAACGGCCCGCACCTTGCCACACAACCTCTTCCGCCCCGCCCCACCCCGCTCCGACACGAGCCGGCGAGGCACAGCGCAGCGCTCAGCTCTTCTCGAACCGGAAACCCACACCCCGCACGGTGGCGATGTACCGGGGATTCGCGGCGTCGTCGCCGAGCTTCTTCCGCAGCCACGAGATGTGCATGTCCAGCGTCTTGGTCGAGGACCACCACGTGGTGTCCCAGACCTCCCGCATCAGCTGGTCACGCGTGACCACCCGCCCCGCGTCCCGTACCAGCACCCGCAGCAGGTCGAACTCCTTCGCCGTGAGCTGGAGCTCCTCCTCGCCCATCCAGGCGCGGTGCGACTCGACGTCGATCCGCACCCCGTGGGTGGCCGGCGGCTGCTGGGGCTCGGCCGCGCCGCGCCGCAGCAGGGCACGCACCCGGGCGAGCAGTTCGGCGAGCCGGAACGGCTTGGTGACGTAGTCGTCGGCGCCGGCGTCGAGCCCGACGACCGTGTCCACCTCGTCCGCACGTGCGGTCAGGATGAGGATCGGCACGGTGTGGCCCTCGGCACGCAGCCTGCGCGCCACCTCCAGGCCGTCCATGCCGGGCAGTCCGAGGTCCAGCACGACCAGATCCACGCCGCCCTGCATTCCCGCGTCGAGTGCGGTCGGTCCGTCCTCACGCACCTCGACCTCGTACCCCTCGCGGCGCAGTGCGCGGGCCAGGGGCTCCGAGATGGAGGAATCGTCCTCGGCGAGCAGTACACGGGTCATGTGGTGATGGTAGTCCCGACGAGGTCAACACCGAGGTGAGATCGCCTGGACGGATTCTTACCCGGCCACATGGGGGACATTTCGGCGCCCGCGGGCCCGGGCGGTCCGTGGCCGGACGAGCCTGTGATCCCGGTCTCAAGACCTTCCATTTGCTGCCGCACACTGTCGTATGGTGATTGGACGCCTGAAGCACCACCCGGGACCTTTGGCTGCCATTCGACGCTGAAGGTCTCTTTTGTGTGCCCCCCACCGGGCGCGCTCCGCTCCACCGCGCGTCCCGACCAGCAAGGAACGACCATGGCGTCCAGCCTGACGAAGGACTCGGCCCGCCCGGGCACCCCCGGCTCCGAGCAGACCTTCTTCGGCCACCCCCGCGGACTGGCCACTCTCTTCATGACCGAGATGTGGGAGCGATTCTCCTACTACGGCATGAGGGCACTGCTCCCCCTCTACCTGGTCGCCCCCGCCGGGCTCGGCCTGGACGCCGGTACGGCGATCGCCATCTACTCCGTCTACGTCTCGACGGTGTACCTGCTGGCCATGCCCGGCGGCTGGTTCGGCGACCGCGTCTGGGGTCCGCGCCGGACGGTCGCGATCGCGGGCTCGGTCATCATGGCCGGCCACCTGGTCCTGGCCCTGCCGACGGCGGGCACCTTCTACTTCGGTCTGCTGCTGGTGGCCATCGGCTCCGGCCTGCTGAAGTCCAACATCTCGACCATGGTCGGGCACCTCTACGACGGCCCGAACGACCCGCGCCGCGACGGCGGCTTCACGGTCTTCTACATGGGCATCAACCTGGGTGCCTTCGCCGCGCCGCTGATCATCGGCACGGTCGGGCAGAAGGTGAACTGGCACCTCGGCTTCGCGCTCGCCGCGCTCGGCATGGCGCTGGGCCTGGTCCAGTTCCTGCTCGGCAGCCGCCACCTGGCCGACCGCTCCAGCGTCGTCCCGAAGCCGCTCAGCACGGAGGAGCGCAACTCCACACTGCGCAAGTCCATGATCTGGCTGCTGATCGCGGTGGTCTTCTACGCCGTCGTCGTGGGCACCGGCACCTACACCCTGAACTGGGTGATGGTCCCGCTGATGATCATCGGTCTGGTCGTCCCGGTCGGCGTCCTGGCGCGGATCAAGCGCGACAAGGAGCTGACCGGCGCCGAGCAGTCCCGGGTCTCCGGCTACATCTGGTTCTTCGTCGCCGCGGCCGTCTTCTGGATGATCTACGACCAGGGCGGCTCGACCCTGTCGATCTTCGCCGACGACCATGTGGACAACCACGTCTTCGGCTGGGAGTTCCCTGTCTCCTGGTTCCAGTCGGTCAACCCGGTCCTGGTGATGGCGCTGGCCCCGGTCTTCGCCACCATCTGGCTGGCGCTGGCCCGCAGCAGCAAGGAGCCGACGACGATCGCCAAGTTCTCGGGCGGTCTGGTCCTGGTCGGCATCTCGTTCTTCGTCTTCCTGCTGCCGCTGGTGGCGGCCGACGGCGGCGCGGTCTCGCCGTGGTGGATCGTGCTGATCTACTTCTGCCAGACGACCGGTGAGCTGATGCTCTCCCCGGTGGGCCTGTCGGTGACCACGAAGATGGCCCCGGCGAAGTACGCCTCGCAGATGATGGGCGTCTGGTTCCTCGCGGTGACGGCCGGTGACGCGGTCACGGGCCTGCTCTCCACGTACGGCGTGGACCTGAACAAGACCGGTGTCGTCGCCGCGGAGGCCGCGCTGGCCGTCCTCGCGGGCGTCGCGGTGTTCATGTACCGCAGCAGGGTGAAGCAGCTGATGGGCGACGTGCGCTGACGCGGGTTCGTTGCCGACGAGTGGGAAGGGCCGCCTGTTCTCAGGGCGGCCCTTTCCGCGTCACGGGTGTCTCAACACGGTGTCAGAGAGCTGATCTTGTCGTTGATCCAGTCCGGAACGGTGGCCCACTTCTGCCAGGGGCCGACCGTGAACTTCAGTCCGCCGTAGCCGGGGTGCTCGTAGAAGCAGATGTTGGACCCCGAGTTGTTCACGATCGAGGAGACGCTGTCGTGGTCGCTCGGGAGGGTCCCCCCGGCCGGGAGGTAGTTCCACCGGATGAGCGTGCCGCCGTAGTTGGCGTCCGTGAAGAGGCACAGCTGATAGCCGTTGCAGTCCGAGGCCGCCGCACTGGCCGGGGCGGCGGCGCCGAGGCCGGCCGAGGTGGCGAGGGTGGCGGCACCGAGGAACAGCGCGGCCCGGCGCTTGGCCGTGGCAGAGAAGGTCGTCATGCGCATGACCCTAGGCAGGCGCCGGCCTCCCGGGCCCGGGAGCGCTGCCACCCTTCCCGTACGGCGTCCGACTCCGCCTGATCGTGCAGAGTTCAACGGACGCCGCCGGGTGACCTCATCGCATCCCGCGCCGTGGCATGAACGTGAAGACCGCGCCGCCCAGCAGCACCGCCGTGCCCGCCACCAGGCCGAGGGCCTTCAGGGCGCCGTTCTCGGAGGAGCCCGTCTCGGCGAGGCCGCCGCCGGACGACGACGTACCGCCCGACACCGCCGTGCCGCCGCCGGCCGTGCCACCGCCGGAGGTCGACGCGCCGCCCTCCTGTTCCGTGGTGTCGAGGGTCAGCGAGACCAGGGACCGCTCCGGTGTGCAGGTCGTTGTGGTGCCCAAGGCCTCGATCGTGAGCACACCCGGGGCCAGGGTGGCCCTGCCGGTCGCGCCCGGCCGGTACGTGCCCTTGAGGTCCGGGATCTCGATCGGGTCGCCGGCCGCGATGGGCGCGGAGTTGGTCGGGCCCTCCACCGCGACCGTGCCCTCGTCGTCGCCGCCGATCACCACCTGCATCTTCGGCTTCACGGAGTCCGCCGGGATCGGCGCCGGGCTGTCCATGACCGACTTCTTGAACTGCACGGTGAGGTCGTAACTCCCGCCGTTCTTCGTGGCGTTGATCTGCACCGGCGAGGTCGCGTTCCGGTCGCCGATGGGGGTCTTGCACGCATAGGGGACCTGGACCTCCTCGCCGGTGAGGTCGGTCGGGCCGCCGCCGGTCGCGGAGACGGTGGGTGTGGGGGACGCCGTGTCCGTCGGGTCGTCCGTCGGGGTCACGGTCGGAGTAGGTGTGGGGGTGGGCGTGGGTGTTTCCGTACCGCCGCCGCCCTCGGTGACCTTGATCGTCGCCGCCGGCCGCACCGGCTCCTTCGGCGCGCACTTGGTGTCCGTCGAGATCGGCTTGCTGACGTTGATGGCGTACGCGTCCGGCGTCAGCGTCACCTCGCCCACCGCCGTCAGCTTCAGCTTCCCCTTCATCTCGGACAGCTTCATGTCGCCGCCCTTGGGGATGGGCGGGTTCGTGCGCGGCCCGTCCATCGCGATGTCGGCGCTCTGCGCCCCGGCCGCCTTGAGCGTGCCGGTCGGCTTCACCGTGTCCTGCTCCAGATCGAGGATGTCCGGGTTCTTGGAGGCGGCCTGCACAAACGTCCAGACGATCTCGACCTCGTCCCCGACCTTCGCCTCCGCGGGCGCGCTGATCGCCGCCTTCGTGGTGCCCTGGACCGGCGGCAGCCCGGAGATCGCGGGCGGGATGCATTCGGTCGCATACGAGGCTTCGGCGGCCTGCGCGGGCCCGCCCGCCACGCCGAGCAGGGCGGCGGCTCCGCCGAGCGTCAGCGCGAGGCCGACGGCGCCGGCTCTTCGTACACCGCCGGGACCGGCGGCCGGGGTGACTCTCCTTCGCGTACTCACGGGGGTCCCTTCCTGATCGGAGTCGCAGGACGATGGGGGTCCCCCCGCTCGAGCGAAGCCGAGTGCGGGGGAGGGTGGTCGTCGTGCGGTGCGGAGAGCCCGCCGGCCGTGCCCGGAGCGGAGTCCGGGGTGAACCACGGCAGCGTGGACGAGGGTGGGGTGGAGCGGGGTGGACGCTGACGGGGTGTCAGGGTGGGCCTGCGGAGGGTGAGTTCGGGCAGCCGGAGGGACGCGCGGTGGCGGGGGCCGCCGGGCCGGCGCGGGCGGAGCCGGTCCACGACCGCCATCCCGGCGCGGAACACGGCCGCCGGGACGACGACGCAGACCAGGATCCAGAACAGCGTCACGCCCCACGGCCGGCCCACGCCCCATGGCTGCTCGGCGAGGATCCTCCCGCTGTACTTGAGCGAGACGGTGTAGTCGCCGTGCGCGCCCGCGGTGAGCTCCACCGGCAGTTCGACACGGGCCTTCTCGCCGGGCTCGACCGTGCCGCGCCACTGACGTTCCTCCCACTGGGGCGCGAACACGCCGTGGGAGGTGCCGACCTGGAAGACCGGGTCCTTCACCGGCTCGGTGCCGACGTTGCCGACGGTGAAGACCAGGGTGCGCGTGGGAGGCGCCCCGAACCAGGTGAGCAGTCCGCCGGAACCGTCGAGCCGGGTGTCGGTCAGCACGGAGAGGCGGCCGCCGGCCGGCTCCGCGGGCAGCGGCTCCACGGCGTGCCCGGCGACCTGGAACACCGCGTCGGCCTGCGCCTTCGCGCCGGTCACCGTGGCCACGTGCACCACACACGGGCACGGCACCGGCGGCTCGGCCACCGGCAGTTCCCGCCGGAACCGGCCCTCGGCGTCGGTGGTGACCGCCCGTCCGTCGGCGTTGGCACAGGAGTTGGTGCCGCCGACCACACCCCGGGACGGCACGGACTGTCCGCAGACCAGGATCATCAGCAGGGTGCGCGCCCGCCAGCCCTCCCCGGTGACGGTGACCGAACCACCCGTCCCCGCCTGCGCCCTGGACAGCTTCACCGTCGGCTCGTCGGCGGCGAACGCGGCCGGCGGCACGACCAGCAGCAGCGCGAGCGCCGCGCCCAGCAGCATCCGCAACCTCACGTCATCGCTCCCGTCGACTCGGCCTGCTCTCGTGGTGGTTCGAAGGACGGCCCCGCCTCTCGCGTACGGCGCCTCCGTCGTCGTACGACGATCAGGACCGCCGCCAGTACGGCGGCCGGGCCGCCCGTCAGCGGTCCGGTCCACGGCACGAAGCGCGCGGACGTGTCCGCGGTGTCCCGGGCGCCGCCCGCCGCCGTCACCGTCAGCCGGAGGTCGACCGCGTCCAGGGCGGGCCGGTCGGCCCACGGCTCGGTCAGCCGCAGCCGCTCACCCGGGTGCAGTACGACGTCCAGGGGGCGCGGGGCGCGGTCGAGGACGGTCACCGTGAACGGGATCTCCGCGCGGGTGCGGGCGGGTATCCGCAACGCGGCCTCGGCGAAGGTGAGTGGGAGACCGGTGCCGCTCAGCGTCACGTTGACCGGCGTCCCGGCACGGTTGGTCACCGCCACCGTGTCCCGCAGGACCGCGCCGGGTGTGCCCTCGGCGTAGAAGGACGGGCGGCCGCCGCCGGACGGCGTCACGGACCAGCCCCCGGCCGCCGCCGCGGGCGGGGCGGCGGCCGGCAGCGTCAGCAGAGGGGCGGCGCAGGACAGGGCACAAACGGTGGACGGCATCGGCGGCTCCCGGATGCGGACGAGGTCAGCGGCGGGCGCGCGCCGCCTGGTTGCGCCGGGTCAGCCAGAGCGTGCCGGCCGCGCCCACCAGCAGCACGGTGCCGCCGAGGGTGGCGAGGGCGATCGCGGAGTCCTCCGGGCCGGTCTGCGGGAGCTGGGTGCCGGAGTCGGTGCCCGAATCCGAGCCTGATGCGGAGCCGCTCTGCGGGGCGCCGCCGCCGCCGGCCGCCGTCACGTCGAGGGTGAGGGAGGGGGCGGGGTCGTTGGTGGGCGAGCAGGTGGTCGTGGTGCCGAGCGCCTTGATGGTGAGCGTGGCCGCGGTGAAGGTGACCTCGCCGGACTTCTCCGGTGTGTACGTGCCCGACAGATCGCTGATCTTGATGGGGGTGTTGGCGGGGATCGCGGCGTCGTTGGCGGGGCCGGTGACAGTGAGGGTGCCGCTGTCCGCGCCGCCCAGCTGGATGGTGGCGCTCGGGCTCATCGCGCCCTTGCCGAGTTCGACCGGGCTGGACGAGACGCCCTTCTGCCAGGACATGGTGATCTTGTAGCCGTCGCCGCTCTCGACGCCCTTGATGTCGATCGGGGAGACGGCGCTCTTGTCGCCGATCGGGGTCTTGCAGGCGTAGTCGACGTCGACGACCTCGGCGCGGGCGGTGGGGGCGGCGAGCAGTACGGCCGCGCCGGCCAGGGCCGCGGCGGACGTGAACGCGGCGGTTCGCTTCTGGTACGACACGGTCCCCTCATTTCTGACGGCACATCAGATTCGGCCGTCAAGGTACGCCCGGCACCTTGAGGAGGGAAGAGCCACCGCATGCCGGAGTTCGGGGGAGCCGGCGGGGGTGCGGGCGTGGGGGCGCTGCGCAGCCCGGCGCGACGAGGGTGCGGGCGTGGGGGCGTTGCGCAACCCGGCGCGACGGGGTGCCGCCGCCCAGCGGCACGATTGCCCGCGGCTGGGCGGGGAGGCGGGGAGGGCTTTTGCTTTTAAGGGGCGCGGGGAACTGCGCGACAAGCCCCCACCGGGCCGCGCGTGAACGACTACCCCTTCAGGGGCGCGGGGAACTGCGCAAACACCCTCAGGCCGGTGCGCCCAATTCGGCCCAGACCGTCTTGCCCGGCGCCCCAGGCGTCCGTACAACCCCCCAGTCCAGACACAACCGCTGCACGATGAACATGCCGTGCCCCCCGGGCCGCCCCGCCCGATGCGGCGTACGCGGCGCCGGCTGCCCCGCCCCCCGGTCGGAGACCTCGACCCGGATGACCTTGTTGTCGCAGGCGATCCACATCTGATCGGGCCCCTCGGCATGCAGACACGCGTTGGTGACCAGCTCGGACACCACAAGCAGCACGTCCTCGGCGGTGGCCCGCTGATCCGCGGTCGCGGACGGCAGCCACCCCCACGCGTACAGCGCCTGCCTGGCGAAGTCCCGCGCCATCGGCACAACACCGCTCGCGTCGTCGAAGCTCAGCCTGCGGATCTGCCGCCCCGCCGCCGACGCGGCCGCGTCTCCGGAGGCCGACAGAGGCACAACGGCACCCCCACCGGAAGCCGGCGCCGCCGCCGCGGCCGTGCCCCCCTCGGCAGCCGCCTGCGCGCCCTCCTCGGGGACCCCTGAAGCGCCGCTGGGCTCTGGAGGGCCCGGCGAGTAGGGCCGGGTGGTGCTCATCAGCGCTTCACCTCACCGATTCACCAATTCATGATTCACACGTCATTACGGTCGGCGTCGCCACATGTCTCGGCGTCACCGCAAGTCACCCCATGCGTACGGTACGGGCCCCGGGTCTCCCGCGTCGGACCGGGCCGCCCGGGCGGGGCCAGGGCACGGTTCGCGCCCCACACCCGTCCGATACCCCGGTCCGTGTCCGTCCCCTCACCCGGGCCACTGTCATCTGCCGTCGTCACCTCCGGCTCGTCCGCCCCACGACGGGAACGGCTTCTCCCACACGTCAGGGTGTCTTCTGCCCGACGATGCGTGGGGAACACCCCCTTGGTCCGGTCTGACGGCGGGGACGTCGCCGCGGTACCGGCCGGCGGGACGCGGCGGATGATGATCACGGAGGCGGCCGGCCGGTCAGCCGGCCTCGTCGGCCAGTGCGGCCTCGACCGAGTCGTGGACGGTGAAGACCGCGTCCGCTCCGGTGATCTCGAAGACCCGGGCGACCACGGGCAGCATGCCCGCCAGATGCACCCCGCCCCCGGCGGCCTCGGCCTTCAGCCGGGCACCGAGGAGCACGTTGAGGCCGGTGGAGTCGCAGAACTCCAGCCGGGTGCAGTCGACCACCAGCCGGGTCAGCCCCTTCGCGAGGCAGTCCTCCAGCGGTTCACGCAGCAGGTCGGCCGTATGGTGATCCAACTCACCCGCCGGTGTCACGACGGCACTGGAACCCTCTTGCCGCACCTCCACCAGAAGCCGGCCCGACTGTGCGCTGCCGAGCGTCCCGTGGTCCATGCCGTCTCTCTCCCGAGGTCGTGGCTGCTGACTGACGCCCTCGAACACTACGCCTTCGCTACGAGCTCCGACACCCGAACAAGCGCCCATAAACGGACATTTGCCTCCAAACCGCACTTGCGGTGGGTGTGGAAGAGCGGGTAGGGCTAGTAAGAACACGTAAACCAACACGGCCGGCTTTGGAGGCGCCGCACACCGCAGTGCACGATTTGGCTCCGGCAGCCATATGCCGAGAACGATGGAGGACATCATGTCACCCCGGCTCGACGCCTCGCATACCCAGAGGGCGACGTCGACATCCCTTCCGGAACAGCTGGATCCCATCGCACGTGAGACGGGGTCGCATCCCGGGGACGAATCCGGCCTGCTGGCCGGACTCCCGGAGATCCCCCCGTTCGACGAGGTCGGGGCGATGGACGCCCGCGCCCTGTCCAAGACCCTCTTCGAGCGGCTGGAGTCCCTCGAAGAAGGCACCCACGAATACAGCTACGTCCGGAACACGCTTGTCGAGCTCAACCTCGCCCTGGTCAAGTTCGCCGCCTCCCGCTTCCGCTCCCGCAGCGAGCCGATGGAGGACATCATCCAGGTCGGCACCATCGGCCTGATCAAGGCGATCGACCGCTTCGAGCTGTCGCGCGGTGTCGAGTTCCCCACCTTCGCGATGCCCACCATCGTCGGCGAGATCAAGCGGTTCTTCCGCGACACCTCGTGGTCCGTGCGGGTCCCGCGCCGGCTCCAGGAACTCCGGCTCGACCTGGCCAAGGCTGGCGACGAGCTGGCCCAGCAGCTGGACCGCGCGCCCACGGTCACGGAGCTCGCGGAGCGCCTGGACATCACCCGCGACGAGGTCGTCGAGGGCATGGCGGCGTCGAACGCGTACACCGCCTCCTCGCTGGACGCCCAGCCCGAGGACGACGACTCCGAGGGCGCGCTCGCGGACCGGATCGGCTACGAGGACCACGGGCTCGAAGGCATCGAGTACGTCGAGTCCCTGAAGCCGCTGATCGCCGAACTCCCCTCCAGGGACCGGAAGATCCTCTCGCTGCGCTTCGTCGCCAACATGACCCAGTCCGAGATCGGCGAGGAACTCGGCATCTCGCAGATGCACGTGTCGCGGCTGCTGTCGCGCACTCTGGTGCGGTTGCGGCGGGGGCTGACCGCCGAGGAGTGACCGGCAGCGGGCCCACGGGCTTCTCGTCCGGCGTCCTTCGGGGCGCCGGACGAGCCATTTCCGGGCAACCCCTTTCCCACGGGCCCACTGGACCACTATGGCCCCGACAAACCGGCCGGTACGTCAGTGACGGGGGCGGGTGCATGGCGCGGGCCGACG
The DNA here is from genome assembly GCF_044753385.1 of Streptomyces sp. NPDC088387. Taxonomy (NCBI): domain Bacteria; kingdom Bacillati; phylum Actinomycetota; class Actinomycetes; order Kitasatosporales; family Streptomycetaceae; genus Streptomyces; species Streptomyces sp. NPDC088387. The sequence continues at coordinate 64,829 of NZ_JBIVNC010000019.1, forward strand.
GGAGCGACAACGGTGCGGCGGTGTGTCTGCCGCCGCCCGGGTGTTGAGGTCAGGCGACCCGTACGCCGCGGCGCCAGACCTCCGAGACCAGCGGGACGCCCGGACGGTAGGCGAGATGGACGTGGCTGGGCGCGTCCAGGAAGGTCAGGTCGGCGTAGGCGCCCTCGGTGAGACGGCCGACGTCCGTGCGGCGCAGGGCCGCCGCGCCGCCCGCGGTCGCCGACCACACGGCCTCGTCGGGGGTCATCCCCATGTCCCGTACGGCGAGCGCCACGCAGAACGGCACCGACGACGTGAACGACGAACCGGGGTTGCAGTCCGTGGACAGCGCCACCGTGACGCCCGCGTCCAGCAGCCTGCGCGCGTCCGGCCACTGCGCGCGGGTCGAGAACTCGGCGCCGGGCAGCAGCGTGGCGACGGTACGGCTGCCCGCGAGCGCGTCGACGTCCGCGTCGGTGAGGTGGGTGCAGTGGTCGGCGCTGGCGGCGTCGAGTTCCACGGCGAGCTGGACGCCGGGGCCGTAGGAGAGCTGGTTGGCGTGCACGCGCGGGTGCAGCCCCTTGGCCTTGCCGGCGGTGAGGATCGCACGGGCCTGGTCGCCGTCGAAGGCGCCCTTCTCGCAGAAGACGTCGATCCAACGGGCGTACGGGGCACAGGCGTCGAGCATCTCGCCGGTGACCAGGGCGACATAGGCCGCCGGGTCGTCCGCCAGGTCCGGGGAGACGATGTGCGCGCCGAGGTAGGTGACCTCGTCGGTGTGCGCGGCGGCGATCCGCAGGGCACGCGCCTCGTCCTCGACGGTCAGCCCGTAGCCGGACTTGGTCTCGAAGGTCGTGGTCCCCTGGCGGAGCGCCTCGGCGAGGTAGTGCGTGAGGTTCGCCTCCAGCTGCGCGTCGGTGGCGGCCCGGGTGGCGGCGACGGTCGTACGGATACCGCCGGCGCTGTACGCCCGCCCCGACATCCGGGCGTTGAACTCCTCGGTCCGGTCACCGGCGAACACCAGGTGGGAGTGGGAGTCGACGAAGCCCGGGAGCACCGCCCGGCCCGCCGCGTCGACCCGGTTGTCAGTGGCGGGTGCTTTGCTGGATTCACCGGTCCACACGACACGGTCGCCGTCGACGACGACGGCCGCGTCCCGGATCTGTCCGAGTGGAGAACCGTCACCGAGAGAAGGGTCGTTGGTGACCAGCGTGGCGATGTTGGTGATGACAGTGCTGCTCATCGTGTCCGTGTCCTCGTGGGTGGCGGTGGGGAGAGCGGGCGGGGACGTCAGCCGCGGACGGCGTCGATCGCGCGGGCGAGTTCCCGCGGCACTTCGGGTACGAGGGTGTGCGCCCCGTCGCGTACGACGTGCCGTCCACCCACGATCGTGTGCCGTACGTCCGCGGCTGTCGCGGCGAATACGGCCGTCTCGGCGCCGAGCCTGGGCACCGGCCCGGCCGTTCTGACCGAGTCGAGCGCGATGGTGGTGAGGTCGGCGAGGGCGCCCCGCTCGATGCTGCCGGCCTCGTCCCAGCCGATGGCGGCGTGGCCGTCGGCGGAGGCGGCCCGCAGCAGCGCGGCAGCGGTCCAGTGGCCGCGGGTGCGGGTGCGCAGCCGCTCGTTCAGCTCCATCGCGCGGGCCTCTTCGAACAGGTCGACGACCGCGTGGCTGTCGGATCCGAGCGAGAGCGGCGAGCCCGCCTGCTGAAGGGTGACGGCGGGACCGATGCCGTCGGCCAGGTCCCGCTCGGTGGTCGGGCACATGCAGGTGCCGGTGCCGGAGCCGCCGATGAGGGCGATGTCCTCGCCGGAGAGATGGGTGTTGTGCACGCCGGTGGTGCGGGCGCCCAGCACTCCGTGGTCGGCGAGGAGCCGGGTGGGCGAGCAGCCGTGGGCCTCCTGGCAGGCGTCGTTCTCTGCGGTCTGCTCGGACAGGTGCACATGCAGCGGGGCCCGCCGCTCCTGCGCCCATCCCGCCACGGTCGCCAACTGCCGCGCGGGCACGGCCCGTACGGAGTGCACGGCCGCCCCGATCCGTGCGTGATCCCGTTCCTTGAGAACTGAACAGCGTTCAGCCCAGGCGTCCGCGGTGCCGTCGGAGAACCGCAGCTGGTGGGTGCTGGGCGGCTGGCCAAAGCCCGCGGAGAGATAGCAGGTGTCGAGAAGGGTGATCCGGATGCCGGCGTCGGCGGCGGCCGCGATGAGGGCCTCGCCCATGGCGTTGGGGTCGCTGTAGCGGGCGCCGCCGGGGGCGTGGTGCAGATAGTGGAACTCGCCGACGGAGGTGATCCCGGCGAGGGCCATCTCGGCGTAGGCGGCGCGGGCGAGCGCGTGGTAGCTGTCCGGCGTCAGTCTGTCCGCGAAGGAGTACATGACCTCGCGCCAGGTCCAGAAGGTCCCGGAGCCGACCTGGACGGTGGAGCGCAGGGCGCGGTGGAAGGCGTGCGAGTGGGCGTTGGCGAGGCCGGGGAGGGTGAGTCCGCGGAGGATCTCGGCACCCGGCGGCGGGGCGTCCGTGTCCGTCGCCACGTCACGGATGCGGCCGTCCTCGACGGTGACGGCGACGCCCGGCTCGACGTGGGTGCCGAGCCAGGCGTGTTCCAGCCAGTACGTCCGGGTCACGTGCGGACCAGCCCTTCCAGTACGTCGGCCAGGGCGAGCACTCCGGCCGCGCAGTCGTCCTCGGACGCGAACTCGGCCGGGGAGTGCGAGACCCCGGTGGGGTTGCGCACGAACAGCATGGCGGTCGGGATCGTCCCGGACAGGATCCCGGCGTCGTGTCCGGCGCCGGTGCCGAGGACGGGCACCCTGAGGTCGGTGTCCTGGCCGAGGATGCGGCCCAGTTCGTCGCGCAGGGCGTGGTCGAACTCGACGACGGGGGTGAAGGACTCCCGGACGACGTCCAGGTCGACGCCGTGCGCGGCGGCGTACTCGCGGGCCGCCTTCTCGACGCCGGTGACGACCGCGTCGAGGCTCGCCTGGTCGGCGGCGCGGGAGTCGAGCCAGCCGCGGACCAGGGAGGGGATGGCGTTGACGCCGTTGGGCTCGACGGCGATCTTCCCGAAGGTGGCGACGGCACCGGCGAGCTGGGCCTCGCGCCGGGCCGCGAGCACGGTCTCGGCGTACGACAGCATCGGGTCGCGCCGGTCCACGAGCCGGGTCGTGCCGGCGTGGTTGGCCTCGCCCCGGAAGTCGAACCGCCACCGGCCGTGCGGCCAGATCGCGCTCGCGATGCCGACCCGGTCACCGCTCAGGTCGAGCGCCCGGCCCTGCTCGACATGGAGCTCGACGAAGGCCCCGATCCGGCCGAGCCGCTCCGGGTCGGCGCCGATGGCGTCGGGGTCGTACCCCGCCGCCTCCATGGCCCGCGGCAGCGTGACGCCGTCCCCGTCGATCAGCCGGTGCGCCTGCTCGACGGTCAGCTGCCCGGCGGTGAGCCGCGACCCCACGCAGGCGAGCCCGAACCGGGCCCCTTCCTCGTCCCCGAAGTTGACGATGCCGAAAGGCTTGCCGAACTCGACGCCACGCCCCCGGAGTTCATCCAGCGCGGCGAACGCCGACACGACCCCGAGGGGCCCGTCGAACGCCCCGCCGTCCGGCACAGAGTCCAGGTGCGACCCGGTGACGACGGCGTCCCCGAGCCCGGGGTCCCCGAGCCAGGCCCACTGATTCCCGTTCCGATCAACCTCGTAGACCAGCCCGCGGGCTTCGGCCTGCGCCCGGAACCACTCCCGACACTCACTCTCGGCCCCAGTCCAGGCGAACCGCCGATACCCCCCGGACTCCCGATGCCGCCCGATAGGCGCCAACTCCCGCCACATCGCCTGGAAGGACGGCCCACCAGGCTGTGGGCAGGCGTGCCGCAGGGCGATGGGGGTCCCCCCGCTCGAACGAAGTTGAGAGTGGGGGAGGGTGGGCACAGCCGCACCCGCGGTCGGCGACGGGACCCCCGCCCCCGCCGAAGAGTCGCCGTCCCCGCCGAAATCGTCCGTCACGCGTCGTCACCCTCGCGCATGGGAACCCGAACCCCCCGCTCCGCGGCAACCGACTCCGCGATGTCGTACCCGGCATCGACATGCCGGATGACCCCCATACCCGGGTCATTGGTCAGCACCCGGCGGATCTTCTCGCCGGAGAGCTTCGTGCCGTCGGCCACCGTCACCTGCCCGGCGTGGATGGACCGTCCCATCCCCACACCCCCACCGTGGTGGAGGGAGACCCAGGACGCCCCGGACGCCACGTTCACCATGGCGTTCAGCAGCGGCCAGTCGGCGATCGCGTCCGACCCGTCCAGCATCGCCTCGGTCTCCCGGTAGGGCGACGCGACGGACCCGCAGTCGAGGTGATCCCGTCCGATGGCCAGCGGAGCCGCCAGCTCACCGCTCGCGACCATGTCGTTGAACCGCTCGCCGGCCTTGTCCCGCTCGCCGTAGCCGAGCCAGCAGATGCGTGCGGGCAGCCCCTGGAAGTGCACGCGTTCGCCGGCCAGCTTGATCCAGCGGTGGAGGGACTCGTTCTCGGGGAAGAGGTCGAGGATCGCCTTGTCCGTCTTGTGGATGTCGGAGGCCTCGCCGGACAGGGCCGCCCAGCGGAAGGGGCCCTTGCCCTCGGAGAAGAGGGGGCGGATGTAGGCGGGGACGAAGCCGGGGAAGGCGAACGCCCGCTCGTACCCGGCGAGTTGGGCCTCGCCGCGGATGGAGTTGCCGTAGTCGAAGACCTCGGCGCCGGCATCCATGAAGCCGACCATGGCCTCGACGTGCCGGGCCATCGACTCGCGGGCGCGGGTGGTGAACCCGGCCGGGTCCTTCGCCGCGTAGGACGCCATGTCGTCGAAGTCGACACCCACGGGGAGGTAGGCCAGCGGGTCGTGGGCCGAGGTCTGGTCGGTCACGATGTCGATGGGGGCGCCCTCGGCGAGCATGCGGGGCAGCAGCTCCGCCGCGTTGCCGAGCAGGCCGATGGAGAGCGGGCGGCGGGCGTCGCGGGCCTCGACGGCGAGCTGGAGGGCGTGCTCCAGGGAGTCGGCCTTCACGTCGAGGTAGCGGTGTTCGATGCGGCGCTCGATGGCGCGCGGGTCGACGTCGATACAGATCGCGACGCCGTCGTTCATGGTGACCGCGAGGGGCTGGGCGCCGCCCATGCCGCCGAGGCCGGCGGTCAGGGTGATCGTCCCTGCCAGCGTGCCGTCGAACTTCTTCGCGGCGACGGCGGCGAAGGTCTCGTAGGTGCCCTGGAGGATGCCCTGGGTGCCGATGTAGATCCAGGAACCGGCGGTCATCTGGCCGTACATGGTGAGGCCGAGGGCCTCCAGGCGGCGGAACTCCTCCCAGTTGGCCCAGTCGCCGACGAGGTTGGAGTTGGCGATGAGGACGCGGGGCGCCCACTCGTGGGTCTGCATCACGCCGACCGGGCGGCCGGACTGGACCAGCATGGTCTCGTCCTGCTTGAGGGTGCGCAGGGTGCGGACCATGGCGTCGAAGGAGCGCCAGTCGCGGGCGGCCTTGCCGGTGCCGCCGTAGACGACGAGCTTGTCGGGGTGTTCGGCGACCTCGGGGTCGAGGTTGTTCTGAAGCATTCGCAGGGCGGCCTCCTGCTGCCATCCCAGGGCGCTCAGTTCCGTACCGCGCGGTGCTCGTACGGGGCGGGGTCCTGACATGGTCTGCCTCCTTGCGGCTTCTGTTGCTGCGGTTATTCACATCCTGATGTTCTGAATAGAGCTAGTCAATAGCTGGGGGCCTCGGCGCGGGCCCGTCGCGGATGTTTGGCTGGATGCATGGGCACGGAGAGCGAACGGGACATGGCGGACACAATCGATCTGAGGGGGGCGGCCGTGGACGGAGCCCACGGGGCGCGGGACACCGTTGACGGCGGACGGGCCGGGCGGCGGGACGCGGCGGTGCGGGCGGCCGTGGAGCAGGGGCTGCTGGGCCCCGCCACCCCCATCGTGGGCCTGCTCGACGTCACCGGCATCCGGGAGTCGGCGGCGGCGCTGCGGGCGGCCTTCGACGCCGTGACGGCGCCCGGGACGCCGGTGCTGCACGCGTTCGCGGTGAAGGCGAGCCCGCTGGTGCCGGTGCTGCGGCTGCTGCGCGAGGAGGGCATCGGCGCGGAGGTGGCCAGTCCGGGCGAGCTGGCGCTGGTGCGGGCGGCCGGGCTGCCGCCGGAGCGTACGGTCCTGGACTCGCCCGCCAAGACCCCGGCCGAGCTGCGTGAGGCGCTGGCCCTGGGCATCGCGGTCAACGCCGACAACCCGCAGGAGCTGGACCGGATCGACGCCATGATGCGGTCGGCGCCGAGCCGCTCGCCGCTGGGGATCCGGGTGAACCCGCAGATCGGCGGGGGCGCCATCGGGTCGACGTCCACGGCGACGGCGACCTCGAAGTTCGGGGTGGCGCTGCGCGACGAGGGCGCGCGGGAGTGGGTCGTACGGGCGTATCTGGACCGGCCGTGGCTGTCGCGGCTGCACTCGCACACCGGGTCGCAGGGCATTCCGCTGGAGCTGCTGGCGCGCGGCGCGGCGGAGACGTACGCGCTGGCCGAGGAGATCAACCGGCGGATCGGGCGGCGGCAGATCGACACGATCGACATCGGCGGCGGGCTGCCGGTGAACTTCGGCTCGGACACGGAGACCCCGGCGTACGCCGACTACGCGCGGGTGCTGGCCGAGACGGTGCCGGGGCTGTTCGACGGGCGGTACGGGCTGGTGACGGAGTTCGGGCGGTCGCTGCTCGCCAAGCACGGCACGGTGGTGGCGCGGGTGGAGTACGCCAAGAGCGCGGGCGGGCGGCCGGTGGCGGTCACACACGCGGGGGTGCAGGTCGCGACGCGGACGGTGTACGCGCCGACGTCGTGGCCGCTCAGGATCGCCGCGTACGACGCGAAGGGGCGGCCCAAGGACGGGCCCGCGGTGGTGCAGGACGTGGCCGGTCCGGCGTGTTTCGCGGGCGACCTGCTCGCCGAGGGGCGGGCGCTGCCACTGCTGGAGCAGGGCGACCACGCGGCGGCGCTGGACACCGGCGCGTACTACTTCGCCCACCACTACGCGTACAACTCGCTGGCCCGGCCCGGGGTGTTCGGCTTCGCGCCGGACGGGTCCGGCGGGGTGGTCTTCGCGACCGTGCGCAAGGAGCAGCGGCTCGAGGAGATCGTCGCCGAGTCGGGAGGGGCGTACACGGACGCGCTCACCACCTTGCGGGCACCCGGACGCGGTTGACACACCGCGCCGGACAGCACGGGTCAACCGGCGTGAAACACAGACCAGTTGACCCACATTAGTCCGGTGGACGCATGTTCCACGGGAAAATGCCAGATCCCTCACCTGCCACCCACACGGTACGTAGTTTCTACGTCACTCAGGCGAATGCCAGGCGGGAGGGGAGGCCGGTGTGCCCGGAATCGACGAGTGTCTGCTGGAGGCCATGCGGCTGCCCGGGGCCCGGGGCGCCGCGCTCGTGGACTGGACGAGCGGGCTGGCGCTCGGGGTCGTGGGGGAGTTCCCCGGCGGTGATGTGGAGGCGGCGGCGGCCGAGGCGGCGGAGCTGGCGCGGCCGGCCGCGGAGCTGAAGGCGTTCGCGCCGGAGGACGCGCCCGGTGACGCGGGGCCGCCCGTGGAGGACCTGATCGTCACCAACCGGGACGGCTATCACGTCCTGCGGTTTCTGCCGACGGCCTTCGACAGCACGGTCGTCCTGCACGTGTGGCTCGGCCGCGCGGACGGCAATCTCGCCCTGGCCCGCATCCGGATGGGCGAGATGGCCGGACGGCTGGTGCTGGGATGACCTCGGTCGAGACCACTCCCCCGCCGCGGCTGCCGGTGCGCGACCGTGAGGCGGCCCGCGCGCAGTTCGGCGCCCTGTCCCCGATGCTCGCCCGGCTGGCCACCGAGCACGCCACCGGCACCCTGCACCGCGAGCACGGCACCCTCCATCTCGCGGACGGCGGGGTGGTCCACGCGGAGAGCCCGTCGGCCCCCGGCATCGAGGTGCTGCTGGCCGGCCCCGCCCCCTCGGACCCCGCCCCGCTCCCCGACCGCTTCGCGCAGGGCGCCCTGGAGCTCTGCCGTCTCGAAGCGCTCTACGACGCCGCCTACTTCGCGCTCGCGCCGAGCAGCACCCCGGGCCGGTTCCGGTTCGGGACGCCGCCGCCGGCCGGTGGGGGCCGGGCCGTGCCGGTCGCCGTGCTGGAGCGGGCGGTGGTACGGCGGCGCGCGGTGCTGCACCGGATCTGGCCGGACCCGCGGACCGACGGCACCGCGCTGGTCCGTACGGACGCCGGCGCGCACCCCGCCCGTTCGGTCACGGCCCGCCAGCGTGCCGTACTGGACCGGGTCGACGGGGTGCGCACGGCGCCGGACATCGCGTGGGAGCTGGGCCGGCAGGCGTTCCACACGCTGGTGGACGTACGGCGGCTCGCGGCGGCCGGGCTGGTCCGCCCGCAGCCGCCGCCCGCGTCGGCCGAGCCGCCCCCGGCCGAGGGCGCCCCGCCGCCGGCCGACGATCCCCACATCATCCTGCTGAAGAGGCTCAGGGATGCGCTGGAGGCCCTTTGAACTCCGACGACCGCACGTCGCAAGCGTCGAAACCCTCGAAGAACTCGAAGAACTCGAAGAACTCAAAGACCTCGAAGCCGTCGAAGAACTCGAAGCCGTCGAAAGGAGAGATCCGATGGCGGGCGAGCCCCCCATCCTCGAAGAACTCCACCGGCTGAGGGCGCTGATGCCCCAGCTCACCGGCGCCCTGGCGGCCGGTGTGGACGGTCTCGTCATCGCCCACGACACCCCGGGCGTCGAACCGGAGGGCCTCGCCGCGCTCACCGCGGCGGCGCTCGGCGTCGCCGTGCGCACCGCGGACGCCACCGGCCGGGGTGAGCTGCGCGAACTGCTCGTCCGCGGTACGCGCGGCTATGTGGCCACGTACGCGGCGGGCCGTACGGCCGTGCTGACGCTGCTCACCCAGGACCGGGTGAATGTCGGCCGGCTGCATCTGGAGGGCCGCCGGGCCGCCACCCGGATCGGCGAGCTCGTCGACGCCGCGGCGGCGCCCCGTACGGCGGCGGCCGGCGGCGGTGCCGGTCCGGCGTCCGCGCGGGCGCCGGCCACCCGTACCCCGGCCACCCGGGCCAGGGCCGCGCGCGCCCGCACCACCACACCGGCCTCCCCGGTCAATCCGCCCACCACCAAGGAAAGTTGAGAGGAAACGACATCATGGCCAACACCGAAACCGCCCTGAAGGAAGCGCTCGCCTCCATCGAGGGCGCCACCGGCGCCGCGCTCGTCGACTACACCAGCGGCATGGCCCTGGGCACGCTGGGCGGCGGCAAGAGCTTCGACCTCAACGTGGCCGCCGCGGGCAACACGGACGTGGTGCGCGCCAAGATGCGCACCATGGAGCACCTCGGTCTGAAGGCCGAGATCGAGGACGTCCTGATCACGCTCTCCGACCAGTACCACCTGATCCGGCTGCTCAAGGGCCGCAGCGGCAACGGGCTCTTCCTGTACCTGGTCCTGGACTCCTCGCGCGCCAACCTGGCGATGGCCCGCCACCAGCTGAAGCGGATCGAGCAGGACCTGGAGGTGTGACGCGGCGAAGACGCCGCTAGACAAGTGCCGCGGTACGGCGGCGCGCCCCGCCCGGGGCCGCGTCGCCCGCCGCGATGCCGGTGCTGCGGTAGGCCTTGACCGCCTTGCCCGCGGGGCGGCCGCCGTTCTGGGCGAGCCAGTCGACGCGGACCCACAGGAGTGCGTCGCCGGCGCGTTCGCGGCGTCCCAGCCACGCGGCCTTCAGGCGCAGGCCCGCGCCGCAGGCGGCGAGCAGCATGCCGCCGGCCGCGGGCACGGCGAACGCGCTGCCGAGTGCGGTGAGGAACGCCAGCAGCAGCCACCAGCGGTGGCCTCGGCGCCAGTTGCGGGTGGTCACGGCGCGGTCCTGGAGGACGTCGTGCTTGCCTGCGCGGGTCGCGCCGTGGGCGAGGGCGGTGTACCGCTTGCGGCGGGTCAGGGTGACGGTGGCGAGCGTGACGATGAACAGGGCGGCGCCGGCCATGACGCCGATGCGGCGGCCTGTCAGTCCCGGTATCAGTACGCCGATGCCCGCCGCGAACACTCCCAGCCACCACATCGGGGCCGAGCCGGCCCGTACGACGACGGCCACTCGGGCCAGTCCTTGCGCCTTGCCATCTGCGCGTGCCACGTCCGCCTCCTTGCCCGCACGGCCCCACGGCCTCTTCGGCGCCGCAGCGTACCCGGCATTCCTGAGACGATTCTGAGAACACCGGCCGTTGTTCGGGTATGGCCCGGTGGGGGGCTGATCGCGCAGTTCCCCGCGCCCCTGGGGAACACCGGTCGTCGTTCGAGTGCGGGTCCGTCGTGGTCGCTCGGGCAGTTCCGCGCGCTCCTGAAAGCAAAAGCCCTCCCCCGCCCACTCGCACCCCGGTGTGGTTACTCCACGAAGAGGCCTCGGGCTGATGCCTGGGTGTCGAAATCCTCCAGGCGGGACTGGGCGTCCGGGAGGTCGTCGCACATGGCCTCCAGGAGGACACGGCCGAGAAGCATCGGGGCGCAGGCCGTGTCGAAGGCGAGACCCGTGCCGACGGCGGCCGGGAGGAGGAGGTCGGACACCTTGGCGACCGGAGCGAAGGCCGAGTCGGCGACCGTGACGACCGTCAGCCCCGCCCCCTTCGCGTACGTCAGCGTGTCCACGACCTCCCGAGGATGCCGCGGCAGCGCGAAGCACAGCAGCGCGGACGCCCCTGCCCGCACCGCCGCGTCGATCCGGTCGTGGATCATCGTGCCGCCCTCGTTGAGCAGCCGTACGTCCGGATGGACCTTGGCGGCGAAGTACGCGAAGCCGTACGCCTGCGAGGCCGCCGCGCGCAGCCCGAGGACCGGCAGGGGACGGGACGCGGCGAGCGCCCGGCCCGCCCGCTGCACGGGGCGCGGGTCGGACAGCATCTCGGCGAGATGGCGCAGGTTCTCGATCTCGGCCTCGACGGCCTGCTGGTACTCGTTGTAGGAGCCGCTGTCGGCGGCCGGCTCCACGGGCGCGACCTCGCGCAGATGACGGCGCAGCGCCGGGTAGCCGTCGAAGCCGAGGGCGACGGCGAAACGGGTCACGGACGGCTGGCTGACCCCGGCCAGTTCGGCCAGTTCGACGCTGGACAGGAACGGCACGTCGGCGGCGCGCCGCACCATGCTGTGCGCGATCCGCCGCTGGGTCGGCGTCAGCCGGTGCCCCTCGAAGAGCGCCTGCAACCGCGCCGCGGCACTGTCGCCGACCCGGTTCTCCGGCACCCGGTTCTCCTGCTCCCGGTTCTCCGGCACACCGTGCTCAGGCACACCCTTCTCCGGCACCCGGCTCTCCGTTCCGTTCATGACGTGCTCCCCCTCCAGATCTCGGTGAACCGGTCGAGCAGTCCGGCCGCCACGGTGACGTCGTCCGTGAGCGGCCGGTCGGCCAGGTCCGCGTCGAGCACCGACTCGGCCAGCGCCAGCGCCCGCCCCGCGGGCAGCCCCGGGTCGGGCCTGAGGTCCCGCAGCCGCAACGCCCGTACGGCGGCCACCAGTTCACAGCCCACGACGAGCCGGAACGCGCTGCACGCGCGCAGGCTCTGGCGGGCGGCGAGCGAGGCGAAGCTGGCCTGTTCCTCAACGCCCCGGGAGAGTACAGCGTGCCCGAGCGAGGCGGGCGCGGAGAAGGCGCGCAGGTCACCGAGGGCGGCGCCGGCGGCGTACTCCAGGATCATCACGCCGGAGGAGGCGGGTTCGTTGTCGGCGAGGAAGGGCTTGAGGCGGGTGTAGGCGGGCTCGTTGAGGGTGGAGAGCCGGGAGGTCGACAGCCGCGCCACCTGGGTCAGCGCGAGCCGGAAGTGGTCGAGGGCGAGGGCGAGCTGGGCCTGGTAGAAGCCGCCGTGGTGGTAGGCGGCGAGGTCCTCGGTGGAGATCAGCGGGTTCTCGGCGGCGGCGTTGATCTCGACGGCGAGCACGTCCTCCAGGGCGTCGGCGGCGTCGTGGGCGGGCCCGTGTATCTGCGGCAGGCAGCGGAAGCCGTACGGGTCCTGGAGCCGGCCGAGGGGCGGGGTGGGCCGGTCGGCGGCGCCGATCAACTCCCGCATCCGGCGGGCGACTTCGCGCGAGCCGCGGTGCGGCCGGGCGTCGTGCACGGGTGCGGCGTAGGCCTCGTGGGAGCCGTCGACGGCGATCAGGGAGAGCGCGCCGACGACCTGGGTGGCGGCGATCAGGCCGCGCAGTTCGTCGAGGGCGAGGGCGGCCTGGCCGAGGGTGAGGGCGTTGCTGCTGATCAGGGCGAGGGCGTCGTTGTTGTCGAGGGGCTGGGGTTCGGGGGCGCGGGTGCCGCGCCAGGGGTGTTCGCCGGCGAGGGCGAGGCCGAGCTGGGCGAGGGCGGCGAGGTCGCCGGTGCCGACGGAGCCGAACTCGTTGACGACGGGGTGGGCGCCGCTCTCCAGCGCCTCGCACAGGGCGGTGACGACGGTGGGCCGCAGCCCGGCGCCGCCCGCGAGGAGCTGGTTGGCGCGGACGGCGAGCATCGCGCGCACCTCGCGGGCCGGGAGCACCTCGCCGATGGCGCCGGCGTGGCTGCGCAGCAGCCGCAGACCGTGTCCCGCGGCGGACTCGGTGGGCACGTCCTCGTTCCGGTTGGCGCCGACGCCGGTGGAGCGGCCGTAGACCCTGCCGGTGGCGGCCATCTGGCGGGCGGCGTCCCAGGAGGCCTCGACGCGTTTCATCGCCTCGGTGCCCGGCACGGGCCGCGCGGCGCCGTGAGCGAGCCGTACGACGTCCTCGACGCCGAGTCCGATCCCGTCCAGCACCACGATCTCGGTCGGCGCACCGGGCGGAAGATCGGTGGACATGTCCACGATCCGAGACGACATCAAGCCCAAACTCCCATCAACCAGGACATCCAGTCTTGCCGGGCGGTCATCAGTTACGTCGGATTAACGCCGAAGCGTTGACAACCTATTCACCTACCGAGAACTCTGCATGACGTTATACAGCCGGGCAAGGGACACCTCATGATCCAGTTCGACGCGGTCCACAAGCGCTTCCCGAACGGCACGACAGCGGTCCACGACCTCTCCCTGGAGATGCCGGAGGGCGGGGTGACCGTCCTCGTCGGATCCTCCGGTTGCGGCAAGACGACCACCCTGCGGATGGTCAACCGGATGGTGGAGCCGAGCTCCGGCACCATCCGGGTCGGCGGCAAGGAGGTCCAGGACCAGGACGCCGCCGAGCTGCGCCGCTCCATCGGATACGTCATCCAGCAGTCGGGCCTGTTCCCGCACCGCACGGTGCTGGACAACATCGCCACCGTCCCGCTGCTGCTCGGCTGGGGCCGCCGCAGGGCCCGCTCCCGCGCGGCGGAACTCCTGGAGACGGTCGGCCTCACCGCCGAGGCGGGCAAGCGGTACCCGCACCAGCTCTCCGGCGGCCAGCAGCAGCGCGTCGGCGTGGCCCGCGCGCTGGCCGCCGACCCCCCGGTGCTGCTGATGGACGAGCCGTTCGGCGCGGTCGACCCGGTGGTGCGCACCCAGCTCCAGGACGAACTGCTGCGGCTCCAGAAGGAGTTGAGCAAGACCATCGTCTTCGTCACGCACGACGTCGACGAGGCCGTCCGGCTCGGCGACCAGATCGCGATCTTCCGCACCGGCGGCCACCTCGTGCAGTGCGCGCCGCCCGCCGAGCTGCTCGCCCGCCCCGCCGACGACTTCGTGGCCGGCTTCCTCGGCGCCGAGCGCGGCCTCAAGCTGCTGTCGCTGACCACTCTCGCCGCCGTGCCGCAGGGCCCGGCCCCGGAGGGCGGCACCTGGACCCTCGCCCTCGACGGGGCCCGCAAGCCGCTGCACTGGACGTCCGAGGGCACCGAACTTCCCGTACGCCCGCTCACCGACGGCGACTCGCTGCTGTCGGCACTGAACGAGTCGCTGGCCTCCCCCACCGGCCTGGTCGTCCGGGTCGACGCGGACGGCGTCCTCACCGGCGTCTCCTCCCGGGACGACATCCACGAGCACGCGGGACGGGCGCACACCGACGCGGTGGCCGCCGTATGACCATCGACTGGTCCTGGATATCGGGCCACACCGACGATCTGACCACCCTCACCATCTCCCACCTCCAGGCGGCCCTGACGGCCGTCCTGCTCGGGCTGCTGGTCTCGCTGCCGCTCGCGGTGGTCGCCCACCGGGTCCGTCCCCTGCGCGGCTTCCTGCTCGGCCTGTCCAACGTCCTCTTCACCATCCCGTCCATCGCGATCTTCGTGCTGCTGCTCCCGGTGAGCGGTCTGACCCGCACCACGACCGTCATCGGGCTGACCGTGTACACGCTGGTCGTGCTGTTGCGGAACACGGTCGAGGGGCTGGACTCGGTGCCGGTGAAGACGAAGGAGGCGGCGAAGGCGATGGGCACCCGCCCGCTGCGCACCCTCCTCACCGTCGAACTCCCCCTCGCACTACCGGTGATCATGGCCGGCGTCCGCATCGCCACGGTGATGTCGATCTCCCTGGTCTCGGTCGCGACCTACGTCGGCGACGGCGGCCTCGGCCAGCTCTTCACCGACGGCTTCCAGCGCAACTTCCCGACCCCGGTGATCGTCGGGGTGGTCCTCACCCTGCTCCTCGCGGTGGTCGCGGACGCGCTGCTGGTCGCCCTCCAGTACGTACTGACCCCGTGGCGGAGGCGGCGAGCCTGACATGTTCGAACTCTTCAAGAACCTCGGCATCTGGCTGACCAGCGGCGAGCAGTGGGCCGGCCCGGACGGCATCGGCCACCGGCTCGCGGAGCACCTCCAGTACTCGCTCCTCGCCACCGTCATCGCCGCCGCGATCGGGCTCCCGCTCGGGCTGCTGATCGGGCACACCGGCAGGGGCGCTTTCGTCGCCATCAACCTGGCGTCCTTCGGGCGCGCGCTGCCGACCGTCGGTCTGGTCGTGCTGGTCTTCCTGGCCAGCGGCCTGTCCATGACCCCGGTCTACGTCGCCCTGGTCGCCCTCGCGGTCCCCGCGATCGTCACCAACACCTACGCGGGCATGACCGCCGTCGACCCGGACGTGAAGGACGCGGCGCGCGGCCAGGGCATGCGCGGCCACCAGGTCCTGTTCCAGGTCGAGTTGCCGCTCGCCCTCCCGCTGATCATGACCGGTCTGCGGCTGGCCCTGATCCAGGTCGTCGCCACGGCCACGATCGCCGCGTACGTCTCCTTCGGCGGCCTGGGCCGCTATGTCTTCGACGGCCTCGCCCAGCGCGATCTCGTGCAGGTGCTCGGCGGCGCGGTGCTGGTCGCCGTGATCGCCGTGGCCCTCGACCTGGCCCTCTCCGGCCTCCAGCGCCTCCTCTTCCGCCACCGCACCGCGTAGGGACCTTCCGATGAACCGTCGTACGCTCCTCGGCGGCCTGTTCGCCGCAGGCTCCGTGACCGCGCTGTCCGCCTGTTCCGGCGGCATCACCTCCCTCGACAACCAGGGCTCCGCCGGCTCCGGCGGCGGCTCCAGCGAGGGCGGCGTCACCATCGGCACCGCCAACTTCACCGAGAACCAGGTGCTCGGTTTCCTCTACGCGGCCGTCCTGGAGGCGGCGGGTGTGAAGACGACCGTCCGCCCCAACCTCGGCACCCGCGAGATCCTCATCCCCGCGCTCAAGGGCGGCGACATCGACCTCCTGCCCGAGTACCAGGGCGCGCTCCTGCACTACCTCGACACCAAGGCGACCGCGACCGAGGAGGGCGAGATGCAGAACGCCCTCGCGATGGCGCTGCCCGCGGGCCTCCAGGTGCTGCCGTACGGCAAGGCGGAGGACTCCGACGCGTTCGCGGTGACCCGCGAGACGGCGGACAGGTACGGGCTGACGTCCCTGGGCGACCTGGCGAAACAGAACGGCAAGCTCGTCATCGGGGCGGCACCCGAGGTGAAGAAGCGGCAGGTCGGCGCGGTGGGGTTGAAGGAGGTGTACGGGGTGGAGTTCAAGGAGTTCAAGTCGCTGGACTCCTCCGGGCCGCTGGTCAAGGGGGCGCTGAAGAAGGGCGACGTGGACGTGGCGAACCTCTTCACCACCGACACCGACATCAAGGCCAACGGGTGGGTGGTCCTGACGGACCCCAAGAACCTGATCCCGGGGCAGCACATCGTGCCCCTCATCGCCGACCGCAAGGCGGACTCGACGGTCCGCAAGGCGCTGGCGCGGCTCGGCAACGTCCTCACGACGGCGGACCTCACGGAACTGAACCGTCTCGTCGACAAGGACCGCGAGGACCCGGAGGACGTGGCAGACGACTACGCGAAGCGGCACGGCCTGGCGGGCAAGGGGTAACTAGGGTCGCCGCCCGAGCGCGGCCCGGTGGGGGCTGGTCGCGCAGTTCCCCGCGCCCCTTGAAGGCAAAGGCCCTCCCCGCGTAGCCGCGCCCCCGCCTCGGCCCCGGTGGGCCCCAGGCCGGAGACGGGGGGTAACCCCAGTGCGGCTCCGCGCGCGGAGAAATACCGTGGGGCACATGACGGGAATGGACGCGCGGGACGCCGACATCAAGAAGGAACTGAACGCCACCCTGCACGCCCGCAGGGAACTGGGCGACGACTACGAGTCCGCACTGGTCGACTCCTTCATGGAAAAGGTCGACCAGCGCATCGACGGCGCCGTCGAGCGACGGGTCCGCCGCCAGCTCGCCGAGCAGCAGATGGTGGTGGCCCGCGACAGCCGGTCCCCCCAGCCCACCGACTCGTGGGGCGAACGCTTCGGCTTCGGCATCGTCTCCCTGGTCCTGGCGATCCCGCTGTCCGCGATCGGCGGCGGCGTGGCCCACCTCCCGGGCCTGCTGGTCGCGTGGGCGGGCATCGTGGGCGTCAACGCCTTCCAGGCGGTCCGCGGCAACCCGAACCTCTTCGCGGGCCGCCGCAGGTCCAGGGAAGACAGGGACAGGGACGCCTGGGAGGACTGAGGCCACAGCCCTCAGGGGCCCCGGGGCAGCGACACCGGGGAGAAAGTCCTGGCGGGGACCGCCGCACCCCCGTTACCGGGGGGCGGGACGACGGCGGTCCCCGCGAGGGACGCGTGCCGGGTCAGGCCGGGCGTGCGCGTCCTTGGCGTCCATGGAGGTCCGGGAGCCGCTCCGGAGGTCCTAGGCGCCGTACGGCGCCGGCCGGGGCGGGGAGCCGCTCCCGCCCTGCCGACATCCACCAATGTGCCCGACCCGTGTTAAGCCGGTGCTGCGGGTACGTGACGCGCTCGTACCACTTCCAAGAAGTCCCTCACCCGGCGAGGACACCCGGCGTTCGCCGCGTACACGGGCCGTTCACCACGGGTTCGCCGCTACTTCCCGTTCTTGGCGAGGAACGCCAGCAGGTCCTGCCGTCCGATGACGCCCTTCGGCTTGCCCTCGACGAGCACGATCGCCGCGTCGGACGAGCCGAGCACCTGCATCAGGTCGGAGACCGGCTCCCCGGAGCCGACCTGCGGCAGCGGCGCCGACATGTGCTTCTCCAGCGGGTCGTCGAGCGAGGACCGGCCGCTGAACAGGGCGTCCAGCAGCTCCCGTTCGACGACCGAGCCGACGACCTCGGCGGCCATCACGTCCGGGTGCCCGGCGCCCGGCTTGACGACCGGCATCTGCGAGACGCCGTACTCGCGCAGCACCTCGATGGCCTGGCCGACGGTCTCGTCGGGGTGCATGTGGACGAGGGAGGGGATCGCGCCGTGCTCCTTGTCGACGAGCACGTCGGCGACGCGGGCGCTCGGCCCGGTGTCCTCCAGGAAGCCGTAGTCGGCCATCCACTCGTCGTTGAAGATCTTGCTGAGGTAGCCGCGGCCGCTGTCCGGCAGCAGGACGACCACCACGTCGTCGGGGCCGAGCCGCTCGGCGACCCGCAGCGCGCCGACGACGGCCATGCCGCAGGAGCCACCGACGAGCAGGCCCTCCTCCTTGGCGAGGCGGCGGGTCATCTGGAAGGAGTCCTTGTCGGACACGGCGACGATCTCGTCGGCGACCGTACGGTCGTAGGCCGTCGGCCAGAAGTCCTCACCGACGCCCTCGACGAGGTACGGCCGTCCGGAACCGCCGGAGTAGACCGAGCCCTCGGGGTCGGCGCCGATGACCTTGACCGCGCCGTCGCTGACGTCCTTCAGATAGCGCCCGGTCCCGGAGATGGTGCCGCCGGTGCCGACGCCCGTGACGAAGTGGGTGATCTTCCCCTCCGTCTGCTCCCACAGCTCCGGGCCGGTGGAGTGATAGTGGGAGAGCGGGTTGTTCGGGTTCGAGTACTGGTCCGGCTTCCAGGCTCCCGGTGTCTCGCGGACCAGCCGGTCGGAGACGTTGTAGTAGGAGTCGGGGTGCTCGGGGTCCACGGCCGTCGGACAGACGACGACCTCGGCGCCGTAGGCCCGCAGCACGTTGATCTTGTCGGTGCTCACCTTGTCGGGGCACACGAAGATGCAGTGGTAGCCCTTCTGCTGGGCCACGATCGCGAGCCCGACCCCGGTGTTTCCGCTGGTCGGCTCGACAATGGTCCCGCCCGGCTGAAGCGCGCCGCTCTGCTCTGCCGCCTCGATCATGCGCAGGGCGATGCGGTCCTTCACGGATCCGCCCGGGTTGAAGTACTCCACCTTGGCCAGGACGGTTGCCCGGATGCCCTTGGTCACGCTGTTGAGCCTCACCAGCGGGGTGTTGCCGACGAGGCTGATCATCGAGTCGTGGAATTGCACCGTTGTCTCCGGATGCTGCAAAAGGGGTGGTCGTGATGGTTCGGTCAGCCTACGGCCCCCGGCCCGCCGCGGCGGATCGGGCGGGAAAAGCGGCTCGACCCCCGTTCACCCACCGTTGAGATTGGACGACGGCCGGTACGGGGCAAGGAGTGGATGTACGGCACGGAGGAGGTGGCGGCGAGTATGACGAGCATGTCGAGGGCGAGGGTGGCCCGGCGTATCGCGGCAGGCGCGGCATTCGGCGGGGGCGGCATCGGGCTGATGGGCGCGGCCGTGGTCGGTCTGGTGATCGCGGAGGTCCAGCTGGCCAAGCGCCAGGTCGGCAATGGCCGGCCGGCCCATGTCCCGCACGCGGACGGACGGTACGGCCGGATGTACACGGCCCCCGACGAACCGCCCCTCACCCTCACCATGCTGGGCGACTCCACCGCCGCCGGCCAGGGTGTGCACCGGGCCCAGCAGACCCCGGCCGCGCTGCTGGCCTCCGGGCTCGCGGCGGTCGCCGAACGCCCCGTGGAGCTGCGCAACGTCGCCCATCCCGGCGCCCAGTCCGACGACCTGGACCGCCAGGTCGGGCTGGTACTGGAGGACGCCTCCCGGGTGCCCGACATCTGCGTGATCATGATCGGCGCGAACGACGTCACCAACCGGATGCCGCCGACCCAGTCGGTACGGCATCTGTCGGCGGCGGTACGGCGGCTGCGGACCGCCGGTGCGGAGGTGGTCGTGGGGACGTGTCCCGACCTGGGGACGATCGAGCCGGTGCAGCAGCCGCTGCGGTGGCTGGCCCGGCGGGCCTCCCGCCAGCTGGCGGCGGCGCAGACGATCGGGGTCGTCGAGCAGGGCGGCCGTACGGTGTCGCTGGGCGACCTGCTCGGGCCCGAGTTCGCGGCGAATCCGCGGGAGCTGTTCGGGCCGGACAACTACCACCCGTCCGCGGAGGGGTACGCGACGGCGGCGATGGCCGTGCTGCCGACGGTCTGTGCGGCGCTCGGTCTGTGGCCGGCCGAGGAGGACCACCCCGACGTGTCGCGGCGCGAGGGGTTCCTGCCGGTGGCGAAGGCGGCGGTGGAGGCGGCTTCGGAGGCCGGTACGGAGGTCGCTGCCGCGATGCCTACGGGGCCGCGTGGGCCCTGGGCCCTCCTGAAGCGGCGGCGCCGGCGGCGGATGCCGACCCACGACACGGCACCGGCGGTCCCGTAGCCCTCGGGGGGCGCAGTCCGGGTGCGGGCCGGGTGCAGTCCGGTCGCAGTCCGGGTGCGGGCCCGGTGGGGGCTGATCGCGCAGTTCCCCGCGCCCCTAAAAAAGCAAAAGCCCTCCCCGCCTCCCCGCGCAGCCGCGGGCAACGGGAAAGCAAGCGCTTAGGGAATTGCGGCCGGAGTCACACACCCACGGCCGTGACCCGGACCATACGGGCGGGTAACTTCCCAAGAACCCTTCTGATCTGGAGCCGTGATGCCCGAAGCCGTAATCGTCTCGACCGCCCGCTCCCCCATCGGCCGCGCCTTCAAGGGCTCCCTCAAGGACCTCCGCGCAGACGACCTCACCGCCACGATCATCCAGGCGGCCCTGGCCAAGGTCCCCGAGCTGGACCCCCGCGACATCGACGACCTGATGCTCGGCTGCGGCCTCCCCGGCGGCGAGCAGGGCTTCAACCTCGGCCGCATCGTCGCCGTGCACATGGGCATGGACCACCTCCCGGGCTGCACCATCACCCGCTACTGTTCCTCCTCGCTCCAGACCTCCCGCATGGCCCTGCACGCCATCAAGGCCGGCGAGGGCGACGTCTTCATCTCGGCCGGCGTCGAGATGGTCTCCCGCTTCACCAAGGGCAACTCCGACAGCCTCCCGGACACGCACAACCCGCTCTTCGCCGAGGCCGAGGCCCGTACCGTCGCCACCGCCGAGTCCGAGGGCTCCACCTGGCACGACCCGCGCGAGGACGGCCTGGTCCCCGACCCGTACATCGCGATGGGCCAGACCGCCGAGAACCTCGCCCGCTCCAAGGGCATCACCCGCCAGGAGATGGACGAGTTCGGCGTCCGCTCGCAGAACCTCGCCGAGCAGGCCATCAAGGACGGCTTCTGGGAGCGCGAGATCACCCCGGTCACCACCCCCGACGGCACGGTCGTCAGCAAGGACGACGGCCCCCGCCCCGGCGTCAGCATGGAGGGCGTCACCGGGCTCAAGCCGGTCTTCCGCCCCGACGGCCTGGTCACCGCCGGCAACTGCTGCCCCCTGAACGACGGCGCCGCCGCGGTCGTGATCATGTCCGACACCAAGGCCCGCGAGCTGGGCCTGACCCCGCTCGCCCGGATCGTCTCGACCGGGGTCTCCGGCCTCTCCCCCGAGATCATGGGCCTCGGCCCGGTCGAGGCGAGCAACCAGGCCCTGCGCCGGGCCGGCCTGAGCATCTCCGACATCGACCTGGTCGAGATCAACGAGGCGTTCGCCGCGCAGGTCATCCCGTCCTACCAGGACCTCGGCATCGACCTCGACAAGCTGAACGTCAACGGCGGCGCCATCGCGGTCGGCCACCCCTTCGGCATGACCGGCGCCCGGATCACCGGCACGCTGATCAACTCCCTCCAGTGGCACGACAAGCAGTTCGGCCTGGAGACCATGTGCGTCGGCGGCGGCCAGGGCATGGCGATGGTCATCGAGCGACTCAGCTGATCTCTTTCCGTATCCAGAGCGGTACTTAACGTCACCTCTCGGCCCGGAACCCCACAATCCCCGGGGTTCTGGGCCGATTTGTGATCCAATCTCCCTCAGGATGTGACCTATCTCCCCCTCGGCCGAAATCACCGCAGGTCAGGGCGGCGGAACGATAAACCCCGGGCACAAAGTCCTGTCCGTTTCGTGACGTTACGCACTGACAGCTGGTTAGTTCACCCATCAAGCTGATGTAGGAAGTCGGGGGTCGACTTTGAACCGGGAGAACGTCAGTGAGCGCCATGCCGATCGCCTTGCTGGTCACCACGGCCGCCACCGGCGCCGTGGGCGTCGCCGTCCTGCGCACCCTCTTGCAGCTGCGCCGCCAGGTCGCGGCCCTGCACAGGGAATTCGCCGCGGGCAACATCACCACGCGCGGCTTCGTGCCCGCGGCCCGTTCCGCCGACACGGACGAGATACGCGCGGCCGTCGCCGAGGCGCTCGCCGAGGAGCGGGAGCGGGAGCTGGCCGAGGCGCGCGCCTTCTGGGCCGCCCAGGAGGCGCGTGACGCCGCGGACGCCCCGTCGCTGCTCGGTCTCGCGGAGAACGACCTGTTCCTGCCCCGGCAGGCCGACTTCGCGGGCCTTGAGCCGCTGGAGTCCGTCGCGGAGCCCGGCCAGGAGACCGACGAGCCGTACGGCGACTCCGCCGAGCTGGCCGCGGCCCGCCGCCGGCACCCCTCGCACCCGGACTTCACGCCGGTTCCGTCACCGGTCGTCAACGACCATGAGCGTACGGTTACCACGCTTGAGGAACTCGCCGCCGGGCACGTCGAACTGACCGACGTCCGCCCCGGCCCGCTGGGCACGCTGGACGTCTATGTCTTCGCGGACGGCACCACGCTGTGCATGACTCCGGGGCATCGTGAGACCGCGGAGCGCCTGGCGGCGGCCCTTCAGTCCGGCGAGGTCCCGCACCTTCTCGGCGGCTCCGGCATCTCGGGCGCCTACACCCTCACCTTCGCCTGCGGCAAGGAAACGGTCTACATCCTGGCCGACAGGGTCATCGCGTCCCTGTAACCCCGCGGCACGGCCCCGCCCCCGGCGCGGACGCGACGGGCTGCCGCGAGGCGGGGAGGCCTTCTGCTTTCAGGGGCGCGGGGAACTGCGCGACCGGCCCCCACCGCCCCGCGGCCAAACGACAACCGGCCGCCCCCAGGGGCGCGGGGAACTGCGCGACCACCCCCCACCGCCCCGCACTCGCACGACGAGCCGTCGCTTCCAGGGGCGCGGGGAACTGCGCGACCAGCCACGACGGTGCCGCACCCCGCGACAGATACCCTCGCACCCGGCGAGTTCAGACCCCCGCCCGCTTCTGCGCAGCCAGTACCTTCGCCACCGCCACCTCCACATCCCCCTCGTCCCGCAACACCAACGCCAGATCATGCGCCGCGACGGCGACTTGATCCGCGGCGGCGAACATCCCCGCGTCCGGCATCTCCCGAGGCTCCACCCCGGGCGCCTCCAGCACCTGCGCCCAGCGGGCCAACTCCCTGGCCAACCCCAGTGCCTCACCGGCACCACTGCGCTGAAGCCGGCTCTGCGGTGCGGCCCGCAACCGGTCGGCGAAGTGATCCACGGCACGGGTCAGCGGCGTCGTATCAACCACGCGGCGAGCGTACGCGCGATACCGGGACTGTTGCCAACGGGCGAACGCTCAGGCACGGTGACCTGAAGGACCGGCTTACACCCCATTGCGTCCGGAGGCGCCGATGTCCCAAGTCTTCTCCCAGGAGACCCATCGCAACCTGCTCGCCCGCATCCCCCACTGCACCGGTCGTGAAGTCTCCGACTGGCTGCGCACCGTCGAAGAAGGCCCCGCTCTCTTCCGCTTCGAGGAGAAGGTCAGCTGGCTCCGCCACGAGCACAACCTGACTTACGGCCACGCCAAGGCGATCATCCACGAGTACGACCTGAGGAGGGCCGCGCGCAGACTGCTCTGAGCGCGCACCGCCAAGTGACCGGACACGACGAAGGGCCCCGGGAGATCCCGGGGCCCTCTTATGCGTCCGACGGACCGTCGACCCGTGGGCCGACCGGCCCGGTCAGTCGTCGCCGCTGAAGATGGCGACCAGGCGCAGCATCTCGATGTAGATCCACACCAGGGTCATGGTCAGGCCGAACGCGGCCAGCCAGGCCTCCTTGCGCGGAGCACCGTAGGCGATGCCGTCCTCGATCTGCTTGAAGTCGAGGGTCAGGAAGAACGCGCCCAGGATGATCGCGATAATGCCGACGATCGCACCCAGCGGGCCCATGCTGCGCAGACCGCCGTCCTCGGCGACACCGAAGGCGACGAGCAGCAGGTTGATCGCCATGACCACGACGAACGCGATGGCGATCGCGATACCGATCCGGGCGTAGCGCGCGGTGACGCGGATCCAGCCGGCCTTGTAGATCAGCAGGGTGGCTCCGGCGACGGCCATCGTGCCGATCACCGCCTGGAAGGGCGCGCCGGACCAGCGCGAGTTGAACATCTCGCTGAAGACGCCGAGGAAGACACCCTCGAACGCGGCGTACGCCAGGATCAGCGCGGGCGAGGCGTTGCGCTTGAAGGACTGGACCATCGCCAGGACGAAGGCGATGAGCGCCGCGCCGATCGCCAGGCCGTAGCTGGACGACGACACCGGCAGCAGTGCCCACGAGAGGACCGCGCCGACGACGACCGTGCCGAGCGTCATGGCCGAGCGCATGACGACGTCGTCCATCGTCATCCGGTCGGTGGTGGCCGGGGTCTGCGGCGGTGCGCCCTGGACGCCGGGCTGGGCGTAGGGGTTCTGCGCGTACGGGTTGGTGCCGGGCTGGGCGTACGGACCGCCCTGTGTGCCCACAGCTGCGGCCCCGGCCTGCGGCGCGGTGTTGAAGCCCGCGTGGCCGTTGTCGCGGCTGAACCCCCGTCGCGAGAAGACCGGGTTGCTGCTCCTCATTTCACTCCTCCATGGCCACACTGCGTGGCCTTGGCTCAAGAGTAATGGAAAGGCAAAGGAAGGACCCTAGTGCCTGGGGAGGATCTTTCCCTCGCCGTACTGCGCAACACGCTACGCGTGCGGGTGATTCCCGCCAGTGGCGGGGGCGATCCGCGACGAAGCTGGTACACGCCCGCGATCAGCCGGAGATCACCTCCGCCCCACCCGGCCCCTCCACTCCTCGCCCGGACCAGGACCCCGCCCCGCCCCGCCCCCACAAAACCAAACGCGGCGCCCGTCAGCCTGTGCCGCTGACGTGACGCGTGGGAGTGGGAGATGGCCTGCAAGCTGCACCCTCATCGGCCCGGATCAGCACGGACCGGACCGATCCGACCCGCAGGTGTTCCCTTTCGCGGAAACACCGGGAACACACCTTCCCCGTGTGGCCGCCAGCCGCCCGCATCCATACTGCGGCCGCGGACAGAGAAGTCGGTGGTCCCTACAACAAGGCCGTCGGGCCCCGTTCCGTCAGGCAGCCGATTGGTTGACGAAGCCGAGCGAGGTCAGCCCCTCGGCCGCACACAGCCGGTCTGACGGGCCGCCAACTTCAGTTTGCAGGAGCTGGTAGGCGGCACCCTGCTGGTGTCCCCAGTGCATCGCGGCCCGCCACAGCGCCCGACCGAAGCCACAGCCGCGGTACTGCGGCAGGACACCGAAGTACTGCGGCAGCAACCGCGCCCGCCCGGCAGCGTCCCCCATGGTCTCCATCGGGCCGATGGCGCCGGCGACGTGGCCGCCCTGGAGGACGACGAGGACCGGCCCGACCGTCCCGGCCTGCATCTGCTCGTAGAGGAAGGCGAAGCCGTCGGGTGCCATCTCCTCGGCGAACGCGGCGAAGCACACGGGGTCGGCGAGTTGCTTGTACTCGTGCACCTGAATGACAGATGGCTCCCCGGGCCCGTCGGTGAAGTCCTTGAGCTGGACGCACGTCCCGACCGCCTTGGCGTACGCCTCAGGCTGGTCGGGGCTGAGGAACCAGACGATCCGGGCCTTGCCGGCCCCGTGCACCGCAGCGAGCTTGCGGGCGAGGATGGAGCCGGCCGAGAGGCTGTCCGGCACGGAGCCGTACACGTAGACCTTGACCACGCCACCGCCGCGCTCGGCGAGCGTGGGGATCAGGGTCAGCTCCTGGCCGTGTTCAACGGCGTCGGCCAGGACGCGTTCGGTCTTCGTCTCACTCCAGCGTCGGTCTTTGTCGTACGGGAGGAAGCCATCTGTCGCGGCGTTCTCGACGACGGCCTCGAAGAGGTCGTGCAGCGGATCGTCCCAGCGGGCGGGGCCGAGGGTGGGCACGTACGGCACAGGCATCACGGGTTCAAGCAGGTCCCAGGAGAAGCGCATAGCCGCACGCTACTCACGTCGGACTGGCGCCGCAGGCCCCTGCGCGCATGGCCGGGGCCTGCGTCTTTACGACCAGATCTGTCTCAGATCCGGTCAGTGCGGGTTGTCGTCACCGGCCGCGCACGAGCACTTCGCGCTGTCCATCACGGTGTCGAGGTCGGTGACCGAGACGATCTGGGTCACCGGCTCGAAGGGCGCCAGGACGGGCCGCGTCAGGTACGGCAGGCCGTTGTCTCCCTGATCGGGTCCGTCGTCCGGCAACGGACGCCGCGGTGAGATCGCAACTGCTACAGCAACCATCGTCATCCTGCTTTCTTCTCTCCGTGCCGGCAGTAAGCCGCCAGCGGGGCCTTCGCCTCCTGGTAGTGCTTTGCCAGGGGCCTGCACACGCGGCAGGTACCGGCGATCGTGCAGCCTGAGCAGTCGCCGGTGCGAAGCATGAGGCGGTCCGCGATCTCACCCAGCCGGGCAAGGCCCTCGATCCCCTCGTGGGGGAGGCTGATCTGGTCGTCACGGCCGATCTTGCAGATGGACACCAGGCCGTGCGGGTCCATGTGGAAGAAGGTGTGTCCGGCGTTGCAGCCGGTGAAGGTCTTGCGCAGCCGCAGGTGCTCCTTGGACTGCGCGGTGAGGACCTCGCCGCCGCCGTAGATCGTCGGCGTCATGTTCGTGAAGACCTCGTACTCGACGTCCCACGACTTGCACAGGTCCTGCATCGCTTGTTCTTCGTTGCCGTTGTCGTCGGTGACGACGATGCTCATCCGAAGCGGCAGGCGAGCGTGGCGGGCGGCGTTCATGCCCTGCACGAACATGTCCCACGCGCCCTCGCGCTGCGTCAGCTCGTCGTAGCCGGCCTTCTTCGCGCCGTACATCGAGACGGTGACGCGGTACGGCGGGTACTCGCGGAACGTGCGGAGGATGTTCTCCTTCCACAGCAGTGAACCGTTCGTGGAAACCGTGATCATCATGCCGAGGTCCCAGGCGTACCGGTACGCCTTGAGGAAATCCTTGTCGATGGTCGGCTCACCGCCGGTCACCTGAAGGAAGAGGACGCCGGCGTCGGCCATGATGTCGAGGCAGTGCCGCTTGTCCTCCCACGGCATCCCGGCGTTCATCTTCAGCCCGAGGTAGCACTGCTTGCACTTGTAGTTGCAGCCGAGGTTGATCTCCCACGACGCCTTGCCGTAGCCCCAGGTGGACGGCTGACGTACCAGTAGGAACTCACCCAGGAACTGGTCGGCGACGTCCAGTTCGGCCCATTGCCCGCCGATGGCCTCGACGAGCCAGGGCGGGGCCGGTTCACCGGGGTCGAGGGCGCGCAGCTCGTCGTAGCGGGCCTCTGGGAGGAGGGCGCCGCCCCGGCTTCCGGGGCGCACGAGGACGTGCTGATCCAGGAACGGACTGGCGATCAGGGAGTGCATGCGAGCCTCCAGAGTGAGATGGGATCAGGGGGTGGCCGGCTGGCGGGCCAGGAAGTACGCCATGGCTTGCCGTTGAAGGCGCGTCAAGCAGTCGCCGCAGGCATGGAATGGGGCGTGCTGGCCGTCCCACTGGACCGGCCCGAGGTAGAGCACCGGCAGACCGTTCCGCTCGCATCCGAGCCGGCAGACGCCGGTGACCCACTCCCGTTTCACGACCGATGTCCTTCCTGCGCTTCACGTCGGGGGCCGCTCCGGGGCGACCGGCAAGGGGCCTCGCAGATCCGGAGCTGAAGCCCGTATTTCTGCTGGTGGACGGTGTGGCGTAGGACGCCCCGCTTGCGGCCGCCGCTCCCCAGGCGTACGCCGCATATCGCGCAGCAGATCGCCATCGGCTGCCGAGGGGGGTCAGCTTCCTGATGTCCGGCTTCTCGATCGCGGGCGGTGCTGTCACTTTTCGTCACCTACTCCCAGCTCGGCCCAGACGCGCTTCCCCCAGTGCAGGCGGTCGGCTCCCCACCGGTCGCTCAGGGCGTCGATGAGGAGTAGCCCCCTGCCGCGGAGGTCGCCGAGGCACGGTCGACGGAGGTGCGGCATTGCCCGGCTCCCGTCCGCGACGCCGAGTCGCACGACCTTCTCCTTGACGCGTCGGATGCTCACGGTCAGCTCGGGCACGTTCGTGTGCCGTACGGCGTTGGCGACCAGCTCCGAGATGATGAGGTCGGCGTCCTCCCGGAGGACGGCCAGGTCCCAGGCGTCGAGCGTGGTCTCGACGAACCGGCGGGCTGCCTGAGCGGCCTGAGGTTCGCGGGGGAACTTCTCGGCGAACCTGTCGGTCTCGGCCTGGCTCGTTGCGTTCATGACTCCCCGCTCCAGCCGCGCGCCTCGTGCTTGAGCTGCCGCCAGCCGGTCAGGACGAGTGCCTCGACCTTGTCCACGGTGCAGAGGTCGCCGGGGTTGTCCATCGGGGACGCCCAGTACTGCACGCCCGGCGCGTATTCGGTGAGTCGGACCGCGGGGACGCCGATACGCACTCCTCGGAAGAGGCAGTCCGCGCCGGGGACGAACCAGTCGTAGGCGGTCCCCCCGGGCACGAGCGCGTAGTACACGTGCAGGCCCTCGACCGCGAACACCGCGCCGCCGTCAACCGCTTCGCGGAGGAAGCGGTCGACAGTCTCGGGGTCCACCGTGCCGGCGGCGGCACGGACGATCGATCCGGGGATGCGTACGGCGGTGAAGAGAGTGCCGCACGTCAGGATCGCCGCGCCCTTCTTCTCCCACTCAGCGCGCGCCTTGCCCTCGTCCGGTGCCGCGAGGAGGAGCCACGCCTCTACACCTCGGACGCGATCAGCTCGCGTGATCACTGTCGTGCTCTCCACGGTCCGGCCTCCTGCGTGCTCGCTCACAACACGAGCCAACTCCCGTGCAACCGCGTGCGCCGGAAGTCCGGCCGGACTTTCCAGCGGACGTTTCGAGGGGACCGGACTTTCAACATTGGAGAAGCCGCTACGGTCGGTACTCGACCGGATCTCCGGAGGTACGAAGTGGCTGAGCTGACGCCCTTCGGGCACGCATGCGTCGCTGCCGGGTTAGGGCAACTGGCGAACTTTTTGCGGGCATTCGAGGAAACCGCCCAACTCCTCGGCGAGCCGATCAACGTGACTGATCGGCAGGCCCGCCGGTGGAGACGGGAGACCCCTCCCCCAACACCCCGGGCACGCGCATGGCGTGTGCTGCACGCAATTTTTGGGTTCGATCCCATTGAGCTGGGTTTCCGGAACCGCCCGCCGGGTGTCACCGTGGGGAGTGCACCGCTCCTCACACAGGAAGGCCCCGAGAGCGTGAAACGTCGGGCGTTCATGAAGGACACCGTTGGTGTCACCGCTGCTGCCGGTCTGCATGGCCCGGCGGACAGGGGAACGCCGCCCGGCCCGAAGGGAGCCGTCGGCACCGCCCACGTCATCGAACTCCGCGAGGGGCTACGGTCCCTGTACCAGCTCGACGACGCCTATGGCGGCGACGACGTCCGCTCCCTCGCGCGCAGGCACCTGAAGCGCATCGCGCGGATCATCAACACGAACACGTACCCGGACACCATCGGCCGTCAGCTTCAGCTCCTGTCGGGCGAGACCGCGGAGCACTGCGCCTGGCTGTTCTACGACGCCGACAACCAGACCGCCGCGCGCCGCTTCTGGGGGGAGGCGCTCACCACGGCGACCGTCCTCGGTGACGACAATCTCGCCATCATGGTGCTCGCCGCGCTGAGCATGCAGGCCAGTCACGAAGGCCGGCCGCGTGACGGCCTGAACCTGGCCCACGCCGCGCAGGCCCGTGCCGTCCGGTACGGCTCGCCCGTGCTGCTGTCGCTGATCGCCTCCCGCAAGGCACGCGCCATGTCGCTCCTCGGCGACGGGACCGGCGCCAAGCGGCAGCTGACCGAGTCGATGCGGCTCGTCGAGCGCGGTGACCGCGGTCGCCCCTCGCCGGACTGGGCAGCCTTCCACGGGCACGCCGAACTCGACTACGCGCAGGGGCTGCTCTACACCGAGACGGGGCATCACCACGCCGCGGTGACTTTCCTGCGCGCAGCGCTCGCCCATCAGGACCGCACCTACGGCCGCAATCGGGCGCTGTACCGGCTCACGCTGTCGCGCAGTCTCGTTCAGGCCGGTGAGGTCGACGAGGCCTCACACGAGGCTGTCGAGAGCCTCGGGCACCTGGAAGAGGTCGAGTCCGGCCGCGTCGTGCGGCGCCTGAAGGAGGTCACGACTCACCTTCGGGGCGTGGACGCGGCCGGCGCCCGCGAAGCCGCTGACCGCCTGACCGAGTACACCGAGCTGAGCGGAGCCGCCTGATGTCCGAGGTGACCTACGGCCGCCACGACGCGGCCGAGGCAGCCGGCCGGCTCGACGCGTTCCTCCACGCGTATGAGGAGGTCTACCAGGAGCCCCCGTACCGCGAAGGCCCGTCGGACGTAGCCGAGTTCATCGACCACTACCGAGTACAGGCGCAGCGGCCCGGGATGCGGCTGGTCCTGGCTCGCGAGGGGGAAGAGGTCGTCGGCTTCACGTACGGCTACTTCCTGGCGCCTGACACGCGCTGGTGGCAGAACCTTCAGGACGTGCGACTCCCCGACGAGTTCACCTGGGAGGACGGTCAGCGGACCTTCGTCATCATCGAGCTCGCCGTCCGCAAGCCCTGGCGACGGTGCGGCATCGCGGCCGAACTGCACGCCCGTCTCCTGGAAGGCGTCGACGCCGAGCGGGTCACGCTGACGATGCGCCCGGAGGAGGACGCGGCCCCTGCGCAGTGCGCATACGCCGCGTGGGGCTACCGGAAGGTGGGTGTCTCTCATCCGTGGGAGGACGCTCCGCTGTACGACTGCATGGTCCGCGAGCTGGCAGGTCGGGCGGGGTAGGCCACTGTCAGTGCCGGGCCGTACAATTTCCCCTATGTCCCGGTATCACCCGCTTCACGGCATTCCGCGCCCGCGAGCGGAGCAGGTCAACGCGCCCATCCGCCGTCTCATGAGCCAGCCCGCCACACGTAGGCGCACCGTCGCGTACGAGCAGCTCCTCGTCGAGCGGGCAGAAGCCACCCGGGACGACGTCGAAACCGCCGCGTGAACGCGATCGCGGCCCGGTGCGGCCACGCTGTGGAGTCCCCGCCCCGCCGCCCCGCCCCCACAAAACCAAACGCGGCGCCCGTCAGCCTGTGCCGCTGACGTGACGCCGTGGGAGTGGGAGGTGCCCGGAACCGGACTTGAACCGGTACGCCCGCGAGGGGCAGCGAGGTTTAAGCTCGCCGTGTCTGCATTCCACCATCCGGGCAGGCTGTGGGCTCCGCATCAAGGCTCCGAGCCTATCGGGATACATCCCCCGAACAGCGGACGGGCGGACCGATGTTGTCTTATTTTATTGATGTCTGAGGGATCATCAGCCCGTGGAACACGCCGTCCGCACTTGCCACCAGCGTGTCGTGTGATTACGGAGGGCGCACGCGGAATGACGGAATTTCACCGTCCGAGCGGATGCGTTCCCCTCGTCCTCCACCCGTTCCCGAGCCGTTCCCGGGTCGTACGCGGCTCAGGGTCGACCGTCATCCCCAGGTATGACTCGGCGGCCCGTGGTCCCTCCGAAGTCGCCCCATGGAACGGGAACAGCGGCTGACTACACGGGGCCCCACGGTCGAGACGATGGATCACGTCCTCGAAGCCGTCCCGACAGGAGCACTCTCCCGTGACCACGACACCTCTCGCCCGGACCATGACAGTGGCTGCGCGCGCCACGGATCTGTCGAAGATCTACGGACAGGGCGAGACCCAGGTGGTCGCCCTGGACCGGGTCTCCGTCGACTTCCGGCAGTCGGAGCTCACCGCGATCATGGGTCCCTCCGGGTCCGGCAAGTCCACGCTGATGCACTGCGTGGCCGGCCTCGACTCCTTCTCGTCCGGCTCCGTGCGGATCGGCGACGTCGAGCTGGGCTCCCTGAAGGACAAGCAGCTGACCAAGTTGCGCCGGGACAAGATCGGTTTCATCTTCCAGGCCTTCAACCTGCTGCCGACGCTGACCGCCCTGGAGAACATCACGCTGCCGATGGACATCGCCGGACGTAAGCCGGACAAGCAGTGGCTGGACACCGTGATCCAGATGGTCGGCCTCTCCGACCGGCTCCGGCACCGGCCCACCGAGCTCTCCGGCGGCCAGCAGCAGCGCGTCGCGGTGGCCCGCGCCTTGGCCTCCCGCCCCGACATCATCTTCGGCGACGAGCCGACCGGAAACCTCGACTCCCGCTCCGGCGCCGAGGTGCTGGGCTTCCTGCGCAACTCGGTGCGCGAGCTGGGCCAGACGGTGGTCATGGTGACCCACGACCCGGTGGCCGCGGCCTACGCGGACCGGGTGATCTTCCTGGCCGACGGCCGGATCGTGGACGAGGTCCACGGACCGACGGCGGACTCGGTGCTCGACCGGATGAAGCAGTTCGACGCCAAGGGCCGCACCAGCTGACGCCGTCCCCCCACCCACGCAACCACTGGACTGAGACTCGCCATGTTTCGCACAGCCTTGCGCAATGTGACCGCGCACAAGGCCCGGCTCCTCATGACCGTCCTCGCCGTGATGCTCGGCGTGGCGTTCGTGTCGGGGACCCTGGTCTTCACCAACACGATCTCCAACGCCCTCCAGAACAGCTCCGCCAAGGGCTTCGACCAGGTCGACGTCGCCGTGACCGCCGAGCGCGGCGAGGACAAGGGCAACACCATCGGCAAGGTCCCCGAGCTGACCCAGGCGCTCCTCGACGAAACGGAGAAGGTGCCCGGCGCCGCCTCCGCCATCGGTGTCGTCACCGGCTTCACCGCCCTCGCCGACAAGGACGGCAAGCTCGTCGGCGGCGGCTTCCAGACCCAGGGCGGCAACTACTGGGGCTCCGACGACCCGCGCTACCCGCTGACCAGCGGTTCCGCCCCGAGCGGCACGGGCGAGGTCGCGATCGACTCGGCGACCGCCGAGCGCGCCGGGTACAAGGTCGGCGACACCGTACGGATGTCCGTCGACGGCCCGGTCCTCACGCCGAAGGTCGCCGGCATCTTCACCACCGACGACGGCAACGTCGCGGCCGGCGGCAGCCTCACCCTGTTCGACACGAAAACCGCGCAGTCGCTGTTCGGCAAGGCGGGCACGTTCGACGAGATCGACGTCAAGGCCAAGCCGGGTGTCACCCAGACCGCGCTCAAGGCGCAGCTGGACCAGGCGCTGCCGAAGGACGACGTGCGGACCACGACCGGCCAGACGCTCTCCGACGACCTCGCCGAGCAGATCTCGTCCTCGATGAGCGGTCTGAAGCAGGGCCTGCTGGTGTTCGCCGGTATCGCGCTCTTCGTCGGCACGTTCATCATCGCCAACACCTTCACCATGCTGGTCGCCCAGCGCACCAAGGAACTGGCACTGCTGCGCGCGGTCGGCGCCTCCCGCCGCCAGGTCACCCGGTCGGTGCTCATCGAGGCCTTCGTGGTGGGCGCGGTCGCCGGTGTGGCCGGTCTGCTCGCGGGCATCGGCATCGGCGCCGGACTGCGCTCCCTGATGGGCACACTCGACGTGACCATCCCGGCCGGCCCCCTGGTGATCTCGCCCGGCACGATCGCCACCGCCCTCGGCGTCGGCGTCGTCATCACCATGCTGGCGGCGTGGCTGCCGGGCCGCCGGGCCGCGAAGATCCCGCCGGTCGCCGCGATGAGCAGCGTGCACGCCCAGGCCACGGTGAAGTCGCTGGTGCTGCGGAACACGATCGGCGCCCTGTTCTCCGCCGCCGGAGTCGCGGTCGTCCTCGCGGCGACCTCGATGGAGGGCTCGGACGGCCAGGCCCCGATGGGCATGGGTGCCGTACTGCTGATCATCGGTGTGTTCATCCTGACCCCGCTGCTGTCCCGGCCGCTGATCGCGGCGGCCACGCCGGTCATGCGGATCTTCGGGGTGGCGGGCAAGCTGGCCCGGCAGAACTCGGTGCGCAACCCGCGCCGCACCGCGGCCACCGCGTCCGCGCTGATGATCGGCCTGACCCTGATCACCGGTATGACGGTGATGGCGGGCAGCCTCCAGAAGGCCATCAACGAGATGGCCAGTTCCGCGATCCGCGCCGACTACGTGGTCTCGATGGCCAACGGCAACACGCTCTCGCCCGACGTGGACAGCAGGCTGAGCAGGACGGCGGGCGTCACCGAGACCAGCCCGCTGCGCAACGCCCCCTCACGCATCAACGGCGAGACCGAGTACCTGACCGGTGTCAACGGCGCCACCATCGGCAAGCTCACCGACCTCAAGATGGACAACGGCACCTTCAAGGTCGGCGGCACCGACGTCGTGGTGGACAGCAACGGCGCGGAGGCGCACGACTGGCGGGCCGGCTCGAAGTTCACCGTGCACTACGAGGACGGCGAGAAGCAGGAGCTGACCGTCGCGGGGGTGTACGAGGGCAACGAGCTGATCCAGGGGATCATGCTCGACACCGCGACCCTCACCCCGCACCTGGACGACCCGACCGACATGCAGGTCATGGTGAAGACCGCCGACGGCCCGTCGGAGGCGACCAAGGAGAGCCTGGAGAAGGCGCTCGGCACCAACCCGGGCATCAAGGTTCAGGACAAGAAGGACATCTCCAACGAGATCGCGCAGATGTTCACGCTGATGCTGAACATGCTGTACGGCCTGCTGGCCATGGCGGTGATCGTGGCCGTGCTCGGTGTCATCAACACCCTGGCGATGTCGGTCTTCGAACGCTCGCAGGAGATCGGGATGCTCCGCGCGATCGGCCTCGACCGCAAGGGCATCAAGCGGATGGTCCGGCTGGAGTCCCTGGTGATCGCCCTGTTCGGCGGTGTGCTCGGCATCGGCCTGGGTGTGTTCTTCGGCTGGGCGGCCGGTGAACTGCTGGCCGCGCGGATGTCGACGTACGAACTGGTCCTGCCCTGGGGCCGGATGGGCGTCTTCCTGCTCCTGGCGGCCGTCGTGGGTGTCCTCGCGGCCCTGTGGCCGGCCCGCCGCGCGGCCCGTCTGAACATGCTGACGGCGATCAAGTCGGAGTAGCCGGCGAAGGTCCACCACGAGTGGGGCCTCGTCACCTTCGGGGGAAGGTGACGAGGCCCCACGTGTCTTTCAGGCCGTCAGACGTTCCACGTGCGGGCCCGCAGCGGCAGCCCGGAGGCACCGGAGCGCGGGGTCTTCACCGCCAGAACCTGGTTGACGCCGATCCGGTTGCGCTCGAAGGCCAGCGCCGAGGCGGCCATGTACAGCCGCCAGACACGGGCCCGGCCGGGACTGGTGAGCCGTACCGCCTGGTCCCAGCCGGCCTCCAGGTTGCCCACCCAGCGGCGCAGGGTGCGCGCGTAGTGCTCGCGGATGGACTCGACGTCGCGCACCTCGAACCCGGCCCGCTCCAGTTGCATGACGGTGGTGCCGACAGGGGCGAGTTCGCCGTCGGGGAAGACGTAGGCGTCGATGAACTCGTCCACCTCGTACGCCGACTCGTCCCGCTGGGGCCGGCGCGCGATCTGGTGGTTCAGGAGCCGCCCGCCGGGCCGCAGCAGGCCGTAGAGGTGCTCGGAGTACTCCAGATAGCGTTCGGCGCCGACGTGCTCGGCCATGCCGATCGAGGAGATGGCGTCGAAGGGGCCGTCGGACACGTCCCGGTAGTCCTGGACGCGGATCTCCACCTTGTCGGTGAGCCCCTCCTCCGCGATCCGCTTGCGGGCGTACGCGGCCTGCTCCTGGGAGAGGGTGATGCCGACGGCGCTCACACCGTGCTCGCGGGCCGCGTGGATGACCATGGAGCCCCAGCCGCAGCCGACGTCCAGAAGACGCTGACCGGGCTTCAGACCGAGCTTGCGGCAGATGAGTTCGAGCTTGTCGCGCTGGGCGTCCTCCAGGGTGCCGTCGTCCTCCCAGTAGGCGCAGGAGTACACCATGGACGGGCCGAGGACGATCTCGTAGAAGTCGTTGCCGACGTCGTAGTGGTGGCTGATGGCCTGCCGGTCGGTGCGCTTGGTGTGCAGATGCCGGCGCGGTCTCCTGATCTCCTCGGGGGGCGGGGCGGGCGGCAGCATGGGGCCCGCCATCCTCAGCAGGCCGCGCACCGCGGCGCGCACCTGCGGGTCGCGCAGTGCCTCTCCCAGGGTGCGCGAGTCCTCGTCGCGCTCCCAGGCGATCCCGGCCATCAGCTTCAGGGCCTCGTACAGATCGCCGTCCACGTCCAGGTCCCCGGAGACCCAGGCGCGGGCGAGTCCCAGCTCCCCCGGCTTCCACAGCAGCCGGCGGAGTGCCCGGCGGTCACGCACGACGAGGGCCGGCGCCCCCGGCGGCCCGGCCTCCGAACCGTCCCAGGAACGAATGCGTACGGGGAGCGGCGCTCCCAGCATTTGTTCGAGCAAGCCCTTCAGCCGCGACGCGGCGTCGGTCATGACGCACCTCCGTGACAGGTGATCCCGGATGTCTTCCACCACGTAAACACCTGCAA
Source organism: Streptomyces sp. NPDC088387 (assembly GCF_044753385.1). Classification (NCBI taxonomy): domain Bacteria; kingdom Bacillati; phylum Actinomycetota; class Actinomycetes; order Kitasatosporales; family Streptomycetaceae; genus Streptomyces; species Streptomyces sp. NPDC088387. The sequence goes on from NZ_JBIVNC010000019.1 coordinate 100,944, forward strand.
GCCGCCCGCGCAGTCCCCCACGCGCGTTACGACTCAGCAAAAAGGATGTACAAACCACCTTTTGGCCGCCGTCCGGCCCGCCCCGAAAGGGACGTGACGGGCGGGCCCGTACGGCACGCCGAAGGGGCCGCCCGCACCACGGATGGCGGGCGGCCCCTTCAGGGCTGTACGACGTGACCCGAGGTCAGGAGGCCTTGGCCTTCTCCTCGGAGGCGGCACCGACCGGAACCGGCGCCGGCTTGGCGGCCTCGTAGAACTCCTCGCGGGGGTTCTCCATCGCGCCGAGGGCGACGACCTCGCGCTTGAGGAACATACCGAGGGTCCAGTCGGCGAAGACGCGGATCTTCCGGTTCCAGGTCGGCATGGCCAGACCGTGGTAGCCACGGTGCATGTACCAGGCGAGCCGGCCCTTGACCTTGATCTTGACCTTGCCCATGACGATCATCGCCACGCCCTTGTGCAGGCCGAGGCCGGCGACGGCGCCCTTGTTGGCGTGGCTGTAGTCCTTCTGCGGGAAGCCCCGCATACCGGAGATCACGTTGTCGCCGAGGACCTTGGCCTGGCGCAGCGCGTGCTGGGCGTTCGGCGGGCACCAGGCGTTCTCGACGCCGGCCTTGCGGGCGGCGACGTCCGGCACCTGGGCGTTGTCGCCGGCGGTCCAGATGTAGTCGGTGCCCTTGACCTGGAGGGTGGGCTCGGCGTCGACGTGACCGCGCGGGCCGAGGGGCAGACCGAAGCGGGTGAGCGCCGGGTTCGGCTTGACGCCGGCCGTCCAGACGATCGTGTTGGAGTCGACCTCCAGGCCGTTCTTCAGCACGACATGACCGTCGACGCAGGAGTCGAGGGAGGTGGAGAGGTAGATCTCCACACCGCGGCTCTCCAGGTGCTCCTTGCCGTACTGACCGAGCTTGGGGCCGACCTCGGGCAGGATCTTGTCGGCGGCGTCGACGAGCACGAACCGCATGTCCTCGCGGGAGACGCTGGTGTAGTACTTGGCCGCGTCGCGGGCCATGTCCTCGACCTCGCCGATGGTCTCCGCGCCCGCGAAGCCACCGCCGATGAAGACGAACGTGAGCGCCTTGCGGCGGATCTCCTCGTCCGTGGTGGAGTCGGCCTTGTCGAGCTGCTCAAGGACGTGGTTGCGCAGGCCGATGGCCTCCTCGATGCCCTTCATACCGATGCCCTGCTCGGCGAGGCCGGGGATCGGGAAGGTGCGGGAGACCGCGCCGAGCGCGATCACGAGGTAGTCGAAGGGGAGCTCGTACGCCTCTCCGACCAGCGGGGCGATCGACGCGACCTTGCGGTCCTGGTCGATGGTGGTGACCCGGCCGGTGAGGACTTCGGCCTTCGGCAGCACCCGCCGCAGCGGCACGACGACGTGGCGCGGCGAGATGCTTCCGGCTGCGGTTTCGGGGAGGAAGGGCTGGTAGGTCATGTACGACCGGGGGTCGACGACCGTGACGGTCGCCTCGCCGTAGCGCATCTTCTTGAGGATGCGCCGAGCTGCGTACAGGCCTACGTACCCACCGCCTACTACGAGGATCCTGGGACGCTCCGTGGTGCTCATGCCATCGAGTATCCACCTGCCCCGAGGGGGTAGCTCGTGCGCCCCTTCACAAGCTTCGGTACCACCTCTGCTACACTGCGCGGCCCTCGTGATCAAGGCCATGGCACGGAATGGGAACCCGGATGCCGGGCGGACCGTTGTCAATGCCGCGTGAGCTGCTCGTCCGGCCCTTCGGAATCCGTGGACGAGGCCCCCGTTTAACCCTCCGGAAACACTCCCGCCGTGCTCGGTCGAACACCCCTACACCCCAGGTGAGCCCCCGGAACGGCCCATCGAGCCCTCTTGATCCCCCGACAGGGCCGAATTCCTTGTGAAGAACTTCACGAACTTTCCGGCCGGGGTGTCGCGCCGGGCCCCCCGAACCCCCCAAAAGTGCGCTCATCCGCTGAGCTTCCTGCTCAGCCGAGACACTTTCGGGGGCACTAGGCAACGGACCAGGCGATCCCGTCAAGGATGTCGTGCTCACTGACAACGACCTCCGCGGCGCCGATCCGGTCCATGACCGAGAGCAGTACGAGGGCCCCCGCGGCGATGACGTCCACCCGCCCCGGATGCATCGACGGCACGGCCGCCCGCTCGGCGTGGGTGGAGCGCACCAGCCAGTCGGTGATCTCGCGGACCTTCTCGCGGGACACCCGGGAGTGGTGGATGGCCGCCGAGTCGTACGCGGGCAGCTCCTGCGCGATCGCCGACACCGTCGTGACGGACCCGGCCAGCCCGACCAGCGTGCGCGCCTCGTGCAACGGCACGGTCCGCTCCGCGAGGTCGAGCGCGGCCTCGATGTCGGCCCGCACGGCCGCGATCTGCGCCTCGGAGGGCGGGTCGCCGACCACACCGTCGACGAGGAGATGCCGCTCGGTCATCCGCACACACCCGACGTCGACGGAGCGCGCCGCGCGTACGCGGTCCTCCCCCACGACGAACTCGGTGGACCCGCCCCCGATGTCCACGACCAGGAACGGCCGCTCCATCTCATGCCCGCCGGCCAGCTCCCTGGTGGCCCCGGTGAAGGAGAACTCCGCCTCCTGGTCACCGGAGATGACCTCGGGCTCCACCCCGAGGATGTCCAGCACCCCGCGCACGAACTCGTCCCGGTTCTCCGCGTCCCGCGACGCCGAGGTCGCCACGAACCGGAGCCGCTCGGCCCCGTGCTCCTTGACCACGGCGGCATACTCCCGGCACGCCGCGAACGTCCGCTCCAACGCCTCGGGCGCCAACCGCCCGGTCCGGTCCACCCCCTGCCCGAGCCGCACGATCGTCATCCGCCGGTCCAGGTCGACCAGTTCACCGGTAGCGGAATCGGCGTCGGCGACGAGCAGCCGGATGGAGTTGGTACCGCAGTCGATGGCGGCGACGCGGGTCATAGGGGGTCCTTCGGATCGTGGGTTCTGGGGGCCTGTTGGGGGCCTGTTGGGGGTCTGTTGGGGGCCTGTTGGCGGGCGCCGCCCCCGGTCTTCAGTTTGAGGACGAGGCCGATCCCGGCTTCTTCCAGCCCGTCCGGCGTTTGAGGACGAGGCCGTTCAGGCCGAAGCGGGGGTCCGGGGGCGCAGCCCCCGGGAAGGGCAGCCGGGGTTCACTGCTCAGCCGTCGGCAAGACACACGTGCCCTTGGCCCACCACTCCGGCAACAACGCGATCGCCTCGTCCCCGAGCGGATTCACCCCGGGCCCCGCGGCCAGACTGTGCGCCACCAGCACATGGAGACACTTCACCCGGTCCGGCATACCCCCCGCGCTGGGGAACCCAGTGAGCTCCTCGATCTCGTCGCGCCGCCGCACATAGTCCTCGTGCGCGGAGCGATACGCGGAGGCCAGCTCCGGATCCGACTCCAGCCGGGCCGTCATCTCCTTCATCACGCCGTTGGCCTCCAGCGTGCCGATCGCCGACGCGGCCTTCGGACACGTCAGGTAGTACAGCGTCGGGAAGGGCGTGCCGTCGGGCAGCCGGGGCGCGGTCTCCACCACGTCGGGCTGCCCGCACGGGCACCGGTGCGCGATGGCACGCAGTCCGCGCGGCGGCCGGCCGAGCTGCTGCTGGAAGGCCTCGACGTCGGCGTCGGTGGGCTCGGTGCGCACGGTGGGCGGCGGGGGCGTCTCCATGACTGCTTTCTACGACTTCTCTCTCACGGCCCTGAACGCTCTACAGGCTCTACACGCTCTACGGGCTCTACAGGTGGGTCACTGGTCGGCGGCGTCGGACTTGTCGACGCCGTCCCAGACATTGGAGTACCAGGGCCGGTCGGCCGCCCCGGTGTCGGTACGGGACTGCTTGGCCGCGTCCGGGTCGATCACGACGTACCCGGTCTCGCCCGGCATCACGTAGTGCAGCCGCTGCCGGATCTGCTGCTCGGCGTACGCGTCGTCCTGCCAGCGTGCCTTGAGGTCGCGGAGGTCCTCGACGCGCTGCTGGGCCTGGCGCTGCTCGCGCTCCAGGTCGGCGATCTCGGCGCGCTGGGCGACGTACTGCCTTATCGGGTAGGCGAGCGCGACGACCAGGGAGCAGACGACGAGGGCGAGCAGGGCCGCGCGGCCGGTCAGCCGGGAGCGTCGGGCCTGGCGGCGGGTCTGCGAGCGGTAGACGCGCTCGGCGGTCTGCTCGCCGAGGATCCGCAGCCTGGTGGCCGTGGAGAACCGGTCCCGCTCCTTCAGGGCCATGCCCCCGCCTCCCGTTCACACGCGCGTACGTCCCCGCACACGGTACGGGACCGGGTACGGGGACGTACGTACGACGCTTCGTACTGCGCGGCTACGGCGCCGTGGTTCAGCCCTTGCTGTGTCTACTGGTCCGCAAAGCGGAACCGCGGGAACGCGCTGCGCCCGGCGTACACCGCCGCGTCGTCGAGGATCTCCTCGATGCGCAGCAGCTGGTTGTACTTGGCGACGCGCTCGGAGCGGGCCGGGGCGCCGGTCTTGATCTGGCCGCAGTTGGTGGCGACGGCGAGGTCGGCGATGGTGACGTCCTCGGTCTCGCCGGAGCGGTGGGACATCATGCACTTGAAGCCGTTGCGCTGGGCCAGCTCGACGGCGTCCAGGGTCTCGGTGAGCGAGCCGATCTGGTTGACCTTGACGAGCAGCGCGTTGGCGGCGCCGTCGTCGATGCCGCGGGCCAGGCGCTCGGGGTTGGTCACGAACAGGTCGTCGCCGACGATCTGGACCTTGTCGCCGAGACGGTCGGTGAGGACCTTCCAGCCGGCCCAGTCGTCCTCGAACAGCGGGTCCTCGACGGAGACGAGCGGGTAGGCGGCGACCAGCTCCTCGTAGTACTCCGTCATCTCGGCGGCGGAGCGCTCCTTGCCCTCGAAGAGGTACTTGCCGTCCTTGTAGAACTCGGAGGCGGCGACGTCGAGCGCGAGGGCGATCTGCTCGCCGGGCACGTAACCGGCTTCCTTGATCGCTTCGAGGATGAGGTCGAGGGCCTCGCGGTTGGAGCCGAGGTTGGGGGCGAAGCCGCCCTCGTCGCCGAGGCCGGTGGACAGGCCCTTGCTCTTCAGCACCTTCTTGAGGGTGTGGTAGACCTCGGTGCCCCAGCGCAGCGCCTCGGAGAAGGACTCCGCGCCGATCGGCGCGATCATGAACTCCTGGATGTCCACGTTGGAGTCGGCGTGCGAGCCGCCGTTCAGGATGTTCATCATCGGAACGGGCAGCAGGTGCGCGTTCGGACCGCCGAGGTAGCGGAAGAGCGGCAGGTCGCTGGCCTCGGAGGCGGCGTGCGCGACGGCGAGCGAGACGCCGAGGATGGCGTTGGCGCCGAGCGAGCCCTTGTTGTCGGTGGCGTCCAGGTCGAACATCGCCTGGTCGATCAGGCGCTGCTCGGTGGCGTCGTAGCCGACGAGCTCCGGGCCGATCTGCTCGATGACGGCCAGGACGGCCTTCTCGACACCCTTGCCCTGGTAGCGGTTGGGGTCACCGTCGCGGAGCTCGATGGCTTCGAAGGCACCCGTGGAGGCGCCGGACGGAACGGCGGCACGACCCGTGCTGCCGTCGTCGAGGCCGACCTCGACCTCGACCGTGGGGTTGCCTCGGGAGTCCAGGATTTCCCGGGCTACGACGACGTCGATGGACGGCACGAGCATCTCCTTCGTGGATGTGACGCGGTGGGGCAGGACCGCAGCGGCTCTGCGAGACGAGCCTAACCGGCTTGGTGCGTTCGGCCAGCCGGTCGACCATCCCGCGGACAGAACCGATCGTAAAATGTTTCCGAACGAAACAAAGACGGGTGTCCAAGCCGTGGCGTACGGCCGGCCACGGTGGTGTGCGAAGGCATAGAAAAGCCCCGTCCCGGTGCGTACGGGGGAACGCGCACCGGGACGGGGAACCCGCGAGGGACGGGGGGACCCGCACGGGAGCCTCTGAGAGGAAGCACCTCAAGCATGGGGGGAGAGGCTGTGGGGGGACTGGGGCTCGGCTGTGCGCGAGCCGTGGGTCACTTCAGGTGCAGCTGCTGACCCGGGAAGATGACGTCGGCGTCGTCGACGATGTCCTTGTTCAGGTCGAACAGCTTCGCCCAGCCGCCCTTGACGTCGTGCTCGGCGGCGATGGCGCTGAGCGAGTCGCCCTTGACGACCTTGTACTCGCCGTCGCCCTTCTTGACCTTGGCGCCGGTCGGCGTCGTGACGGTCTCCTTCTTCGGGGCGGCGGGGCGCTCCTGCGAACGCGACGCGCTCTGCTCCTCCGAGGAACGGTCCGTGCCGCTCTGCGACTCGGTGGAGGGCTGGCTCGGGGTGGTCGAGCCACCGCCGTTGTAGGCGGCGTTGGACAGGCCGACGCCGCAGACCGGCCAGGCGCCCTTGCCCTGGCCCGCGAGGACCTTCTCGGCGATCTCGATCTGCTGGGCCTTGCTGGCCTGGTAGGCGGCGGCCGCGTACTTCGTACCGCCGTAGGCGGCCCAGGTCGACGGGGAGAACTGCACGCCGCCGGAGTAACCGTTGCCGGTGTTGATGGACCAGTCACCGCCGGACTCGCACTGGGCGACGGCGTCCCACTCGGACGCGGTGGCGGCGGAGGCGCTGCCGGCCGCCATCAGCGGGGCGGCGACGGCGGCACCGGTGACACCGGCGAGCGCGACGACACGGGTGGCCTTGGACGGGCGGCGGTGCTTGCCCTTGCCGGAAAACAGCATGGTTGATCCCCTCACCGACGCCTGCGAGGTGAGCTGTCGGGTTCGGGCCGGTTGAGTTGCCCGGCCGTGTCTCGTACGAGGCTTTCGTCCCGTACGGCACGGCTACACCCCAAGCCGGTTCCGACATCGAGTCACCTCGACCGCCGGGCCCGGCACTTACCTGTGGGTCCCCCGCTCCTGCCTACGGCGCTTGACGCGACGACTGTTCCCGGACGACCACCGGCAGGATTCGGCGTGGCGGTTGTCGGGGCTCACTGCTGCGAGCGGTGTTGACCGTAGACACGCGATTCGCCGAATTTCAAAGACGATCAGGGCTTCTGAGACTCATCCCACACTTTCACCAAACCGGACATTCAGCGCGAAGTGTGACGCGAACTCCCGTTGCCTTTCGTCCGGTTAGGCCCCGAGTTCCAGGGTCTGACCGGGGACGATGCGGTTCGGGTCGGTACCGATCGACTCCTCGTTCTCCGCGTAGAGCTTGCGCCATCCGCCGTCGAAGCCAAGGGAGTCGGCGATGGAGCAGAGAGTGTCACCGTTGCGGACGGTGTAGGAGCTGTCGAGCGGGTCGCGTGCGTCGCCGCTGCCGCGCGAGGCGTGACGGCCGGAGGAGCCCGCGGAGGCGTCCGGGGAGATGACCGTACGGTCCCCCACGGCGTCCTCGTCGGCGCTGTTGCCACGATGGCGGCCCGTGCCGGAGAGCGAGCCGGTGTCGACCAGGTACGAAGAGCCGACTTCCTGCGGGAAGTTGTCCGATTCATCGCCGTTTGCCCCGGAGGGGTCGCCGGCCGGGTCGGCGGCGGGGTCGCTCGGCGAGACCGGGGTGGCCGAATCGTCCGTTCCGTCCGGCTCACCCGAGGGGTCGGTGTCGCCCGAAGCGTCACCGGAGGGCGAAGTGGACGAATCGGACGGCGAGTCCGAGCCGTCGGAGGAATCGGGCGACTGGGACGGGTCGGACGATCCGGTGGAGTCGGAGGAGCCGGAGGAATCGGTCCGGCCGTCGGTCGAGCCGTCGGAACCGTCCGTGTTGTTCGAACTGTCCGAATCGTTCGACCCATTCAGGCCATTCGAGCCGCTGGAGTCGTTCGCGTCGGACTCGCTGGAGGAGCCGGACGTCGCGTCGCCCCCCACGCCGGTGTCGACGTCGGCCGGCTTGGAGTCCTGCGTGAGTCCGTGGACCAGGCCGCAGACGGACCACGCGCCGACCCCCTGGTCGGCGAGGATCCGCTCGGCCACGGCTATCTGCTGCGAACGGCTGGCCTGGTCGGCACTGGCCGCGTAGTCCAGACCGCCGTAGCTCTCCCAGTCCTGCTGGGTCACTTGCAGACCGCCGTAACGGCCGTTGCCCTCGTCCGCGCTCCACGCGCCGCCGCTCTCGCACTCCGCGACGGCGTCCCATGTGGTACCGCTCGCCGCGCTCGCGCCGGCGGCGCCGAGGAGCGGGATGGCGATGGCCGAGCCGGTCACGCCGGCCGCCACGAGGAGCGCCGGAGCCTGACGGGGGCGACGGTGGCGGCCGTTCCCGGGGAGCATGCGGTGACCTTTCGCGAGACAGCGGTGACCCGCGCGGCGCCTGGTGTTCGACGTCGCACTGATGGGTGAAAGTAGCGGCAGTCGATCACTTGTCACAAGTTAATGCCGCGTAGATCACGTGAAGATCACAGACGTGAGGTGATGTCATCTTTTTGATGACTGTATGTCAGGAGGTACGGGGGTGAGGTGACTGTCTGTGCGTCAGGGCGCCCGGGGTGCCGGCCGGGTCCGACGGTGGGCGTCCCGCCCGGGTTTCAGGGACGCTCGGGGGTGAACTCGACCGGCAGGGTGCGCAGTCCGCGCATGATGAGGCCACCGCGCCAGCGGAGTTCGGCCGGGTCGGCCGCCAGGCGCAGGTCCGGAAGACGGCTGAAAAGCGTGGCGAGCGCGGTCTGTCCCTCCAGCCGGGCGAGCGGGGCACCGAGGCAGTAGTGGATGCCGTGCCCGTAACCGAGGTGTTGGTTGTCACGACGGGAGAGGTCGAGGATGTCCGGGTCGGCGAACCGCTCCGGGTCGCGGTCGGCCGCCGCCAGCACCACCAGAACCGGATCCCCGGCCGCGATGTCCTGTCCGCCCAGACTCAGCGGCTCGGTGGCGAACCGCCACGTCGCCAGCTCCACCGGCCCGTCAAAGCGGAGCAGTTCCTCGACACCGGTCTCCAGCAGGCCGGTGTCCCCCTCGTCCAGGGCCCGTTGGAAGCGGCCGCGCTGCTCGTTGTGGGTCAGCAGCGCGTACGTGCCGTTTCCGATCAGGTTCACCGTCGTCTCGAACCCGGCGAACAGCAGGATGAACGCCATCGCCGCCGCCTCGTTCTCCGTGAGGTGCTCACCGTGGTCGGAGGCGCGGATGAGCCCGGAGATGAGGTCCTCGCCGGGCGACGCGCTCTCCGGGAGCGCCTCGCGCTTGCGGTGGATCAGCTCGGCGAGATAGCCGCGCATCTTCTTCACCGACCGCGCGACCCCGCCCCGCGGACCGCCACCGTGCCGGATCATCATCCCCGCCCAGTCCCGGAAGTCGTCCTGGTCCTCGCGCGGGACACCCAGCAGATCGCAGATCGCGTAGATGGGCAGCGGGAACGCGAACTCGTGGATCAGATCCGCCTCCCCCTTCTCCGCGAACCGGTCGATGAGCCCGTCCGCCAACTCCTGCACCCGTGGCGCGAACTCGGCCACCCGGCGGGGTGTGAACGCCTTCGACACCAGCCGGCGCAGCCGGGTGTGGTCCGGCGGGTCGATGTTGAGCAGATGGGTCATCAGCTCGGCCTTGCGCTCACCGGGGATGCCGGTCTTGCCCTTGGCGTGCGCGGGTTCGTCGTGATGCGCGGGGTTCTTGGACAGCCGCCCGTCGGCCAGCGCCTGCCGCGCGTCGGCGTACCGCGTGACCAGCCAGGCCTCCACACCACTCGGCAACTCCGTCCGGTGCACGGGGGCGTGCTCCCGCAGCCACGCGTACGCCGGGTAGGGGTTGGTGGCGAACTCCCAGGTGAAGAGCGGCGGGGCGCCTGCGGCGGACTCGGCCGGGTGGGCGGACTCGGCCGGGTGGGCGAACTCGGCGGGGTGGGCGGGCTCGGCGGGGTGGGCGGACTCGGCAGAGTGGGGCGCCTGGTCCGGGGTGTTGTGCGGGGGCTCGGGGTGATGCTGGTCGGTCACTGGCCGACCGTATCCCGGCTCTGTCCGGCCTCCTTCTCTCTGATCGCGTCCCGGTACACCCGCGCCGCCGCCCGCAGCGCCGCCTCCGGGTCCACGCCCTCCGCCTCGGCTCGGGCCGCCAGCGCCAGCAGTTCGTAGCCGATGCCCTCGACCGGGGGCAGCGGCACCTCCAGGCCCGCGGTCCGTGCCCGGGACGCCAGCTTGGCCGCGAGGGCGAGGCCGGGCTGGTGCAGCGGGATGCCCTCCGTTATCGAAGTGCGGCGCTTCTCCTGGGCCTTCGTCCGCAGCCAGTGCTCCTTCACCTCCTCGGGGGTCGACGCGGTCTCGTCCCCGAAGACGTGCGGGTGGCGGTGGATGAGCTTGGCGACGATGCCGGCGGCCACGTCGTCGATGGAGAAGGGGGCGTCGGCGTCTTCCTCGGTGCCCTCGCCCTCCTCGGCGATCCGGGCGTGGAAGACGACCTGGAGGAGGACGTCGCCCAGCTCCTCGCGCAGCTCGTCCCGGTCGCCGTCCTCGATGGCCTCGACCAGCTCGTAGGCTTCCTCGACGGCGTACTTGGCGAGGCCCTGGTGGGTCTGCCGCGACGACCAGGGACACTCGGCGCGGATGCGGTCCATGACCTGGACGAGGTCGAGGAGCCGGGCGCCCGGCAGGTCGTAGGAGGCGGGAAGCAGCTCCAGCTCGGGCATCCGCACCCTGCCGGACCCGGCGAGGCGGGACAGGCCGTCCGTGAGCGCGGGCTCGCCCTCACCGGTGGCGACGACGACCACGGTCCTGCCGCCGGCGCAGGCGTCCAGCAGGTCCTCGGCGGTCGGGGCGGCCTCGGTGACGACCGTCCCCGCCTCCCGCAGATACGGCAGCTGCGGGTGGGCACCGTCCGCGCAGAACACCGAGTCGGCGGTGTGCAGCGCCTGCCAGGCCGGCCAGGACAGCAGGCCGGGGGCGACGCGGTGGCTGGTGGTGAGCAGGACGATACGGCCGGGCTCGGGGGTGGCGTCGGGGGTGCCTTCGGGGCTGGTTGCGTTCACGATCCGAACGTAACGCACACCGCGGACAGGGCCGGAAAGTTATCCACAGGGCGGAGTGGTTCGTCGGATTATCGGTCTTCGCAGCCCCGAGGGACCGGGTGCAGCGGCGAAGGGCCGGCTGCACCCCCGAAGTACCGGCTGCTCCTACGCGGGCTGCTGCTCCTGCCCGGTGTTCGTCACCTCGCGCACCCAGGGCGTCTCCGCGTCGACGCGGCTGACCTTCTCCACGTCCCAGCTGCCGTAGCGCGGGTTGAGATCGACGCCGAGTTCCTTGGACGCCTTGGACAGGGCCTGCCAGAACGGCTGCTGCGTGGTGTCCGTGCCGAGCGCGGTGGCCAGCTTCTGGGCCTCCAGCTGGACACGCAGGTTCTCGTCGAGGCGCTCCGGCGGGATCCCGTACTGCTGGAGCCAGGCCGTTTCCAGGCCCTTGGCGCCGCCCGCCTGCTTCTCCAGCTCGCCGCGGAACGTCTGCATCTCCTTGCGGGTGACGGAGACGCCCGCGTCCTTGGCGGCGCCGTGCAGCACCTCGTCGAGGACCATGCTGTGCAGGGTGTCGCGGGTGAGGGTGCCGGTCTGGGCGATGGCCTGCGCGTACTGGGCCTCGTCGCTCACCGCGGCCCGCTGGGCCCGGCGTACCTCGTCGACCCTGTTCTCCAGCTGCGACACGGTGATCCGCTCGCCGCCCACGACGGCTGCCGCGCCGGGGTGCGCGTCGTTTCCGCACGCGGTGAGGAGAGGGGCCGCGGCAGCGATCACGGCGGAAAGGACGAACGCGGTGCGACGGCGGCGGTGCAAGGGAACCTCCCGAGGAGATTGTGCGGCGGTGCACAAAGTCTTGCGGTGATCGATGTTAGGCAGCGGGCAAGCTCTGGCCAACCCATTCGACCAACGATTCACCAGGACTTCGGGCACCGCCGCGCTTCCGGACCCCTTCCACAGGGTCGAACGACCGCTCGACGGCCGTCCCCAGGGGCCCGTACTCGCGCGCGGGAGGCTAGCCGCGTACCTGTCCGAGCCACTGAAGAGTGCGGCGGATCTCCAGGGCGGCCGGATGGCCGGGGCCGTGCAGCCGCTCCACGTCGTGCAGGAGGCGGACCAGCGTCTCGTGGGCCGCGGCGCGGTCGCCGAGGGCGAGCAGGAGGTGGCCGATGCGGCGGCGCACCTCGTGCGCGAGTTCCGGGTCGCCGGACACGTACTGGTTCTCGTAGTACGGCAGCAGTCCCCGGTACGCGGACAGCGCCGCCGCCGGTTCACCGAGTTGTTCGAGGCACTGGGCGGCCTCGTAGCGGAAGCGCAGCGCCTGGGGGTCGGCCTGGCCGGCCTCGGCGGCGCGTTCGTCGGCGAGGCGGCTCAGTTCGGGCAGCGCGCGCCGGTACTGGCCGTCGTCCATGAGGGTGGCGGCGTACTGCTTGCGCAGGGTGCGGACGACCGGGGAGTGCACTCCGTGCTGCTCGGCGGCGGCGGGCAGGATCGCGCCGAGGATGTCGACGGCCTGCGTGATGCGGCCCTCACCGAGCAGCCGCTTGACCTCGTCGACCGCGCGGGCGACGTCCGGCTTCTCGTCGGCGGGCGGGGCGGCGGGCGCGGGCTGGGGCGCCGGGGTGCGCGCGCGGTCCGGCCAGGGAGCGTGCGGGCGCAGGAAGGGGCGGGTGGGGTCGAGGGGCGCGCCGGTGGGCATCCCGCGCGCGGGCAGGAGCGGCGCCAGGTCCTCGTACACCTCCTGCGCGGAGCCGGGCCGGTGCTGGGGGTCCTTCGCGAGCAGGCGCAGGACCAGTGCCTCCAGCGGCTCGGGGACCTCCGGGCGGAGCCGGCGCACGGGCACCGGCGCCTCGTACAGATGGCGGTGCAGCACGCCGAGCGCCGTGGAACCCGCGAACGGCACGTCTCCGCTGAGGAGTTCGTGCATCAGCACACCGAGTGCGTAGAGGTCGGTGTACGGGCCGACCGCGCCGCCCATGGCCTGCTCGGGCGCCATGTAGGCGGGCGAGCCGATGGGGGAACCGGTGTGGGTCAGGCGTGTGGTGTCGGTGTCCATCACGGACGCCACACCGAGGTCGAGCACGGTGACCGTGCCGTCCTGCTTCACCATCACGTTGCGTGGCTTGAGGTCGCGGTGGACGATCGGCACGGCGTGCACGGCGCTGAGCACGGCGCACAGTTGCGCGGCCACCGCGACGGACCACTGCCAGGGGTACGGGCTGTGCTCGGCGAGATGGTCGGAGAGGTCCGCGCCGTCCACGTACTGCATCACGAGGAACAGCTCCTCGCCCTCGCTGCCCGCGTCGTGCACGGTGACCAGGCCGGGGTGGTCGACCTGGGCGGTGACGCGGCACTCGCGCACGAAGCGGCGGCGCAGCTCGTCGGCCTCCTGGCCGGCCACCTTGTCCGGGCGCAGCAGCTTCACCGCCACACGCCGGTCCAGGCGGCGGTCGTACGCGGTCCACACCTGGCCCATGCCGCCTTGCCCGATGAGCGTGGCCAGTTCGTACCGGCCGGCGACGACACGTCCTGTCGCCACGGTCACCTTCCGCCCTCGGGCCGGCCGTCCTGCTTGCGGAGGAACTCACTGAGCTCGTCCAGCTCGGCGCGCACCTGGTCGATCCGGGCGGGCGCGGGCCGCTGGGGCGGTGGTGCGGGGGTCGCCGGGGGCGGGGTGTGGTGGGTGGACGGTGTGTGCGGCGGGCGCTGCGCCGGCGGTACCTGCGGGACCGTGGTGGCCGTGTACGGCGACTGCGCCTGGGGGTAGCCGTACGCCGGCGGGCGCGCGTGGGCGTACGCGCCCTGGCGCAGCTGCTGGAAGTGGCGGATGTCCGCGGCGAGGTAGTACGCGATGACCGCCACGAGGGTGCCGAGCAGCAGGGTGAGGCCGGTCCAGCCGCCCGCGGTGTGGATCTCCTCGCCGGGCTCGCTGCCGAGCAGCACGATGGCCAGGATGTCGATGACGACCACGGCCGCGAACAGGCCCCAGTCCAGGGACTTCCGCGTCACGATCGCGAGGCGCAGCATCATCGTCCAGGTCAGGAAGCCGAGGCTGAGGATCGAGATCACCACGAACACCACACGCAGGAAGACCAGCAACGCCGTCGGCGGCGGCTGCTTCACCGGCTGCGGGTAGCCGTGGCCATGCATGACTGCTCCTGAAACCTGGGACGGGCACGCGTGACCGGCACCGTGCAATGCCGGTTGTGCGGTGGTCGCTTCGAGCGTATAGGCCGACAAGGACAACCGGTCCCGGGTTGTACCGAACCGTTGTCGACCTGATCACTGCCGACCCGCCGGACCGGCGCCGCAAGCGTCAGTCCGCGCTGAAGCGGGGCGGTGCCTCTGTCGGGTTGCCGCCCGTCGGGAGGCGTTGGTCGGGGCAGCCCGACAGCACCCGGGTCATCGCCTCCCGCTCTGCGGACGTGACCCACAGGCCGTACTTCCGCTTCACGGCGACCTGGGCGGCGACATAGGTGCACCGGTACGGCTTGTTCGGCGGCAGCCAGGTCGCCGTGTCGCCGTCGCTCTTGGAACGGTTGGTGCCCGCGTCCACGGCCAGGAGGTTCAGCGGGTCGTTGGCGAAGGCGATCCGCTTGCTGGGGTCCCATTGCTGGGCGCCCTTCTGCCAGGCGTCGGACAGGGCGACGAGATGGTCTATGTCGACCTCACTGCGCCCGCGCTCGTAGGTGACGTCCTTTCCGGTGTACGGGTCCGGGTCGAGCGTCCCCGACGCCACCTTGCACGTGCCGTCGGTGAACTCCACCTCCTCCAGGTCCCGTTTGAGGATGTCGTCACGGGTGTCGCAGCTGTTGGAGTCGGTGTCGGCCCAGGGCGAGCCGAACCGGTCCCGGTCGTATCCGGTCCTGGGCGCCCGGCCCTTGACGGTCAGTGCCTCGGCGGCCGTCATCGCCGCTCCCCCACTTCCCGTCTCCTGTGCTCCGCCGGCCCCGGTGGTCTCTTCCTTGCAGCCGGTCACGGCCACCAACAGCGCAACGGCCAGCGCCGCCCCGCCCCTCAGACGCCTCACGGTGCGGCCCTCCCCCTTGCGTGTGCGCGCCGCCCTCGGACGGGCGGTCACCGCCGCCGCACACGGTAGCGGCCGAGAGGTCCAGACCACACCGGGCGTAATTGCGCATCTCGAACAAGTCGGGCGTATCGTCGAATGAGCAACCTCCGGAAGGAGTGCTGGATGGGGATCCTCGACAGGTTCAAGAACCGCGGCACCCAGGACAAGGCTCAGCAGATGTCCGACACCGCGGAACAGAAGATGAACGAGAAGACGGGCAACAAGTACGAGAGCCAGGTCGACGACGCACAGCAGAAGGCAGAGGGCGCGCTCGGCATGGACCGCGAAAGGCCCGACCGGCAGTAGCGCCGGAGAGTCCACGGAGGCGATCAACAAGGGCCGCCCGCCATCGGATCGGGGCGGCACGCACTGGACCACCTTGAGACAGAGGCCGTCCGCGGCACCTCACCTCCCGCGGGCGGCTTCGCCCGTGCCGCCCGCCCGCGTGCACAACCCCCCGGACGCCCCGTCAGACCTTGCCTATCCCCAGGGTCGTCTCCGACGGCAGCAGGCCCGACGCCAGGACCGCGACCCAGTAGTCACCGAGGAGTTCGGTCACGCGGTCGGCGGACTTCGCATCAACCGCGTTCCAGGGGGCGGCGGCGAGGCGGTCGGTGTGGTGCTCGACCCGGTGCCGCAGATCGCGGCCCGCGTCCGTCGCCGTACCGTCCTCGTTCACCAGCCCGCGGGCCACCAGGCGTTCGCGTGCGGCCGACCAGGACCGCGCGCTCCAGCCGCGGCTCTCGAAGCGTTCGGCCGGGGCCGCGCCGATCGCGGCGAAGGAGACCAGCGACTCCGCCGGGTCGAGGCCGGCCACGAGCAGTGCGGCGACATGGCCGTCGCCCCGGTGCTCGCGCAGGATCGTGGCCGCTTGCCACAGCTGGAGGTGCGGGGATCGCGGCCAGTCCAGCGCGGCGTTGGCCGCGGCGAGCGGTCGGCCCGCCGTGTCGGCCGCCTCGGCCGCGCGCCGGAGCAGGGCGGCGGCCTCCGCCAGTTCGGGGCGGTCGATCAGGTCACCGAAGAGGGCGCGGTAGGCCCGGTCGATCCCTCGCAGCCTCGCCGCCAGCACGGCCTCCGGGCTCGCCACCGCCCACGCGCCGTCCATGTGCGCGGCGACCATGCCGGGGTCGAAGCTGTAGAAAGCGGAGGAGACGGCCCGGCCGCCGACGGGGCCGAGCGGCGCGGCACGCAACGGGAAGTAGCTCGGCCAGCGCTCCTGCGTGTTGTACCCGAGGGCCGCCGCCTCCTCGAAGACCTCCGGCGCGTAGTACAGCACCGCGTGCAGCGGCTCCAGCAGATGCCAGAGCTGCCGGACCCGGGCCGGCTCGACAGCGGCACCGCCCACGGCCCCACCCTCATCGACGTACTGCGACATGACGACTCCCCCGTGGATCCCGTGGTCGCCGAACCAACTCCGCGACCATCAACTTGACACTGACTAGATTGCCTCGCCGAACGGCAACTTGTCAATGCCTAGATTCCGCGTAGGCTGCTGGACATGCCGCCCTCCCCGCAACCGCAACCTCAGCCCCATCCCCAGCCCCCGTCGCAGTCCCCGTCGCGGTCGCAGGCCTCACCCGCCCCCGACCGCCCCTACCACCACGGTGATCTCCGCCGCGCCATCCTCACGGCCGCGCTCGACGTCATCGGGTCCGACGGTCCGTCCGCGCTGAGCCTGCGGGACCTCGCCCGCCGGGCCGGTGTCTCGCACGCGGCGCCGGCCCATCACTTCAAGGACCGCACCGGACTGCTCACGGCCATCGCGGCCGAGGGATACGGCCTGCTCGCCGAGGCGCTGCGGGCGGCGACGGACCTGAAGGACGCGGGGGTGCGCTACGTACGGTTCGCCCGCGGGCATCCGGCGCATTTCCAGGTGATGTTCACGCCGGAGCTGCTCCGCTCCGAGGACCTCGAACTCACCACCGCCCGCGCCCTGGCGGGCGATGCCCTGCGCGAGGCCGTCACCGCGGTGGCGTCATCGGACCGCGGCCCCGACGCCCGTCTCGCCGGAGTCGCCGCATGGTCCCTCGCCCACGGTTTCGCCACCCTCCTTCTCGGCCACAACCTCGACGGCCCCGTGGGCGACCAGGACCCGGAGGAGGTGTTCCGCGCGCTGGCGGGCATGCTGTTCCACTCGGCGTGACCCTCCGGGCGGAACAGCGGAACAACCGGGCGGCCCGGCCGGGCCGCCCACACCCAACACGCCCCTACGACCCCAGCACCGAGGCCAGGAACTCCCCGACCCACCCCAGCAGCTCCCGCCCGACCAGCGGCTTGCCGCCGACCTTCGCGGTCTTGGGGCGCGGCACCAGCACCTGGTGCGCGGCCGGCTTGATGACGGTCCCGGGGTACAGCCGCTTCAGACGCAGTTCCTGCGACTCGCGCAACTCCACCGGCGCGAAACGGATGTTGTTGCCCTGGAGCACGATGTCGCCCACCTCGCACGCGCGGGCGAGCATCCGCAGGCCGGCCACCAGCAGCAGGTTCTCCACCGGTTCGGGCAACTTGCCGTACCGGTCGACGAGTTCCTCGCGTACCGCCTTGATGTCCTCCTCGCTGTTGGCGGAGGCGATCGAACGGTAGGCCTGGAGCCTGAGGCGCTCACCGGGCGCGTAGTCGTGCGGGACGTGCGCGTCGACCGGCAGCTCGATCTTGACCTCGAGCGGCTGCTCCTCCTCGATCTCGCCGGTCTCCAGCTGGCGCCGGTAGTCGGCGACGGCCTCGCCGACCATCCGGACGTACAGATCGAAGCCGACGCCCGCGATGTGCCCGGACTGCTCGCCGCCGAGGAGGTTGCCGGCGCCGCGGATCTCCAGGTCCTTCATGGCCACGTACATGCCCGCGCCCATCTCGGTGTGCTGGGCGATGGTCGCGAGCCGCTCGTGCGCGGTCTCCGTCAGGGGCTTCTCCGGCGGGTACAGGAAGTACGCGTACCCGCGCTCGCGGCCACGGCCGACCCGGCCGCGCAGCTGGTGCAGCTGGGACAGGCCGAAGGTGTCGCCGCGCTCCACGATCAGGGTGTTGGCGTTGGAGATGTCGATGCCGGACTCGACGATCGTCGTGGAGACGAGCACGTCGAACTTCTTCTCCCAGAAGTCCACGACGACCTGCTCCAGCGCGGACTCCGACATCTGTCCGTGCGCGGTGGCGATCCGCGCCTCGGGGACGATCTCGCGCAGCCGGGCCGCCGCGCGGTCGATCGACTCGACCCGGTTGTGGATGTAGAAGACCTGGCCCTCGCGCAGCAGTTCACGGCGGATCGCCGCGCCGATCTGCCGCTCCTCGTACGGCCCGACGAAGGTCAGCACGGGGTGCCGCTCCTCCGGTGGTGTGGTGATCGTCGACATCTCGCGGATGCCGGTCACCGCCATCTCCAGGGTGCGCGGGATCGGGGTCGCGGACATCGTCAGGACGTCGACGTTGGCCCGCAGCTTCTTCAGCTGCTCCTTGTGCTCGACGCCGAAGCGCTGCTCCTCGTCGACGATGACGAGCCCGAGGTCCTTGAACTTGGTCTCGGAGGAGAACAGCCGGTGCGTGCCGATGACGATGTCCACGGCGCCCTCGCGCAGGCCCTCCAGGGTCGCCTTGGCCTCGTTGTCCGTCTGGAACCGCGACAGCGCCTTCACGCTCACCGGGAACTGCGCGTACCGCTCGCTGAACGTCCCGAAGTGCTGCTGCACCAGCAGTGTCGTCGGCACCAGGACCGCCACCTGCTTGCCGTCCTGTACGGCCTTGAAGGCGGCCCGCACGGCGATCTCCGTCTTGCCGTAACCGACGTCGCCGCAGATCAGGCGGTCCATGGGGACCGACTTCTCCATGTCCTCCTTGACCTCGGCGATCGTGGTCAGCTGGTCCGGCGTCTCCGCGTACGGGAACGCGTCCTCCAGCTCGCGCTGCCACGGCGTGTCGGGCGCGAAGGTGTGTCCGGGGGCGGCCATGCGCGCGCTGTAGAGCCTGATCAGGTCGGCGGCGATCTCCTTGACCGCCTTCTTCGCGCGTGCCTTGGTCTTGGTCCAGTCGGCGCCGCCGAGCCGGTGCAGGGTGGGCGCCTCGCCGCCGACGTACTTGGTGATCTGTTCCAGCTGGTCGGTGGGGATGTAGAGACGGTCGCCGGGCTGGCCGCGCTTGGCGGGCGCGTACTCCACGACCAGGTACTCGCGGGTGGCGCCCTGGACCGTGCGCTGCACCATCTCGATGTAGCGGCCCACGCCGTGCTGCTCGTGGACGATGTAGTCGCCCGCCTCCAGGGTGAGCGGGTCGATGGTCTTGCGGCGCCGCGCGGGCATCCGGGCGCCCTCGCGGCCGGCCGCCTTCTGCCCGGTGAGGTCGGTCTCGGTGAGGACGGCGAGTCTGAGCGCCGGATCGACGAAGCCGTAGTCGATGGAGCCGCACGCCACGTGCACCACGGACGGGCTCAGGGTGCCGAGGTCCTGGTCGAGGCGGGCGGCGATGCCCTCGCCGCCGAGCACCTCGACCGTACGGGCCGCGGGGCCGTGCGCCTCCGTGACGTACACCGCGCGCCAGCTCTCGGCGAGCCAGCCCTTGGTGTCGGCGAGCGCCCGCGCGGTGTCGCCCCGGTAGGTCTCGGGCGCGTGCATGCCGAGCTTGAGCGTGTCGTCGTCGAGCTCCTCGTCGGCGGCGAACGGCGACACCGTCCACCACATCATCTCCAGGTCGCGCGCCCGGTCGCGGACGTCCGCGATGGACCACAGGGAGGCCGCGTCGACGTCGATCGGCGCCTCCCCGCCGCCCGCGGTGGCCGCCCAGGACGCCTGAAGGAACTCCTGCGAGGTCGCCACGAGGTCCGCGGCACGCGTGCGTACCCGCTCGGGGTCGCAGACGACCGCCATGGAGCCCTTCGGCAACACGTCGAGCAGCAGCTCCATGTCGTCGACGAGGACGGGCGCCAGGGACTCCATGCCCTCCACCGCGATGCCCTCGGCGATCTTGCCGAGCAGCTCGCCGAGCTCGGGGTGCTCCTCGGCCAGGGCACGCGCGCGCTCGCGGACGTCGTCGGTGAGCAGCAGCTCGCGGCAGGGCGGGGCCCACAGGCCGTGCTCGGCGACCTCCAGGGAGCGCTGGTCGGCGACCTTGAAGTAGCGGATCTCCTCCACGTCGTCGCCCCAGAACTCCACCCGCAGGGGGTGTTCCTCGGTGGGCGGGAAGACGTCCAGGATGCCGCCGCGTACGGCGAACTCGCCGCGCTTCTCGACCAGCTCCACGCGCGCGTAGGCGGCGGCCGCGAGCGCCTCCACGATCTCGTTGAGATCGGCGGTCTGCCCGGTGCGCAGGGCCACCGGCTCCAGGTCGCCGAGGCCCTTGACCTGCGGCTGAAGCACGGACCGCACGGGTGCCACCACCACGGAGACGGGGCCCGTCTCGGGGTCGTCGGGGCGGGGGTGGGCCAGGCGCCGCAGCACGGCGAGGCGGCGGCCGACGGTGTCGCTGCGGGGGCTCAGGCGCTCGTGCGGCAGCGTCTCCCACGAGGGGTACTCGACCACACCGTCCGGCGGCAGCAGCGAGCGCAGGGCCGCCGCCAGGTCCTCCGCCTCGCGCCCGGTGGCCGTGACCGCGAGCACGGTACGGGCGGACTCGCGCGCCAGCGCCGCCACCGCGAAGGGGCGGGCGGCGGGCGGGCCGACCAGGTCGATGTGCATGCGGTTGCCGTCAGCGGCCGCCTTGATCGCTTCCGCGAGGGCGGCGTCCTTGACGACGGCGTCGAGCAGACCGTGCAGGCTCATGGAGGAGCTTTCCGTTGAAGGGTGGGCAATACGGCTGAAGGCTGGGCAACGCGAAGGGCCCGACACGCGTCACGGGCCGGGGGTTCTCCAGCGTACGACGCGCCACCGACACTCGCCGGAGCGGCGGTGAAGCGCCCCGCGCGCGCGGCCCCGCCCGAGCGCTCCCCAATCCGCCCGCCACGCCCGTACGACACCCCCGCGCCCCTGCCCGCGCATCCCACGGAAGAGCGAATCTCCCCTGCAATTCCCGCTGTTCGATTGCGAGTTGGCACCGTTTTAAGATCATTTGCTCCCTATGACAGAGCAACTTGTGCCCGGAGCCGGCGATCCCGGAGCCGCCGTCCCAGAACCCCGTACCGCGGAGCCACCTCCGCCGCCCCTGCCGCCCCTCGGCACCCCGCGCCGCCGCCAGCGCCCGGCCCTCGGCTGTCTGCTGCGGCTCGTCGGGGGTGTCCTCACCTTCGCGGGTGCCGTGCTCTTCATCGTGGCGGCGAACAGGGTGAAGACGGTCCTCGTGCCGACCCCCGGCACCGTCCCGATGTGGCAGAACGTCCTGG
Source organism: Streptomyces sp. NPDC088387 (assembly GCF_044753385.1). Taxonomy (NCBI): domain Bacteria; kingdom Bacillati; phylum Actinomycetota; class Actinomycetes; order Kitasatosporales; family Streptomycetaceae; genus Streptomyces; species Streptomyces sp. NPDC088387. The sequence goes on from NZ_JBIVNC010000019.1 coordinate 122,181, forward strand.
TCGTGCTCTCGGTCGGCGTCGGTGCCGGTGCGACGCTGCTGGTCGGCCGCCGGATGCGGGTGCGTGGACGGCGCCACCACGCCCGGGTCGTGCGGACCATGGAGGAGGCCACGACGGGTCCGTACGTCCTCTACCTGCGGCCCTTCACCGAGGACGTCACCGGCACGACCATGCCGCACGCCTTCAGCCGCTGGCGCGGGGTGGGCGGCTCACTCGCCGACGGCAGCTCGGTCACGCTGGAGGAGTCCGTGTGCCGGATCTTCCGTATGTTCGGCAGCCCGCTCGCCGTCGGGGAACCCGACGAGGCCCTCCCGCTCGCCGGCGCCCGCCGCCTCTACCTGCCCTTCGAGGACTGGCAGCGCACGGTCACCGCGCTGATCGGGGACGCCCGGCTGGTCCTGCTGGTGGCCGGCACCAGCGAGGGCACCCTGTGGGAACTGACCGAGGTCGTCCGCCTGCGCGGCCCGGGCAGCGTCCTGATCCTCCTGTACGGCGACGAGGAGCCCTACGACGCCTTCCGCACCGTCGCCGAGCGCGCCCTGGCCGAACGCGCCGACGAGCTGCGTCAGGTGCACGGCCCCGACTGGCAGCCGCCCGTCTTCCCGCCCTTCCCCGGCCTCCAGGACCCGGAGCGGCTGCGCTGGGTGCCGTTGATGCGGGCTGTGATCCATTTCGAGGAGGACTGGACGCCCCGGCTGACGCTGCTCGACCCCACCGCCGTCCACGCGTGGACGCAGGAGGGCCGGGCCCGCAAGATGGGGCGCACCCAGCTCACTCCCCTGCTGACCCGGGTGTACGACAGGCTGGCCCAGGAGGCCGCGGACGCGGGGGACGCGACGGGCGCGACGGACTCCGCGGCCGCCGGGCGGGGTGGTGAAGCCCGGGACGGCGGAGCCGGGGGCGGCGGAGCCGCAGGCAGTGGAGCCGGGGGCAGTGGTGGCACACCCACACTCCCGCTGGACTCCCGTCGCTGAGCGCGACCCACCCCGACCTCCGCCCAACCCGCGCGGCCCGCGCGACCCCACGACCCCAGCGGCCCCCGCGGCCCTGCGACCCCGCGCCCCCGCGGCCCCGCGGCCCCGCCGCCCCGCGGCCACCGCGACGCTCTCCAGCTCCCCGGCTCCCCGCTCCCCGCTCCCCGCTCCCCGGCGTACCGAAACGGCATCGGCCCCGGCGGGCGCCGGTCGCGCCCGCCGGGGCCGGTTCCCCCGCAACCCCCGTGTGCGGTGGTCGTGAACCCCTGGTGGTCAGTCGGTCGCGATCGCGTTGAGGACGTTCATCCGCCCGGCCCGGAAGGCCGGTATCAGCGCGGCGAACAGTCCCACGAAGGCGGAACCGATGAAGACCGAGATGATCGTCGGCCAGGGGATCTCAAGAACGTTCAGCCCCTCCAGGGCGAGCAGCTTCTGGGCCGTCGCGCCCCAGCCCATACCGAGCCCGAGGCCGAGCAGGGCGCCGAACAGGGCGATCACCACGGACTCCAGGCGGATCATCCGGCGCAGCTGCCTGCGGGACAGACCGATCGCCCGCATGAGGCCGATCTCCCGGGTGCGCTCCACCACCGACAGGGCGAGGGTGTTCACCACTCCGAGGACGGCGACGATGATCGCGAGGGCCAGCAGACCGTAGATCATGTTGAGCAGCTGGCCGACCTGGTCCTTGAGGGCCTCCTTGTAGTCGGACTGGTCCCGCACGGTGTACTGCGGGTAGTCGTCCATCGAGGCCTTCAGCGCCTTGTAGACCGTGGCCTCCTGGCCGTCCTTCGCCGAGGCGAAGAGCAGCATGTCCAGGGGCATCTTGTCCGGCGTGACGTACTTGCCGAGGGTGTCGATCGACGTGTACATCGCACCCTTGTCGATGACCGCCTCGCTGCTGGTGATCGCACGGACCGTCAGCTGCGCGGTGGAACCGTCCTTGAAGTCGACGGCGATCTTCGAACCGAGCTTGATGCCATGGTCCTTGGCGAACGTCTCGTGGACGGACATCGAGTCGGGGCGGTAGGCGTCGGTCAGCTTGCCGGCGACCGTCTCGACCTGCACGTCCTCGGCGTAGGTCGGGTCGGCGGCGGTGATCGCGGTGTCCTTGAGCGTCTTGCCGTCGGGCGTCTTGAAGGTGGCTTCCATCCACTTGTACTCGGTGAACCGCTCGATGCCCGGGGTGTTCTTCACGGCCTGCACGGCCTGCGGGGTGATCAGCTGGCCGCTGTCGCTCTGGATGATGAAGTCCGTGCCGACGCTCTTGTCGAGTTCCTCGGTGGCCGAGGCCACCATCGACGAGCCGACCACCGACAGACAGGCGACCAGGGCGAGACCGATCATCAGGGCCGCGCCGGTGGCGCCGGTGCGGCGCGGGTTGCGCAGCGCGTTGCGCTCGGCCAGGCGGCCGACGGGTCCGAAGCCGCGCAGCAGTACGGCGCTGAGCACCCTGACCACGGCGCCGGCCAGCAGCGGGCCGATGACGATGAAGCCGATGAGCGACAGCACCACACCGCCGCCGAGCCACATCGCGCCCTCGCTCGCCTTGTCGGCGCCTGCCGCGAGATACAGCAGGAACCCGCCGCCGCCGGTGAGCAGCACCCCCAGTGCGCCGCGGACGGCGCCCGCCTTCGCGCCGGCCGGTGCTCCGGACTCCCGCAGGGCCGCCATCGGCGAGACCTTGCCCGCCCGCCGGGCCGGAAGGTAGGCGGCCAGGACCGTGACGACGATGCCGAGGACCAGACCGACCACGGGGGTCGCCCAGCCGACGGTCAGGTCGTCCGTGGAGAGGTTTATGCCGGCGGCGCCCATGAGCTTCATCAGCCCGATGGCGAGGCCCACGCCGGCGCCGACGCCGAGCACCGAGCCGACGAAGCCGAGCAGCAGCGCCTCGATGAGCACGGACCGGTTGACCTGCTTGCGGGAGGAGCCGATGGCCCGCATCAGGCCGATCTCCCGGGTGCGCTGGGTGACCAGCATGGAGAAGGTGTTGATGATCAGGAAGACGCCGACGAGGAAGGCGATTCCGGCGAAGCCGAGCATCGCGTACCTGATGACGCTCATGAACTCCTGGACGTCGTCGGAGTTGGCGTCGGCGACCTCCTTGGCGGTCTGCACCTTGTAGCCGCCGTCGAGGGCCGTGCTGACGCTCTGCTTGACCTGGGCGTCGGTGAAGCCCGCCGCCGCGGTGACGTTGACGCTGGTGAAGACGTCGCTCTCGCCGACCAGGGCCTGTTGGGCGGTCTTGGTGTCGAAGTAGAAGATCGCGGCACCGGGGTTGGTGACGGTGAAGTCGGCGATACCGGAGATCTTCGCCTTGTGGGTGCCGAGGGCGGTGATGACACCGATCTCGTCGCCCAGCTTCAGGTCGTGCTTGTCGGCGGTGTCGGCGTCGACCATGATCTGGCCGGCGCCCTCCGGTGCGGAACCGGAGGAGATCTTCATGGTGCGGGCGTCGTTGGAGTTCCAGCTGCCCACGATGGTCGGGGCGCCGCCGGACGGCGAGAGGTTGTCCTTGTCGGCGTCGATGACGGTGACCGAGGTCGAGAAGACGGTCCCCTCCGCCGACTTCACGCCCTTCGCGTCCTTCACCTCGTCGACCACGGACGCCGGCAGGACCGGCGGCTTGCCGTTGTCCGAGGTGGTCTCACCGGTGTCCGAGGAGTCCTTGGTGGTGACGGTGACGTCGGAGGAGGTGGCCTGGAAGAGCTTGTCGAAGGTGGTGTTCATCGTGTCGGTGAACACGAGCGTGCCGCACACGAAGGCGACCGACAGGAGCACCGCGACGGCCGAGAGGGCCATCCGCCCCTTGTGCGCAAGGAAGTTGCGCCGGGATGTCTTCCACACGGTCATGACGTACGCCCCCGGGCGTCGAAGTCCTTCATGCGGTCCAGGACCTGGTCGGCGGTCGGGTTGTGCATCTCGTCGACGATCCGGCCGTCGGCGAGGTACAGCACCCGGTCCGAGTAGGAGGCGGCGACGGGGTCGTGTGTGACGATCACGATGGTCTGGCCCAGCTCGTCCACGGAGCGGCGCAGGAAGCCCAGGACTTCGGCGCCCGCGCGGGAGTCGAGGTTTCCGGTGGGCTCGTCGCCGAAGATGATCTCGGGCCGGGCGGCGAGGGCGCGGGCCACGGCGACGCGCTGCTGCTGGCCGCCGGAGAGCTGGGTCGGGCGGTGCTTGAGCCGGCCGGCCAGGCCGACGGTCTCCACCACGCGCTCCAGCCACTCGCGGTCGGGCTTGCGGCCCGCGATGTCCATGGGGAGTGTGATGTTCTCCAGCGCGTTCAGCGTCGGGAGGAGGTTGAACGCCTGGAAGATGAAGCCGATGCGGTCCCGGCGGAGCTGGGTGAGCTTCTTGTCCTTCAGGCGCGTTATCTCGGTGTCGTCGAGGTAGATCTGTCCGGCGCTGACGGTGTCGAGGCCGGCGAGGCAGTGCATGAGGGTGGACTTGCCGGACCCCGAGGGGCCCATGATCGCGGTGAACTGGCCGCGGGCGATGTCCACGTCGACGTGGTCCAGGGCGACGACGCGGGTCTCGCCGGACCCGTACGCCTTGACGACCTGCCGCGCTCGTGCGGCAACGGCCGAACGCTTTCCAGTGCCCCCGTGCCTGGGAATGGTCACAGCCGATGTCACGGTATTTCTCCTATGTCGGTCAGCGGATGAGCGTGCGGCGACCCGGTCGCCGTGCGGCGTGAAGCCGATGGGTGTGCTGCGGTGCTGCGGTGGTCCGGTACTGCGGTGGTCCGGTACTGCGGTGCTGCGGTGAAGTGCCGCGTGCGGTGAAGCTGCGTGCGGTGAAGCGGTACGACGTCGAGTCTCCCGGCCGGGAGCGTCCGGCGCCCTGGTGCACAGCGCAGTCTTTTGCTGAGGAAAACCCCACCCCGGAAGGTGCGGTCAACCGCCTGAGCAGCGCCCCGATCGGCGTAAAGCCAGGTTAAGGACGAGCCCCTGCCCCTCTCGTCCTCCGGGGGTACGAACCCTCCCCGACCCCTGATGCGGAGAGACCCCTAGGGGCTGCCCACCGCCGGGTGGAGCAGTTCTCGGGGTCGTGTCCACCCACCGGCCCAGTCAGCCTCCACCCTCCCGTGGCGTGAGGGTCAAGCCTCCCCGGGCGGCGGCCGGGAATGGGAAGCTGTCGCACGGCAGATGGCTGCACAGGGAAACGAAATGGGAGGGGAGACCGCGTGGGCAGCACCAGACCCGCGATATCCGGCACCGACACCGCATCACCCGCAGCGACCGGAAAGCGCGGAGCCGTCGTCGCCGCGCTGATGCTCTCGATGGCACTGGCCGCGCTCGACTCCACCATCGTCTCCACCGCCGTACCCCAGATCGTCGGTGAACTCGGCGGGTTCTCCGTCTTCTCGTGGCTCTTCTCCGGCTATCTGCTCGCCGTCACCGTCACGCTCCCGCTCTACGGCAAGCTCTCCGACACCTTCGGCCGCAAGCCGGTCCTCATCGTCGGCGCCGCCCTGTTCCTCCTCGGCTCGCTGCTGTGCGCGCTGGCCTGGAACATGGGCGCGCTCATCGCGTTCCGCATCGTCCAGGGCCTCGGCGGCGGCGCGCTCCAGGGCACGGTCCAGACGCTCGCCGCCGACCTGTACCCGCTGAAGGAACGCCCGAAGATCCAGGCCAAACTCTCCACCGTGTGGGCGCTTTCGGCGGTCGCCGGACCCGCCGTCGGCGGGGTGCTCGCCGGGTACACCGACTGGCGCTGGATCTTCCTGGTCAATCTGCCCGTCGGCGGACTCGCCCTCTGGCTGATCGTCCGTCATCTGCACGAGCCGCAGCGCAAGGTGCCGCTCGCGCGCCCGCGCGTGGACTGGGCCGGGGCGCTCGCCGTCTTCGCGTGCGGCGGTGTGCTGCTCACCGCGCTCGTGCAGGGCGGTGTCGCCTGGCCGTGGCTGTCGGCGCCGTCGCTCGCCCTGTTCGGCGCCGGGTTCGCCCTCGTCGGACTCGTTGTGGTCATCGAACGCCGGGCCGCCGAACCGATCATCCCGGGCTGGGTCTGGCGCCGCCGTACGATCGCCGCCGTCAACCTCGCGTTGGGCGCGCTGGGCCTGTTGATGGTGGCGCCGACCGTGTTCCTGCCCATGTACGCGCAGTCCGTCCTCGGACTCGGGCCGGTGGCCGCCGGCTTTGTGCTCTCCGTGTGGACGCTGAGCTGGCCGGTGTCGGCAGCGCTCAGCCAGCACGTCTACCGGCGGATCGGCTTCCGCGACACGGCCGTCGTCGGCATCGGCGCCGCCGCGCTCATCCTGTTCGCGTTCCCGTTGCTGCCGTACCCCGGCGAGGCCTGGCAGCCGACCCTGCTGATGCTGTTCCTGGGAGCCGCCCTCGGGCTGTTCCAGCTCCCGCTCATCATCGGTGTGCAGTCCAGTGTCGGCTGGTCCGAACGCGGCACCGCCACCGCGTCGATCCTCTTCTGCCGCCAGACCTGCCAGACCGTCGGCGCGGCCGTCTTCGGCGCCGTCGCCAACGGTGTGCTCGCCGCGCGGCTCGGCGGCGCGAGCGACCTCGACTCCGTGACGAACGGGCTCGACACGGGCACCACCGCGGACGCCACCCGGCACGCCGTCGCCGACGCGGTCCACGCGGTCTACCTCGGCGCGGCCTGCGCCGCCGCGCTCGCCTTCGTGATCCTCCTCGTGGTCGCCCCGAGGCGCTTCCCTGTCCTCAAGGAGACCCCGCTCGACGGCTGACACACCCCCGGGGACGGGAGGCGGTGGCGATCTTCCACCCCAACCAGGCCCCCGCGCGGTGGCGACTTGTGGGCGTCCTGTGAGCGTGTCGCGAGGGTCGGGAAACGGTAATCGTCGGAGTTAACGCAGGTAACTTCGCAGGTCATCGGAGTAAGCGCGTACCGACCGATCAGTTTGGCGAAAGCCTCGCGCTGATGCGAACCGGCGGGTAACGTGCGGGCTTCCGCCCCCCACCTCCCTGCGGTCCGTCCCCCCACGGACCCGTACCGCGCCAGGAGCCCGGGATGTCCCACGACCCCTTTTCGCCCTACTCCCGCACGCCCTTCACCCCACCCTCCCCCCACGTCCCACCGTCCCCGCCCCCGTCCCACTCCCGGCCGCCGGCCTTCCCCACGCCGCCGGCCCCACCCTCGTACGGCCCCCACAACCCGCAAGAGGGATACGACAGATACGACACCTACCCATGGCTGCCGGAGCCGCCGCCGGCCGAGGCCGCGCCACGGCGTGCGCCGGAGCACGCGCCGCTGGGGCAGCACAGCGATCTGCGCGTCCTGCGCAGCGCCTACCGCTGGCAGCGCCGCACGGCCACGCTCGCCGCGCTGGGCTACTTCACCCTGTTCCTGGTCCTGTCGGCGGCAGCGCCCTCCTTCATGACCCGCACGGTCGCCGGCGGACTCCCGCTCGGCCTGGTGCTCGCACTGGTCCAACTGCCGGTGACCTGGCTGGCGACGGCACTGTACGAGTACACCGCGCGGCAAAACGTCGACCCGCTCGCCGACCGGATCCGGCTGCACGCGCAGATCGACGCCCGGATGGATGCCCGGATGGATGCCCGGATCGACGCCCGGCGGGAGGGCGGCACACGATGAACGGCTTCACCGACTCCGACCAGGCGATGGCCCTGGTCGCGTTCACCGCCGTCGTCACGATCACACTGCTGCTGTGTGTGATGACCGGCCCGGACCGCGACGACCTCGACGAGTTCTACACCGGCTACGGCTCGCTCTCGCCGATGCGCAACGGTCTCGCGATCGCGGGCGACTACATCTCCGCCGCGACCGTCCTCGGCACGGTCGGCGTGGTGGCGCTGTTCGGCTACGACGGCATCGTCCTCGCGCTGAGTACGGCGCTGTCGCTGATGCTGCTGATGTTCCTGCTGGCGGAACCCCTGCGCAACGCGGGCCGTTTCACGATGGGGGACGTGTTCGCGCGCAGGATGCCGGGCCGGGCGGTGCGGATCGCGGCCTGTGTGGTGACACTGGCGGCGCTGCTGCCGCTGATGCTGGTGCAGCTCGCGGGCACCGGTGAACTGCTGGCGTTCATGCTGGGCTTCTCCGGCGACGGGCTGAAGACCGCCTGCATCGTCGGGCTCGGCGTGCTGATGATCTCCTATGCGGCGATCGGCGGCATGAAGGGCACCGCGCTGATCCAGATCCTGAAGATCGTGATGCTGCTCGGGTCCGGCGCGGTGGTCGCGGGCCTGGTGCTGCACCAGTTCGACTGGGACCCGGGCGCGCTGTTCGACGCGGCGGCCGACAAGAGCGGTGTGGGCCCGGCGTTCCTCAACTCCGGTCTGCAATTCACCGGCCCGCACTCCGGGCTCGACATGGTCACGTCCCAACTGGCCGTGGTCCTGGGCGGCGGTGTCCTGCCGCACGTCACGATGCGGATGAACACCGCGTCCAGCGCGCCGCAGGTGCGCCGTTCGATGTCCTGGGCGGTGTCGAGTGTGGTGCTGTTCGTGGTGGTCATCACGGTGGTCGGCTTCGGCGCGACCGCACTGATCGGGCGGGCGGTGATCGCGCAGGCCGATCCGCAGGGCAACTCGGCCTATCTGCTGGGCTCCCGCGCGGCGTTCGGTCCGGAGGTGACCACCGGAGAGACGTTTCTCTTCACGACCGTCACCACGGCGGTCTTCCTGACCGTGCTCGCCTCCGTCGCCGGCATGATCCTGGCCTGCGCCAACTCCCTGGCCCACGACGTGTTCGCGACCCGCGCGGGACAGATGACCCCGCGCCGTGAGATGGCCCTCGCGCGCGTGTCCGCGCTCGCGGTCGGCATCCCGGCGATCCTGCTGGCCACCACGGTCCAGCACCGCAGCCTTCAGCCGCTCATCACGCTGTCGTTCTGCCTGGGCGCCTCCGCCATCGCCCCGGCGCTCGTCTACAGCCTCTTCTGGCGCCGCTTCACCCGTACCGGACTGCTGTGCACGCTGATCGGCGGCACGCTGTCCGTGCTGCTCCTGATGCCGGGCACCAACCTGGTCTCCGGCTCGCCCGTGTCCGCGTTCCCCGAGTACGACTTCAACTTCTTCCCCTTCACGACCACCGGCCTGGTCACCATCCCGCTCGGCTTCGCCTTCGGCTGGCTCGGCACCCTGGCCTCCGGCCGGCGCAAGGTGGAGGAGCAACGCCGGGAGTACGAGGCCGTGGAGGGGCGGATCCTGGCAGGAGCCGTACGCAAACAGGGGTGAGCCGGGCCGCGTCGGCCAAGGGGTTACTCGGCCGGGGCCCGGCCGCCCGTGAGGGCCGCGAGGCTGCTGCGGACGTGGTCCATGTGCGCGCACACGTCGTCCCAGCGCTCCCCGTGCTCGCAGAGCATGCGTTCCGTGTCGTGCGCGATCCGCTCCTCGCGCAGCCGGGCGTCGGCGAGAAGTTCCGCCGCGCGGGCGTCGGCCTCCTCCTGGAGGAGGCGGGCGGACTCCTCCGCGGCGGCGAACTCCTGCTTGGCGGCGGAGAGCGCGGCCTCCGCGCGGGCGACACGTTCGGCGTGGTGCGCGTCGACGGCCTCGGACCACTCGGCGACCTCGCGCTCGACGACCGCCCAGCGCTCGGAGTACTCCTTCTCGTGCTCGGTGAGCACACCGGTGGTGCGCTGCCGCACCTCGCGCAGCGCGGTGAGCGCCTCGCCACGGCTCGCCTTGACCTCGCGCCGGGCGCCGATCCGGATCTCGTCCGCCTCGGTGTCCGCCGCGAGCAGCAGCCGGCGGGCGCGTTCCTCGACCTCCGCGCAGAGCGCGTCCGCCTCTTCCTGCGCCTTGCGCACCACACCCCGGGCGTACTCCTCGGCCTGCGCGACCCAGTCCTGCCCTTCGCGCCGCGCGCCCTCGCGTACGGCGGTCGCCTCCTGGAGCGCGAGCTGGAACAGGTGCTGTGCGGGCTCGCCGAGCGACTCGTACGTCTGCGGCGTGAGCCCCTCCACCGTGTCCCGCAGCCGGTCCGCCTCCTCCTCCATGTCCCGGGCGAGGACGGTGAGACGGGCGGCGCGCTCCCACGCGGCGTCCCGGTCCCGGGAGAGCGTCTCGGTGAACCGGTCGACGTGGTCGGGCCGGTAGCCCCGCCCCCGGACGGTCACGAACCCCTGCGGTGACACCGACGCGCCGCTCATCCTGGAACCCCTCTCCGCCGAACCCACAAGACAGAACCGTGCGAGAACATCGATTTCGCGCACATCTTGGTGGATCAGACGGAAGTGTTCATAACGCGACACTCCGCATATAAGTTACTCAAGGCGTACGTAATGCGGCTGTACGCCCATATGCCGGTATGTACGAGCCACACGAAAGGGCCGCCCCCGGTCCAGTGACCGGGAACGGCCCTCCACGCGCGCGTGGTGCGGCGTGTCAGCCTCCGTGACGGCGTGTCACAGCAGCCCGTCCCACATCTGTTCCAGCAGCACCGACCACCAGCTCTCCGGCGAACCGAGCGCCGCCGGGTCCAGGGCCGCCAACTGGGCCTGGAAGTCGACGGTCCAGCGGCCCGCCTGCTCCTGGTTCAGACCGAACCGCAGCCGCCACATCCGGCCGAGCAGCGCGAGACAGCGCACCAGCTCGGGCAGCCCGGTGTTCACGAACTGCGGCGGCACCGGCGCACCGCCGGGACCGGCCTCCACCGGGACGGCCACGATGTTCGCCGTGCCGTACTGCACACAGATCGCCTTGCCGAAGTCACTGCCCATGACGAGGTACGAGCCGGCGTCGGCCGACGGCTGCACACCGCGCTCCTGCGCCAGTTCGGCCAGCGTCGGCACCGGCCGCCCCGGCTGGGCCTGCGCCCAGAAGAACGGGCCCATGTCCACCGGCAGTCCGGCGGCCATCAGCGTGTGCGCCACGACCGGCGGCACACCCTGCCGCGACACCGCGGCCTGCTCGAACCGGAAGACGCCCGGCCCGAACGCCGCCGCCAGCTCCTGCGCCACGGCCTCCGGCGGGACCGGCGGCACGGGCTGCACCGGCGGGATCGGCGCCCGTACCGGCGCGGGACGCGCGGGCCCGTCGGCGACCTGGTGCAACTCGCCCTGGTGGGCGAGCAGTTGCTGCATGCCCTGCTGCCGGCTCGCGTGGTCCGTGCCGTACGGCGCGATGCTGGTGATCCGCGCCTGCGGCCACTGCTCCCGGATCATCCGCGCGCAGTAGGCGCCCGGCAGTTCGCAGGACTCCAGCTCCGTGTGGAGTTCGAGCACCTGGTCCGGCGGTACGTTCATGCCGCGCAGCTCGTGGAAGATCTGCCACTCCGGGTGCGGGGTGCCCGGCGCCGAACGCCGGATCACCTGCTGCTCGGAACCGTCCTGCGCGCGGTAGCGCAACACGGCCTGGTACCCCGGGCCGACCGTCGGCTGCCCCTGCTGCGGATAGCCGTACGAGGGCGGCTGCTGACCGGGGGCCGGGTGGGCACCGGGCATCGGCTGGGGGGCGCCCGGTGGCATACCGGGGGCCTGCGGGGGCGGAGGCACGCCGGGCCCGCCCACCGGGGGCGCGGACAGCATGGTCTCCGCGTGATGCACGGCACCGCGCGCGCCACCCGGAGCACCCGGGGCGCCGGGGGCACCCGGAACGCCGGGGGCCTGCGGGGGCTGGGGCGCGCCGGGCGCACCCGGGGCGCCCGGAGGCTGCGGTGCGCCGCCTCCCGTACCACCGCGGCCGGGGTCGGCCAGCATCGTCGCGGCGTGGTGGACGCCCCCCGGGGGCGTACCGCCCGGAGCGCCCGGCGCACCGGGCGGGTGAGGGGCGCCCGGAGGCTGGTGCGCGCCCGGCGCGGGAGGCGCGGACGGGGCGGAAGGAGCGGGCGGTGCGCCAGGACCGGCGGGCACCCCACCGGGCCCCCCGGGCCCGAGCGAGGACACCAGCTGCGTCGGCACGTACGCCCCACCGGGCGCCCCGGGTCCACCCGGCGCACCCGGCGCCGAAGGAGGCGGCGGTGTGCTCCCCGGAGCCGGACGCGCACCCGGCGCACCCGGCGCACCCGGCGTACCGGCCGTACCGGGCGCGCCCGGAACTCCCGGCGCGCTCGGCGGAGGCGGCGGGGTCGCACCCCGGCCACGACGCGGCGGCGGAGCCGCCTTGCTGGTCGCGGCGTCGGCGATGTCCGCGCCGTGCGGCGCGGGTGGCGCGGGCGGCTGCCCGGGACCGGCCGGCGGCACCGGCGGCGCGCCCTGCGGATGGCCGTACGAGGAACCGGCGGGTGGAGGCGTGGGCGTACCCGGCGCCGGTGCACCCGGCGGGGGCGTGCCCGGAGCAGGCGTGCCGGGACCCTGCGGGTAGCCGTACGACGCCGGAGGTGCCGGCGGAGGCGGAGTCGCGGGGTTCCCTGGAGCCGAGGGGCCCTGCGGATAGCCGTACGTCGGCGCGGGCGGCGGCGTACCACCCGGCGGTACCGCCGCCGGAGGCACCGCACCGGGCGGCACCGCGCCCGGCGTCGCAGCACCCGGCGCGTTCGAGTCCCCGAGCGCCGGTGAGACCGCCGTCGGTGGCAGCCGGCTGCCGCCCGACATCAGTGCCGTATGGGCGTCCGGCGCCGACGGAGGAGGTGTGTCCTCGTCGTCGGCCCCGCTCAGCGGCGGCGCGAACACCGTCAGGGGCAGCGGTACGGAACGGTCGTCGCCGCCGTCGGCGTTGGTGTCCGTCCCGGCCCAGGGGGTCGCCCCGGCGGGCACCCCCGGCGGACCGGCCGCGGCCGGCACCCCGGCCTGGGTCTCCGGCAGCCCTCCGCCGCCGAAGCCCCCGTTCCCGGCGGCCCCGCCACCGGACGAGGCGCCGGCTCCGGCACCCGCAGCGCTGCCGCCGCCCGACGTACCGCCCGACCCGGCTCCCCGGCGATCCGGGATCCCGAGCTTGTCCGCGGCCTCCTGCAACCACTCCGGCGGACTCAGCAAGAAGGACGTCTGGTTGAGGTCGACCCGGGCCGCGGGGGCCGGCGCCGCGGCGGGCGCCGCGTCCTCGACCCGGCCGTACTCCTCCTCGTACCTGCGGATGACCTCGCCCACCGGCAGCGCGGGCCACAGCGTGGCCTCCCCGCTGTCGCGGGCGATGACGACCCGCTGGGCGCCGCCGTCCGAACGCGGTCCGTCGGCGCGGTCCTCCGCCCACAGCACGAACCCGAGGTCGAACTCCCGCACCCGCACCTCCCGGTGCTGGTACGCGGGCACGTCACCGTTGATCCATTCCTCTGCGCGCTCCTGCGCCTGCGCGAACGTCACCATCGTCAGTTCACTCCCCCGCCGAAGCGGTGGACGCGACCGGCGCCACATGGGCGAAACCGCCGTCCACCATCAGGTTCGCCACGGTCTCCAGCTCCGGCGGAGAGCCCGCCAGCCGCGACACGAACGCGTCGAAGTCCTCGCCGCACGGCAGCAGCAGCCGCTGCACCCGGTCCGCCGGCGGCCAGGTGGGATCCACGTCGCGGGCGTCGTCGTAGGCGCAGAACCAGACCGAGCCGATGCGGTCTCCCTTCACCTTCACGGCCAGCAGGCCGCCCTGGACGAAACCGACGCCCAGGTAGTCCTTGGTGAGGTGGTCGCGCAGGCACTTGTTCACGTACACGAGGTCGTTGACGGCGGCCTCGTCGCGCACGGTGAAGAAGGGCTGGTCGACCAGGAGGCCGAGTTCGGCGTCGAGCGCGGTGCCCACCGGGGCGCAGCCGCCGGCCGCCTTCAGGAAGGTCCGGTAGGCGCCGGGCAGCCGGTAGCCGAGTTCCTCCTCGACCGCCAGCACCTGCTGCTCGGTCACCGCCACACCGGACTTCGGCAGCCCGAAGTGGGCCGGCCTGGTCTCCTGGAGCGGGCGGGTGCCGCGCTTGTGGTGGTCGACCGCGGCGGTGGCGATCCCGCCGTGGTGCCGCAGCAGCGCCTTCACCTCGACCGGGACCAGTTCCAGCCGCCGGGTGCCCACCGCGTGGTGCCAGGTCCAGCCGTGCGGGGTCGCGACCGGCGACACGGTGTTCCACAGTTCGTGGCCCGAGGCGGACAGCGCCGCGTTCGCCGAGACGTAGTCCGTCAGCCGCAGTTCGTCGACGCCGAAGCCCTCCGGCGGTTCCGCGATCTCGGCCGCGGCGCGCGCGTAGGCCGAGAAGTCGGGGTAGCCGTGCTCGTCCACCCGCACCCCGCGGGGGTGCCGGGCGGCCCGGACCGGGTCCGGGAAATGCACGACCTGCCCGGCATAGGCCGCGTTCGGCGGCGCGGCTTGCTGCCCGAGCCGACCTGCTGTCATGGCGGTTGCCCCCTGCGGCACTCTGTACGGTCCGCGGCAGCCCTCTGCGGCCCGCCACACCCCGTATCCGACTGTCTTTCCACGGTCACCGACCCGCTGACCGGTCACCGACGCGCTGACCGCACGCATGGCGGTGGCGACAGCCTATGCGGAACGCGCAGAGCGGTCACCGGCGCCGGTGGCGGCACCGGTCACACCACCTCCGCTTCCGTGACCACCCGTCACGCCACCGTGACAGCCTGCCCAAACATGGGCGTGTCGTGACGCCCCAGCTTCCCCACCAGCCACGCCGTTTGGCACTCTGTGTCCGCCGGGGGGATGCACGGGAGGGGAAACACGATCATGAACGCGACGCAAACGGGAGCGCATCAGGCCCCGACCGGCGACCCTCGTGTGGGCTGGAGCAGCGCCGAGACACCGCACGCGCCCGCGCTGCGCCACCGCCGGGACGGGATACTGCCGACCGTCGCCGCCGCGCTCTCGGTACGCGGTGAGACCCTCACCGGGACCGCCGCCCGCGGCGACCAGCCGCCGCCGCTGCATCCGCTCGTGCAGGACTTCCTCGACAGTCTGCCGAGCGGCCAGCGCGACCGGTTCACCGGCCGCTGCGCGGAGACGATCCTCATCTCCCGGCACATCGCCGCCGCGGACTCGGCGCGCAGCAAGCGCGCCTCGCGCAAGCCCATGACCAACGGCGAGGCGCGCAAGGTCCTCAAGCAGGCCAAGCTCACCGCGCGCCGGATCCGCGAGGACGGCGATCCGCTGCACGGCAGTTTCGCGGCGCCGTGCCGTGCGTGTGCCGCGCTCAGCGCGCACTTCGGCGTGCGCGTCGTGGACCCGTCCGAGGCGGACGACTAGCCCACGCCGGCCCGCACCCCGCACCCCGCACCACCGTCATGTCCCCTACCGGACGAAGGGCAGATGCACACCGACCGCACCTCCACCACCCGCTTTCCCGTGCCCCTCGACGCCGCGCTGCGCGACGCCGGCTGGGCGCCCGGGCGCTGGGACATAAAACAGGCCGAGACATGGGCGGACGTCCTGCGCGAGCACATCTCCCCGGCCGGTCACCGGCATGCCGTCTTTCCGGCCGCGGTCGAGGCGTGGGCGGAGTTCGGCGGACTGCGCATCAGCCCTACGGGGCCCGGTCGTCGTATCGCGCCCGCGTCGCTGCATGTGGATCCGTTGCACGGGCTTCACATGGCGCGGACGCTCGGGGATCTGGGGCGTGCGCTGGACACGGAGGTCAGTCCGCTGGGTGCCGAGCCGCATACGCAGTCGTTGGTGGCGATCGATGCGGAGGGGCGGGTGTACGCCCTCGACCACACCGGTGACTGGTTCCTCGGCCCGGACATCGACCAGGCCCTGGCGACGCTGGTCGCCGGCACGGAACCAGAACGCCTCGCGACTCCCTGAGCGGATGTTCGTCCGCGGGTGCGTGGGCGTCCCTGGGGTGGGAACGGTGGGTGTTCGGCCGCGGGCGCGTCGGGGCTGATCGCGCAGTTCCCCGCGCCCCTGGAGGGGGAACCGTGAGTGTTCGGCCGCGGGTGCGTCGGGGTTGATCGCGCAGTTCCCCGCGCCCCTGGAGGGGGAACCGTGCGTGTTCGACCGCGGGTGCGTCGGGGCTGATCGCGCAGTTCCCCGCGCCCCTGGAGGGGGAACCGTGGGTGTTCGGCTGCGGGTGCGTGGGGGCTGGTCGCGCGGTTCCTCGCGGCCCTGGAGGGGGAACTGTGGGTGTTCGGCTGCGGGTGTGTGGGGGCTTGTCGCGCAGTTCCTTGCGGTCCTGAGGGGGGTGCGGATCGGTCGGCGGTCAGGGCAGCTGCCTAAGGGGCGCGGGGAACTGCGCGATCAGGCCCCACCGGTCCGCGCCCGGAACACCGCCCGCACCACCCCAGGGGCGCGGGGAACTGCGCGACCAGCCCCACGCAGCCGCAGGCGTTACGTAGGGATTACCGCCGAGACGCGGAAGCCACCCGCGTCCGTCGGGCCCGAGACGAAGACGCCGCCGAGGCCGACGACACGTTCCTTCATGCCCAGCAACCCGTTGCCACCCGACGGAAGCCGCGCCTCCGCGGGCGACAGCTCGGGCGGCGGCTCGTTCTCCACCTGCATCGCGATCTCGGACATCCGGTGCGCGAGCCGTACATGCGTCTTCGCGCCGGCCGCGTGCTTGTGGACGTTGGTCAACGCCTCCTGCACCACCCGGTACGCGGTCTGCTCGACCTCCGGCGCGTAGGGCCGCGCATCGCCCTCGACGGACAGGTCCACGACCATCCCGGCGGCCGCGGACTGCCCGATCAGCTCGTCCAGCTCGTCCAGGCAGGGCCCCTCCACCGCACCCGCACCGCCCTCCTCGTCCGCCGCCCGCGACGCGGCCGCCGCCGCGGCGACCCCCACCGCGACCAGCGGCACCGCCGCCCGCTCGGCCCGCCGCGCCCCGCCGTCGCCCCGCACCACGGCGGTGCTGACGTCACCGCTGCGCAGCACCCCGAGCATCTCCCGCAGCTCGGTCAGCGCCTGCCGGCCCATGTCGCCGACCAGCGCCGCGTTCTTCACGGCCTTCTCGGGGTCCTTGCGGGCCACGGCCTGGAGCGCGGCGGCGTGCACGACCATCAGGCTCACCCGGTGCGCGACCACGTCGTGCATGTCACGGGCGATCCGGGTGCGCTCCTCGTTGCGGGCCCACTCGGCGCGCTCCTCGGCGCGCTCGGCGAGCAGCTGAAGCTCCCGTTCGAGGCTGTCGGCCCGCTCGCGCAGGCTCTCCATCAGCCGGCGCCGGGCGCCGACGTACAGGCCGAGGAGGACCGGCGGCAGGGTGAGCCCGACGGAGGTCGCGACGGACGCGAACGGCACGAACCAGTCGCCGAGGTCCATCTGGCCGCTCTGCATGTCCTGCCGGACCCGGACGAACGTCACGATCGCCGTGCCCACCAGCGACATACAGGCGAGGGAGCCGATGATCCGGCGGGGCATCTCCGAGGCGGACAGCGTGTACAGGCCGACCAGGCCCAGCAGGAATCCCATCTGGGCCGGTGTGATCGCGATCGCCACCAGCACCACGGCGATGGGCCAGCGGCGCCGCACCAGCAGTACCGATCCGGCCACCAGGCCGAACACCACCCCGGCGGCCGTCGGAATCCCGGCGTCCTGCGCGAACGGAATTCCCTCAAGGGCGCATTCCGCCGCGGAGACGAAGGCAAGGCTTCCGTCGAACACCGCACTGCGCCGTCGTACCCACCACCACATCCCGGACGGCCCTGTCGGGGCCGCGGCGTGGACTTCCCCCGTCGTGGTCATGTCTCCCAGACTACGGGCGCCGACGCTCCCTTTTCCGGCGAGTTTTGACGACCGGCTCACACCACACTCCGTAACCGAATCACCGCGAAACCGGCCGGAATCCGCCGAAGCCCGCACGCACACGTGTCATCTGCGTCAACCGGGTCCCCGGGCGTGATCGGCAACCACCGTCGCATCGGGGGGCGGCGGTACGGCATAGTGGTGGCTGCACTTGCGGCCGATCCAGGAATCGGGCACAGCAGGCTGACCTTCCCGGGTCGTCTAATGGCAGGACAAAGAGTTTTGGTCTCTTGAATGAGGGTTCGATTCCTTCCCCGGGAGCTTCGGTTCGGGCCCTGACGACAGCGTCGGGGCCCGCTCTCATGTCGCCCCATAACCACCCCGGTATCCTGCGGCTGTCACCCCACTCTCCACAGCCGAAGGGCATCCCGTGAGCGCCATTCGCCCGGCAGCCGTCGTCGTCCTCGCAGCGGGTGAGGGCACCCGTATGAAGTCGGCCACACCGAAGGTCCTGCACGAGCTCTGCGGCCGCAGTCTCGTCGGTCATGTGCTGGCCGCCGCAGGTGAGTTGGGGCCGGAGCAGCTCGTGGTGGTCGTGGGCCACGCGCGCGAGCAGGTCACCGAGCACCTCGCCGGGATCGCCCCGGCCGTCCGTACCGCCGTGCAGGCGCAGCAGAACGGCACCGGGCACGCCGTCCGGATGGGCCTGGAGGAGCTGGGCGGGGCCGTCGACGGCACGGTCGTCGTCGTGTGCGGCGACACCCCGCTGCTGACCGGCGGGACGCTGCAAGCCCTGGCCCGTACGCATTCCGAGGACGGCAACGCGGTCACCGTGCTGACCGCCGAGGTGCCGGACGCGACGGGCTACGGACGGATCGTCCGGGACGCCGCCTCCGGGGCGGTGACCGCGATCGTCGAGCACAAGGACGCCTCGGACGCGCAGCGGGCGATCCGGGAGATCAACTCCGGGGTGTTCGCGTTCGACGGGCGGCTGCTCGCCGACGCGCTCGGCAAGGTCAGGACCGACAACAGCCAGGGCGAGGAGTACCTCACCGACGTCCTCGGCATCCTGCGCGAGGCCGGGCACCGGGTGGGCGCGTCCGTCGCCGGCGACCACCGTGAGATCGCCGGGATCAACAACCGGGTGCAGCTCGCCGAGGCCCGCCGGATCCTCAACGACCGGCTGCTGACCGACGCCATGCTGGCCGGTGTGACGGTCGTGGACCCGGCCTCGACGTGGATCGACGTGACGGTCACGTTCGAGCAGGACGTGCTGGTGCACCCCAACACCCTGCTCCAGGGCTCGACAAGCCTCGCCCAGGGCGCGGAGGTCGGCCCCAACAGCCGACTCAGGGACACCAGGGTCGGCGCGGGCGCGCGGGTGGACAACACCGTCTCCGACGGCGCCGACGTCGGGCCGGACGCCAACGTGGGGCCGTACGCCTATCTGCGGCCCGGCACCCGGCTCGGCGCGAAGGCCAAGATCGGGACGTACGTCGAGACCAAGAACTCCTCGATCGGCGAGGGCACCAAGGTGCCGCACCTGTCGTACGTGGGGGACGCGACGATCGGCGAGTACAGCAACATCGGCGCGGCCAGTGTGTTCGTGAACTACGACGGCGAGAACAAGCACCACACGACCGTCGGCTCACACTGCAAGACGGGTTCGGACAACATGTTTGTGGCGCCTGTCACGATTGGGGACGGTGCGTACACCGCCGCCGGGTCCGTCATCACGAAGGACGTTCCGCCCGGTTCGCTGGCCGTGGCCCGTGGTCAGCAACGGAATATCGAGGGTTGGGTGGCTCGAAAGCGACCCGGGAGCGCGTCCGCCAAGGCCGCCGAGGCGGCGTCCCGGGAGCCGGGCGGCGAGGGCTGACCGGAAACCGGCGCTCCGAACACGGCGTACCGTGATAAGTGCCCACCCGCACCCCACCAGCTGAGACGGCGTCTCTCGCCCAGCTGAGACGTCGTGTCACCACCCAGCTGAGACACCTCTGAGGAGACAGTGCTGTGACCGGGATCAAGACGACCGGCGAGAAGAAGTTGATGTTCTTCTCCGGCCGCGCCCACCCCGAGCTTGCCGAGGAGATCGCCCACCAGCTGGGTGTCGGGGTAGTACCCACCAAGGCCTTCGACTTCGCCAACGGCGAGATCTACGTGCGCTACCAGGAGTCGGCCCGTGGTGCCGACTGCTTCCTGATCCAGAGCCACACGGCTCCGATCAACAAATGGATCATGGAGCAGCTGATCATGATCGACGCGCTCAAGCGCGCGTCGGCGCGGTCCATCACGGTCATCGTGCCCTTCTACGGTTACGCGCGGCAGGACAAGAAGCACCGCGGCCGTGAACCGATCTCGGCGCGTCTGATCGCCGACATGATGAAGACGGCCGGCGCGGACCGGATCCTGACGGTGGACCTGCACACCGACCAGATCCAGGGCTTCTTCGACGGCCCGGTGGACCACCTCTTCGCGCTGCCGCTGCTCGCGGACTACGTCGGCAAGAAGGTGGACCGGGCCAAGCTGACCGTGGTCTCGCCGGACGCCGGCCGGGTGCGGGTGGCGGACCGCTGGTGCGACCGGCTGGGCGCGCCGCTGGCGATCGTGCACAAGCGGCGCGACAAGGACGTGGCGAACCAGGTGACGGTCCACGAGGTCGTGGGCGAGGTCGAGGGCCGGGTCTGTGTGCTCGTCGACGACATGATCGACACGGGTGGGACCATCTGCGCCGCCGCGGACGCGCTGTTCGAGCACGGCGCCGAGGACGTCATCGTGACGGCGACGCACGGTGTGCTCTCGGGTCCGGCCGCGGACCGGCTGAAGAACTCCAAGGTCAGCGAGTTCATCTTCACCAACAGCCTGCCGACGCCCGGCGAGCTGGAGCTGGACAAGATCACGGTCCTGTCGATCGCGCCGACCATCGCGAGCGCGGTCCGCGAGGTCTTCGAGGACGGCTCCGTCACCAGTCTCTTCGACGAGCAGTGAGCCCACGGCCCCCGGCCGTCCACCTCGGTGACTGATCGATTTTCCTGCGGCCTCCCCCGCCGAGTACGCTGTGCGAGTTGCTCGGCGAGGGAGGCCGTACCGCTTCTGGCGAAGTGGTCCCGGTGTCCGTTATCGACGCGCTCTTCGTAGCAGGCCGTTCGTGGCCGGGTGACCCGTCCATACCTGATTTCTACGAGGAGTGATCCACATGTCCGAGGTAAAGCTCGCCGCCGAGACGCGCACCGAGTTCGGCAAGGGTGCCGCCCGCCGCATCCGCCGCGACAACAAGGTGCCGGTCGTGCTCTACGGGCACGGCGCCGACCCCGTGCACCTGACCCTCCCGGGCCACGAGCTGCTGCTCGCGCTGCGCACGCCGAACGTCCTGATCTCCCTGGACATCGACGGCAAGTCCAACGAGCTGGCCATCCCGAAGTCCGTGCAGCGCGACGCGATCCGCGGCCACCTGGAGCACGTCGACCTGCTGCTGGTCTCCCGCGGCGAGAAGGTCAACGTCGAGATCCCCGTGCACGCCGAGGGCGAGCTCGCCCCGGGCGGCAACCTGCTGGAGCACGTGCTCAACGCGCTTCCGGTCGAGGCCGAGGCCACGCACATCCCCGAGTCCGTGACGGTCTCCGTCGAGGGCCTGGAGGCCGGCGCGGCGATCCTCGCGAAGGACATCGCGCTGCCCGACGGCACCACGCTGGCCGTCGACGGCGACACCGTCGTCCTCCAGGTGCTGGCCGCGCAGGCCGAGGAAGCCCCCGAGGGCGACGCGGCCGGCGAGAGCGACGAGGCCGTCGCCGAGGCCTGACCGGTCCTGCTGCCGCAGGCCCCCGCGGTCGCGGTACCTTTCCAGCCGCTGCTCCCCGTCACGGGGAGCGGCGGCTGGTGGCGTATTGAGGAGAGATGGACGTGACGACCGACGCGGGTGCTCCCTGGCTGATCGTGGGCCTCGGCAATCCCGGAGGCGAGTACACGATGAACCGGCACAACGTGGGGTTCATGGTGGCGGATCTGCTGGCCGGGCGGATCGGGGGGAAGTTCAAGCGGGCGGGCAAGGCGCAGGCGCAGATCGTCGAGGGGCGGATCGGACCGCCCGGACCGGCGAGCCGGCGGGTGGTGCTGGCGAAGCCGATGTCGTACATGAACCTGTCGGGCGGTCCGGTGAACGCGCTGCGCGACTTCTACAAGGTGCCGCTCGCGCACGTGGTCGCCGTCCACGACGAGCTGGACATCGACTACGGCACACTGCGGCTGAAGCTCGGCGGCGGGGACAACGGGCACAACGGGCTGAAGTCCATGACGAAGGCGATGGGTCCCGAGTACCACCGGGTGCGGTTCGGAATCGGGAGGCCGCCGGGGCGAATGCAGGTGGCGGACTTTGTACTGAAGGACTTCTCGTCGGCGGAGCGCAAGGAGCTGGACTACCTCGTGGACCGGGCGGCGGACGCGGTGGAGTCGTTGGTGAGCGACGGTCTGGAGCGGGCGCAGAGCACGTACAACTCGTAGGCCGGCGCCCGCCGAGTCGGACGTCTCCGGACTTGTCCCCGCCGTGAGTTGACCGGGCGCAGGGTCATGGCCAAGGATCGCGGCCATGCCTTCTGCCGTCGTCTCCCGTCGGACCGCGGGCGCCGCGCTGCGCCTCGGCCGGTTCGCGGCGATGGGCACGGTCGCCGCGCTGATCCTGATCGCGGGGGTGTGGGCGTCCTGGGGCTCCGCCCAGTACGTGATGCTCACCAAGGGGCGCGAGCGCGGCACGGTCGAGGTCACCCGGTGCGCCGCGGACACCTGTACGGGGCCGTACGCCCCGCTGTCGGCGGGGTCGACGGCGCGCGAGCGGGTGGTCCTCGACCATTCGGTGGCCGTCGACAAGGGACGGACGTACACCGTCGTCCTGAAGCCCGGCGGTGGCGAGGCGGTCCGGTCCGGGCCCGCCGGGGTGCTGTACGCGTGGGTCCCGATGGGCGGCGCGCTGCTGCTGGCCTCGGTGGTGGTGGCCGGCGGACTGCGCCGTACGCGTGCGGCCTGGGTCCTCGCCGGGTCGGGTGCGGCCCTGCTGACGGCGGCGTTCCTCTCGGTCTGAGCCGTGTACGGCTGTGCCCCCGGGTCTCCTGGGAGGCTCGGGGGCACAGCCGTGACGCGTGGGGTCAGCCGGTGTTGCGCAGGCCCGCCGCCACGCCGTTGACCGTGAGGAGCAGGGCACGGGCGAGCAGCGGGTCGGGCTCGGTGCCCGCCGCGGCGGCGTCGCGCTGGCGCTTGAGCAGGGCCACCTGGAGGTAGGAGATCGGGTCCAGGTAGGCGTCGCGGATGGTGAACGTCTGCTTCAGGACGGGCTGGGCGTCGAGGAGTTCACCACCGCCGGTGATCTTCAGGATCTCGGCGACGGTGAGTTCGTGTTCGGCGCGGATGGTGTCGAAGACGTGCTTCAGCTCGTCCGGCACCAGCGTGTCGACGTAGTGCCCGGCGATCCGCAGGTCGGTCTTGGCCAGCGTCATCTCCACGTTGGAGACGAAGTTGCTGAAGAAGTGCCACTGGCCGTACATCTCGTCGAGCACGGTGTCCCCTTCCTGCCGCAGGCCCGACTCGCGCAGCGCCTTGAGGCCGGAGCCGACGCCGAACCAGCCGGGCACGATCTGCCGGGACTGGGTCCAGCCGAACACCCAGGGGATGGCCCGCAGCCCGTCGAGCGAGACGCCGGAACCGGGGCGGCGGGACGGGCGGGAACCCAGGTGCAGGTCGGCGAGCTGGTCCACCGGTGTCGACGCGAGGAAGTACGTCGGCAGGTCGGGGTCCTCCACCAGCCGGCGGTAGGCCGCGTGGGCCGCGTCGGAGACGACGTCCATCGCGGCGTCCCAGCGGGCGAGGGCTTCGCCGGACTGGCGGGGGGCGGTGTGCAGGGCGGACGCCTGGAGGGTCGCCGCGACGGTGAGCTCCAGGTTCTCGCGGGCGAGCGAGGGGATGAGGTACTTGTCGGAGATGACCTCGCCCTGCTCGGTCACCTTGATCTCGCCCTCCAGCGTGCCCCAGGGCTGCGCGAGGATCGCGTCGTGGGTGGGGCCGCCGCCGCGGCCGACGGTGCCGCCGCGGCCGTGGAAGAGCCGCAGGCGTACGCCGTACCGGTGGGCGACGTCGCGCAGCCGGCGCTGGGCGCGGTGGATCTCCCACTGGCTGGTGGTGATGCCGCCGAACTTCGACGAGTCGCTGTAGCCGAGCATGACCTCCTGGACGTCCCCGCGCAGCGCCACCAGACGCCGGTACGAGGGGTCGGACAGCATGTCCTCCAGGATCGTGTCGGCGGCCTTGAGCTCGTCGGTGGTCTCCAGGAGCGGCACGATGCCGATCTTCGCCCAGCCGGCGTGCAGATCGAGGAGACCGGCCTCGCGGGCGAGCACGGACGCGGCGAACACGTCGTCGGCGCCCTGGCACATGGAGATGATGTACGACTCGACGACCTCGGGCCCGAACACCTCCAGGGCGCGCTTGACGGTCTGGAACACACCGAGCGTCCTGGCGCCGGCCGCGTCCACCGGCGCCGGCGTGGAGGCCAGCGGGCGGCGCGAGCGCAACTCCTTGGCCAGCAGCTTCGTACGGTACTCGCGGGGCATGTCCGCGTACCGCCAGGACTCCTCGCCGAGGCGGTCGAAGAGCTGGCCGAGGGCGTGGTGGTGGGCGTCGGCGTGCTCGCGGACGTCCATGGTGGCGAGCTGGAGGCCGAACGCGCCGAGGGTGCGGATGGTGCGGTCCATCCGGCCGTCGGCGAAGAGCGCGCCCCGGTTCTCCCTGAGCGAGGTCTGGATCAGGGTCAGGTCGTGCAGCAGCTCGGTCGTGCCGAGGTAGTCGCGGCCCGTCTCGTGCGGGATGCCCCGGGCCAGGCGGGTCTTGGTGTTGGCGAGCTTCTGCCGGATGCAGGTCGCCTTGAGGCGGTACGGCTCCTCCGCGTTGAGCCGCTTGTAGCGGGGGCTGATCTCGGGCAGCCGCTCCAGGTCGGACTGGAGGGAGGCGAGGAGTTCCTCGGTGGCGCCGGTGTAGCGGATCGAGTTCGACAGGAAGCCGCGGAGTTCGTCGATCGTCTCCAGGGCGTCGTTGATGCCGTGCTCGTGCTGGAGGATCAGCACCTCCCAGGTGACCTCGGGGGTCACGTTGGGGTTGCCGTCGCGGTCGCCGCCGATCCAGGTGCCGAAGGTCAGCGGCCGGCTGTCGTCGGGCAGCTCGACGCCGACCCGCTCCAGCTCCGCGGTGAGGTCCTCCAGTACGTCGCCGACGGCACCGGCGTGCAGTTCGTCGAGGTAGTAGATGGCGTTGCGGGCCTCGTCGGCGGGCTCGGGACGGACCACACGCAGCTCGTCCGTCTGCCATACGAGGTCGATGTTCTCGGCCAGTCGGGTGTCGTGCCGGCGCCGGTCCGACTCGATGACCGGGGTGTCCAGCAGGGCGGCGATGCGCCGGAGCTTGTTCAGCACCGAGCGGCGCGCGGCCTCGGTCGGGTGCGCGGTGAACACCGGGCGGACGTTGAGGTGGCGGACCGTCTGGCGCAGGTGCTCGGGGTCGGCGTCCTTGAGCCGGTCGGCCGTACGGGCGAGAAGACCGCCCTCGGCGGCGCGCCGGGCGCGCAGCTCCCGGCCGCGGTGCACCTGCTCGGTGACGTTGGCGAGATGGAAGTAGGTGGAGAACGCGCGGACCAGCTTGGCCGCGGTCTGGAGTTCGGTACCACGCAGCAGCTCGGCGGCGGCCTCGCCGTCCTCCCGGGTGAGGCGGCGTACCTTCTCGACGAGTTCGAGCAGCTCGGGGCCCTCCTGGCGGACGAGGGTCTCGCCGAGCAGGTCGCCCAGCCGCCGGATGTCGGCGCGCAGCTCACTGCTGGTCGTCGTGGTCTGGTCGTCGGCACTGCTCACAGGTGCGGCTCCTTGCAGTGTTGAAGCTCGACTGATGAGTACGAGGCTCGGCTGACAAGTACGGAACTCGTCTGAAGCTCGTCGGGCGGGGAACCCGGGTACCGTCGCGCGGCGGACGCCGCATTACGGGCCGGACTACCGGGAAAGGAATCAGAACGGACCGCGCTGTCCGACCGACACCAAGGATAGGTGCCGGAGGAGACGCGCAGACTGTCGGGCTCTTGCCGCCGGGCGGCGCGCTGCCATACTTACTTCGCCGTAGGTTACGGAACCGTAGGGAAGCCGCTGTCCAGCCGTTTCCCCGGCTCCGGTAATCCCGTACATGTCCCAACCCACGACCCCACAGGGGACGCACCCATGACCACGAGCTCCGATGTGATCGACGAGGCCCCGAAGTCGACCTCCCAGACCTCCCCGGCCGCCGCCGACCATCAGCCGGCCGCCACGCTGGGTGGTGACCGCAAGGGTTCTCTCGAACAGATCACCCTTCTGCTGTTCATCGTCGTCCCGTTCCTCGCGCTGATCGCGGCGGTGCCGCTGGCGTGGGGCTGGGGCGTGAGCTGGCTTGACCTCGGTCTGCTGGTCTTCTTCTACTTCCTCGGCTGTCACGGCATCACCATCGGCTTCCACCGTCACTTCACCCACAGCTCCTTCAAGGCCAACCGGCCACTGAAGATCGCGCTGGCGATCGCGGGTTCGCTGGCCGTCGAGGGCCCGCTGGTGCGCTGGGTGGCGGACCACCGCAAGCACCACCAGTTCTCCGACGCCGAGGGCGACCCGCACTCCCCGTGGCGCTACGGGGAGACCGTGCCGGCCCTGATGAAGGGGCTGTGGTGGGCGCACATCGCCTGGATGTTCGACGAGGAGCGCACTCCGCAGGAGAAGTACGCGCCGGATCTGATCAAGGACCGGACGCTGCGGAACATCTCGCGGCAGTTCCTGCTGTGGACGCTGCTCTCGCTCGGGCTGCCGGCGCTGATCGGCGGTCTGGTGACGATGTCCTGGTGGGGCGCGTTCACCGCGTTCTTCTGGGGGTCGCTCGTCCGGGTGGCGCTGCTGCACCACGTGACGTGGTCGATCAACTCGATCTGCCACGCGGTGGGCAAGCGGCCGTTCAAGTCGCGCGACCGTTCGGGCAACGTGTGGTGGCTGGCGGTGCTGTCGTGCGGTGAGTCCTGGCACAACCTGCACCATGCCGACCCGACGTCGGCGCGGCACGGTGTGGAGCGCGGGCAGATCGACTCCTCGGCGCGGCTGATCCGCTGGTTCGAGCTCGCCGGGTGGGCGTACGACGTGCGCTGGCCGTCACGCTCGCGTATCGATTCCCGCCGTAACAGCGGGCAGGGCGGTTCCCGGCAGCGGAAGGAACCGGTCGAGGCGGCATGATTGACGCCGTGGCGACCGATCCCAGCACTCCCAGCAATGACAAGCCGCGGCGTGCGCGTCGCACCCGGATGACCGGTGCGGAGCGGCGGCAGCAGCTGCTGGAGATCGGTCGCACCCTCTTCGCGGCGAAGGGGTTCGAGGGCACGTCGGTGGAGGAGATCGCGGCGAAGGCCGGGGTGTCCAAGCCGGTGGTGTACGAGCACTTCGGCGGGAAGGAGGGGCTGTACGCGGTGGTGGTGGACCGTGAGATGCGGCGTCTGCTGGACATGGTGACGAGTTCGCTGACGGCGGGGCATCCGCGGGAGCTGTGCGAGCAGGCGGCGTTCGCGCTGCTCGACTACATCGAGGAGTACACGGACGGTTTCCGGATCCTGGTCCGTGACTCCCCGATCCCGCAGTCGACGGGCTCCTTCGCGTCTCTCATCTCCGACATCGCGACGCAGGTCGAGGACATCCTCGGCAAGGAGTTCAAGAGCCGGGGCTTCGACGCGAAGCTGGCGCCGCTGTATGCGCAGGCGCTGGTCGGGATGGTTGCGCTGACCGGGCAGTGGTGGCTGGAGGTGCGCAAGCCGAAGAAGGCGGAGGTTGCGGCGCATCTGGTGAATCTGGCGTGGCACGGGCTGGATGGCATGGAGGCGAAGCCGCACCTGATAGGCCGCCGAAAAAACTGACGCCGCCCTGCGGCACCGTCGTGGCCGATCGCGCAGTTCCCCGCGCCCCTCAGACACCGGTGCGGCACCGCCGTGGCCGATCGCGCAGTTCCCCGCGCCCCTCAGACGCCGGTGCGGCACCGTCGTGGCGCCGTTGTGGCTGGTCGCGCAGTTCCTCGCGCCCCTCAGACGCCAGTGCGGCGCCGTTGTGGCTGGTCGCGCAGTTCCTCGCGCCCCTGAAGAGCATCATCGCGGCGGCGCATGTCGAGACGGCCCCGCGCGCCGGGCAGCTTGGTAGCGGGCGATGCCTGCGCGTCCCCAGGGGCGCGGGGAACTGCGCGATCAGCCCCCACCGGGCCGCACGGGCCCTACCCGGTCACGAATTCCAGGCGGTTGCCCACCGGGTCGTGGGCGTAGAAGCGTCTGTGGCCGGGGAGGCCGTCGTCCCAGGTGACGTCCTCGCCATGGGCCGCGAGACGGGCCGCGTACGCGTCGATGTCCCGTACCCGCAGGCCCGGGTGGGCCTTGGTCGCCGGATGGAAGTCCGGATCGATGCCCAGGTGCAGCTGGGCATCCCCCGCACGGAACCAGCACCCCCCACGCCCCGCCAGCGAAGCCGGCTTCGGGACCTCCGTCATACCGAGCACCCCCACGTAGAACGCCCGCAGACGGTCCTCCGAACCCGGCGGCGCCGCCAGCTGCACATGGTCCAGGGACATGATCATCAGCGTTCCTTCCGGGCCACCGCGAAGATGCGGCGGAAGGGGAAGGGGGTGCCATGGGAAGTGGCGGGGTAGGCCTCGCGGAGGGCTGTGCGGTAGGCGTGCAGGTAGGTGTTTCGCCTGGGGGCGTCGGTCGCCAGGGCCGTGAGGACGGGGCGTAGGCCCGTGCCCTTGACCCAGTCGAGGACCGGGTCCTCGCCCTGGAGGAGATGGACGTACGTCGTCTCCCAGACGTCGGCCTCGCAGCCCAGGGACGTGAGGGCCGACAGATACGCCGTCGGCGACAGGACCGCGTCCTCGTGGCGCAGGGTGTCCGCCAGACCGGCCTCCACCGCGAGGTCACGCATCAGACGGTGGCTGGGGGCGTCGAAGTTCCCCGGCACCTGGAAGGCGAACGTACCGCCGGGGGCCAGCGCGGCGATCCAGTCGGAGAACCGCTCCACATGCCCCGGCACCCACTGCAACGTGGCGTTGCTGACGATCAGGTCATGGGTCTCGTCCGGCGTCCACGTGCGCACGTCCGCGAGGGTGAAGTCCAGGTTGCCCGACGCGAGCGGAGCCGCCCGCTCCAGCATCTCCGGCGAGTTGTCGTAGCCCGTGATGTGCGCGGCCGGCCAGCGGTCGGCGAGCACGGTGGTGACGTTGCCGGGGCCGCAGCCGAGGTCGGCGATACGGGGCTGCCCCGACGGCAGCTCGGGAACGCGGGCGAGCAGGTCGGCGAAGGGCCGGGCGCGGTGCCCGGCATGACGCAGGTACTGGGCGGGGTCCCACACGGGGGCGGACACGGACATGACGGGCCCTCCTTGAGGTCATCAGGCGCTGCCTCCACCCTGCCTCGCCAAGTATCTTGACGTCAAGAGACTTCATGTCGACACAACCACTACACTGATCGTCATGGAGGACGAGGTCGATCGGCTGGTCGCAGCATGGCGCCGGGAGCGCCCGGACCTCGACGTGGAACCGCTCGAGGTGCTCAGCCGGGTCAGCAGACTGGCCCGTCACCTGGACCGGGCGCGTCGGCTGGCCTTTTCCGAGCACAGCCTGGAGCCCTGGGAGTTCGACGTACTGACCGCGCTCCGCCGCGCCGGCACCCCGTACCAGCTCTCCCCGGGGCAGCTGCTCACCCAGACGCTCGTCACCTCCGGCACCATGACCAACCGCATCGACCGGCTCGCCAAGAAGGGCCTCGTCGAGCGGCTGCCCGATCCGAGTGACCGGCGCGGTGTGCTGGTGCGGCTCACCGACGAAGGGCGCGACCGCGCCGACCAGGCGCTCGCCGGACTGCTCGACCAGGAGCGCGCCATCCTCGCGGAGCTGTCCCGCACCCAGCGTGGTGAACTCGCGGCGCTGCTACGCCAGCTGACCGCCCCGTTCGACAACATCCCCGGTTAGGTCGGCGGGCCCGACCCCGGCCCGGCGGGCGAGCGCCACCGCGGCGAGCGTGGAGTGCACACCGAGTTTCCCCAGGACGTTCTGCATGTGCGTGCGGACCGTGTGCGGGGAGAGGAAGAGCCGCTCCGCGACGGCCTTGCGGCCCAGGCCCGCCACCATGCACCGCAGCACCTCCCGCTCGCGCGGGGTCAGCGACTCCACCAGCCGCTCGCTCTCGGTGCGGTGCTTGCGCGCGGCCGTCAACTCCCGCAGCACACCGGTGAGAAGGGCCGGCGGCAGATGCGTCTCGTCGCGCAGCACCCCCCGGATGACCGTCAGCAGCCGGGACAGCGAACAGTCCTTGGCGACCCAGCCGGACGCGCCGGCCTGGAGCGCGAGCGCCGCCCGCCGCGGGTCGTCCTTCTCGGCGAGGACCACGGTCCGCACCCCGGGCTGGCCCGAGCGGACGCCCGCGACCAGGGAGATCCCGTCGACCAGCCCGTCCTCCCCCACCTCCTGCACGGGCACCGCCGGCCGCACGCCGGGCACATTGCCGCCCAGGTCGGCGTCGACGAGCAGCACGTCGTACCGCCGCCCCTCGGCGACCGCGCGGTCCAGGCTGCGCAGGGCGGCGGGGCCGCTGCCCGCGGCGGAGACGTCGACGTCGGGCTCGGCCGCGAGGGCGGCCGCGAGCGACTCGGCGAAGATACGGTGGTCGTCGACGACCAGAACTCGGATGCGAACCACTGAAAACCCCCACTGGTCCGGAGTACGAAGACCGACGCGGGTACGACGCCCAGGGGATGCCCCAGAGCCGCGCGGCCGCCGCCGTGCAAGGACTGCTACCCCCCAAGCGGGCGTCGTACCCGGCTTGCCTCGCCCCCTGATCAGCACCGGCCCCCACCGGCACTGTTCATCAGGGTACGGACGGGCGGCAGGAGCGGAAGGCTATTTGCAGAACTGGCCGTCCAGGGCGTTTATCGTGTGCCGCATGTTTCGTCTTGTTGCGGAAGTCGACAAAACCCGGCGCGATCTTCTCGGAACGCGGTTGCGCGCGGCCAACACGGCGGCCTCCGCGGAGCTGCGCGCCCTGCGCGGCACCCCCGGCGAACGCGAAATGCCCTTGCAGGTATGGGCGTTGGACCAGCAGGACGGCCTCGCGGGCGGGCTGGCCGGGTACACCTGGGGGACCTGGCTGCACGTGTCGACCCTCTGGGTGGACGAACGCCACCGGGGCGCGGGACTCGGCGGCGCGCTGCTCGCCGAGGCCGAGCGGATCGCCGGTACCGAACGCGGCTGTCAGGCCGCCCGGCTGGAGACCTGGGACTTCCAGGCACCGGCGTTCTACCAGAAGCAGGGCTACGAGGTGGTGTGCGTGATCCCCGACTATCCGCCGGGGATCACCGAGTACACCCTGACGAAGCGGCTCGTCTGAACCACCGCGCCCGCCACGCCCGCCGCGCCCGCCGGTCCCGCCGCTCCTCGCTCAGCCCAGCCGCCGCGCCCCCGGCGCCGGCACCGCCTCGAACACCCGCGGTGCCGTGAAGGAGGCCGCGGCGAACGCCTCCTGGACCGCCTTGGTGATCGTCTCCACGTCGGCGGCCTCCGCCAGCACGATCGCCGAGCCGCCGAAGCCGCCGCCGGTCATCCGGGCGCCGAGCGCACCGGCCGCGAGCGCCGCGTCGACGACGGTGTCCAGCTCCGGGCAGGAGATGCGGAAGTCGTCCCGCAGCGAGGCGTGGCCCTCGGTGAGCACCGGCCCGATCTCGCGCGTGCGGCCCGCCTCCAGGAGTGCGACGACCCGCTCGACGCGGTGGTCCTCGGTGACGACGTGCCGCACCAGGCGGCGCACCTCCTCGTCGCCCCCGAGCTCCCCGAGCCGCTCCAGCTCCGCGTCCAGCTCGTCGTGGGCCACGTCGCGCAGTGCGTCGACGCCGAGCAGGGCCGCGCCCTTCTCGCAGCCCGCGCGGCGCTTGCCGTACTCGCCGTCGCTGTGCGCGTGCTTGACGCGGGTGTCGACAACGAGCAGCCGCATGCCCTCGGCCGCGAGGTCGAACGGGATCTGCTTCTGCGAGAGGTCGCGGGTGTCGAGGAACAGGGCGTGCCCGGCCTCGCAGCAGGCGGACGCGGTCTGGTCCATGATGCCGGTGGGGGCGCCGACGTAGACGTTCTCCGCGCGCTGGCACAGCCGGGCCAGCTTCCAGCCGGGGATGCCCAGTTCGTACAGGTCGTTCAGGGCGAGCGCGATGACGACCTCCAGGGCCGCCGACGACGACAGGCCCGCGCCCGAGGGGACCGTCGACGCGAGGTGGACGTCGGCGCCGGTCACCGGGTGGCCGGCCTCGCGCAGCGCCCAGACGACACCGGCGGGGTACGCGGTCCAGTCGTGGTCCGTGCCGGGTTCCAGCGCGGCCGCGTCGAGTTCGACGACTCCGCCCTCGATGTCCGCGGAGTGCAGCCGGAGCCGGCCGTCGGTGCGCCGGGAGACGGCGGCGACGGTGGTGTGCGGCAGCGCGAAGGGCATCACGAAGCCGTCGTTGTAGTCGGTGTGCTCGCCGATCAGATTGACCCGGCCGGGCGCCGCCCACACTCCCTCGGGCTCACTGCCGTACAGCGCGACGAAGTCGTTTCTGACCTGCTCCACTTACCGCTCCCCTGCGATGTCCTGCGCGAACCGCCAGGCGTCCGCGACGATTCCGGCGAGGTCGGCCCGCGCCGGGTTCCAGCCCAGCTTCTCGCGCGCGGCGTCGGCGGAGGCGACCAGGGTCGCGGGGTCGCCGCTCCGGCGCGGGGCCAGGACCTCGGGGATCGGATGGCCGGTGACCTGCCGGACGGTCTCGACGACCTCGCGGACGGAGAAACCACTGCCGTTGCCGAGGTTGCAGATCAGATGCTCGCCGGAGCGGGCGGCCCTGAGCGCCAGCAGATGGGCGTCGGCGAGGTCGGCGACGTGGATGTAGTCGCGGACGCAGGTGCCGTCCGGGGTCGGGTAGTCGTCGCCGAAGACGGAGATGGCGTCGCGGCGGCCCTGGGCGACCTGGAGGACGAGCGGGATGAGGTGCGACTCGGGGTCGTGGCGCTCGCCGTACGCGCCGTACGCCCCGGCCACGTTGAAGTAGCGCAGGGACACCGCGCCCAGTCCGTGGGCGGCCGCCTCGCCGCTGATCATGTGGTCGACGGCCAGCTTGGTGGCGCCGTACGGGTTGGTGGGGCTGGTCGGCGCGGTCTCCACGATCGGGACCTGCTCGGGCTCGCCGTAGGTGGCGGCCGTGGAGGAGAAGACGAGGGTGCGCACACCGGCCTCGCGCATGGCGGCGAGCAGGGCCATGGTGCCGCCGACGTTGTTCTCCCAGTACTTCTCGGGCTTCACGACGGACTCGCCGACCTGCGAGAAGGCGGCGAAGTGCAGCACCGCCTCGAAGGAGGGGTCCAGCCACTTCGCGGCGTCCCGGATGTCGCCCTCGACGAAGGTCGCGCCCGCGGGGACACCCTCGCGGAAGCCCGTGGACAGGTTGTCGAGGACGGTGACGTCGTGGCCCGCCTCCAGCAGATGCTGGGCGACCACACTGCCCACATAGCCCGCCCCGCCGGTGACCAGGTACTTCGCGCTCATCAACTCGCTACCTCTCGCAGTCGCTCGGCCGCGCGCTCCGGCGGCACGTCGTTGATGAACACGCTCATGCCGGACTCGGAGCCCGCGAGAAACTTCAGCTTGCCGGAGGTCCGGCGAATGGTGAAAAGCTCCAGGTGGAGCGCGAAGTCGTCGCGCGTGACGCCGTCGAACTCCGCCAGCGGGCCGAACGGGGCCTGGTGCCAGCCCGCGATGTACGGCGTCCGCGACTCTCCCCCGGTGCCCTCCCCTTCGTCGAAGATCCGGTCGAAACGCTTCAAGAGTTCCAGATAGATCTGGGGGAACTCTGTGCGTGCGGCCTCGTCGAGCGCGAGCAGATCGGGCACCCGGCGGCGCGGGTACAGGTGGACCTCGTACGGCCAGTGCGCGGCGTACGGCACGAAGGCGACCCAGTGTTCACTCGTGAGGACGACCCGCTCGTCGGCGAGTTCACGCTCCAGGACGGCGTCGAAGAGGTTCTGGCCGCCGGTGGCCTCCTTGTGCGCGGCCACCTGGCGCAGCATCAGGGCGGTGCGGGGGGTGGTGAAGGGGTACGCGTAGATCTGCCCGTGCGGGTGCTGGAGGGTCACGCCGATCTCCTCGCCGCGGTTCTCGAAGCAGAACACCTGCTCCACGGCGGGCAGATGGGACAGCTCCGAGGTGCGGTCGGTCCAGGCGTCCAGGACCAGCCGGGCCTGCTCCTCGGTGAGGGAGGAGAAGGAGGCGTTGTGGTCGGAGGTGAAGCAGACGACCTCACAGCGGCCGGAGTCGCCGGCGAGGGAGGGGAACCGGTTCTCGAAGACCACCACGTCGTACGACGAGTCCGGGATCTCGCTGAGCCGGTCGCCCCGCGTCGGGCACAGCGGGCACTGGTCGGCCGGCGGGTGGTAGGTGCGGCCCTGGCGGTGCGAGGCGATGGCGACCGAGTCGCCGAGCAGCTCGTCACGGCGGATCTCCGAGGAGGTGACGGTCGGCTCCAGCGGCCGGTGGTCGACCGCGTCGCGCACGGTGGCGTCGCTCAGGTCGTAGTAGATGAGCTCACGACCGTCGGCCAATCGGGTCGAGGTCTTCTTCACTGCGGACTCCTCTTCGGGCCACGCCACCATCCCAACAGAACCCAACATACCAAAACACAACTCACCACCACCGTCAACATCACAATCAAACAAAGAGCACCAACAGAAGTGTTCAATTAGCGAACGCGGCGGCGTAGGTTCCGCTGTGGTTCAGTTCGCGCAACGAAGCGAGTACGCATGCAAACCCCCACATACCTTGCCGCCGAGCTACGGCTCCCCACGAACTGGCTCGACTACACGATCCTCGCGATCTACTTCGTCGTGGTCCTCGGCATCGGATTCGCCGCCCGCCGCTCCGTCAAGACCAGCCTCGACTTCTTCCTCTCCGGACGCTCCCTGCCTGCATGGATCACCGGGCTCGCTTTCATCTCCGCCAACCTGGCCGCCACCGAGATCCTCGGCATGGCCGCCAACAGCGCCCAGTACGGCGTCTACACCGTGCACTGGTACTGGATCGGCGCCATCCCGGCCATGGTCTTCCTCGGCCTGGTGATGATGCCCTTCTATTACTCCAGCAAAGTCCGCTCGGTCCCCGAGATGCTGCTGCTGCGCTTCGACAAGTGGGCGCATCTGCTGAGTTCGGCCCTGTTCGCCTTCGCCGCCATCCTGATCTCCGGCGTGAACCTGTACGCCCTGGCGATCGTCGTCGAGGCGCTGCTCGGCTGGCCGCAGTGGGTGGCGATCGTGGTCGCCGGCGCGTTTGTGCTGGCGTACATCACCCTCGGCGGTCTGTCGTCCGCGATCTACAACGAGGTGCTCCAGTTCTTCGTGATCCTCGCGGCCCTCATCCCGCTCGTGGTGCTCGGCCTGAAGAAGGTCGGCGGCTGGGACGGCCTGACGGACACCCTGACGAAGAACCAGGGCGCCGACTTCACCAGTGCCTGGGGCGGCACCGGCATCGGCAGCGACAACCCGCTCGGCGCCAACTGGCTGACGATCGTCCTCGGCCTCGGCTTTGTGCTGTCCTTCGGCTACTGGACGACGAACTTCGCCGAGGTGCAGCGCGCGCTCTCCGCGAAGAACCTCTCCGCCGCCCAGCGCACCCCGCTGATCGCGGCCTTCCCCAAGATCTTCATCGTCTTCCTGGTGATGATCCCGGGTCTCGCCGCGGCGGCCCTGATCCCCGGCTTCGGCACGGAGGAGTCGGGCTACCAGTACAACGACGCCATCCCGTACCTGATGGAACAGCTGCTGCCCAACGGTGTGCTGGGCATCGCGGTGACCGGTCTGCTCGCCGCCTTCATGGCGGGCATGGCGGCCAACGTCTCGTCCTTCAACACGGTGTTCACCACCGACATCTGGGCGCGGTACGTGGTCCGGGACCGCGAGGACGGCTACTACGTCCGCTTCGGCCGGCTGATCACCGTGGTCGGGGTCGCCGCCTCGGTCGGCACGGCGTTCCTGGCGTCGTCGTTCTCGAACATCATGAGCTACCTCCAGACGCTGTTCTCCTTCTTCAACGTGCCGATGTTCGTGGTCTTCATCGTCGGCATGTTCTGGAAGCGGGCGTCCGCGAAGTCCGGCTTCTGGGGCCTGCTCGCGGGCACGGTCGCCGCGATGGTGAACTACTTCTGGATCTACAAGCAGGGCATCATCGACATCCCCACCGACCAGGGCGCCAACTTCGTCTCCGCGATCGTCGGCTTCGTGGCCGGCGCGGTCGTGATGTTCGCCGTGTCGATGTTCACCGCGCCGAAGCCGGCGGAGGAGCTCCGGGGCCTGGTCTACGGCACCCGCTCGCCCGGTATGTCCGAGGCGCCCGCCGCGGGCGACGACGCCTGGTACCGCAGGCCGGCCCTGCTGGGCTGGGGAGCGATCGTCCTGGCCGCCGCCTGCTACATCCCGTTCTCGTTCTGAGCGCGGGAGAATCGAGGAACCATGCCCGAGCACTCCGAGTACTCCGAGTCGGACCTCCACCGGGAAGTCACCGAGCTGGAGGCCCAGTCAACCACCGCGGCCCGCATCTTCGACCTGCGCACGATCATCGGCGGCCTGTTCGTCGTCTACGGCGTCATCGTCACGATCGCCGGCATCTCCCCGTCCGACGCCGACCTCGACAAGGCGGAGGGCATCAACATCAACCTGTGGACCGGCCTGGGAATGCTCCTCCTGGGCATCTTCTTCCTGGCCTGGCTGAAGCTGCGGCCGATGGCGGCACCGGTGCCGGCGCCGGAGGCGGCACCGGAGGCGGCACCGGAGGCGGCACCGGAGGAGCCGGGCAAGGGGACACCGCAGTAGCGGCACCCCGCTCGGACACGACCGACGCGGCACGGTTCTACGGACCATGCCGCGTCCGGCGTCACAGCTCCAACTCCCCTTCCGGGTGAGTGCTGTTGTGCAGCGGGCCCGCCCGGTCCAGGAGGCCCGTGCGGGCGGCCAGGGCCGCCGCCTCCAGCCGGGAGCCGACGCCGAGTTTCATCAGGACACGCTGGACGTGGGTGCGGGCCGTGGAGGGGGCGATGCCCATACCGGCCGCGATGAGCCGGGTGTCCTCGCCGTCGGCGACCCGGACCAGGACCTCGACCTCGCGCGGGGTCAGCATCTGGAGCAGCCGCTGGCCCTCGTCGTCGGGCTGGGCCACCGGGTTGAGGAGTTCGCTGAACGCGCCCTGCAACAGCTGCGGCGCGACCGCCGCCTCGCCCGCGCGGGCCTTCATGATGGCCCGCTCCACACCCTCTATCCGCTCGTCGTGCCGTACGTAGCCGGAGGCGCCGGACGCGAACGCCGCCGCGATACCGCGCGGACTCGGCACCGGGCCCAGCACCACCACCGCCACCTGCGGCCGCTCCCGCTTGATCTTCGCCACCGGGTCGAACGTGCCCGGCTCGGCCGGCGTCGCCGTCCCCAGCAGACACACCTCGGGCGCCCGCGCGATCACCAGCTCGGCCGCGCCGGCGGCCGGCGCCGCCGCGGCGAGCACCCGGTGCCCGCGCAGCTTCAGCGCCGAGGCCAGCGCCTCGGCCAGCAGTCGGTGGTCGTCGACCACCATCAACCGCACTCCCATCGAGAACCCCCCAGTCCCCCCATGGATGCCCCGTACGGGGCGCCACCGCTCCCCGTGCAGGGAACCCGTGCACCCGCGCTCCCGACACCCCCGCCCTTCATGCCCCCGGAAGCTACACGCTTGTTCGACGTTGCGCTCCCCCTACCGGAGAGAAGTGCCCCGGATCGCCGAAAATCCTCGCATTCGAGGGTGATGCGCGATACGCGTACGGCCCCGCCCCTGAGCAGGGGCGGGGCCGTACGAACAGACGTGTTACTTCGCGTTACTTCGCGCCGAACCCGAGGGCCGTGTAGACCTCCTGGTCCGCCGAGTACGGCTTGCTGATCAGGTCCTTGCCCAGGAACAGCCGGCCGTCCGTGTACAGCAGCTCCGCGGAGCTGGGCACCATGGAGCTGATCGCGTCCCGCACCGACTGGGTGCCCGGCGTCTCAAGGAGCTTGGTCTGCTTCAGGGAGTCGCCGTTCACCGAGACGATCTGGTCGCCCTTGTTGTAAGGGCCGCCCTTGTAGGCGATGATGTCGCCGCCGTCCATCCGGACCGGCAGGATCGTGTAGTTGTCGCCCGCGTCGACCCGGTCGCCCGTGGTCTTGCCGGTCGCCAGGGAGAACGCGACGATCTCGTTGGTCTGGCTGTAGTCGCCGGAGCCGTCGTGCTCCTTCGTCGCCACGTACAGCTTGTCGTTGCCGACCACGATCCCGCGGCAGCCGTCGGTCTTGCTGATCTCGCAGCGGTGGTTGTACTCGCCGTCCTTCAGCGCGATCTTGTACTGGAGCTTGCCGCTGTCGTCCAGCGAGAAGACGTCCGAGGCGCCGGACGCGGTGATGTCGCCGGAGTCCACACCGAACACCACGGGCTTGGTCGAGATCACCTTGATGTTCTCCAGACCCGCCGGAAGCTTGTAACTCCACTTCACCGAGCCCGACTTCGGGTCGATCAACTGGACCTCGTACTTCTCGTTGCCGTACTCGCCGCACTTGTGCACCGCGACCAGCTGCTCGCCGCCCGCGTAGCCGACGTCGACGCAGTTGCTGACCTTGGGCTGCCACAGGTTCTTGCCGGTGGTGAGGTCGAAGGCCGCGCCGCCGTTGTAGCCGCCGCCGATCGCGACCGTGGAGCCGGAGATGCTGGCCTCGCCGAACACCACCTTGGCGTCGGTGATGGAGACGCTCTTGGTCCACAGCTTCTTGCCGCTGTCGACGTTGAACGCGGTGATCTCCGTGCAGGGCTGGTGGTCGCCCTTGCTGTTGCGCTTCGCGGTCTCGGACAGCACCACGGTCGTGCCGTCACCGGCGATCTGCCGTGCGTAGCCGCAGGTCTGGCCGGTCAGCGGCAGTGTCCACTTCTTGCCGCCGGTGTCGGGGTCGTAGCCGACGACCTGGTTGATGCCGCTCTTCGCGTACACCGCGTCGGTCAGCCAGGAGCCCTCGACGCTGTCGATCTGCTTGTCCTTGACCGCCGGCGCGGGCACCTGGAACAGCACGTCGGCCGCCGTGTTCGCCGGCACCTTCTCGGAGCCCTTGGCGGGCGTGCCGTCAGTGCCGCCGTCCGCGCCCTCGTCGCCCTTGTCGTCCTTGCCGCCCGTGCTGCCGCCGCTGGAGCTCGCGGTGTCGTCCTTGCCGTCGCCGGAGGACTGCGAGTACCAGACGCCGCCGCCGATGATCAGGGCGATCGCGACGACCGCGGAGACGATGATCGCGACCTGGGCGTTGAACTTCCCGCCGCCGGTGCCGGGGCCCTGGCCGGGCTGGGGGTGCATCGGGGTGGTGGGGGGCTGGGGGTAGCCGTAGCCCTGCGGCTGCTGGGGGTAGCCGGTGGGCTGGGCGTACGGGTTCTGGGGCGGGGGTTGCTGACCCGGGTAGCCGTAGCCCTGGGGGGCCTGAGGGGCCTGAGGGGCCTGAGGGGCTTGCGGCGCCTGGGGGTAGCCGTAGCCGGGCGGGGGCTGCGGGGGTGCCTGCGGGGGTGCCTGCGGCGGCGGGGGTGTCTGTGGGGCGCCGAAGCCGGGCTGCTGTGCGGGCTGTTGGGGTGGCGGGT
This sequence comes from Streptomyces sp. NPDC088387, assembly GCF_044753385.1. Classification (NCBI taxonomy): domain Bacteria; kingdom Bacillati; phylum Actinomycetota; class Actinomycetes; order Kitasatosporales; family Streptomycetaceae; genus Streptomyces; species Streptomyces sp. NPDC088387. The sequence continues at coordinate 161,372 of NZ_JBIVNC010000019.1, forward strand.
CCTGGGGGGCGCCGAAACCTCCCCCCTGCGGGGGCTGGTTGGGCGGCGGGGGCGGCGGCTGGGTCATGACGGAGTACCTCGGTGCGTCGGGAGGGGACGGGCGGTGGCGGGGCGGCGGGTCGGCGTGCGGCGAGGGGGGGGTTGCGCAGTTCCCCGCGCCCCTGAGGGGGTGGCCCGGTCGGGGGTCCGGTGCGGGCCGGTTGGGGGGGGTTGCGCAGTTCCCCGCGCCCCTGACGGGGTGGCCCGGTTGGTGGTCCAGTGCGGGCCGTGGGGGTTGATCGCGCAGTTCCCCGCGCCCCTGGCAAGGGCCGGTGGGGCCGGGCGTGGAGTTGCCCGCGCCCCTGGCAAAGGGCAGTGGGGCCGGGCGTGGAATTGCCCGCGCCCCTGGCAAAGGGCGGTGGGGCCGGGGGTGGAGTTGCACGGCCCCCGGGTGACGGGCGACCGCTCACTTGCCGTACGTGAGCATCAGCTTTTCCTTGGCTTCGTCGTTGCCGGTGAGGCGGGTCGAGGAGAGGTAGAAGCGGCCGTCCGCCCAGGCCATGTCGCGGGAGAAGAAGCTGCCCTCGATGTCGGCCGCGCCCTGCGGGTTCTGGAGCAGGGTGGTCGGCTTGTGGTCGCTGCCCGTGGTCGGGATCGACACCACCCGGCCGCCCGCGTCGTACGACGCCTGCACGTACGCGATGAGCTTTCCGCCCTCGACCTGCAACGGCAGCATCGTCTCGTCCACCGGGGACTTCACGCGCCACTTCTCCTTGCCGTTGGCGAGGTTGATCGCCACGACCTCGTTGGCCGCGGCCGTCGCCTCGGTCGGCAGGTAGAGGGTGCTGCCGTCGGACGCCACGCCCATGCAGCCCGTCAGGTCACGCTGGAGGACGGCCCAGCCGCACTCCGGCGCGAAGTTCTCGTCGAAGTCGACCTGCGAGGTGAAGGAACCGTTGGTGCCCAGCGTGGAGATGTTCCACGCCTTCTCGTCGTCGTTGGTGCTGTAGACGACCAGCGGGTCGAAGGAGTAGACGCGGGCCACGCGCCAGCCCTTGTCGAACTTCTGCGTCCACCTGACCTTGCCGGTGCGCGGGTCCAGCTCCTGGACCTCGTCGTGCTCGTTGTCCGAGCCGGCGCCGCAGGACGCCACCTGGACCAGCCGGCCGTCACCGCCCGCGAACGCGCCCGGGAAGCAGGCGTCGCCGTACTTCTTCTTGTCGTAGAGCTTCTTGCCGGTGCCCGCGTCGTAGGCCGTGCCGGACTGCGAGCGGCCCACCATCAGGGTGTCGCCGGCCAGCGACAGCTCGACGGACAGGGTGCTGTCGAAGAGCGCGCCGTCGGCGATCTCGGCCTTCCAGCCCTTGTCCCCGGTGTTCAGGTCGATCTGCTGGAGCTGGTTGCACTTGGCGCGGTCGCTGGCGCCGTTCATGTACGCCACGACGATCCGGTCGTCGTCCGTCTTGGCCGGGGTGACCGCGCAGATCTTCTGCGGGAAGGTGATCGGGTCCCAGGTGGGGCTGCCGTCACCGACGTCGTACGCGAAGAGCTGCTTGTACGCGGACTTCACCGCCGTCTTGTCGGTGATCCACATACCGGCGGCGTCGGCGCCGGAACCGGGCGCGTCCGGCGCCTCCTTGTACCAGAGCACCTTCGACTCACCGGCCTGGCGGCCCTCGTTGAGGTTCTCCGGGTCGTCGCCGCCGTCGCCGCTGCCGTCACCGGGGTTGACCGGGGCGTCGTCGGACGCGGACGGCTTGGCGTCGTCGCTCTTCTCGGCGGTCGGCTTCTTGTCCTTGTCGTCGCCGCCGGACGTGACCGCGAAGACGGTGCCGCCGATGACGAGCAGGACCGCCACGGCCGCGCCGACGATCATCGCGGGCTTGCCCTTGAAGGGGTTGCGCGAGCCACCGGGCGGCGGGGTGCCGGGGCCGCCCGGGTACGCGGCCTGCTGCTGCGGATAGCCGTAGCCGGGCTGGGCGCCGTAGGGACCGGGCTGCTGGGGCTGGCCGTACGGGCCCGGCTGCTGCGGCTGGCCGTACGGGCCGGGCTGCTGCGGGTAGCCGTAGGGACCCGGCCCCTGCGGGTAGCCGTAGCCGGGCTGCGGGGCGCCGGACGGCGGGGTCTGCGGCGGCGGTGGGGCCTGAGGCGGCTGGGCGGGCATCTGCGGAGCCCCGAATCCGCCACCCGGCGGTGGACCGTACGGCCCCGGCTGTCCCGGCTGCTGGGGTGGCTGCCCCTGCGGCGGCTGGTCCTGCGGTGCTCCGAAACCGCCCTGCGGCGGCGGCTGATTGGGCGGCTGAGCCATCAGCGTGTTCCCCCTTGCATACTGATTTTTAGCCACGCCCTGAGGTTCGTAGTAGACCCAGATGCGCTCTCAGACAGTTCTCAGACGGACCTTTCTATCACCCGGTGCCGACAACGCACCGGCCCGGCACCACCCCTGTTCCCAAGGGAGCACCGGGCCGTGATGGGGCCGTTACGCGCCTTCACGCCCCCTTCACGAGCGGGGCGCGCCGGCGGCCGCGGAACGTCACGCGTCCTCCGCCAGTTCCAGCCACCGCATCTCCAGCTCCTCGCGCTCCGCGGCCAGGGACCGCAGCTCGGCGTCCAGTTCGGCCACCTTCGCGAAGTCGGTCGCGTTGTCGGCGATCCGGCCATGGAGCTTGGTCTCCTCCTCGGAGACCCGGTCCAGCCGGCGCTCGATCTTCTGGAGCTCCTTCTTGGCGGCGCGCTGGCCGGCGGCGCTCTTCTCGGCGGCGGGCCGGGCGGGCGCGGCCGGGACCGCGGCGGCTGCCGCCTCCTCCATACGCTGCCTGCGCTCCAGGTACTCGTCGATGCCGCGCGGCAGCATCCGCAGGGTGGCGTCGCCGAGCAGGGCGTAGACCCGGTCCGTGGTGCGCTCGACGAAGAACCGGTCGTGGGAGATGACGATCATCGAGCCGGGCCAGCCGTCGAGGACGTCCTCCAGCTGGGTCAGGGTCTCGATGTCGAGGTCGTTGGTGGGCTCGTCGAGGAAGAGGACGTTGGGCTCGTCCATCAGCAGCCGCAGCAGCTGGAGCCGGCGGCGCTCACCGCCGGAGAGGTCACCGACGGGCGTCCACTGCTTCTCCTTGTTGAAGCCGAACGTCTCGCACAGCTGCCCGGCCGTCATCTCGCGTCCCTTGCCGAGGTCGACGCGCTCGCGCACCTGCTGGACGGCCTCCAGGACCCGCAGGGTGGGGGCGAGTTCGGCGACCTCCTGCGAGAGGTAGGCCAGCCGCACGGTCCGTCCCACGGCGATCCGGCCGGCGGCGGGCTGGGTCTCGCCGTCGCTGCGGGCCGCGTCGGCGAGCGCCTTCAGCAGGGAGGTCTTGCCTGCGCCGTTCACCCCGACCAGGCCGATCCGGTCGCCGGGGCCGAGCTGCCAGGTGATGTGCTTGAGCAGCACCTTGGGGCCGGCCTGGACGGTGATGTCCTCCAGGTCGAAGACCGTCCTGCCGAGCCGGGTGGACGCGAACTTCATCAGCTCGGAGGTGTCGCGCGGCGGCGGCACGTCCTGGATCAGCTCGTTGGCGGCCTCGACGCGGAACCGCGGCTTGGACGTACGGGCGGGGGCTCCCCGGCGCAGCCACGCCAGTTCCTTGCGGACCAGGTTCTGCCGCTTGGTCTCCTCGGTGGCGGCGATCCGCTCACGCTCCGCGCGCGCGAAGACGTAGTCGGAGTAGCCGCCCTCGTACTCGTGGACCGCGCCGCGCTGCACGTCCCACATACGCGTGCAGACCTGGTCCAGGAACCAGCGGTCGTGGGTCACGCAGACGAGCGCGGAGCGGCGGACCGCGAGGTGCCGGGCCAGCCAGGAGATGCCCTCGACGTCTAGGTGGTTGGTGGGCTCGTCGAGGACGATCACGTCCTGGTCCTCGATGAGCAGCTTGGCGAGCGCGATCCGCCGCCGCTCACCGCCGGAGAGCGGTCCGATGACGGTGTCGAGCCCCTTGGGGAAGCCCGGCAGGTCGAGTCCGCCGAAAAGGCCGGTGAGTACGTCCCTGACCTTGGCGTTGCCCGCCCACTCGTGGTCGGCCATGTCGCCGATCACCTCGTGGCGGACGGTGGCCTCCGGGTCGAGCGAGTCGTGCTGGGTGAGCACGCCCATCCGCAGTCCGCCGGAGTGGGTGACCCGCCCGGTGTCGGACTCCTCCAGCTTGGCGAGCATCCGGATGAGGGTCGTCTTGCCGTCGCCGTTGCGGCCGACCACGCCGATCCGGTCTCCTTCGGAGACGCCGAGGGAGACTCCGTCCAGCAGGGCCCGGGTGCCGTACACCTTGCTGACGTTCTCGACATTGACCAGGTTGACGGCCATTACTCTCCAGTGCGCGGGGGCGGGTCAGCCTTCAAGCCTAGGCCCTGCGGGGGCGGGCGCGGCGCGGGCGGGTGCGGTCACTCTTTGTGATGACGTGCCGCGGGTACGACGACCGTCTCCAGCACCCCTCAGAGCACGGTCGCGCCGGGTGCCGCGCCCGTCGCGGTGCGGACCGTGCGGCAGGTGCCCGAGGCCGTGAGGGCCCGCGCCACCTGCCGCGCCGACTCCGGGTCGCGGGTGAGGAAGGCCGTGGTCGGGCCCGAGCCCGAGACCAGGGCCGCGAGGGCGCCGGCGGCGCGGCCCGCGGCCAGGGTGTGCGCGAGGTCCGGGAAGAGGGAGAGCGCGGCGGGCTGGAGGTCGTTGGAGACCGCGTCGGCGAGCGCGTCCGGGTCGCCCTTGGCGAGGGCGGCGAGGAGTTCGCGCGAGGCGACGGGCTCGGGGACGTCCCGGCCCTCGGCGAGCCGGTCGAACTCCCGGAAGACCGCCGGGGTCGACAGTCCGCGGCCGGCCATCGCGAACACCCAGTGGAAGGTGGCGCCGACCTCCAGGGGCGTCAGCTGCTCGCCGCGGCCGGTGCCCAGCGCCGCCCCGCCGACCAGGCTGAACGGCACGTCGCTGCCCAACTCGGCGCAGATGTCGAGGAGTTCCTCGCGCGAGGCGCCCGTCCCCCACAGGGTGTCGCAGGCGAGCAGCGCGCCCGCGCCGTCCGCGCTGCCGCCCGCCATACCGCCGGCGACCGGGATGTCCTTGGCGATGTGGAGGTGCACGTCGGGTGTGCGGCCGTACCGCTCGGCGAGTGCGATCGCGGCCCGCGCGGCGAGATTCGTGCGGTCCAGGGGGACTTCGGCCGCGTCCGGGCCCGCGCAGGTGACCCGCAGCGCGTCGGCCGGGGTGACGGTGACCTCGTCGTGGAGGTCCACGGCGAGGAAGACGTTGGCGAGGTCGTGGAAGCCGTCGGGGCGGGCGGCGCCGACCGCGAGCTGCACATTGACCTTGGCGGGGACGCGTACGGTCACGCTCACTTAACTGCTCTCCTCGGACCGGCCCGCGGCCTTGTGCTCGGCGATGCGCGCGAACTCCTCCACGGTCAGCGACTCGCCGCGCGCCTGCGGGGAGACACCGGCGGCGACCAGCGCCTCCTCGGCCGCCGCCGCGGATCCGGCCCAGCCGGACAGGGCGGCCCGCAGTGTCTTGCGGCGCTGCGCGAACGCCGCGTCGACGGCGGCGAACACCTCGCGCCGCGACGCGGTCGTCCTCAGCGGTTCGGCCCGCCGGGTCAGGGCCACCAGGCCGCTGTCGACGTTCGGGGCGGGCCAGAAGACGTTGCGGCCGATCGCGCCGGCCCGCTTGACCTCGGCGTACCAGTTCGCCTTCACGGACGGCACGCCGTACACCTTCGAACCGGGTGGTGCGGCGAGCCGGTCGGCGACCTCGGCCTGCACCATGACGAGCGTGCGCTCGATGGTCGGGAAGGTGTCGAGCATGTGCAGCAGGACGGGCACGGCGACGTTGTAGGGGAGGTTCGCGACGAGGGCGGTGGGGGGCGGGCCGGGCAGTTCCGCGACGCGCATCGCGTCGGAGTGCACCAGCGCGAACCGCTCCGCGCGCTCCGGCATCCGGGCCGCGATGGTCGCGGGCAGCGCGGACGCGAGGACGTCGTCGATCTCGACGGCCGTGACACGGTCGGCCACCTCGAGGAGCGCCAGCGTCAGCGAACCGAGCCCCGGGCCGACCTCCACGACCACGTCGTCCGGGCGGACCCCGGCCGTGCGGACGATACGGCGGACCGTGTTCGCGTCGATCACGAAGTTCTGTCCGCGCTGCTTGGTGGGCCGGACGCCGAGCGCGGCCGCCAGTTCACGGACGTCGGCGGGGCCCAGCAGGGAGTCGGAGGTGGGGCTGTTCACGGCACAAGGGTACGGGCCGCGGCCGGACCGCCGTGACGGCCGGCCGAGGCGGGGCCGCTCACCCTTGCAGGCGCGCCCCGCAGTGCGGCCAGGGGCTCGCGCCGCGCTGCACGTACAGCTTCTTCGCGCGGAAGGTCTGTTCCGTCGCCGGGGCGTCCTGGGGGCGGCCGGAGCCGCCGAGACTCTGCCAGGTCTGGGTGTCGAACTGGTAGAGGCCGCCGTACGTCCCCGAGGGGTCGACGGCGCCCGGCCGGCCGCCGGACTCGCAGGACGCGAGGCCCTGCCAGTTCAGGTGGTCGGCGCCCTGCACGGAGGTGGGCATGGGCCGGGTGCCGACCCTGACGATCTGGTCGCGCGGTTCGCGTACGACGTCGGTGGCGGTCCGGCGCGGCTTCTGCCGGACCCCGTTGACGGTCCGCACGGAGTACGTGACCCGCCGCAGCCCCGGCTGCCCGGCGCGCTCGATCACCTCCGTGCCCCTGAACAGCGACGGATCCTCGGACCGCCGTACCTCGAACGGGATCTCCTCCTCCCGGACCTCCTTGGTGCCGGTGATCCGCAGCACGGTGACGGTCTGCCCGTCGCGCGGGAAGCTGTCCTGCGGTACGGAGGTGGCGTCCTGGCCGCGCAGGGTGACACCGGCCTCCTCGACGGCCTCGCGGACGGTGGCCGCGTTGGTGCGGATGGTGCGGGCGCGGCCGTCCGCCATGACCGTGACGGAACGCTCGGTGCGGACGTCGAGCGTGAGGCCCTCGCGGCCGATCCGCCGGGAGCGCGAGACGGAGAGATACGCGCCCTCCGCGCGCACCCCGAGCTGCCGGAGCGCCGCGTCCACGGTGTGTGCGGTCGTCCAGATCTCGCGCCGGTGGCCGTCGAGGGTGAGGATCACGGGGCGGCCGTAGCGGACGACGACCTCGTCGCCGCTGGCGAGTGCCATGTCGGGGGCGGGGGCGACCACGTCGTGGGCGCCGACGTCGAGGCCCTCCTCCTCCAGCAGTTCGGTCACGTCGTCGGCGAAGGTGTGCAGGTCACGGGGTACGCCGTCGACGGTCAGCTCGATCGCCTTGTCCTCGGCGACGAACGCGGTGGTGCCGCCGGCGAGGAAGGCGACGACGAGCGCCTGCGGGAGGAGCCGGCGCATCGAGGTGTCGGCGCGGTCGGCGCCGCGGGTCCGGCGGCGGGCCGAGCGGTGGCCCGTGCCGGGCGGGGGCCCGGCGTCCGGGGTGCGCGGCGCGCTGGTGCCGCCGCCTTGCCGGGGCAGCACCGCATCCACGTCGGGCGGGCCCGGCGCACCCTCGTAGGCCGGCGCGTAGGTGTCCTCGTACGCCCCCGGGTTCGCGTACCACGCCGGGTCGTACGTCACTCCGTACGCGAGGGTCTCGGCGGCGTGCGGATCGAAGGGGCCGGGGTTGTGCGCGTAGGGCGCGTTGCGCGCGTACTCGGGACTGCTCACGCCGACACACTCCAGGGGCCAGGGGGTCCAGAGGGGTCCGGATCGGGCCTCAAGAACCTAGCGGAGGTGCCGTCACTCTCCAAAGCGACGCGACTACGCACGGTCGTGAACGGGCGGGTGACGCGTCAATAACCGAACGCGCGTGCCGTGTTGGCGGCGAGTGCCGTCGCCAGCGCGTCCTCGTCGATGCCGCGTACGGCGGCCATCGCGCGCACCGTGACGGGGATGAGATACGGGGCGTTGGGCCGTCCGCGGTAGGGGGCCGGGGTGAGGAAGGGCGCGTCCGTCTCGACGAGGAGCAGTTCCAGTGGGGCCACGGCGACGGCGTCGCGGAGGTTCTGGGCGTTCTTGAAGGTCACGTTGCCGGCGAAGGACATGTAGTAGCCGGCGCTCGCGCAGATCTCCGCCATCTCGGCGTCGCCGGAGTAGCAGTGGAACACGGTGCGTTCGGGGGCGCCCTCCTCCTTGAGGACGCGCAGGACGTCGGCGTGTGCCTCGCGGTCGTGGATGACGAGCGCCTTGCCGTGGCGCTTGGCCATCTCTATGTGGGCGCGGAAGGAGCGTTCCTGGGCGGCCTTGCCGTCGGGTCCGGTACGGAAGTGGTCGAGACCGGTCTCGCCGACGGCCTTGACCTGCGGCAGCGCGGCGAGCCGCTCGATCTCGCCGAGCGCGTCGTCGAGCGCGCCGTCGCCCCCTCCTGCCCGTGCCCCCTGCCGCGACCAGCCGTCGGGGTCACCGTGCACGATGCGGGGGGCTTCGTTGGGGTGCAGGGCGACGGCGGCATGGACGCTGTTGTGTTCGGCGGCGATCTCGGCCGCCCAGCGTGAGCCGTTCACATCACACCCGACCTGCACGACGGTCGTCACTCCGACCGATGCGGCCTTGGCGAGCCCCTCCGCCACCGTGCCGGCCTGCATGTCGAGATGAGTGTGCGAATCGGCGACCGGCACGCGCAGGGGCGCCGGAAGCGGCGGCGCAGCGTTCTTGGCAGACATGCCCCGATCCTACGAAAGGCACCAACGAACCCGGCACGACACGGTGCCGCCGCGCCCACCCGGCGGCGGCACGTTTTCAACGGGCATGAGCCGCGAGGCTTCAGGGGCGCGGGGAACTGCGCGACCAGCCGCCACGGACCCGCAGACGCACGACGGCCCCGAACGGGCCCCATGGCGGAGATGGGCCGGCCGACCCGGGGGACGTGACCCGGGTCGGCCGGTGGGGTGGTGCCGGGGCGGTCCGACGGGGCGTGTCGGGCCGACCCGGCCGTTTTCGGCGGAGCCGTCAGCTGGCCCGGCGCTGGAAGGGATGCAGCAGATCCGACAGATGCCAGTGATGGTGCTCCCGGCGCCGCGCCTCGGCCGGCACGTCCACCGGCTCCGCCCGCTCAGGGGCCGCCGCCCCCGTACTGCGCCGCGCAGCCTCACGCACCCCCGAGACCTGCCCCGCCGCCATGATCCGCAGGATCTGCCCGCCGCAGTTGACGCAGGACGGCCGGCTCAGCGGAGACGGCACCACGCGCCCCTCCGCGACGTACAGCACGAAGGGGTGCCCGCTCACGTCCTTGTGGTGCTCGATCTCGTACGACTGCTCCCAGCCGTGCCCGCAACGCATGCACGCGAAGGAGTAGGACTCGTGGACGATGGCGCCCGCCGCACTGCGGAGGCCGGTCTGCCCTGCGATCTCGCTCATGCCAGCTCCTGATGTCTGCTGGACAGTGGGACGGGTACGTCCCCTCACTCCAGAGAACCGCTCCGGCGGGACGGACGCACCAGCCCTGTCGAGAGTTGGAGCCGACTTGGACGTTCCTTGCCAAAGGCCCCGGCAGAAGGCCTCCGGCCTTTGCTTTCGACGCCGGCCCTTTGCACGGCCATGGGGCGTGAAGCATCCCGGGAGAGCGCGGGGCGCCCGGGAGGGCGCGCGGCTAGCCCTACGGCGCCCCCGCTAGCCCTACGGCGCCCCCCGCTTGGAAGCGACCACCGCGTCGAAGACAACCCGCTTCGGCACACCCGCCTCCACCGCCACCGCGGCAATCGCCTCCTTGCGCCGCTCCCCGGCCTCCTCCCGCACCCGCACCCGCCGCACCAGCTCCTCCGCGCCGAGCTCCTCGGTCTTCTCCGGCGCGCCCTCGACGACGACGGTGATCTCGCCGCGCACGCCCTCCGCCGCCCACGCCGCCAGCTCGGCCAGCGGGCCGCGCCTGATCTCCTCGTACGTCTTGGTCAGTTCGCGGCACACGGCGGCCCGCCGCTCCGCGCCGAAGACCTCGGCCATCGCCGCGAGGGTGTCGTCGAGCCGGTGCGGGGCCTCGAAGTAGACGAGGGTGCGGCGTTCGTCCGCGACCTCGCGCAGGCGGGACAGGCGCTCGCCCGCCTTGCGCGGCAGGAACCCCTCGAAGCAGAAGCGGTCCACGGGCAGCCCCGACAGGGCGAGCGCGGTGAGCACCGCGGACGGCCCCGGTACGGCCGTCACCCGCACGTCCCGCTCCACCGCGGCCGCCACCAGCCGGTACCCCGGGTCCGACACCGACGGCATCCCGGCGTCGGTGACCAGGAGCACACGCGCGCCGCCCACCAGCTCCTCGACCAGTTCCGGCGTACGCGCGGCCTCGTTGCCCTCGAAGTACGACACGACCCGTCCCTTGGGCGTCACCCCGAGCGCCTGGGTCAGCCGGCGCAGCCGCCGGGTGTCCTCGGCGGCGACCACGTCCGCGCCGGCCAGTTCCTCGGCGAGCCGGGGCGGGGCGTCCGCGACGTCGCCGATGGGGGTGCCCGCCAAAACAAGGGTTCCAGTCACTCCCCCATCCTCCCAGGACCCTCACGAACCGTATGCATCCGGACCCGTACCACCCATGCGCGGGACTCCCACAGCACGGTTCCCTACGATGGCGCGGTGACCAGTACCGCGTCCTCCACGGACACCCGGCATGACCAGGCCCCGCCCGACCAGCGGCCGGCGTGGCAGCAGCGGCTGCGGCGTTTCGGCTACTCGGCCGGAGCGCGCACCGACGTCCGGGACCGGCTGGTGCCGCCGTACGCCGAGCCCAGCCCCCGGCTGTGGACGGCGCTCGGCATCCCGCACACCCTGGCCACCCGGATCGTGCGCTGGTCCGGCTGGGGCGGTCCGCTGCTGGTCACGCTCTTCGCGGGCGTCCTGCGGTTCTGGAACCTGGGCAACCCGAAGGCGGTGATATTCGACGAGACGTACTACGCGAAGGACGCGTGGGCGCTCGTCCACCGCGGCTTCGAGGTCAACTGGGACAAGAACGTCAACGACCTGGTCCTCTCCTCCGGCGGCAACGTCCCGATCCCGACCGACGCGGCCTACGTGGTCCATCCGCCGGTCGGCAAGTACGTCATCGGACTTGGCGAGCTGATGTTCGGGTTCGACCCGTTCGGCTGGCGGTTCATGACGGCGCTGCTCGGCACGCTGTCGGTGCTGCTGCTGTGCCGGATCGGCCGCCGTATCTTCCGCTCGACGTTCCTCGGCTGCCTCGCGGGCGCGCTGATGGCGGTCGACGGGCTGCACTTCGTCATGAGCCGCACCGCGCTGCTCGACGGGGTGCTGATGTTCTTCGTGCTGGCCGCGTTCGGCGCGCTGGTCGTGGACCGCGACCGGGCGCGGGCCCGGCTCGCCGCCGCGCTGCCGGCGGACCCGGACGGCCGTGTCCGCCCCAACGCGCACATCGCCGACACCGCCCGCCTGGGCTGGCGCCCCTGGCGCTGGACGGCGGGCCTGATGCTCGGTCTCGCCATCGGCACCAAGTGGAACGGCCTGTACGTGCTGGTCGCGTTCGGCCTGCTGACGGTCCTGTGGGACGTCGGCACCCGCAAGGTGGCGGGCGCCCGCCACCCGTACGTCGCCGTCCTCAAGTACGACCTCGGCCTGGCGTTCCTCGCGACCGTGCCGGTCGCCGCCGTGACGTACTTCGCGTCGTGGATCGGCTGGATCCTCTCCCCCTCGGACGGCACCGGCGGCTACTACCGCAACTGGGCCGCCACCGACGGCAAGGACAGCGCCTGGTCGTGGCTGATGCCGGACTGGTGGCGCAGCCTGTGGCACTACGAGTCACAGGTCTACGAGTTCCACGTCAACCTGCACTCGCCGCACACGTACCAGTCGAACCCGTGGAGCTGGCTCGTCCTGGGCCGCCCCGTCTCGTACTTCTACGAGTCCCCCGCGCCCGGCGCGGACGGCTGCCCGGTGGACGCCGGCGACAAGTGCGCGCGCGAGGTGCTGGCGCTCGGCACGCCGATGCTGTGGTGGGTGGGCTGCTTCGCGCTGCTGTACGTGCTGTGGCGCTGGTTCTTCCGCCGCGACTGGCGGGCGGGCGCGATCGCGTGCGGCATCGCGGCCGGCTATCTGCCGTGGTTCCTCTACCAGGAACGCACGATCTTCCTCTTCTACGCCGTCGTCTTCGTGCCGTTCCTGTGTCTGGCCCTGGCGATGTTGGTCGGCGCGCTCGTCGGACCACCGGGCTCCAGCGACACCAGGCGCGTGGCGGGCGCGACGGGGGCGGGCGTCCTGGTCCTGCTGATCGCCTGGAACTTCATCTACTTCTGGCCGATCTACACCGGCCGGGCGATCCCCATCGACGACTGGCGATCACGCATGTGGCTGGACACCTGGGTCTAGCCGAGCTGACGCCGCCAGGCGATACGATACGTCTCGTCTAGAGCCGGTCCCGCCCTGGAGGAGCGCCATGGAACGATTCATTGACGCGGCACCCGGTGTACGCCTGTGGACGGAAGACCGGGGTGCCACCGACGCGTCTCCGCTGCTGCTGATCATGGGAGCGCAGGCATCCGGCCTGGGCTGGCCTGACGAACTGGTGGAGATGCTCACCTCCCGCCATCGCGTGATCCGCTACGACCACCGCGACACCGGTCGTTCCACCTGGGCGTTCGACCAACGGCCCTATCCCCTCGGCCAACTCGCGGAAGACGCCCTCACGGTGCTGGACGGCCTCGGTGTCGAACGCGCCCATGTAGTGGGCATGTCCCTGGGCGGCATGCTCGCCCAGCTCCTCATCGCCGACCATCCCGACCGGTTGCTCAGCGCGACGCTGATCGGCACGAGCGCGCTCAGCACCGTCCCGTACGTCCAGCCGGACGGAACCCGGATCCCGCCCGAGGAACTCCCCGGTATCGCACCCCGCCTGCTGGAGATGTGGTCCCGTCCCGTGCTGGACCTCGGCCTGGAAGCGGAGTTGGAACGGCGGGTCGAGCACTGGCGGATCCTGGGCGGCGATCAGCTTCCCTTCGACGCCGAACACGCCCGCGCCCTGGAGCGGAAGGTCATCGAGCACACCGGGCACCACGCCACCAGCACGGCGCACGCCCGCGCCGACGCGTCCGACCTGGACCGCACCGAGCAACTGGCACGGGCCACGGTGCCCACCCTCGTCACCTCCGCTCCCGCCGAACCGGTCTCCCCGCCGCCCCATCCCCACCACCTCGCCCAGGCGATTCAAGGCGCACACGTCGTCGAGATCCCCGGCATGGGGCACGCACTCCCACCCGAGGTGCACCCGCCGCTCGCCGCCGCGATCCTGGACCACACCGCCGGACACCGACGCGCGACACGGGCCGGGCAGGCGAGGTGAACGCGGATGTGGCTGGACACCTGGGTCTAACGATCCGGGAAACACGCACCCCCTGTGCCCGCTCCGCCCCATAGAGTGCTACCCGGCGATTTTTCTGAACGCGTTCAGAAGTTCGGGCGAGCGTCACGGGAGGGGTTGCGCGATGCGCAAGGGGGCCAAGGGCGCGATCATCGGCACGGTGTTCGCCGTGATGGTCGGCGGTGCCGGGTACGGCGCGTTCAACGTGGTGTCGGCGCTCGCCGACGACGGCGGCGGGACGGCGACCGTGAAGAGCGGGCCGCCGAGCGCCGACGAGGTCAAGGAGACGAGCGCCGCGTTCTTCGAGGCCTGGGAGCAGGGCAAGGGCGGCAGCGCCGCGGCCCTCACCAACAACGAGGCAGTGGCCACGTCCGTCTTCACGGCGTACAGCCAGGCGGCGCACATCACCGACGTACGCATCACACCCAAGGCCGGGACCGGCGCCACCGTCCCGTTCTCCGTCAGGGCCACGGTGTCGTACGAGGGCAAGAGCAAGCCGCTCGCCTACGACAGCACACTGACCGTCGTCCGCGGCAAGACCACCGGCAAGCCGCTCGTCGACTGGCAGCCGGACGTGGTCCACCCCGAGCTGGAGGACGGCGACACCCTGGTCACCCAGCAGTCGGCGAACCCGCCCATCGAGGCCGTGGACCGCGACGGCAAGGTGCTGACCAAGGACAAGTACCCCTCGCTGGGCCCGATCATCGACGAACTGCGCGCCAAGTACGGCGACAAGGCGGGCGGCACGCCCGGTGTCGAGCTGTCGGTCCGGCACACCGCCACCGGCGCCGCCGACACCCCGCTGCTCACCCTCGCCGACGGCAAAGCGGGCAGACTGGAGACGACGTTCTCCGCGACCGCGCAGGCCGCCGCCGAGAAGGCCGTCAAGGAGTACGACGAGTCCTCCGTCGTCGCGGTCCAGCCGAGCACCGGCGATGTGCTGGCCGTCGCCAACAACCGGGCGGACGGCTTCGACGCGGCGCTCCAGGGGACGGTGGCGCCCGGTTCGACAATGAAGATCGTGACCGCGGCCACGCTCATCGACACCGGCCTGACGACCGCGAACGGGCCCGCGCCCTGCACTCCCGACGCGCTGTGGGAGGGGCAGACGTTCCACAACATCAAGGGCCTGGAGCCGGACGAGAGCGCCACCCTCTCCGAGAGCTTCGCGCGCTCCTGCAACACGGCCTTCATCAAGTACGTGGACGATCTCCAGGTGGACTCGCTCACCAAGGAGGCCGAGGAGCGGTTCGGGCTCGGCAAGGTGAACAACTGGCAGGTGGGGGTCCCGACGTTCGACGGGTCGGTGCCGGCGTCCGGGGGTCCGGACATGGCGGCCAACATGATCGGCCAGGGGCAGGTCCAGATGAGCCCGCTGAACATGGCGTCCGTCACGGCGACGGCGATCACCGGGGCGTTCCGGCAGCCGGTGATCGTGCCGCGGGATCTCGACGGGCGTGAACTGGCCACCGCGAAGGGGCTGTCGGCGGACACCGTCGGGCAGCTGCGGGCGATGCTGAACCGGACGGCGACGAGTGGGACCGCGGCGGAGGCGATGGCGGGGGCCGGCGGCGGGAGCATCGGTGCGAAGACCGGCACGGCGGAGGTGGACGGGACGGAGCTGACGAACAGCTGGTTCACCGGTTACCGCAACGACGTCGCCGCCGCGGCGATGGCGGAGGCGGGGGGTCACGGCGGCGACGCGGCGGGCCCGATCGTGGCGTCGGTACTGGGCGCGGCGGGCTGACGGGGCCCTCCGAGGGGCGTTGCGCAGCCCGGCGCTTGCGGGGTGCCGCCGGCCGTTAGGGGCGCGGGGAACTGCGCGACCAGCCCCCACCGACCCGCAGACGGAATGCAACCCTCCGGCCTGTCACAACCTCGCTGCAACGTCCCTCGACGAAGTCACCCGCACAGGACGGGACTCTAGGGTGGTGCCGTCGTTGGCACTGTGACACCGGTGCCGGACGGGGCGGCGGGGATCCGGGGATTCGTGGAGGTTCGAAACACCGTGGGCAACAGAAGGCGCGTCGCCGAGCGACGGAAGACGAGGCCCGCCGTACTCGGCGGGATGATCGCCGTGGTCGTGGGCGGCGCCGGACTCGGCGTCTACGCGCTCTACGGCGGCGCCGCCGCCGAGGACGGCACGGCGTCGGGCGCGGACCCGAAGACCAGGTCCGTGAAGACCGGCCCCCTGTCGGCGACGGAGGTCACCACCGCGGCGACGACGTTCCTGAAGGCCTGGCAGCAGGGCCAGGTGGCCCGGGCGGCGGCCGCCACGGACAACACCACCGCGGCGACGACCCAGCTCACCGGCTACACCAAGGACGCCCGAATCAAGGGCGTCACGCTCACCGCGAGCCCCCGCCAGGGCGCCAAGGTGCCGTTCACTGTGAAGGGCACGGTCGCCTTCGAGGAGACCAGCAAGCCGCTGTCGTACACGAGTTCCCTCACCGTCGTGCGGCGGGAGTCCGACGGCAAGCCGCTCGTCGACTGGCACTCCGCGGTGGTGCACCCCGATCTGAAGGACGGCGACACCCTGGTCACCGGTGAGTCCGGCACACCGCCGGTCAAGGCGCTGGACCGGGACGGCGGCGAGCTGACGACGGACGACTACCCGTCCCTGGAGCCCGTGCTGGACGGTCTGCGCGAGAAGTACGGCAAGACGGCCGGCGGCACGGCGGGCGTCGAACTGCGCGTCGTCCGCGGCAAGGAGTCGAAGAAGGCCGAGGCCTCCGACAAGACGCTGGTCGAGCTGAGCGAGGGCACTCCGGGCACGGTGAAGACGACGCTGAGCCCGTCGCTCCAGAAGGCCGCCGAGGCGCAGGTCGCGAAGAAGGCGAAGTCCTCCGTGGTCGTGCTGCGGCCGTCGACCGGTGAGATCCTCGCCGCCGCCAACGCCGGTGCCGGCTTCAACACGGCGTTCCAGGGCTCCCTCGCCCCCGGCTCCACGATGAAGGTCGTCACGTCCTCGCTGCTCATCGAGAAGAAGCTCGCGTCGGCGAACAAGGACCACCCCTGCCCGAAGTACTTCACGTACGGCCACTGGAAGTTCCAGAACGACGACAAGTTCGAGATCAAGGACGGCACGTTCAAGGCGAGCTTCGCGCGGTCCTGCAACACGGCCTTCATCAGCCAGGCGCCGAAGCTGAAGGACGACGACCTGACCAGGCAGGCCCAGGAGGTGTTCGGGCTCGGCCTGAACAACTGGGCCGTCGGCGTGCCGACCTTCGACGGCGCGGTGCCGGTGCAGTCGGACGCCCAGATGGGGGCCTCGCTGATCGGGCAGGGCGGGGTGCGGATGAACCCGCTGAACATGGCGTCGGTGTCGGCGACCGTGAAGGAGGGGGTGTTCCACCAGCCGTACCTGGTCGCGCCGTCGGTGGACGGACGTACCCTCGCCACCGCCTCGCGCACGATGTCCGCCGAGACGCTCGGCCAGCTGCGGGAGCTGATGTCCTACACGGCGGCCTACGGCACGGCGGCCGAGGCGATGGCCGGGGTCGGCGGTGACGTCGGCGCGAAGACCGGCTCGGCGGAGGTCGACGGGCAGAAGAAGCCCAACGGCTGGTTCACCGCGTACCGGGGCGATCTCGCCGCGGCGGGCGTGGTCCAGCAGGGCGGGCACGGCGGCGAGACGGCGGGCCCGATCGTCGCGGCGCTGCTCAAGCAGGGAGAGTAAAACCCCGGGGCTAGGGCGTGTTTCGAAAGTCCCGCCTGCCGAGCGACGCCCGGCACGCACTCTCGGCGCACCGGACGAAAGCCCGCGTACAACCAGTACGAGGGCTTCCGCCCGGCACGCCGAGAGCACGCACCGGACGCCGCTCGGCCCGCCCTCCGGGCGGACGACGGGACTTTCGAAACACGCCCTAGTGTTCTGAGTCGGGAATTCTGTTCATATGTGTAGGCTTGCCGCATGGCACGTACGGGGCGGCCGATGGCCGAGTTGACGCTGTCGGATGAG
>NZ_JBIVNC010000020.1:0-153773 GCF_044753385.1 Streptomyces sp. NPDC088387
TGGTCGGCGCACATGATGACGAGCCAGGGTCGTTCTGCGGTGAGCTGGTCGATCAGGTGACCGAGGTGTGCGTCCGCGTAGGCGAGGGCGGCTTGTTGGGAGGCGGCTGTGTCGGTGCTCTGTCCGAGATAATGGGCGTGTGGGACGTGGGTGGCGCTCACGTTGACGAACAGATACAGCGGCTTGCCAGCGTGCTGATCGGCGATGGTGAGGGCCTGGTTGACCTGGTGTCGTGTGGAGTCCGGCTCGGGGGAGCAGTACGTGGGGCTCCAGTGGTCTTCGTCGAAGAGGTCTGGCAGCACGCTGCCCAGTGGTGTCTGTCGGGAGAAGTAGGTGACGCCGCCCACGCACGCTGTCCGGTAGCCGTGGGCTTTGAGTCCTTGCAGCAGGTTCGGCGCGTCGAAGACGAAGGTGTGACGGTCCACTTCTTTGAAGGCGGGCGGGCGGCACTCCCACAGTCGGGGTGGCTGCTGCGGCGTGGGCAGTTTGGGCAGGAAACCGGAGAAGAACGCCATGTGTGCGGGCAGTGTGAAGGTGCCGGGCGTCCATCGGCGCTCCCACGTCCCGTTGGGAAGGAGCCGTGCCAGGTTGGGTGTCTGCCCGGCGTCGAGTGCGGCTGTGGCCACGTCGTAACGCAAGGAATCAAGGGTCACGAAAAGGATCGGTGTGCCGGATCTGATGACGCTGCCGGCGTCGATGCTCACCTGGCGCCGGCCTCCCCTCGGTGTTCGATGAGTCCTCGGGAGCTGTTGTTGACGGGGATCGGTACGCGGTCCCGCTCGATCAAGTCCCGGATTTTGGCCATGCCGGCCTCATCGGTCAGGGGTGTGCCTTGCGCGTCGAAGAGAGCGATGGTGACTTCTCCGGACGGACTGGTGGTGATGTGTCCACTCGGGGTGTTCCCAGCGCCTCGTGCGTGCTTGACCAGTTCGTCCTGCGTCATGGGAGCGGTGAAGACGGTGACGTGGCATCGGTAGTGCTGTGCGTTGGCAGCACCGCGTGCGAACCGCGCCGCGTATTCGGAGCTGATCACGTGTCCGTCATGCGCTACGGCGACATTGGCGACGCGAAGCGTGACCACAAAACAGGCCCCGAGCCACCAGGCGACGCCGGCATGGATCTGGTCCGGGTGCAGGCCGGTGGCGCGGCCGTTGCGTAAGACGGCCGCAGCGTTGATGGGTTTAAGCACGGATGCGCTCCAGGGTGTGCACGATTTCGTGGACGAGCTGGTCGGGGGTCTTGCCCTCGGTATCAACCGAGATGGCGCTTTGGTCCGCAGCGGCTGTGGCTTCGAAATTGACCAGCAGTTGCTCGAGGCGGCCCGGCACGGCGAACAGGTCGGTGTCGTCTTGTTTCAGGTCGGGCTTGCTGCGCATGCGGGCCCGCAGGGTCTCTTCTGAGCAGAGCAGGTAGAAGGTGAACGTGGGCTGGACCAGATAGGGGAGAAAAGGGCTGGCGAGCTGACGGACCTGCTCCACGGGGATGTTGTGCACTGCTGCGTGGCAGGCGAGGACGGACGACTGGTAGCGGTCGGCTATGACTGGGCTGACCTTCTGGGCTGTGCGCACCCGATCGGAGGCGTGCAGCAGTCCGGAGAGGTAGAAGCAGAGCTGGGGAAGCGCATTGAGTTGGGAGTTGATCTGCTTTGACCAGTCGCTGTGGGGTCGAGGCAGGGTGTGCAGACTGGTCGCCCGGAGTTGGTGGGTGAGCAGCCTGGCAAGGGTGGACTTGCCGATTCCGGAGACACCTTCGAGGACGACGAATGGCTGGTCGGGGCCGTGGTGGTCGTAGGTCCGGGGCTCGTATGCGACGGACAGGTTCATAGGGTGCCCTCCGTGAAGGCGGCAATGTGATGGGCGACCGCCGCGGTGAGGGAGTTCGGGTCGTCGAGGTGTTCGCGCAGATCCTTACGGAGGTCGTCGCGGAGCAGGCACGGCTGGAGACCGCCACCGTGGTCCACACGCAGGGCCCAGAATCCCTCGACGCAGCGGGTCCGCAGGGGGCAGGTACCGCACTGCCCGACGTGGTGTCGGCCTAGATTGCTGTGAATGACGTCGATCTCGATGCCGTCGATACGGAACACCCGGCGGCCCTGGCCCACGCCGGCGATCTCCGTGTGCTCATCGCTGGTGAGACTGCGCAAATACCGGATGACTCCGTCGGCCGGCACCGCGGAGCTGGAGTTGGAGAGGTTGTAGTCGGTGTCGACGAGTTCGATGAGCTGCAGAGGGAGGCGCTGCTCCAGGGCGTAGTCGAGGATTGCCGTGATCTCGTGCTCGTTCTGGCGCTGTAGCAGCGTGTTCAGTTCAACCCGCCCGACAGCCTCGCGTGCGGCTTCGATGCCGTCGAGGACGACGTCGATGCCGTGCCGGACTCGGGCGATTTCCCTCAGGGTCTCGTCGGAGAAGTAGTGCAGCGACACCTTCACCTTGTCCAGCGGCGTCTGTGCGAGCCATGCCTGGTTGCGGCGGACGAGGAAGCCATTGGTGATAAGCGTGTAGGACGAGTCGGGTTCAGGTGTGGGGAGTTGAGTCAGCACAGGGCGGGCCCACCGTGACGTGAGAGGTTCACCGCCCGTGAAGTGGACCCGCTTGAGCCCTGAGCCCATGAGCGCGCGGATGGTCCGCAGGTAGTCGTCGGCGTCGAAGTGCCGATCGCGGGGCCTTTGGTGTGCGTTCCGCTTGGCCTCGGGCGGAGGGACGTCACCTTCGTTGTGGCAGAACCAGCATTGGAAATTGCAGTGTGGTGTGAGGGATACGCGTAACTGGCCACGCAGGGCTGCGAAGTTTCGGAGAGCGGTGAAGTCGACCCCAGGGGTAGGGGCGAGAGACAGGGAAGAGGGGCGCTGTGGCACAGAGGTCTCCTGTCGGTGCGGGGCGGCTGGAAGGTTGCGTATGACGAGCGGACGCAAGGGCTGCCGAGCGGCGCATGGTTGATCGGTTTGGCCGCGGTAGCCCTGCCGGGAAGCAGGCGAATGTCGAGTGGGATCTTCAGGTGGAGACCCAGCGGGGCTCGACGGCGCGTCCGTCCGGCAGTAGTTCGCCGGTGTCCTCGAAGATGAGCACTCCGTTGCACAGCGCTGTCCAGCCTTGGGCGTGGGCTCTAGTGACGATCTTGGCGGCCTCACGGTCGGGGGCATCGGCGGTGGGGCAGGGCGGCTGGTGCCCGCACGGGGTGCGCCGCGTGGCAGGTGCTGCGGCGGGGAACAGGAAAGCGGGGTGGTCGGGCCGCACCGTCGTTGTCCTTCGTGGGGGTCTTGACGGGGTCGTTGGTTGAGCCGGGCTGCCGGCTGGTGGGGGTGGTGCGGTGGTGTTCACGGGGCGGTTCCTTGCCTGGTTCGGGCTGAGGGCGGGGTGCCCGGCGCGGGGGCGGTGCGCGTTCTCTTAGGGGGTAGAGCACGTCGCTCCGCCCCCGTGCCGGGCTGGTGTCTCACACGCGGCACCGCCGGATGCTCGGTGTGAGACGTATACGGCCCGCGCACGGTCGGTGTGGAGGCACGGGGGTGACCGTGCGCGGGGGCTCTTAGACGGCGACGGTCGGGTCGCGTGTGGGGGGATGGGTGCGCTCTGTGTGCCGAAGCGACCACGGGATGCGGGGGCTGGTGCCGGTTTCCTGGTCCAGGAGGTTTTCTGCGAGGCGGCGGCGTTGGACTTCGCCGGTGCCGGCGGGCGCGTAGGTGGTTTGCATGTCGCGCCAGATCCGCTGGATGGGGTGGCTTGTGTCCAGGCCGGTGGCGGCGTGCAGGTGCATGGCGTCGTTGCCGGTCTCGGCGGCGAGTTCGTGGCCGAGGGCCTTGGCGGTGATGAGTTCGTCGTCGCAGGCGAGACCTCGGTCCAGCATGTCGACGGCGTGGTAGGCGAGGATCCGGGCCATGACCAGGCGGGCGTGCATGCGGCCGAGCCGGTCCCGGACGACGCTGAGGTCGGCGAGGGTGCCCTGATAGCGAGGGCGGTTGCCGGCGAACCGGGCCGAGAGGGACACCGCTGTTTCGTGCAGGCCGAGCGAGAGGGCGGTGAGGTTGGGCCGACCGCACACGATGCTGCTGTACTGGGCGACGTCGAATCCCTGGCCGACCTCGCCGAGGACGTTACGAGGGGGGACACGCACCCGGTCGAAGCTGATCTGCCCGAAGCTGAAGCCGTGCAGCCCCAGCTTGCCGGTATGCCGCAGGACGTTCACTCCGCGCTGCTCGCCCTGGACGAGGAAAGCGGTCAGTGCCTTGGACGTGGCGGTGCCGGTCGGCGCGGTGCGGGCGAGGACGATATGCAGGTCGGCGATATGGGAGTTGCCGACGTGCGCTTTGATGCCGGTGAGGACCCAGTTCTTGCCGTCCCACTCGGCCGCTGTTTTCATGCCGCCGATGTGGCCGCCCTGGTCCGGCTCGGTCACGGCGATCGACAAAAGGGTGACTCCCTGCGCCACGCCCGGCAGCAGCTGGGTGTGTTGGTCCTGGGTGCCGTAGTGCAGCAGGCCGGCGACGGGGATGAGGCCGGCCTGGAGGATGGCGGCTGCCGCGCCGGAGACTCGGGCCAGGCGGTGGATCAGGATGGTCTTGGCGACGTGTCCGGCCTGCATGCCGCCGAAGGATTCGGGGAGGGTGACGCCGAAGAAGCGGCGGCCGGCCAGCAGCCGGGCGATCGTGCGGTCCACGCGCTGCGGCGCCTTCTCCATGGCGTCGACCCGGGGCAGGACATCATGGGCAGCGAAGTCGTCGACGGCCGCCCACAACGTCTTGTGGGCGGGGGTGAGGAACCGGTCGAGGGCGACGGGCGTACTGGGCGTGGACATGGATGGTCCCTCTCCTTGACACAAAAGGGGGCTCCACGGGACGGCTGCGAGGAGAGCCGGCCTGCGGGTGGCGGCGAGTTGGGCAGGTGTCAGGGCGCGTGCGGCGTACGGATGTTGAGGACGTCTGCCGCAGTGCGGGCGGTGTCGCGGACGATGGCCTGCAGGCGGCCGGCGTCGCGGAGCGTGCGCGGTTCGGGGTCGATGAGACAAACGGTGAGCAGAGCCAGGCCGGTCGGCTCGTCGACGATAGGAGCGCCGAAGTAGGACTGGATACCGATGGCGTCGACGACGTCGTTGCTCTGGAAGCGGGGGGAGGCGGCCACGTCCGGCAGCGGCAGACCGCGCTTACGCTGGACGACTTCCGGACACCAGCCATGCGCTCGGCTCATGGTGCGCCCGACCAGGGGATACCCGGACTCGCCAGGGGGATTGTGCAGGCCCAGGAAGGTCTGTTCGTCGCTGAAGGCGTTCACCATCCCATACAGGAAGCCGGCCTTTCCGGCCATCGCGGTGGCGATGTCGTCGAGTACTTCCTGGCCCTGCATGGGGATGCCGAGCTCGGCGAAGCGGGTCAGGCGGGTCGCCATGGCGGACAGTTCGCCGGCCGGGTCGCCGGTGAAGACCTGGATCTGGCGGTGGACGGTGGGTAAGCCCGTGGGGCGGGAAAGAGTCACAATGCGTCCAAGAGGCTGGGTGGTGTCTGGAGTTGTAAGGCGGCGTGCTGGATCAGAGCGAGGAGGACAGCGGCCACGGAATCCGGGCTGCGGGCGTCGCAGAACATCAGCGGCACACTGTCGTCTACGTCGAACGACTCACGGATCTCGGCCGGCGAGCGCGGTGCGGCGCCGGGGAACCGGTTGACCGCGATGACGAACGGCATCCCCAACTGCTCGAAGAAGTCGGCCGCGTGGAAGCTGGCAGCGATGCGCCGGGTGTCGGCGAGGACGACCGCGCCGGACGCGCCGGCGGCCAGGTCGTGCCAGAAGTCCCAGAACCGTGGCTGGCCCGGCGTGCCGAACAGGTACAGCTCGACCGGTGTGGGGGCGTCCCAGCCGACACGGCCGAAGTCGAAGGCGACCGTCGTGGTCGACTTCTCCTCGATGCCGTGCAGGCTGTCCGTGGCGGCGCTGCGCGTGGTCAGCAGTTCTTCCGTGCGCAGCGGGGTGATATCGCTGACGGCGCCGATCGCGGTGGTCTTGCCGACACCGAACCCTCCGGCGATGACCACCTTGACGATCATCCGCCCGCCCGCGGGCGGTGAAGGCCTCGTCATACCCTCACCCCGCCTTCGCCGCAGCGCCCGGATAGCGGCGCTTCAGCGCGGCGGCGAGCGCGAACAGCTTCTGCCGCTCGTGCTCCTCGCCCGGCATCTCCGGCACGGGCAGGGTCAGAGCGCCGGCGTCGATCAGGTCGGAGACCAGGACCGTCACCACGGTGACGTGCAGGCGGAGCAGTCCGGCCAGCTCGACGAGCGGCCGCGCCCGCAGCCGGCACAACTCGACGATCCGAACGCTCTCCTCGGGCAGCCCCGGCGGACAGCGCCGGCCGGCTCCGAGGACGGTGTGCATGCTCAGGTGGTGACGGGCGCGGGTGCGCCCGTCGGTCACCGCATACAGCCGCACGATGCTGGCCAGCTCCGCCTCGGTCTGTGGCGGTGTGTGCGGGCCGGGGCCGGTGTTCATCCGACACCGGGGCCCTGACCATCGCGCGCGCGGACGGGAGTGGTCATGTAGGGAGCGAAACGCTGGATCAGGCGGCCGGCGGCGAACGCGACGGTCCCGATGCTCGCGTCCGGGCGGGCGAGGACCACCAAGATCGTCGCCACCGTCGTGCCCGCGCTGTGGAAGGCGCTTCCCGCACCGGCCTCGGTGGCCAGGAAGAGAGTGTCGTCGCGTTCGATGAGGACCTGGCCCGCGGGCAGTTGCTTGTCGGTCGGGCCGGTGACACCCCGGGCCAGGCTCACCACGCCGGAGAACGTGGCGGCAACGTGATCCGCCCAGTCGGGGTCCATGTGGGCGACGACGGCCTGCTTCATTCCGTCGCGGGAAGCGAGCAGGGCGTGGGTGACACCGGCGGTGTCGTCGACGAATTCGTCGAGGAGGCGTGCCATCTGCCCCTGGACCTCTTGAGGAGAGGCCAGGGAGGCACTGTCACGGTGAGTCATGGCAGGGGCTCCGGAGGAGATCAGGAAGGGGTAGTGGGGGAGTGGCCCGGCTGCAGGCCGGCCTGGAGACCGGTCCGCCAGTCGGCCCCCACCTGAGGGTCCGCGGTCCGGGCCGGGAGAGCGGGCTCCCGGAGGTCCGAGGGCATCGGCCGTTGTTCCCGCCGGCGCCGCGGCAGAGGGCTCGCGTCGCCCGACGGCGTCTGGTCCTGCGGCAGGACGGCAGTACCGGGCTGCGGGGGATCGGCCTGGCGGGAGCCGGACCCGTGCACCGGCGGCCGGGCGGAAAGCGCCGAGGTCGAGGTCGGCGGGGTGGCGGGTAGGGCGACGGTGGCGATGGCCGGGGCGGTCGGCACCAGGTGCTGGCTGGGCACGACCACGTTGGCGGTGGTGCCGCCGGTCGGATTCAGTGAAAGCCACACCTGAAGCCTGTACCTTGCGGCGATCTTGGCTGCGGTGATCAGGCCCAGGCTGCCGTGGCGGACCTGGTCGGAGACGTCGGTGTGGCCCGGATCGCGCAGCAACTCGTTCAGCCTGTCCCGCGTGGCCGGGTCCATGAGCAGCACCGCACGGTCCTCGACCTCGAAGAGCAGTCCGTGGGCCACCTGTTGAGCCCGCACGATGACCTTGGCCGCCGGATCGGAGTGGTCCACGGCGTTGTCGATGAGCTCGGCCAGCAGATGGGTGACGTCGGGGTGCACGTGAGCGGGCAGCGCGAACGCCGAACCGACATCGCCGGCCGCGGTCACGACGCGGGTGTACTTCACCACCTCCGACTTCGCCCCCCGCAGCACCGCGGCGACCGGGACCGGGTGGCGGGTCTCACGCAGCGAGGTGTCCCCCAGGACCACGGAGACACTCTCGACCAGGCGACGCAGCCGTGTCGCGAGATGGTCGATCTTGAAGCTCCGGTCGAGGAGTTCCGCGTCCTCGGTGGCGTTCTGCAGCAGCGTCAGGTGCTCCAGCATCTCCCCGATCAAGCTGTGCTGCCGGCGCGACAGCGTCTGGTGCATCGTCACCAGGACCGCGGCCTGCGACTCGTTGTGCACCCGCAGGAGGCAATGGGCCGCCTGCACCTTCAAGTTAAGGATCTGCTCCAGCGCCCGGCCGAGAGCGTCGCCGCTCTGCGAGCCGGGATCTTCAGGGAGCGGGGGACGACCACCGCGGCACAGCTCGGTCGCAGTCCAGATGACGTTCGTCTCCGCAGCCCGCGCAGCCTCCACGACCTGCCGCAGCTCACCCTCGCGACATGCCCGAAGCGCCGCCGCCACCGCGCGGATGCGCATACTGCCCGCGAGTCCGGTGATGAGCGCGAAGGCGCAGAGACAGGCGGCAACCTGTACGACGGTGAAGTCGAGGGCCCAGACGGCGAGCACCATCGTGCAGGCAGACAGCGTGACGCAGGCCAGCGAAACGTACAGCTCACGGGCCAGTTCGTCGACGCCATGCCGCTCAGTGCGGGGGCGGCCTCGCCTGCGGCCATGTGTGGCCGGGTGAACGGCAGCTCGGGGGGAAGTCATGGTGTCCTCAGGTCAGTTCAACAGGGACCGTGCGGGCAGCAGGAGAATCACTGAGCAGCAAGGCCCGCCTTGTCGTGCGGGAACCAGCGCTCGTCGCCCTGGAAGGCCCCATCGCAAGCGAGACTTGTCCGTGCCCTGGTCAGGGTCTCGAAGTGGCCGCACAAGGCCAGCAGCGAGCGGGCAAGCCTACGGGCGTGCACGAGCGCACCGTCCGCACCGGGGCCGGGCGCCGCTGGGGAGCTTCCCGGCCGCTTCCTCGATTTCATGGATGAGCCGCTCCACGTAACCGCGCAACAGGATGGCCAGCGGTACCAAGATCCTCGACCACAAGCTGCCTCAGCACTGAGCCAAAAGACCCCGCCGATGCCCCGCCGCAACGTGTCGATGCCGACCGGCTGCGAATCTGGCTCTCCGTGGCTTTCACTGGGCAGCACCCGTCCGGCGATGGATCGGGCACGCGCACGGCGGCAACTGAGTGCCCATTCCCGGCAGAAAAGGCTCGTATCCGTAGGGCACGGCGACCGTGGCGCGCGGCGCCGACACGACGCCGTCCCGCGAGACGGTGAAGACCTCGATCGTCATCTTGGCGCCCAGTGGGCGGCTGGACTCGGTGGCTGTCCCGTTTCTCATGTCGACGCTCCGTCGCAGGTTTGAGCGTTGGCCATTCCCGGGGCTGTGTCAGCGGTCGGGGTTTCAGCCGGTGCCAGTTGGTCTCTGGGGGCCTCTACGGTTTCAACTGCGGCATGCGGTGTCACGGGCGGCCGTGACCAACTTTTCTGGACACTGCACACCGCCTTGACCAGGCACAGCACTCGCTCTTGGGCAGAAGATTGGACGTCCCATCGCCTCAAGTGACGTATAGAGGCACTCAGTTCAGCGACGGGACCGCTACCGTGAGTTCACAACACAGCCAGGGAGCCCGCCCATGAACGCCCGCCTCAAGCCCGGTTCCAAGGCAGACCGGGATGCCCTCCGTCAGGACATGACGACAACGGGATGCTCAATCGCGAGCATCGCTGTAGAGATGCGCGCACGCTTTCGTATGCGGCCGCGGGAAGCATGGCGGCAAGCCCATGGATGGACCCTCCAAGAGGCTGCAGACCGAATCACGAACGCCAGCAGCCGGCGGGCGGGCGACGAAGTCGCCGCCGATGCTTCCCTGGTCGGCAAATGGGAGAAGTGGCCGAGTCCATCCTCGCGCCGCCCCACCTTGCCCGTTTTGCTGGCGATGGCCGACGCTTTCGGATGCGCTGCTGATGATCTCCTGGATCTCGACGACCGGCAGGCGATGCCGGAGACCGAACGGCGCCTCCTCAGCCGGCCCGATCCGACACCGGCCGAATCTGCCCGCACTCCAGTGGTCTCGGCTGATACGGGCGCTAAGCCGACGGGAACGGAACTCGTCCGCCTGGCTGCAGACGAGTCAGCGACCTGGGCCCAGTGGGCTGAGGCTTCCAACGTCGGAGACATCGCACTGGAACAGCTCCTGGCAGAGACGCGGGCTCTCGCCGCCGACTACCTGACCTCCGACCCTCTACCCCTCTTCGTTCGAACCCGAGCACTGCGCGATCGCGTATTCACTCTCCTCGAAGGTCACCAGTATCCAAGGCAGTCCGCCGACCTCTACGTGGCCGCAGGCTACTTGTGTGGGTTGCTCACATGGATGTCCTCAGACCTTGGGCAGCTCCGAGACGCTGATACACAGGGCCGCACAGCCTGGCTTTGCGCCGAACTCTCGGGACACAACGATCTCCGGGCCTGGGTGCTGTCTACCCGATCCAAGGTCGCTTTCTGGGACGGACGCTTACGAGAGGCGATCAACTATGCCCGGCGTGGAGCGACATACCGCACTACGGGAACAGTCGCAGTGCTCTTGGCATGTCAAGAAGCCGATGCCTGGTCAGTGTTGGGAGCAGAGAGTGAGGCATTGGCCGCGCTGGCACGCGCTGAGGAGGCACGCGTAACTTCCCGAGGGCAAGACGAGGTTGGCGGCATCTTCACCTGCCAGCCAGCACGGCAGGAGAATTATGCTGCGGCTGTACAGCTGCGCGTGGGCAACTCTGCGGAGGCTCTGCGCGCGGCCGACAACGCTCAGGCCCTCATGGCCGTACAGCCGGTCCGCGCGTACGGCACGGAGGCTCAGATTCACATTAGCCAGGCAGCGGCCCATCTCGCCGCCGGCGAGGCGGAGGGAGCGCTGGAGGCGCTCACGTCCGTCCTGGCTCTGCCGCCTGACCAGCGACTTGCCCCCGTTGCCCATCGACTCGGCGAGTTGACGGACGGCATCAGCCGGAAGCATGCCGATGGCAGGGCCACGGTTGGGTTGCGGGCCGCCATCGAGGAGTTCTGTGTGCACTCGGCATCCAGGCAGGTCGCGCTCTCGCCAAGGGAGGCCTCAAACTGATTTGATCTCGGGGTATGACCACTCAATCCGAGACCATGCGGAACCACTGGTGGTGGCGACCAGGTTGGAACGTAGGCCGCCGCTTCTATACCTGGCATTTGACATTCGAGGGTCAGGACGAGGTCCACAGGATCGCTGGCGAGTACAGGTCAGTGCTCGCCCCCCTCGGTGACATCCTCACGCCGATCCCAGATCGGTGGCTGCACCTGACGATGCAGGGCATTGGCTTCGTCGGCGAGGTGAAGGAGGAGGACGTTCGCTCGGTAGTCGATGCGGCAGGCCCCCAGCTGGCCGCCATCCCGGCCTTCGACCTTCAGGTCGAGCCTGCGATCCTGGATCCTGAAGCGGTCCTGCTCAGCGTTCATCCCGAGAGCCCCGTGCGTGCTGTGCGGGACGCCATCCGTTCGGCCATTGGGGGCGTATTCGGTGAGGTTCCCGAGAAGGCTGACGGCTTCACCCCGCACGTGTCGGTGGCGTACAGCGCGAGCGACGGCCCCTCCGCACCGATCGCGCATGCTCTCAGCAGTCTGAACCCGGGTCCCGCCCGGGCGCGCATTACGAGCGCGGAACTTATCGTGCTGCACCGGGACAACTTGATGTACGAGTGGGAGCGGTTCGCTACAGTGCGGCTCGGCTGACCCTTCCCGTCGTGGGGCCTGGGCGCATGCAGCGATTGGGCCCCACGGCGAGCTCGTCTTCAGGTCTTCAATATCTCGGTGAGCTGAATTGTCCGTGCTCTGCCACTGTCCGCAGGTCGGGCAACAGCACAGCCAGCAGTTTCCACGCCACCTCTACCGCGGAGGCTGTCGGCTTCTCGACTGGGCTGGTCGCTGGCACCGTGCGCACCGGCATCAGTGGTGACGCCGAGGCGGGTGAACAAGATGAAAGCCCTGCCCATAGCCGCCGGGGAAGCTCCGACGGTTTTCGGTTGGCCTTCCCTCTGCGCGGATTCGCCAACGGCAGTCGAGAAAGAGCTCCGAAGGACTGGAAACTGGTCTGGGGACTATGTCAACGTACAACGTCCCGGAAAATACCAAGTCAGTGACGAGATTTAGGATTTGAGGCCGACCTGTAGGTTGATTCTGACGGCAGCCGGCACGTTGCGCTGCTCGGGCTCGTCGTGGAGGTCCCGACCCAAGGAGCAACACTGTCGGATATCGCTCTCCGATCCATCCGATTCACCCTCGACCATCTGCTTGGCACTCGGCGACCTGAGAGCGTGGAACATATCGGAGCGAGAGGGCTCTGCGGCGCCTCGACGGAGCTGTACTTCTGCGTCTGTGTGACCGGGTTGGTCGGCGATGCACATGGAGAGCCCCACCCAGACACCTAGCCCGATGCGTCGGTGCTTCCGAGCGTGAGGCTGCATGTGGCTGGACCGGCCAATTGACAACGGACTCGGGGTGTTCGTGACGGGCAGCGCGTCCCCGTCCTCCGATCGCGCTGGCTGGCGCACTGCGTTTCGTCGGTCAGCAATCGTTCGTGAGTGACGCTGCGCGCATGCAACATAGACCAGGATCGCCGGTTAGCCAAACCGGCGATCGTGACGACCATTGACGTGTTCTCAGCGGCTGTGCTTGGCGGTGGAGCCGCTCGGACACCATGGTCCTTCATGCCGGCGCCCAGCAGTCCCGTGACTGACAGTGCGTACCCACCAGCTGTGGCGGAATGGGCGCAAGTCGCGTGCTGCCCCCTGAGCGCCGACATATCTTGAATACACGAGGAAGCATGAATGGCTCGTCCACCTGCGCTCAAGCTCGCCGAGGTCCTATCGGAAATCCGGATGAGCCCGTCCGCTTTCTACCGCCTGCGCGCTCGCGGTCAGGCACCCAAAATGATCAAGTTGCCCAACGGTGAACTACGCTGCCGCCGCGCTGATTTGGATGCGTGGTGGGAAGCGTGTGAAAAGGATACGCCTGGATGGCGATGAGTTATAACGTCCGTTTCTGGGAGATACGCGAGCGTCCCGACCGGCGCAGACCTTTCCAGATTCGGTGGACGGTTAACGGGCGAGAGACGTCTGAGTCCTTCATCACGTTCGCGCTTGCTGATAGCCGACGCGCGAAGCTTATGACAGCTGCACGCGAGGGTGAGCCGTTTGATGAGCACACCGGTCTGCCGGCCTCCGAGTTGCGGGCCATCAAGCAGCGAACCACATGGTATGACCTGGCGCACGAATACATCGAGCAAAGATGGGAGCGCACGCCGGGGAATACCCGCCGCACTCTGGCTGATGCATTCGCCACGGTTACGCCTGCCTTGGTGCAACCCGGTGCATCGTTTTCCGATCCGCGGGTACTGCGGCGCGCACTGTACTCATGGGCATTCAACAAGAATGCTTGGCAGTGCGAGCCCAGCGAGGAGTGGCGGCACGCGCTGGACTGGATGAAGAGGAACTCGCTGCCGGTCAGCGCCCTCGCGGAAGCCGACGTTCTGAGGCGGGCCCTTGATGAGATGTGCCGCAAGCTGGACGGCAAGGGGGCGGCGGCAAAGACAGCCCGACGCAAGAGGGCTGCGTTCAACGAAGTTCTCAACATGGCGGTGGAGAAGGGGTACTTTGCGGAGAACCCCCTGAAGGGGTTGCGGTGGAAAGCTCCAGTAGTCAATGAGGAGGTGGATCCGGCCGCCGTTCCCAATCCGGCCCAGGTGCTTCGGCTGCTCGAGGCCGTTGCTCGCCAGCGGGGGCGGGGTCCCCATCTGGAAGCATTCTTCGGTTGCATGTACTTCGCGGCTATGCGGCCAGCTGAGGTCATCCATCTTCGGATCGATCAATGCCACTTGCCGAAGACGGGATGGGGGATGCTGAATCTCTCGGGTGGGGTTGTCACGTCCGGCAAGGGGTGGACCGACGACGGTGAGGTGCACGAGGTGCACTCGCTCAAGCGTCGCGCGGCAAGCGCGACGCGGCCTGTTCCCATCCCGCCGCAGTTCGTACGCATGCTGCGTGCGCATGTGCATCAGTTCGACGTGGCACCTGACGGTCGACTCTTCCGGAACCAGGCTGGCAACTACGTGGACGCTGCCGCCTACGGCATTACGTGGGCGCGGGCCCGGGAATACGCCCTGACTCGCACTGAGCGCACTTCACGCCTGGCCAAGCGGCCCTACGATCTGCGGCACGCCGGGATCTCGTTCTGGCTCTACTCCGGAGTGGACCCGGCTGAGTGCGCCCGCCGCGCCGGCCAGAGCATCGAGGTTCTCTTTCGCCACTACGCCAAGTTCCTCGACGGCCTTCGAGAGCAGGCAAACCGTCTCATCGAGCAGTCCATGAACGAGTGGCAGCGCGTCAATCGAGGCGAGGTACCCGATGGCTGAACCGGGGGTTTGGTCCGTGACTGGTCCGCGAGTACTGGTCAGGAGGGGTGCAGCAGTGGGAGGAATCGGGAGTTAGCGTGTATGTCGGGCTCGGTCAATAGCGGGCTGGGCGAAAGGCGCCTGACGGGTGAAAGACCAGGTCAGGCGCCTTTTTGTGTGCGCCTAGAAGAAGCCCAGCTTCTTCGGCGAGTACGACACCAGCAGGTTCTTGGTCTGCTGGTAGTGCTCCAGCATCATCTTGTGCGTCTCGCGGCCGATGCCCGACTGCTTGTAGCCGCCGAACGCCGCGTGGGCGGGATACGCGTGGTAGCAGTTCGTCCAGACGCGGCCCGCCTGGATGGCCCGGCCCGCGCGGTACGCGGTGTTGATGTCCCGGGTCCACACACCCGCGCCGAGCCCGTACAGCGTGTCGTTGGCGACCTTCATCGCGTCGTCGAAGTCGTCGAACGACGTGACCGACACGACCGGACCGAAGATCTCCTCCTGGAAGACCCGCATCCGGTTGTCGCCCTCGAAGATCGTCGGCTGGACGTAGTAGCCGCCCTTCAACTCACCGTCGTAGTCGATACGTTCACCGCCCGTCAGAACCTTCGCGCCCTCCTGCCGGCCGATGTCGACGTAGGACAGGATCTTCGCGAGCTGGTCGCTGGAGGCCTGGGCGCCGATCATCGTGTCGGTGTCGAGAGGGTGACCCGGCTTGATGAGTTCGGTGCGGGAGATCGCCGCCTGGAGGAAGTCGGAGTAGTTGCCCCGCTGGATCAGACCGCGCGACGGGCACGTGCACACCTCGCCCTGGTTCAGGGCGAACATGGTGAACCCCTCCAGCGCCTTGTCCCGCAGCTCGTCGTCCTTCTCCCACACGTCGTCGAAGAAGATGTTCGGCGACTTGCCGCCGAGCTCCAGCGTGACCGGCTTCAGATGCTCCGCCGCGTACTGGAGGATCAGCCGGCCCGTCGTCGTCTCGCCCGTGAAGGCGACCTTCGCGACCCGCGCGCTGGACGCGAGCGGCTTGCCGGCCTCCTCACCGAAGCCGTTGACGATGTTGAGCACACCCGGCGGCAGCAGGTCGGCCACCAGGCTCATCCAGTAGTGGATGGAGGCCGGGGTCTGCTCGGCCGGCTTGAGCACCACGGCGTTGCCCGCGGCCAGCGCAGGCGCGAGCTTCCAAGTCGCCATCAGCAGCGGGAAGTTCCACGGGATGATCTGCGCCACGACCCCCAACGGCTCGTGGAAGTGGTACGCCACCGTGTCGTCGTCGACCTCGCTGAGCGCGCCCTCCTGAGAACGGATCGCCCCCGCGAAGTAGCGGAAGTGGTCGATGGCGAGCGGGATGTCGGCGGCCAGCGTCTCGCGTACGGGCTTGCCGTTCTCCCAGCTCTCCGCGACCGCGAGCGGCTCCAGATGCGCCTCCATACGGTCGGCGATCTTCAACAGGATGTCGGAGCGCTCGGTCGCCGACCTGCGTCCCCAGCCCGGCGCCGCCGCGTGCGCCGCGTCGAGAGCGGCCTCCACGTCCTCGGCCGTGCCCCGCGCGACCTCCGTGAAGGGCTGCCCGTTCACCGGGCTCGGGTTCTCGAAGTACCGCCCGTGCACCGGCGGCACGTACTCCCCACCGATGAAGTGGTCGTACCTCGCGTCGAAGGAGACGATCGCGCCCTCGGTGCCGGGCGCCGCGTAACGGGTCATCGTGCCTCCTGATACCTCACTGCCCGCCGTTGGACAGTGCTGGGCGCGAGAGTAGGAGGGGGGAGGTTGCGAGTACGTTGCGGTGGGGGAGGGGCGGTGCGGCCCCGCGGCTCGCCCCACTGAGAGGGGCAGTGTGCCTCCACGGCTCCCCACACTGAGAGGGGCAGTGTGCCTCCACGGCTCCCCACACCGAGAGGGGCAGTGTGCCCCCACGGCTCCCCGCACCGAGAGGGGTCGTGTGTCTCCTCAGGCCGGCCACGCCGTCAACTCGGCCTCCATGGAGGCCAGCCGGGCCCGGATCGCCGCCGTCGGACGGGTCGCCGCCAGCGCCCGCCACACCTCCAGGTCGTCCTCGCCCCAGGGCGCGTGCGCCCAGTCCGCCAGCAGGTCCGGGTCGCCGCGGGCGATCAGCGCCGCCCGGAGCCCGTCGGTCAGCCGGCGCCGGAGCCGGGCCACGGCCGGTGCCTGTGACGCCGGCAGCAGCGGGCCCGCGTACGCCCGCGCCGCGTCCGTCACCGCGCCCGCTGCCACCCACCGCTCCAGGGCGTCGACGTCCGACTCGACCGGCCCGGTCAGCCGGTAGGGGCGGGAAGCCAGCATCCCCGGGCCCAACACCCTGCGTAGCCTGGCCAGTTCGGCGCGGAGCGTCACCGGCGGCACCGACTCGTCCTCGTACAGCGCGCACAGCAGCTCGTCTCCGGTCAGGCCCTCCGGATGGCGGGCCAGCAGCACCACGATCTCGCTGTGCCGACGGCTGAGCCGGATCGACCGCCCCTCGACGCGTAGCCGTGCCTCGTCGCGGCCCAGCGCGGACAGCCGAGGCCGGTCGTCGACCGGCGACGCCGGTTCGAGGAGCGCCAGCTGGGACTCCGCCGCCCGCGCCACGGCCTGGACGAACCCCAGGCTGTGCGGGTGCGCCAGCCCGTCGCCGCCGGTGATGTCCACCGCCCCCAGCACCCGGCCCGTGCGCGGATCGTGGACCGGCGCCGCCGCGCACGTCCACGGCTGGACCCTGCGGCTGAAGTGCTCGGCCGCGAACACCTGCACCGGCCGGTCCACCGCGACCGCCGTTCCCGGCGCGTTCGTGCCCATCGCCGACTCCGCCCACCGCGCGCCCGGCACGAAGTTCATCCGCCCCGCCTTGCGCCGGGTCACCGGATGCCCCTCCACCCACAGCAGCCTGCCCTGCGCGTCGCACACCGCCACCAGATGTTCGCCGTCCGCGGCGAACGTGCCCGTCAGCTCCCGCACCAGCGGCATCACCTGCCCCAGCGGATGCTCCGACCGGTACGCGCCCAGGTCGCCGTCCACAAGCTCCACGTGCGCGGTGCCGTCCGGTCCGACGCCTGCCCGCGCCGACCTTCGCCACGAGTCGGCCACCACTCCTCGCACCGGCCGCGACATCAAACCCGCCGCGGTGAACGCCTCGTGCGCGCGCCGCAGCGTCCGGGCGCGCTCGACGGGATCGGCACCCGGCTCCAGGGCCACCCAGGGATCGGTCAACTCGGCCTCCCGGAGAGCGAAGCGACTGGGGACATCGGCGACTGCGAACATCGGCGCTTGGGGACATCGTCACTCCCGGTGTCCGCGCCGACAACCGTTTCGACGGGCATCGCCCGTACCAAGGGCGCCCGCCGGCCATTCCCCCGGGTTCAGGCGGCTGCGACCAGCCTCATGTACCGCGTCCAGTCCCAGAGGGGCCCCGGATCGGTGTGGTCGGTGCCCGGCACCTCGTAGTGCGCGATGATGTGGGCGCGGTCCCTGGGTATCCCGTACCGGGTGCAGATCGCGGCGGTCAGTCTCGCCGAACTCTCGTACATGGCGTCGGTGAAGTACCCGATCCGGTCGACCCACCCCTCGTGCTCGATGCCGATGCTGCGGGTGTTGTACTCCCAGTTCCCCGCGTGCCAGGCGATGTCCGACTCGCGCACGCACTGCGCCACGTGGCCGTCCGCGGATCTGACCAGGTAGTGGGCGGAGACGTGCCGGTTCTGTTCCTGGAACACGGCCAGGCAGTTGGAATAGCGGGTCTGCGTCATGTGGATGACGACGAAGTCCAGGGGGTGGTCCCCGGGGCGGGCCGCGGACGTGAGGTTGGAGGCGTGCGCGGGCTGCCACTCGCCGAGCGGATAGTCGGGCGCCGGTGCCAACGCGCCCGCCCGGGGTGCCGGGAGCAGCGCGTAGGGGACCATGGCGAGCGCGGCGCCTTTCAGCAGCCCTCGTCGGCCGGGGAACGGACGGGGCCGGTGTCCCACCGCTCTCCGCCGCGGATCGGCATCCGGTCCCTGCCGCACGATCGGGTTCCGAGGGTCGCTGGTCACTGCACAGCTCCGATCGTCCGAGGTCAGAGGGGCCGTGTGCGCCTCGTGTGAATCACCGTATGCGGCTTGGCCGTCGGGCGGCCGGACCCGGCCGGTTTCCGTGGACGGCAGGGGAGTTGTGGATATCTCCGTCACCCGAAGGGGTGACGCCCGCGGCTACGGCCCCGGTTCCGCCGCGCCCCCGCCCTGCGTCGCCGCCGAGCCTCGCCGCCCCTCACTGCCGCCCTGCGTCGCCGCCGAGCCTCGCCGTCCCTCACCGCCGCGCG
Organism: Streptomyces sp. NPDC088387; assembly: GCF_044753385.1. NCBI lineage: Bacteria > Bacillati > Actinomycetota > Actinomycetes > Kitasatosporales > Streptomycetaceae > Streptomyces > Streptomyces sp. NPDC088387. The sequence continues at coordinate 18,462 of NZ_JBIVNC010000020.1, forward strand.
GCGTCGCCGCCCCTCACCGCCGTCCCGCCACCGCCCCGGGATCGTCCAGCACGCCCCGCACCACCGAATGCGCCGCGCCCAGCAGCGGTCCCTCCGAGCCGAGCCGCGAGACCGTCACCGGGCAGGTCCGGCCCGCCGTGCGGCGGCTCAGCTCGTCCTGTATCGACGGCAGGAGCCAGGGGGCGAGGGCGGCCAGCGCACCCCCCAGGACCACGCTTCCGGGGTCGAGCAGGTTGACCGTGCCGGTCAGGGCGATGCCGAGCGCCTCGCCGGCGCCGCGCAGGGCCCGCCGTACGTCCTCGTCGCCGTTCTCGGCCCGTTCCGCGAGCAACTCCACACGGTTCTCGCCGGGTTGGAGGCCGGCGGCACGCAGGACCGCCTCCTCGCCCGCGTACTGCTCAAGACACCCGCGACCGCCGCACGCGCACGCGGGCCCGTCGGGACGGACCGGCACATGTCCCAGCTCGCCCGCGAAACCACGCGTCCCGCGCAGCAGCCGTCCGTCCACGACCACGGCCGCGCCGATGCCGATCTCGGCCGACACGTGCAGGAAGTCCGCCGGGGTCGCCTCGCCGAGCCAGAGTTCGGCGAGCCCGCCGAAGTTGGCCTCGTTGTCCACGGCGGGCGGCAGCTCGGGCGGGAGCAGCGCGGCGAGATCGGTGTCGCGCCAGTCGAGGTTCGGCGCGCGGACGACCGTACGGCCGTCGCGGGCGACGAGTCCGGGCACGGCCACGGCGAGACCCGCGGGCCACAGCCCCTGCTGCTCCGCCTCGGCGACGACCTGGCGCAGCAGCGCGGTGAGTTCCGCCGCCACCGGTTCCGGTCCGCGGTCGCGGTTGGTTCCCTGGCGTACGGCCCTCGCGCGGACGTCACCCCGCAGGTCCACCGCGCAGACCGCGAGGTGGTCGACGCCGATCTCCGCGCCGATCCCGGCCGGGCCGTTTCCGCTCACCGCCAGTGCCGAACCGGGGCGGCCCACACGGCCCGGACGCTCGGGGCCGAGTTCCTCCAGCAGCCCCGCGCGGACGAGTTCGTCGACCAGGGTGGAGACCGCCGCGCGGGTCAGTCCGATGTGCGTCGCGACCGCGGCGCGCGACAGCGGTCCCTCGGCGCTGACGGTGTGCATCACGCGCGCGAGGTTGCGCCGCCGCATGCCCTGCTGCGTGTCGGGGAGCGCGCGTCCGGCACCCGTCGGGTTCGCCTCGTGCAGCGGTGCGGTCATGCTTGCGTCAATCCTCCGTCGCTCGCGGGCGGTTCTCCGTCTGTTCGAGCCGTCTCAGCGGCTCTCCGGGCTGCGTTCGAGCAGCGGGGCCGCGTCGGAGAGTACCCCGGAGATCCTTGCCAGAGTCGCCCGGTCCCGCTCCACGGCGTCGAGGACCGGCCCCCGCGCGGTGTCCCAGCGCCGGGCCACGGCCGCGGCATCCTCGCCCGTGAGGAGAGCGGCGGCCTGGGCGGCCGCGCCCAGCGCGACCAGTTCCCTGGCCTCGGGCACCTGGACCGGGCGGCCGGACAGCCGCCGTACCGTCTCCTGCCAGGCCCTGCCCCGCGCGCCGCCGCCGATCAGCAGCAGCGGCTCGGACGGGTCCCCGTCCTGGTCGAGGACCAGGTCCAGCGCGCCCAGCAGGGCGTGCACGGCACCGTCGTAGGCGGCCTGGAGGAGCTGGCCGGCGGTGGTGTCGTGGCGCAGGCCGTGCAGCAGCCCCGAGGCCTTCGGCAGGTCGGGGGTGCGCTCGCCGTCCAGGTAGGGCAGCAGGGTCACCGAGGTGCCGGGCTCGACCGCCTCGCGGTCCAGGCCCAGCAGGGTGGCCACGCGGTCGACGGCCAGCGTGCAGTTGAGGGTGCAGGCCAGCGGCAGCCAGTCGCCGCGCGCGTCGGCGAAACCGGCCACCGTGCCGGTGGGGTCGGCCGGCCGGTGCTGCGACACGCCGTACACCGTGCCGGAGGTGCCCAGGCTCAGCACCGCCGTACCCGGGCGCAGGCCCAGCCCCAGCGCGGCGGCCGCGTTGTCGCCGGTCCCGGGGGCGACAAGGGTGCCCTTGGAGAACGGCAGATCGTGGCCGTCGCGCACGGTGCCGACCACTTCGCCGGGCCGCGCGACACGCGGGAGGAGCGCCGGGTCGAGGCCCACGCGGGAGAGGATTTCATCGTCGTACGACTCCGTCCCCGACGCCCACCAGCCCGTGCCCGACGCATCTCCGCGGTCCGTCGTGCCCACTCCCGTGAGGCGCTCGGTGAGGTAGTCGTGGGGGAGGCGTACCGCCTTCGTCGCGCGGGCCGCGTCCGGCTCGTGCTCGGCGAGCCAGGCCCACTTCGTGACCGTGAAGGACGCCGTGGGGACGGATCCGGTGCGTTCGGCCCAGAACTTCGCGCCGCCCAGCTCCTCCGTGAGACGGCGCGCCTGCGGGGCCGACCGCACGTCGTTCCAGAGCAGCGCGGGACGTACGGGCTCCCCGCGCGCGTCCAGGGTCACCAGGCCGTGCTGCTGACCGCCGATCGACACGGCGGCGGCCTCGCGCGCCGCGTCGCCGCACTGGCGCAGCGCCTCGCCCAGCGCGTCCCACCACTGCCGGGGGTCGCTCTCGCGGCCCGCGCCCGAGGTCACCTCGTGCGGGGCCTGCCCGCTCGCCACGACCTGCCCGGTCGCCGTGTCCACCACCAGCGCCTTGGTCGACTGGGTGGACGTGTCCACGCCGACGACGAGCGGTCCCTCGGCTGCTGACATGGGGCTCTCCTCTTGTGCGGCTCGTTCCGCGCGGGTGCGGGCTTCTGCGGGTCGTACGGGGGCTCCGACGTGTTTCCCGTCCCCAGGAACAACTATGTCTCTTCACAGGGACGCGACGGCATACTAATTTGTAAACCGCCATGACGAAATACCCGACAGTGATATTCGCAAGCGAGCAAGGGAGCCGCGGCATGAACTACCAGCCCACCCCCGAGGACAGGTTCACCTTCGGCCTGTGGACCGTCGGCTGGCAGGGAAGGGACCCGTTCGGCGACGCCACGCGCGCGGCCCTCGACCCCGTCGAGACCGTGCAGCGTCTGGCCGAGCTCGGCGCGCACGGAGTGACCTTCCACGACGACGACCTGATCCCGTTCGGCTCCACCGAGAGCGAGCGCGAGTCCCACGTCAAGCGCTTCCGGCAGGCACTCGACACCACCGGCATGACCGTGCCGATGGCCACCACCAACCTGTTCACGCACCCCGTCTTCAAGGACGGCGGCTTCACCGCCAACGACCGCGACGTGCGGCGCTACGCGCTCCGCAAGACCATCCGCAACATCGACCTCGCGGTCGAGCTGGGCGCGAAGATCTACGTCGCCTGGGGCGGCCGTGAGGGCGCCGAGTCCGGCGGCGCCAAGGACGTACGCGCCGCGCTCGACCGTATGAAGGAGGCGTTCGACCTCCTCGGCGAGTACGTCACCTCCCAGGGCTACGACCTGCGCTTCGCCATCGAGCCCAAGCCGAACGAGCCGCGCGGCGACATCCTGCTGCCGACGGTCGGCCACGCGCTGGCCTTCATCGAGCGCCTGGAGCGCCCCGAGCTGTACGGCGTGAACCCCGAGGTCGGCCACGAGCAGATGGCCGGCCTGAACTACCCGCACGGCATCGCCCAGGCCCTGTGGTCCGGCAAGCTCTTCCACCTCGACCTCAACGGCCAGAACGGCATCAAGTACGACCAGGACCTGCGCTTCGGCGCCGGCGACCTGCGCTCCGCCTTCTGGCTGGTCGACCTCCTGGAGACCGCGGGATACGAGGGCCCGCGCCACTTCGACTTCAAGCCGCCGCGCACCGAGGACCTGGACGGCGTCTGGGCCTCCGCGGCGGGCTGCATGCGCAACTACCTCATCCTCAAGGAGCGCGCCGAGGCCTTCCGGGCCGACCCCGCGGTCCAGCAGGCCCTGCGGGACTCACGGCTCGACGAACTGGCGCTGCCCACCGCGGCGGACGGCGTCCAGGCCCTCCTCGCCGACCGCACCGCGTTCGAGGACTTCGACGTGGACGCGGCCGCCGCGCGGGGCATGGCCTTCGAGCACCTCGACCAGCTGGCGATGGACCACCTGCTGGGCGCGCGGGGGTAGCCACCGCGCGGGGCGGCCTGTCGGCGTGACCCGGCCCCCGCGCGGAATGTGCCGGAACCGTGTATTCCACTGCATGGATCCGTAGCAACCTCCGCGCGGGGGTCGCCCGATGATCCGTACTGCCGCGATGCTGGCGGCATGGCCACGCCCCCAGTACCGCCGACGCCCCCAGTACCGCCCATGCCCCCCGGCCCGCCGAACGACGCTCCGCCTCCTGGCTACGGACCGGCCCCCGACGACTACGGCTTCCCGCAGGACCCGGGGAACCGGGGCAGGGGCCGCACCCCGTTCTTCATCGCGATCGGGCTCGTCGTGGCCGCCGGTATCGTCGCCGCGATCGTGGTGGTGGGCAACGACAACGGCGCCTCCGACCCCGCCCCCGCGGAGAGCCGTTCGAGCGCGACCCCGGGCGAGTCGGCGGATCCGTCGTTCGGCATTCCGACAGAGCTGCTGCCCAGTGGGATGCCGTCGCTGCCCTCGGACTTCCCGACCGATCTGCCGAGCGACTTCCCGAGCAGCCTGCCCAGCGACTGGCCCAGTGGCTTCCCGAGCGACTTCCCCACGAACCTGCCGAGCGGGCTGGAGTCCCTCTTCCCGTCCGGTTTCCCGTCGCTCGACGCCGCGGGCGACACGCCTTAGAGGGACCCGGAGTCCCGAGGACATCCAGGACCGCCCGGACCCGCCGGTGGCGCGGACTACTTCGACCAGGCTCACTTCGGCCACGCACCGTTCCACTTCGCCAACGGCGTCGAGGCGCCCATGGCCAAGGCGCAGGAGCTCGATCCTGACGCGGTGATCCAGGGCAACCGGGTGCTTCACCTGCGCCATCAGTTGCGCCGCTGACGGAACGCCCACCCCGGACACCTCCCCGGCGGTCGACGCGCCGTCCCCCGTGCGAGCTACATGCAGGTGTCCACCGAGTGGTGACGATCCAGGCGTGCATGATCCGTAGCGTTCGGGAACAGCCGCGGTGCTTCGACCGCGGATCCAGTGAGGCCGTGAGGCCGTGAACCCGTCGATCAACGGCAACTGGCCCACTGGTCAGCCACTTCGGCACCCGTTCTCACGCTGGGAGAGCTCATGTTCGGAAGTCCCCGGGCCACAGCCGCGATCGCGCTGGGCTGCACCCTGGCCACCGCCGCGCTGGTCGGTTGCGAGGAGTCCTCGTCGGCGGATCCGGACGTGTCCGCAGCGCTGGTGACCTGAGGGGCGGGGGACCGGGCACCGCTGCCGAGCCGGCCCGAGCCGATGGACCGGCGCTGCTGACGTGCAGGTCACGCGCCGAAATTCCGGATGCGTTTCGTGGTCTTCCGTGGCAGCCTCGCCGTATGTCGATCGTTGACGTGTCTCCCGAGGTGTCCATCGCCTACGAGACCTTTGGTGACCCCGGGGATCCCCCTGTGCTGCTCGTGATGGGTTTCGGCGCGCAGCTGCTCGCCTGGCACGAGGACTTCTGCCGGATGCTGGCAGATCGCGGCCGCCATGTGATCCGGTACGACAACCGTGACTGCGGGTTGTCCACGAGGTTCGACGAACACCCCGTGGACATGGGCGAGTTCATCGCCGTCGTGAGCTCGGGTGACATTCCCGCCGCCCAGCGGATGGTGCCCTACCGGCTTCTCGACATGGCCGGAGACGGACTCGGTCTGCTCACCGCGCTCGGAATCGAACGCGCTCATGTGGTCGGCGCCTCGATGGGCGGAATGATCGCCCAGACGATGGCCCTCTCCGCTCCGGCGCGGGTGCTGACCCTGACGTCGATGATGTCCTCGACCGGCGAGAGCGAGTACGGCCGGCCCAGTGAGGAGGCCCAGGCGGTGCTGTTCAGCCCGAGGCCGGCCGACCGTGAGGGGTATGTCGCCGCGGCGGAGCGGGAGTTGGTGTGGGCTTCCAGGCGGTACGGTGACGCGGCGGCGCTGCGCGAGCTGGCCGCCGCCGGTTACGACCGTGCCTACTACCCCGAAGGCATCGGCCGGCAGCTCGGCGCGATGATCCTCAGCGGTTCACGTGCGGACGCGCTGCGCGAACTGCGGGTGCCGACGCTGGTGATCCACGGCCTGGACGACACACTCATCGACCCCGGCGGCGGGAAGCGTACGGCCGACCTGGTGCCCGGCGCCGAGCTCCTGCTGGTCCCCGACATGGGCCACGACCGCCCGCGCGAACTCTGGCCCACGTTGATCGACGCCGTGGTGGCGCATACGAACTGAGCGGCGCGCGGGGTCAGTCGACGCGTGCGTCGGTCCAGGTGAGGGTCGCTAGGCAGTCCTCGTTGTCGGCGCGGCGGGCGGAGAGAGTGAGCTGACCGCTGTGCGTGGGTGCGGTGCCGGTGACGGACTCGGTGGTGGTACCGGTGACCGTGCCGGACGCGACCTCACTGCTGCCCGCGGAGATGGTCCACTCGACGCTGCCCGTGCACCGGTCGCCGTTGAGGATGTTGAGAGTTCCGCGGGGTTGTTGCCTCTCGTCGGAGATGTCGAGCCAGTAGGTCGTCTCGATCTCCCCGCCCGACGGGATCTCCCAGGACCAGTAGGCCGGCATGCACCCGGTCTCGAGGTTGCACGACTTGTTGGTCTCCGAGGGTGTGTCGCCGTCGGCGTAGTCCAGGCCCGGGAACCAGTCGATCGCATCGGTGATCCACAGCGGGAGAAGCACGCAGGCTCCGGCGGCCGCCGACCACAGCGCTCCCCGCTGCCGGCGAGTGAGCCGGTGGGAGGCGAGACGCGAGATGGTCCTGGGGAGGGTCAGGACCAGTACGTCGCTCGAAGCGCCGCCCACCGCGCCGACCGTCCCGGCCGCTGTCCCGGTCCCCTTCCCGGCCTCCGAGTCTCCGGTGACCTCCGTGACACGTGCCTGGGCCTCCTGCTCAAGGGCGTTCACCTGCCGACGCAGTACGGCGACCTCGTGCTCCAGCAGCCGGACCTGTTCCTCAAGGCCCGCACGCCCGTGCTCGCTCTCCTCCAACTGCCGCTCGGTGTCCCGGACATAGTCGGCCGCCGCCCTGAGCTGCCGCCGCAGCCAGGAGTTCTCCTCACGCAACCCCGCCGCGCGGTCGGCCGATCGGCGGGCCGTGTCCAGCTCCTCCTGGAGCGCTTCGAGGCGCGCTCGGGAGGCTTCGAGACGGCCCCGGTCACTCCCGGCCTGTTCCTCTGCCTGCGCCAGCTGTTCGCGTACGACGTCCAGTTGGTGTTCCAGGTAGGCGAGGCGGTGCTGGGGGTTCCGGCTCGCTTCCATCACCGACAGCCATAACGCGCGCAGTCCCCTCCCTTCCTCCTCGGTCAGCGGGACGCCCACCGCCCGGCGCACCGACGCGAGGCACTCGAGGAACTCCGGGGGCGCCACCCTGTCGCCCGACAGGAAACGGGACACGGCCGTGTAGTCGAAGGGCACGTCCTGCCTGCGCGCGAACGTCCGGTAGGAGTCGGAGATGTGCTGGTACGCGGCGCGCAACCCCTCGGCGTAGGCGGCGCCCGCCCGCTCGTACCCGCCGTCGGTGGCTTCAGCGGCTTCAGTGTCCACCCGTCTCCTTGTACGGCACACCCCGCGGCGACGGGGACGAACCCAGGGCGAACCAGTCTTCCGAGCCGGGCCGCCCGAACAAAATCGATCATGGGAGAGAGTGGGTGACAGGCGGGTGTTGCACCCTTCCGCAACACCCTGACCTGCGAGAACGGTGGGTGCGTCAGCCGTTCCCGAGCACGACAGGACGTCATCGACCGATGGACTGGTACCACGTGGAGGACTTCCTCCTCCACGACCTCACCGGCAATGTCACCGCCGCTCTTCTCACCACGGCGGTCGTCGCCGCGACGCGCAGAATCCGCGCGGCATATCGCAGTCGCCGCAGTCGCCGCAGGCGGGACGGCGGAGGCTGCGCCGGCCTGCGGCCTCGGAGGGCCGGCAGGCGATCCCCGTAGACCAAGTGCCCGCATTTCTCAGGCGGTCACGTCACGGGGTCAGGCGGAGGACGAGGTCGTGGTCGGGGCCGGTACGGCCGTTGGTGAGCACCCACAGCGAGCCGTCCGGGGCCTTCGTCACGAGCCGCAGACGGCCGTACTCGCCGGTGAGCAGCTGCTCGGCGGACGAGCCGTCGGTGGCGATCCGGTACAGCCGTTCGCCGCGCAGACAGGCGACCCAGATCTGGCCGTTGTGGTACGTCATTCCGCTGGGCGAGGCGTCGGCGGGCTTCCAGGTCGCGATCGGGTCCGTGAACCCGGAGTCCCCGCCGGTGCCTTCGACCTCGGGCCAGCCGTAGTTGGCGCCGGGCTCGACGCGGTTCAGCTCGTCGAGGTTGTGGTGGCCGAACTCGGAGACGTAGAGCTGCCCCTTGTCGTCCCAGGCGAGCCCCTGCGGGTCGCGGAACCCCCAGCTGTACACCGGTGAGCCCTCGATCGGGTTGCCGGGTGCGGGTTTGCCGGACGCCGTGACGCGCAGGATCTTGCCGCCCAGATCCTTGCGGTCCTGGGCCCGGGAACGTTCGTCGGCTTCCCCGGTGGTCACGTAGAGCATGCCGTCGGGGCCGAACCTGATCCGTCCGCCGTTGTGGATCTCACCGCTGGGGATGCCGGTCAGGATCGGCTCGGGCGGAGCCGGCGAGTCCAGCCGCAGCCGGGCCACGCGGCTGTCCTGCCCGGTGGTGTAGTAGACGTAGACCCAGCCGTCCTCGGCGTAGGAGGGGGAGACGGCCACGCCCTGAAGACCGGCCTGTTTGGTCGGTTCGGCGATCTCCTCGACGGTCCGGATGTCGGTGAGTTTCCCGTCCGGGGTGACCTTGCGCAGACGGCCGGTCTCACGCTCGGTGACCAGCGCCGACCCGTCGGGCAGGAACGCCAGGTCGAACGGGAGCAGCAGCCCGCTCGCGACCTGCTCCACCGACGCGGGTTCCGCCTCCGGAGCGTCGTGCACGGTGGGCCGGGCCCACCACCCGAAGAAGGAACCGTAGGAGTAGACCCCGACGGCGGCGGCCACCACCAGCAGACCGGCCAGGCCGAGTACGAGTATCCGTCGCCAACGCACGCGGTGATCTTAGGAATTGGTCTGTTGAGGCATCCACCTCGAAACGGTGTCCGTCAGCTGAAGAGTTGGCTCTACGAGCCGGTCGAGGGCGTGCCGAACAGTCTCCACCGGCCCTCGGAGACGACTTCGACGACACCGTTGACGACCTTGATGGCGGTCTGCTCGTCGATCGCGTACGCCGGACCCGTCATCCCCGCTGCCCACTGCTCCGCCGCGGCCATGGTGTTCTCAGGGCAGGCCGGATGATCCAGATGCGGGAAGATCGAGAAATCGACCACGCCCAGTGTGCGGTCGCCGCCGGTGGGCGGCTTCCAGCCCACGAAGTCGTCCCCGATGCGGGGTGTCATCACCATGCTGCCGGCGCTGAGTCCCACGTAGACCGTGTTGACCAGCGTCGGCAGCAGCTCAGCCAGCCCGGATTCGCGCATCCAGTGACTCAGGTACAGCGCGTCACCGCCGTTGACCAGCAGGACGTCGGTCTCCCGGACCCAGGAGACCCAGGTGTCCTTGTCGATGCTGGGCAACGCGGTGAGTTCCAGGACGCCCACCGACCTCCACCCCAGTTCGGTCATGGGGTTGGAGGACCGTCCGCTGATGAACCGCCACGGCCCACCCGGATCGGCGTCGGGGGCCCCGTAGCCGGCGGTGGGAACGCAGAGGGCGTTGGACTCGGCGATCGGCTTGTCCAGGAGCTCCACCAGCGCGCACTGGATGCTCGCGTTCTTGATTCCGGAGTCGGTGAGGAGAAGCTTCATCGTGTCCTTCCCGGGGTGCGGGCCGCGCGCGTGCGTGGAGAGTCGCTCGCCTACGTGTTGTGGCAGTCACCATGCCATGTGCCGGACGTCGACCGCTTGGCTTCGCCGGCCGGGTGCGGTGTTTCGTGGGCGGTGGACCGCTTCGTCCTACGGGAGGTCGTCGTTGTGGTCGAAGTGGCCCTGACGCCCGGCAACTTGAGCGAATGCGGCCATGCGTCGGGCGTAGCCGTCCGGGGTGCCGAAGTGCATCGCGAGGTGTTCGGCTCCGGCGGTCCGGAAGGCCTCGGCTGTGCGGACGGCCTCGTCGAGGGTGGCGTCGGGGCCGTGCCAGTCGATGCGGGTGCCGGGGGAGACCGTACGGCCCTCTGTGCGAGGGTCGTCTGTATGGGCCCGCAGGTGGGTCAGGCGTTCGGTGAATGTCGGTGGGTCCAGGCCGACGCCCTGCCAGATGTCGGCGTAGCGGGCCGCCCGGCGCAGCGCGGCGTCCGTGACACCGCCGGTCATCACCGGCACCACACCCTCGGGGCGCGGCTCGAAGACGCCCGTCTCGAAGCCGTACCAGCGGCCCTCGAAGGGACCCCGGCCGACCTCGAACAGGTGCCGTAGCAGAGCGATTCCCTCGTCGGTGCGGGCCGCCCGGCTACTGAAGTCGGCGCCGACGGCGGTGAATTCGTGTGCGTCCCAGCCGATGCCCACGCCCAGGGTGATTCGTCCGCCGGACAGCGCGTGGAGGGTGGCGATCTGTTTGGCCACGACAAAAGGGCTGCGCAGGGGCAGGACAAGTACGGAGGTGCCGAACCGGATCCGGCTGGTCGCGGCCGCCAACCAGCCCATGGTCACCAGTGGTTCGAGGACACCTCCGTACACCGGACCGTACTCGCCGGGCGGGAGGATGTGGTCGGGCAGCCATGCCGTGTCGTAGCCGAGGTCCTCGGCCTGCCGTGCCAGGTCGATGAGTTGGTGCGGGTCGGCGCCCGCGAGCTCGTTCGGGAGGACGACCTGCAACCTCACGCCACCTCACCGCCCTGTCCGTCCGAAAGCGACAGGGAGCGGAGAAAGTCCAGCACCGGCTTGAGCCACTCCTCCGGCCGGTCGACCATGACCACGTGGTCGCTGTGGATCTCCGTGTACCGCGCGCCCCGGATCCCGTCCGCCAGGGCGCGGGAGCCCTCGGGCAGGACCATGGTGTCGGCGGTCGTCGCGACGACCAGTGTGGGGACGGTGACCTTGGCCAGGTCGCCGGTGGTGTCGAGGGAGGGGATCAGGTCGATGTGAGGGTGGAGCGCGGGAGCCACCTCGGCCCGCCAGCCAGGGAGGAGGCCGAGCAGGTGGTCGTCGGGGCGGGCGAATCCGGCGGTCAGCACCAGCGCGGTCACCCGCTCGGGATGGCGTACGGCGGCGCGCACGGCCACCAGTGTGCCGAGTGAGAAGCCGAGTATCGCGAACCGCCCGACGCCGTGCTGTACGGCGGAGTCGACGACGGCGTCCGCGAGGTCGTCGAGGGTGAGTGGGGCGTCGGCGACCGGGGTCGCGCCCGAGCCGGGGTAGTCCGGGGCGACGACGGTGTGGGCGGCGGTGAGGGCGGGCAGGACCGGCGCGAAGTTGCCTTCGATGCTGCCGGTGGCGCCGTGGGCGAGCAGCAGTGCGGGTCTGGTGCCGGTGCCGGTGCCGTTGTCGGTGCCGGAGGCGCTGGTGGTGACAGTGCTGACGGTGGTGGCGAGGGCCGGGAATGAATTGCGCATGCGTCGTACGTTGACCCATCACACCGGTGTGAAGGTCAAGTCCCGGACTTGGTGAGGAGAGTCAGTGCTGATAGGCGAACTGTCGCGGCGGACCGGAGTCTCCGCGCGGCTGCTGCGGTACTACGACGAGCAGGGCCTGTTGTGCCCCCACCGCGACAGCAACGGATACCGGGTGTACGCACCCGACGCCCCCTACGTCGTCGCGCACATCCGGGGCATGCTCGCGGCCGGGCTGACCACCGAGGCCATCCGCGAGATGCTGCCGTGCGCCACCGGCGCCGGACCGGGGATCGAGCCCTGCCCGGAGGTGCTGCGGACGATGAGCATGCACCTGGAGAGGATGGACGCCGACATCGCGGATCTGCATCGTCGGCGGGCCGCGCTCGCCCAGTTCCGTGACGCGACCGAGGCACGGGAGGCAAGGGCGTCACGGGAGGCAAGGGAGGCAAGGGAGGCCAGGGCGACACGGGAGGCGCGGGCGGCGGGGGCGACAACCCGTACGTCGGCTGACGGACACTCGGGCGCAACCTTCCCGCCTTCTGGCGTGTCCACGTAGCGTGCTGACGATACGCAGGACATGGCGGACAGCGGCGGCAGCCGCATGGGCGACGGGCGCATTGACGACCGCCGCACTGGTGACGGGCGCTCTGACCACGGGCGCTCTGGCGGTCGCGACCCCGGCCGCGTACGCCGCCGGCGCGACGCTCGTCCTGGACACCCAGGAGACCTACTACGTCCCCACCGAGGGCGAGGGCCCGAACCTGGACCTCGGCATCACCGCCTCCGGCGGGGACGCCCATGACGTCTCGGTCGCGGTCGACGCGTCGTCCCTCGCCGGGAAGGCGACGATGGTGGTCACGGGGGACTGCGTGAGCACCGGCACCCTGAAGGTGAGGTGCGATGTCGGCCCGCTGTCGGGCACGGAGTCGATCGACCCGTTCTTCCTGAAGCCCACCGCGGCCGCGAAGGCGGGCGACACCGGGACCATCACGTACACCGCCACCGCCTCCGACGCGCCCACCGTGACGGGGAGTACGGACGTCCTGGTCGGCGGCCCGAAGCTGCTCACCCGGCCCTACCCGGCGCTGAACGACATCGCGCCCGGCGCCGACTTCGCCCGCACCCCGGCCTTCGCCAACACCGGCAGGGCACCTGCCGAGAACGGCGTCATGCTGCTGGTGCAGGACTCGGACGGCACCTCCCTCGCCCGCGACCACTCCAACTGCCACTACTCGGACCGGCCCGACGTCGGCGCATGGTGCCGGTTCACCGGCCCGATCGCGCCCGGCGCGGCCTACGAGACGGACGTGCCGCTGCGCTACACCGCCGCCGAGGACACGATGTACGGCTACAACACCTACGTCGTGTGGCCGGTCGGTGGCACCGCGCCCGACTCCTTCGACCCGTCCGAGTTCCCCAGGACCGGCACCGGCGCGCCGCTCGGCCTGAAGCCCGTCGCCCCCGGATCCGGATTCACCGGCTCCGGGTACGGCACCTTTGCCACCGCCCAGCACGCCGACTACCAGGCGCTCGGCGAGACGGCCGAGGGCAAGGTCGGCGACACGGTGAGCATCACCGTGGGAGTGCGGAACAACGGCCCGGGCCGGATGACGGTCCCGTGGGGAGAAGCCGACAACTCCGGTACGTTCGTGGTGACTCCGCCCGCCGGCACCACCATCACCGGCGCCCCCGGGCCCGGCGAGCAGGGCGACCCCGGGCCGCGGTGGAACTGCACACCGGGCAAGGCCGGCGCGAAGAGCTACACCTGCGACATCACCAGCACGGACTTCCGGCCCGGCGACTCCGTGACCCAGGAGTTCACGGTCCGGATCGACCGGGTCGTCCCCGGCGCGCGGGGCAGCGTACGGGCGGTGGAGAACGCCGAGTTCCCCAACCGTGACGACGACACGTCCAACGACACCGCGGCGATCCCGGTGAAGTCCACCGGCTCGGCGACGCCCAGCCCGACACCGAGCACCTCCGCGTCCCCGTCACCCACGCCATCCTCCGGCACCGGAACCAGCAGCGGGACGACCACCAACACCGGCGGCGGCCTCGCCACCACGGGCACGGACGGAGTCCTCCTGCGCACCGCCACCGCCGCCCTGCTGGTCGCGGGCGGCACACTCCTGTTCCTGACGGCACGGAGGTCGCGGACGCGGGGCGGCCGGTAAGTCACGTCGAGGATGGGGCCGATCCGAGCCGCGGCGCGACGTGGTCGAAATCCAGTGGATCCGCCGCTGTGGGCGAGGGAGAATCCGCTGGGAATCGGGGCGAGGGGGAGCCTGTTTGGACGTGTTCGCGTGTGCCGTGTGTGGCACGGAGCTGACTGCACCGGTGTCCCGGGTCGTCCTCCCCGTCCACACTCACCACGGGGGGTGGGAGGAGCTCCATCCTGCTCTGATGGAGACCGCGACGTACGCCGTTGATCCCCTGCCCACCGGGCCGCCGTGGCGGTTGTGGGAGGAGGTCGGAGAGGACGCGGCTGCCCAACAGGGTGTGTACGCGCCGGTGTACTCCGTCTCGTTCGGCGCGCGGAACAGGATTGTCATCGCCCCCGGCGACTCCCGGTCCATGACCCTGATCCCCGAGATGTGCGAGGGCTGTTGCCGGGGTGTGGACGGCCGGGCGGGCCTCAACCTGGCGTGCGAGGGGTGCGGGCGGGCCGTGGCGACTCGTATGGACGACTGCGGACTGTGGCAGGCGGTGTGGCTGGAGCCTGACACGGTCGTACGCCGCCCCTCGGGGCTCCCCGCCGGTCCGCCGCCCGACTGGGAGGACCTGGAGCGTGCCGAGCACCGCGTCCCACCCGTCGAACTCGACGGGTTCTGGAGCCGCCGCTGGGAGGCGGCGGTCGGGGTGGCGCTGGCCCACCTCGTGGTGGCCACCGAGGGCCGCCCGGTGACCCTCCCCGGCGGCCGTGTCGCCGAGTTGCTCGGCCATGCCGTTGACCGGTACCTCCCGGACGGGCCCGGTGCCCTGTCCGTCGGGCTGGCGGGCCCGGGGATCCCCACACCCCGGCCTCGCCCCGACATCCTGCTCGTTCCCCGCCACCCCCTCACGGGCGCGTCCTGGCGCGAGCCGGGCGACGAGGGGGTCGTAGTGCCCCTGGACAGCGGGGTCTGGGCGTATCTCGCCCACCCGGACGAGACCTCACCGATGCCCGCGACCGGAGTGCTCCCGGAGGGCGTCCTGCGCGACGACTACCCCCTGAGGCCGCGCCCCTGGTATCCCCTTGGGCCCCACGACCGTGCCTTCGAGTGCACCCTGATCGGGCTGCCCGACGTGCGCGACCCCTGGCTGCGCAGGTATCGCGACGCTCTCCGCCAGGCCGGCTACAGCCCCCGTAGCCCCATAAGAACCCTCTCGATCAACGGCGCCTCAGGCGGACCATCGGACTGATGGATCGCCACAAGTCCCTCCTCCGCGACGTCGGCCACAAGGAGACGTGTGATGCCGAGAGGCATGCGGAGCAGGGCCGAAATCTCGGCCACTGATTTGACCTCTCGGCACAGGCTGCAAATGCGCAGGTGCTCCGGCAGCATGCCCAGCAACTGGCCCGGTTCCGCGGTGGTGCGCACCAGGGCCTCGACGCCGAGGATGTAACGGGGCCTGATCCGCTCGGCGGCCGTGCGAGGCCTGGACACGGTGAGGGGTGTTCCGGACCCGGTGAGGGGCGTCCCGGACAGCGGATCACGCGGGGCACTTCGGTGATAGCCGCCGCCCCCGGTGACCGCCGTACCCAGACCACCGGAGGCAAAGCCGCCGCCAGTGGAACCGCCCGCTCGGGGGGAGCCGGAGCGCCCGCCTCGGCGAACAAGCTGCCGGTCCGCCGACTGAAGAGCGGCCTCACGGGCCACGCGCTCCTCGGCGACAGGAGCGTCCCCCTGCCTGGGCACAGCCGCTTCCGAGGTCTCCGCCCGACGATGGGCCTCGGCCGCGACCCGCTCGTACGCGGCGGCAAGGGCCCTCGGCGCGGAGTACCGCTCGACGAGCCGGCTGTACGTGGCGTCCGGATCCGCCGGCTCAGACTCCCTGTGCGCGCTGTGCATCGGGTCCATCTGCGCCCTCCTCCCTCTGGATCGCGTTCCTGAGCGCTCGGCGCGCATGGGCGAGATTGCCCCGGGCCTGCTCCGCCGTACATCCAAGGACAACGGCGATCTCCGAAGGGGTCATGTCGACGAGCGTCAGTGTCATGACCTCCTGCTGGCGCCGGGGCAGGGCCGCCACGGCCGAGCCCGCGACCAAGGACGTCTCCACCGCGGCCAGGTCCGCGGCCGCCCGCTCGTCGACGAGATCCCACTTCAACGGCCCGGCCTGCTGGTTCTTCGCCAGCCGGCAGGCAACCCGTAACGCCACGGTGCGTACCCAGGCCTGTGGCATCTCGACCTTCCCCCAGTTCAGCAGGAGACGGCACATGGCCTCGGCCGCCGAGTCCTCCGCGACCTCGGGGGCGAAGCCGCGGTAGGCGATCAACATGGCTACCACCCGGGGGTACTGGTCCTCGAAGAACACCGTGTAGCCATCAGGCTCACCTTCCACTCCAGTCGTCCTTCCGCCCCGGACGGGCCTCGCGTACGGTCCTGCGTTTCGTCACGAGAACCACCCCAATGATGAGCAGAACCAGCAGGGCCGACGAGAGCGTTATCGCACTCGACTCGGTGGTTACGTACAAGGTACCCAGACCGCCCAGAACGGTGTTGATGAGCAGCACCAGGCCCGCCACCTCGCCCTCACCCGCGCCCTTCCCCTCGCCGTCGCCCTGCCCCGCCACCGAGTCCGGCAGTCCCCCCGACCGATCGGGGAGCCGCGCGCTGTTGTCCGTCATGCCCATCCAGAGCACCGGCAGCCCTCCCACGTAAAATGTGAGGTGCGGCACATCCGGGTCAACACACATGCGCGTGGCGGCCATTGACCGCCCCCACCAGCGCGGTTGCTCGGCCGACGGGGTTCCGGCTCTGGACGGTACCTATCGCGCGGGAGTCGCCGAGGCGGGGGCGAGCGCGATGTCGTCGGCGTAGTACCCGCCCTGTGCGTACCAGCCGTGCACATAGACCGTCGCGCTGGTCTGCGAGGCGCCGGTGGTGAAGGAGACGGTCAGCGCGCTGAAGGCGGAGGGGGATGTGGTCCAGGTGGAGGCGCCGCCGTCCACGCCGAGATAGACGTTGGAGCCACGGACCCAACCGCTGAGGGAGTACGTGGTGTCCGGCCGTACGGCGACGGTCTGGGCGCACTGCCCGATGTCCGTCGGACTCACCTTCCCCTGGAGGGCCTTGGACCCGCCCTTGACGGGGGAGGAGACGACCGAGCCCGGGTTGCCGGGGCATTTCCAGGGCGACAGGGTTCCCGACTCGAAGCCGGAGTTGGTCAGGACGTCGGACACGCCGGCCGGGCCCGGGGCGGGCGACGCCGGGGCGGCCGGTGCGTTGACCGAGGGTGCGGCCGGGGTGGCCTCGGTACGGCCGGGGATCAGGAGCGAGCAGCCGAAGCCGACGACGGCTGCGGCGGCTATCGCGATCACTACGGCGGCCCGGCGCTGTCCGGGGCCGAGGCGCGGGCGATCCACGGGACGTGGAGGGTGGGCGTCGCCGGCGGATGCGGGGAGTTCCTGCGTCTTGCCGCCGCGCGTGGGCGGGAGTTGCTTTGTCTCGCCGCCCCGCGCGGGCCGGTGTTGGTGTTTTTTGCCGCCCCGCGCGGGCCCGTGTTGTTCTGTTCTGCCGGCCCGCGCGGGCGAGAGCTGCCGCGTCCCGCCGCCGGGGACGGGTGGGAGCGGCTCCGTATCCTCTCCGGCGTGGCCCTGCGCGACCGGTGCCGACGCCGCCGCCCCTTGCCCCCGGTAGTCCTTGTCCTGCCGTATCTCCTCCAGCAGTTGGGCCAGCGCGTCGGTGCGGCGCGGGCGCAGCACGCGGATGGGCTCCAGCGCGGGGCGGTCGTCCGGTGAGTCGGACGCGGGCGGTGTGGGCACGGTGCTCTCCTTCCGTCCCGTGGCAAGACCTGGGCTGTCTCCGTGAAGTGATACGTAGCGCCCTCGCCCAGGTCTCACCGCACCCGGCGGTCTCTCCCTCACACCGGCGTATGCACCGACGGAGCGGGTCCCCGCAACGCCTCCTCCAGCAGCCGGTGAGCCTCGGCGGCGGTCTGTCCTACGAGTGACTCCAGCGCTGCCGGATCAACCCCGACCGGAGCCGCCTCCTCGGTCTCCAGGGACGGCGACACGCCGGGCCTTTGGGGGAGTACGGGCAGGGCGGGCAGTGGAGGAAGCACGGCACCGGCCGCGTACGCCTCCGCCGCGTCCACACCGTCCGGTTCCGGCGCCGTCGACTCCACGGCCGGCGCGGCACTGCGCTCCTGGAGCGCGTCGAGCAGCGCGCGTTCGCCGCGGCCCCGCATCAGCAGCAGGACGAACGGATCCTGGTCCAGGAGCCGTGCCATCTGGTAGCACAGCGCGGCCGTGTGCCCGCAGTGGTCCCAGGCGCCGCAACCGCACTCGGGCTCCAACTCGCCGAGTCCCGGCAGCAGATCGATACCGGCCGCCGCGGCGTCCTCGACGAGGTCCGGCGGCATGTCGCGGTCGAGGAGGGCCGCCACATGTCCCGCCCGCTCGACGGCCATGTCCAGGAAGCTGTCCCACTGTTCGGCGGACAACCGCTCCAGCAGGACATCCGCGCGGTGCCCCGTCCGGTCGCGGTCGTGGACGACGGCGGTGATCCGCCCGGGGCGTACCGACACGGCGCCCACGGCCCCACCGCGCGCGAGGCGACGGCCCGCCTTGACCTGCTGGCCGTCCATCGCCCCGTCCTCGAGCGCCTTCAGCCACGCCCGTCCCCACCAGGTCGCGGCGAAACCGCGCCCGTGCGCGGGCGGCAGTGCCGCGAAGATGCGCTCGGCGTCCACGGAGTCCACCATGCCTGTCCCGTCCTCGTCGTACCGGCTCATCGGGTCCCCCCTCGCAGCTCCACCAGCTCGGCCAGTTGCGCGTCCGTCAGTTCGGTGAGAGCCGCCTCGCTCTGGCCCAGTACCGCGTCGGCCAGCGCCTGCTTGCGGTTGAGCATCTCGGCGATTCGGTCCTCGATCGTGCCCTCCGCGATCAGCCGGTGCACCTGCACGGGCCGGGTCTGCCCGATGCGGTATGCGCGGTCGGTGGCCTGTGCCTCGACGGCGGGGTTCCACCAGCGGTCGTAGTGCACGACGTGCTCAGCGCGGGTGAGGTTCAGGCCGGTGCCGGCCGCCTTCAACGACAGCAGGAAGACCGGCACTTCACCGGCCTGGAAACGCTCCACCATCGCCTCGCGCTCGGCCACGGAGGTCCCGCCGTGCAGGAACTGCGACGACACGCCACGTGCCGCGAGATGCTGTTCGAGGAGCTGTGCCATCTGGACGTACTGGGTGAAGACCAGCACACCCGCGTCCTCGGAGAGGATCGTGTCGAGGAGTTCGTCGAGCAGTTCAAGCTTCCCGGAGCGCCCGGCGATGACGGGGCGGTCCTCCTTGAGGAACTGTGCGGGATGGTTGCAGATCTGCTTCAGGCCGGTCAGCAGCTTTACGATCAGCCCGCGCCGCGCCATGTCGTCGGCCTCGGCGATCTGCGCGAGCGTCTCACGCACTACGGCCTCGTACAGGCCCGCCTGCTCCGCGGTGAGCGACACGGCCCGATCGGTCTCGGTCTTGGGCGGCAGCTCCGGCGCGATCCCCGGGTCGCCCTTGCGGCGGCGCAGCAGGAACGGGCGCACGAGGCGGGCCAGCCGCTCGGCGGCGGCCGGATCGCGGCCCCCTTCGACATCCTGCGCGTAGCGCGAGCGGAACGTGCCGAGGCGGCCAAGGAGGCCCGGAGTCGTCCAGTCGAGAATCGCCCACAGCTCGGACAGGTTGTTCTCCACCGGCGTACCCGTGAGTGCGACACGCGCACGTGCGCCGATGGAACGCAGCTCCCGCGCGGTGGCCGAGTACGGGTTCTTCACGTGCTGCGCCTCGTCCGCCACAACCAGACCCCAGGGCACCTCGGTAAGTTGCCCCGCCGCCAGCCGCATGGTGCCGTACGTGGTCAGCACGAACTCCCCGTCGGCCAGGGCCTCCAGATCGCGCCGGGGGCCGTGGAAGCGGCGTACGGGGGTGCCGGGCGCGAACTTCTCGATCTCGCGCTGCCAGTTGCTCATCAGGGAGGTCGGACAGACCACCAGCGTCGGGCCCGCGGCCGAGGGGTCGCTCTGGCGGTGCAGATGCAGGGCGATCAGGGTGATGGTCTTGCCGAGTCCCATGTCGTCGGCCAGACAGCACCCGAGGCCCAGGGAGGTCATCCGGGCCAGCCAGTTGAGACCCCGGCGCTGGTAGTCCCGCAGCGTGGCGGTGAGCGCGTCCGGCTGCGCGACGGGCTCCTGCGCCTCGGGCTCGTTCAGCCGCTCTCGCAGCGCCGCCAGCCAACCGGTCGGGTGGACCTCCACGCGGCGGCCGTCCACCTCCGTGGAGCCGGTCAGGGCGGCGCTCAGGGCGTCGATCGGGGACACCTTGCGGTCCTCCTGGGCGCGGGCCCGGCGTACCTCCTCCGGGTCCACCAGCACCCACTGGTCGCGCAGCCGCACCACGGGCCGGCCGGCCTCGGCGAGCCGGTCCAGCTCCTCGCGCGACAGACGCCGGTCGCCCAGGGCGAACCGCCAGTCGAAGGCGAGCAGCGCGTCGGCGGAGAGGAACGACGGTGTGTCCGACGCCGCCTTGGCCGGCCCCTCCGCGTCCGGCGGACCGACCACCGCGCGGGTGGTCAGTTCCCGGGCCAGTTCCTTGGGCCAATGCACATCGACCGCGGCGGCGGCGAGGGAGCGGGCGCCCTCCCCGAGCAGATCAGTGATCTCGTCGTCGGCGAGCCCAACGGCCTCCGGCGCGGAGGCCGACAGCAAGGGGGTGAGCGCGGGCCAGGCACGCGCGGCGCGCCGCAGGGCGATCAGTACGTCCATACGCGCGCGTGCCCCGAAGGCGGCGGCCGTGTCGGTCCCCGCCCACACATCCGCGGCATCCGCGACCAACGCCGGATCACTCACGCTGTGCACCTGCGGTACCGCCCGGAAGGTCGGGTTCTCGCCCCCGATCTCCTCCAACGGGGAAAGCCCGGTGACCTCGATCCGCAGTGAGATCCGTACCCCGGCGTCATGACCGGCGGCAACGTCGTCCGCCCAGGCCCGGTGGTCCGGTACGTGCTGCGGCTCCTGCGCGATGTAGGCCCGGCTGCCCGTGACCGGCTCCCGCGCGGTGGTGGACGCGCCGTCCGTCACGAGGGTGGCGGCAGTCGCGGGTGAGCGTGGCAGTGTGTCGGCGATCGCGTCCAGGAACGCGCGGAGCAGTCGCTCCGGGTCCGGCATCCGGAGCTCGGTGGTGCCGGGGAGCGGGACCGCGTGGGCCTCGGGCGGCATGGCCGCCGCCAGCAGCCGGATGTGCTCGGCGTCCTCCGCGCGCAGCGGCCCGGCCCGCCAGGCGTCCCAGTCGCCGGCGGACAGGCCGGGGAGCAGCAGGCCGCGCGCGGTGCAGTGGAGTGCGAGCAGGGTCGCCGCGCCCCAGAAGACGGCCGACCGGTGCGCGGACGGTTCGACCCGCGCGCGCGTGAGCAACGGCAGTGCGTCGCGCACCGGCAGCAGGACCGCCGGCACGGAGGTTGCCCGCACACCGTCTGCCGTCGGTACGACGACCGTCACGTCGGCGACTGTCCCCGAAGCGCTTGCCGGGGGAGCGGTGCCGTCGGGCCGCCAGAAGGCGAAACGGCCGGTACGAGGCGGATCACCGGGAACGAACAGTGTGCAGCAGCGAGCCAGTTCGTCGATCTCGGACGGTGGTGCCGCGGAAGTGCTCTGCACAGTTACACCGTACTCCTCAAATTTGACTACGGTGGGTCGGAGTCGCCGAGGGTACAGCACCGCAGTGGACTCCCTGCCATGTCAATCCCGTGACGTGGGTCACGACGGCGCCCGCAGGGGGAGACTGTCAGGGACGAGTAGGGGGCGCGACTCAGGGACGTCTCAGGGTAGCGGTCCGGAACCGTGGGGAGCGCGGGCCCGTTTTCAGAACAGAGAGCGGCAGTGGCCGCGGAGGAGGCGACACCATGTCGAAGAACGCCAAGATCGCCGCAGGGGGTGTGGCGGTCGGGCTCATCCTGCTGATCTGGCTGCCCTGGTGGGCGGCGCTGCTGATCGTGCTCGGGGTCCCGGCCGCCGCGTACCTCGCGCTCGACCCGTCGCAGCGCCGCAGGCTGCGCCGTGCGACACGCAAGGAGATCGGCCGCTGAGGTGAGGGGTGGAGTGCGGGCTCTTGAGTCGTCGAAGCACGGGCTTTGAGCATGGGCTTTTGAGCACGGGTCGGTGGCATCGCCGCCCGACGGCGCGCGAGCGGGCGCTCCGGCGGGCGGCGGGGAGTGGTGCAGGGGCCGTGGTGGCGTGAGGTGATGCCAGGTCCGTGGTGGTGCCGGGTGATGCCCGATCCGTGGGTGGCGCGGGCTGATCTCGGCTCCGGCGGTGGTGAGGCGTGATCCGAGGCCCGCGAGGCGCCGGTCGTGCTCAGCTGGGTCGTACGGCCATCTTGTCCAGGGCCTCCAGCAGGCCCGGCAGCTCGGGACCGCGCCCCACCGGCAGCACCTCGCCGGGCTCGTCGTCCAGCAGCACAAACGCGATGTCGTCGGTGCGTGCCACCAGCGACCAGCCGGGGCCGTCCGCGCGCAGCGTACGGGCGTCGCCCGGCGCGAAGGAGGAGCGGACACGGCCCAGCGGCGGTGGAGTCTCCACGTAGGCGCGGGCCTCGGCCAGGACACGGCGGATGCCGGTGTGCCCGGTGCCCGGGTTGGCGTCCGTTCCGTTCGTGGCACCGGTCCCGCTTGTGGCACCGGTCCCGTTCGTGGCGCCGGTCGTGTGTGAGTTGGCCGACGTGGCCTCCACCGACGCCGACGCCGACGCCGATGCCGACGCCGACATCGGCTCCGCGGTCGCGGCGGGTCCTGCGCCGCCCCCGGCCGCCTCGTCCGACGGGCTCGGTGTGTGTGATGCGTCGACGCCTTCCACCGGCAGCCCGTGCTCCGCGCCGACGGCGTCCGGCGCGGACTCGCCCACAGCCCCGCCCGCCGCCCCGCCCCCGCCCGGACGCACGAACTCGGTGTCGTCGATCTGCTCCCGCCACGTAGCCCATTGCAGGGCGATCTCGTCGGCGCCCAGCCTGCGCTGGGCCGGCCCCCACGTCGACGTGTCCGGCGGACGCAGCGCGGGGCCCTCGACGATCTCGGGCCCGGGATCGTGCGGGGCCGGTACCCCGGGCGCCGCCACGGCCACGGAGAGCGGCCAGCCCGGCAGGGCGGCGACGACCGAGCGCTCGTCCGGCGACAGGTCGTACTCCATACCGCAGTCCCAGGAGGCGATGGCCACGGCCACCAGCGACACGTCGTCGGTCGCGACGGTCCACCGCGCGCCCTCGCTGTCCTGGCCGAGCACCAGACCGTACCCGTCGGCCAGCGGCGCGAGTCCGAGTGCCGCGCAGGCCTCCGGATAGTCGTCACCCAGCACGCTCGGGAACTGCGCGGGCGTCAGCAGCGCCGCCGTGAGCACAAAGAGCGCGTCCTCGGCGGCGCCGACGGCGTCCTCGTCCGTCCCGGCCATCCCAGCCTCCCCAGGGTTTGTCCAACGGCGCGCACCCTAGTGGGCCCGACCGCACGTTGTCACGAGTCCATGACCACGCCGAGCTGGGGCTATCCGGCTGGACCGGGCGAATCGACCCCCAGGTGAAGGAACGTCACGCCGCGGGAAGCCCCAACAGGTCCCGTGCCACGGTCCGCGGCGACTCGTCACGCTCCCTCGCCAACGCGATCACCGCGCGGCACGCCAGTTCGTTCACTCCGAACGAGAGTGCCTCGGGCGACACCCACCCCGCCGCTTCGTCGATCCGGTCCTGATCGTCGTCGGCACACGCCGAGACGTACGCGGCGGCGGCCTCGAAGAGGTTCGGCGCGCGTGTCTCCCCGCCGGGACCACCGGTGCCTCCGGGACCACCGGTACTTTGCTCATCGCTCCGCTCCCTGTCGGAGGAGTTGAGGACCTTGCTCCAGGACTTGCGGACCCTGTCCCACATGCGACCACCTTCCGCCTCGTGGCTGCGTTCACCGAACCTGCATCAACCGCTACTCAACGTAGAGTTGGAGCCCCGGCGACAGAAGAGGAACGCCGCGGTGAAAATGGCGGACGGGTGGGACGTCGGGGCCGCCGAGGTTCTCGACGGACCGTGAGCGGGCCGGTCCCGTGACGCTCAGTGCTCCCGGACGGCCAGTGCCAGGAAGCGGGCGTCCTCGTCGACGTAGGACGTCATACGCCACCCCGAACCGGCCAGCAGCGGCCTGAGATTGGGCTCCGCGCGGAGGTCGTCCGGTGTGATCCGCCGTCCCTGGCGGGCCGCCAACGCCGCGCGGCCGATCGGATGGAACAGGGCGAGCCGCCCGCCCGGGCGGACCACACGGGCCAACTCCCGCAGATTCTCGGCCGGGTGGGGCAGATGGGCGATCAGTCCCGCCGCGAACACCGCGTCCAGCGACCGCGAACGCAGCGGCAGCGCCGACACGTCGGCCAGCAACAGCCGCCCGTCCCGGTCCCGTCCCGCCCGTACGGCGGCCTCCAGCATCGCCGGGGTCAGATCGGCCCCCAGGACCGTTCCGGAGGCGCCCACGACCGCACGCAGGGGCGGCAGAGCACGGCCCGTGCCGCAGCCGGCGTCCAGGACGCGGTCACCCTCGCCCAGGCCGAGCTCGGCGGCCGCGGCAGCGTAGGCGGGTCCGTCGTCGGGGAACCGGCTGTCCCAGCCCGCCGCGCGGGCGCCGAAGAACTCCTGGACATGCGTACGGTCGTCGCTCATGTCCGCATGATCTCTCACCGACACGGACGACGTCTCTGCGCACACGTTCGAGCGTGACCCGATCGAACGGGAACATCTCTACGTCATATTCCAACTGTTTTCGAAATGCGCCCTCTTTGTGCGCCCCTGCCCCGACTAGCGTCCCGTGGCCATGGGACACCTGGACCACGCCACCTTCGGCTGGCTGACCCCCGTGCTGTCGTACGCGATGGCCTGCATAGGCGCCGCTCTCGGACTGCGGTGCACCGTCCGCGCGCTCGCCGCCGGCGGACGCTCGCGGCGCAACTGGCTGATCACCGCCGCCTCCGCCGTCGGAACCGGCATCTGGACCATGCACTTCGTGGCCATGCTCGGCTTCGGCGTCAGCGGCACCGACATCCGCTACGACGTACCGCTGACCATCCTCAGCCTGATCGTCGCCATGGTCGTCGTCTGCGCCGGCGTGTTCGCCGTCGGCTACGGCCGCGACCGCGGACGCGCGCTGCTGCTCGGCGGACTGACGACCGGGCTCGGCGTCGCGAGCATGCACTACCTCGGCATGGCCGCGGTCCGGCTGCACGGCGACGTGCGCTACGACCCGGTGAAGGTCGGACTCTCCGTACTGATCGCCGTGGTCGCGGCGACAGCGGCCCTGTGGGCGGCGCTGAACATCAAGTCGCCGGTCGCGGTCACCGTCGCCTCCCTCGTCATGGGCGCGGCGGTCAGCAGCATGCACTACACCGGCATGTTCGCGGTCGACGTGCGCGTCACACCCGCGGACGACGTGCTGCCCGGGGCCACGGCGATGCAGTTCATCTTCCCCCTCGCCGTCGGCCTCGGGTCCTACCTCTTCCTGACCTCGGCCTTCGTCGCGCTGTCCCCGAGCGCGGGCGAGAGCGAGGCCTCCGCCTCCGCCCAGCGGCCGCTCGCGAGCGTCTCGCACTGACCAACCGGGGCGGCCCGCCCCGAACCCCCTGACGAGCGAGGAGGCCATGCGTACACCCCGTAGGACCCCCACGGCAGACGGTGATCCGTCGGCCAGGCCACCCGTGCGCGGGCGCCGCGCGCACGCCGGACCACCGGCCGACGAAAGCCCGGGCGAACTCACGGACACGGCACCCGAAGGGGCGCCCACGCGCGCGGGCCGCAGGCGAATACGCCCGCGCACCGTCCGGGCCAAGATCGTCTGCCTGCTGATGGTGCCCGTCGTGTCGCTGCTGGCCCTGTGGGCGTACGCCACCGTGACCACCGCTCAGGACGTCTCCCGGCTGCGGCAGTTGCAGCGGGTGGACGCCGAGGTACGCCGCCCCGTCGCGGACGCCGTCGCCGCGCTCCAGGCGGAACGCGCCGCCGCCGTGCGGTACGCGACCGACCCCGACGACACCAACGCGGGCGACCTCAAGAACCTCGCCGGAAGCACCGACCGCGCGGTCGCCGCGCTGCGGCTCGGCGAGCACAACACCGTCGCCGACGCCCGGGAACTGCCCGCGGGCGTGCCACAGCGGCTGGAGACCTTCGTCGCCGGCGCCGAGCGACTGGACTCCCTGCGACGCTCGGTCCTCGACCGCCGCACCGACTGGAAGGAGACCTACGGGCAGTACACCAGGAGCGTCTCGGCGGCCTTCGCCGTCGGCGGAGCGCTCACCGGCATCCAGGACGCCGAACTCGGCTCCGACGCGCGTGTCCTGCTGGAGTTCTCCCGCGCGGGAGAGGCCCTCGCCCAGGAGGACGTCCTGCTGACCAGTGGCCGACTCTCGGGCGGGCTGTCGGGAGAGCGGCTGCGACTGTTCACCGGCGCCACCCAGACCCGCCGCGCCTTCACCGAATCCGCCGTGGCCGACCTGCGCGGGCCCGAACGCGCGGCCTGGCGGGAACTCGCCGACGGCCCGGACTACACCGCACTGGGCGCCCTTGAGGACAAGGTGCTCACAAGCGGCCCCGGCACCCGCGCGGTCGCGGCGGCCCCGGAAGCGGACTGGAACGACGCCCACGCGCGCGTGCAGAGCGGCATGCGGACCATCGAACAGGACGCCGCGCGAGGCGTCGCGGAGGGAGCCGACCCCTTCACGCGCGGACTGCTGACCTCGGCGGGTGCGGCCGTGCTGTTCGGCCTAGCCGCGGTCGCCGCCTCGCTCGTCATCTCCGTACGTATCGGCCGCGCGCTCGTCGTCGAACTGGTCGGACTGCGCAACCGCGCCCTGGAGATCGCCCGCCGCAAGCTGCCCGAGGCGATGCGCAGGCTGCGCGCGGGAGAGGAGATCGACATCCGCGCGGAGGCACCGCCCGGGGCGCCGGCCGAGGACGAGGCGGGGCAGGTCGCCGAAGCGCTCGGCACCGTGCACCGGGCCGCGCTCAGCGCCGCCGTGGAACGCGCCGAACTGGCCAGCGGCATCTCCGGCGTCTTCGTCAACCTCGCCCGCCGCAGCCAGATCCTCGTGCACCGCCAACTGAGCCTGCTCGACAGCATGGAACGGCGCTCCGACGATCCGAACGAACTCAGCGACCTCTTCCGCCTCGACCACCTCACCACCCGCATGCGGCGCCACGCCGAGAGCCTGATCATCCTCTCCGGCGCCGCACCCGGCCGGGCCTGGCGCATGCCGGTGTCGCTGACGAACGTCGTCCGGGCCGCCGTGTCCGAGGTGGAGGACTACGCGCGTGTGGAACTGCGCCAACTCCCCGAGACGTCCGTCGTCGGCGCCGCCGTGGCCGACCTCACCCACCTGCTCGCCGAGATCGTCGAGAACGCCGCCCAGTTCTCACCCCCGCACACGCGCGTGCGCGTCACCGGCGAGCCCGTCGGCAACGGCTACGCCCTGGAGGTCGAGGACCGCGGCCTGGGCATGGGCAAGGAGACCCTCGCCGAGGCCAATCGCCGGATCGCCGAGTCCGAGGCGCTCGACCTGTTCGACAGCGACCGGCTCGGACTCTTCGTCGTCAGCAGGCTCGCCGCCCGCCACAGCATCAAGGTGCACCTGAAAACCTCGCCCTACGGCGGCACCACCGCGGTGGTGCTCCTGCCGACGGCCCTGCTGCACGCCCACGTGCCGGAACGTTCCGTCCCCGAGCCCGCGCACGAACCACCGCAGCCCGAGCACGCCTACGCGCGCGTACCCGCCGGCCCCGACCCCCGGCACCAGGACGCCGTCGCCTCACCCGCCGACCGCCCCGCCCTCGTGCCCCCGATGGCACCCGACCCCGTACCCGAGACCACACCGCCCCCCGGAGTCACCGCCTTGCGCCTCCACCGCCCCCCGGACGACTCCGCCGCCACCGAATCCGACGACCTCCCGCGCCGCGTGCGCCAGGCCAGCCTCGCCCCACAACTGCGCGAACGGCACACCGAGGAGGCGGCTCCGCCGCCGGGCGCCCGGTCCGACGACGACCGCACCCCCGAACTCGTCCGGGACCGCATGGCCGCCTACCGCGAGGGCTGGGCGCGCGGCGGCGGACGCCGACCCGGCCACCGCGCGGTCCCGGATCCCGGGCCCGGCGGCGACACCACCGAAGGAGACCCCGCATGATCCAGGACCCCGGCACGAGGACCGCCCAGCGGTCCGGTGAACTCGATTGGCTGCTGGACGACTTGGTGGTGCGTGTCAGCGAGGTACGACACGCCGTCGTGCTCTCCAACGACGGGCTCGCCGTGGGCTCTTCGAGCGACCTCAAGCGCGAGGACGCCGAACATCTCGCCGCCGTCGCCTCCGGCTTCCACAGCCTCGCCAAGGGCGCGGGCCGGCACTTCGGCGCGGGAGGCGTGCGGCAGACGATGGTCGAGATGGACGACGCCTTCCTGTTCGTCGCCGCCGCGGGGGACGGCTCCTGCCTCGCCCTGCTCACCGCCGTGACCGCCGACATCGGCCTGGTGGCCTACGAGATGGCGCGCCTGGTACGGCGTGTCGGAGAGCACCTCTACTCGGCGCCGCGCCTCGGCGGGCGGCCGCCCGCCGCACGATGAGACCAGAAGGCGTTGCGCGAACGATGACCGAGGACATGACCGGCGCTCCGCACGAGCAGAGCAGCCAGTGGTACGACAGTGAAGCAGGGCCCCTGGTCCGCCCCTACGCCATGACGGGCGGACGGACCAAACCGGGCCCCACCGGGGTGAAGTTCGATCTGATCACCCTGGTCACACTCGATCCCGGGGCCTCCGGGCTCGGCGACGACACGCTCGGGCCGGAGCACCGCACCCTGATCGACCTCTGCCGCGTGGAGACCCAGTCCCTCGCCGAACTGTCCGCCGGCGCGGACCTGCCGGTGGGCGTCGTCCGGGTGCTGCTCGGCGACCTCCTGGAACTGGGGCGGGTCACCGTCACCCGCCCCGTGCCGCCCGCTCAGCTGCCCGACGAACGGATTCTGCGCGAGGTCATCGCGGGACTGCGGGCCCTGTGACGACCATGCCGCACCACAGGACGAGACACCCACCCGCGCGGTCCCACCCCGACGCGAAGGGCTTCAGCCGGCGCCACCGTGTGTCCTCGGACGCACACCAAGTGGGCGTGGATCGGTCACATCGGGCTAATAGCGGTCCAATCACTCGCAGAGGAACCACCGTTGCCATGATGCTGCCTTCGCGGACGCACCTCCCCGCCGCCCACGGGCTTCGGCCCGTGGCGCGGTGCACCCCTTCCGACCTCGACCGTTGCCGGCACTCCCGAGAGAAGTGATCGATGGTCTCCGAGAACTCCGACGCCACGCACGGCGAGACGACCGCCCTGGCGTTGAAGATACTGGTCGCCGGCGGATTCGGCGTCGGCAAGACGACCCTGGTGGGCGCGGTCAGCGAGATCAGACCGCTGCGCACCGAGGAACTGCTCAGCGAGGCGGGCCAGTTGGTGGATGACACCGACGGTGTGGAACGCAAGGTCACCACGACCGTCGCCATGGACTTCGGCCGCATCACCATCCGCTCCGGCCTGTCCCTCTACCTGTTCGGCACGCCCGGACAGGACCGCTTCTGGTTCCTGTGGGACGAGTTGGCACAGGGCGCGCTCGGCGCCGTCGTCCTGGCCGACACGCGGCGCCTGGAGGACTGCTTCCCCGCGGTCGACTACTTCGAGCACCGGCACATCCCGTTCGTGGTGGCCGTGAACTGCTTCGCGGGCTCGCGCTCCTACGGGGCCCACGACGTCTCCAGGGCACTCGACCTCGACCGCGGAACACCGGTCGTGCTGTGCGACGCCCGCGACCGCGACTCGGGCAAGGAGGTGCTGATCCGGCTCGTCGAGTACGCCGGGCGGATGCACACCGCCCGGCTGCTCGACTCGGTCGGCTGAGACCGGAAAGAGCGCCACGCGCGCGGGCACGGGCGACCGGCTCCGGCCGCCCGTACCCGCGCGGGTCGCATGCGGGTTCAGCCCGCGACGGCCTTCTCCGCGAGCACCTTGTCGATCGTCACCCGGACCAGCAGCTCACCCGGGACACCGTTGCGCTCACCGAACTCCTCGGCGACCTCCTCACCCATGTAACGGGCCGCGATCCGCGAGGCCCAGTGACGGAGCTCGTCCAGGTCCTCCGAGATGCTCACGTGTCCCCGCAGGACCACGTAGTCGAACGGCGGCCGGTCGTCGTCCACACACAGGGCGATCCGGCCGTCCCGCGCGAGATTCCGGCCCTTGACGCTCTCCTTGCCGGTGTTGAAGACCAGCTCGTCCCCGTCGAGCACAAACCAGATCGGCGTCACATGGGGACTCCCGTCGGCGCGGACGGTGGCCAGTTTGCCGGTGCGTGTGCCCTGCGACACGAACGCCCGCCATTCCTCGTCTGTCATCTTCTGTGCCATGCCGTCCATCCTCCTTGCTCGCGGGCCTTCCGTTGGGGAAGGCTTGCGAGGACATCCTCCGGCAGGGGGCTTCGTCACCACGGGGAGACCGGATCATGGCGCAGACCGAGGGACTCGGCTGGTTGCTCGACGACCTGACCGAGCGGGTGGAACACGTACGGCACGCACTCGTCCTGTCCAACGACGGACTGGTCACCGGGGCCAGCACCGGACTGCGGCGCGAGGACGCGGAACACCTCGCCGCCGTCGCCTCCGGACTGCACAGCCTGGCCAAGGGCTCGGGACGGCACTTCGGCGCCGGCGGCGTCCGCCAGACGATGATCGAGTTCGAGGATGCGGTGCTGTTCGTCACCGCGGCCGGCTCCGGCAGCTGCCTGTGCGTCCTCAGCGGCGCGGACTCCGACATCGGCCAGATCGCCTACGAGATGACGCTGCTCGTCAACCGGGTCGGAGAGCACCTCGGCGTGGACGCCCGCCAGCCCGATCGAGCCCCGATCGCAGACGACTGACCTGCGTTCGCAGACGACTGACCTGCACTTTCCTCCCCGGCCGCGGAGTTATCCACAGGCTCGCCCCAAGATCGGCCGATGCGGCTACGGTTTTGTCACGGCGAACGCACACAGCGTGAGCCAACGACTCCACGGGGGAGATCGATCATGTCTGGCAACACGATCGCGTATCCAGAAAGCGCCTTCTGGGCACCGGGCCGAGCCGCCCGGGAACTGGGTCTGAAACGGAGCGAGCTGGACCTCGCCGTGCGGCTGGGGCGGATCCGCTCCGTACCCGATCCATCGGGAGCGGGCCGCCGCATCACCCGCGCCGAGATCGACCGGCTGCGCTCGGAGGACGGATTCCCGGACGCGCTGCGGGAGAGCATCCGGGCCGTGGCCGCGCCGGAGGGCGCGACCGTCATGGACGTCCCGCAATCCCGGCTCACCCGCCTGGCCAGGCTGGGCCTGGTGGTTCCGGTGTCCTTCTACATCAACCGCTACCGCACCCTGGTCTGGCTCTATCTCGCAGACGAGCTGCGCGAGTTCGCGGCCGACGAGCGCAACGCCGTCCACCTCAAGGGCCGCGCGCCCGAAGGGGTCCGCGAGCTGCTGAACGAGGGACTGGACCTGCGGCCCCGCAACTGGCGGGGGAGGCACCTGGGCTTCCTGCTCCGCGAGGCACACGACCCGTGGGCCCAGGCCGCCGCCGTCGCGTCGCTCCTCGACCGGGCACTGGTCTCGGACATCGTCCGGGACCCCTACGAGCGGGCCCATCTGAACCGGTTCCGGCCCATGTCCCCGGCGCACGGTTCACCGGGGTCACCGACGGCCGACCTCGCGGAGCAGATCATGACCGCGAGCGACCCCGACGAGATCGACTGGCTCCGCACGGACCTGACCCAGGCACTGGCCGAAGCCCGAGCCGTACGGCCCGCGCCCCGGCCGTCCCCGAGGCCGACGACACAACCGGCGGCGAGCGCCGCCCAACCGCCGGCGGCGAGGCCCGCACAACCGCCCGCAGCGAGGGCCGCCCACCGGCCGGACGCCGACCAGCGGCCGGACCACGGGTGCACGGCCCACCGGCGGACGACTGACGAGCACAACGGCCGACGGACGGCAGCTCACCCACCCGGTGAGGAAAGCAAGGAGCCCCGACGCCTGATGGGCTGGCTGCGCCGCAGAAGCTCCTGACCTACAGCGACCGGAACAGCCCCTCCTGGACGACGGAGACCAGCAGCTGCCCCTGGACGTCGTAGATCCGGCCGCGGGCCAGACCGCGTCCACCGGTGGCGATCGGCGACTCCTGGTCGTAGAGGAACCACTCGTCCGCGCGGAACGGCCGGTGGAACCACATCGCGTGGTCCAGCGACGCCATGTCGAAGTTCCGACGGCCCCACAGCGGTTCGACCGGCAGCCGCACCGCGTCCAGCAGGGTCATGTCGCTGGCGTACGTCAGCGCGCAGGTGTGCACCAGCGGGTCGTCGCCGAGCGGCCCGACCGCGCGCATCCAGACGGCACTGCGCGGCTCGGCCTCCTTGACGTCCTCGGGCGTCCAGCGCAGCCGGTCGACGTACCGGATGTCGAACGGCTGACGGCGCGCCATGCGCTCCAACTGCTCGGGCAGCGCTCCCAGATGTTCCCGGATCTCGTCCGACACCGTCGGCAGTGACTCCGGGGCCGGGACCTTGCGGGCCGGCGGCAGCTGGTGCTCGAAGGGACCTTCCTCAGGCTTGTGAAAGGAGGCGGTGAGATTGAAGATCGTGCGGCCCTGCTGCACCGCCGTGACCCGGCGTGTGGTGAAGGACCTGCCGTCACGCACCCGCTCGACCTGGTACACGATCGGCACGCCCGGCCGCCCGGGGCGCAGGAAGTACGCGTGGAGCGAGTGCACCGGGCGGTCGCCCTCCGTGGTGCGGCCGGCCGCGACCAGCGCCTGGCCGGCCACCTGGCCGCCGAAGACCCGTTGCAGCGACTCGTCGGGGCTGCGGCCACGGAAGATGTTGACCTCGATCTGCTCCAGGTCGAGCAGGTCGACGAGTCTCTCGGCCGGGTTCGTCATGGGTGTTCTTCTCCTGGGTTCACAGCTGGCCGACGTCGGTCACCCGGACGACGGCACGGCCTTCGGCGTCGGAGGCCGTGAGATCGATCTGGGCGCTGATGCCCCAGTCGTGATCGTCGTTCGGGTCGTCGAAGATCTGCCGCACGCGCCAGAGGCTGTTCTGCGGCTCCTCCTCGATGACAAGGAGTTTCGGGCCACGGGCGTCGGGTCCGGTGCCCAGGTCGTCGTACTCGTCCCAGTACTTGTCCATCGCCTCGCCCCACGCGTCGGCGTCCCAGCCCGCCTCGCCGTCCATCTCTCCGAGTTCGCCGACCTGGTCCAGGGCGGCGAGTTCGACGCGGCGGAACATGGCGTTGCGGACCAGCACCCGGAAGGCACGCGCGTTGGCCGTCACCGGCTTGACCTCGTCGGCCCGCTCCTGGGCCTCCTCGGCGGTCATCTCCGCCGGGTTCGCGAGCTGCTCCCACTCGTCGAGCAGGCTGGAGTCGACCTGGCGGACCGTCTCGCCCAGCCACTCGATGAGGTCCTGGAGGTCCTCCGACTTCAGGTCGTCGGGGATGTTGTGGTCGAGGGCCTTGTAGGCGCCGGCCAGGTAGCGCAGGACGATGCCCTCGGTGCGGGCCAGCTCGTAGTAGGAGACCAGCTCGGTGAAGGACATGGCCCGTTCGTACATGTCCCGGATGACGGACTTCGGCGACAGCGGGTGGTCACCGACCCACGGGTGGCTCTTGCGGTACGTGTCGTACGCGTGGAAGAGCAGCTCCTCCAGGGGCTTGGGGTAGGTGACGTCCTGGAGGCGCTCCATGCGCTCCTCGTACTCGACGCCGTCCGCCTTCATCAGGGCGACGGCCTCGCCGCGCGCCTTGTTCTGCTGGGCGGCGAGGATCTGGCGCGGGTCGTCCAGCGTCGACTCCACGACGGACACCATGTCGAGGGCGTAGGACGGCGACTCGGGGTCGAGGAGTTCGAACGCGGCGAGGGCGAACGTGGACAGCGGCTGGTTGAGCGCGAAGTCCTGCTGGAGATCCACCGTCAGCCGGACGATCCGGCCCTCGGCGTCCGGCTGGTCCAGCTTCTCGACGATGCCGCCGTCCAGCAGCGAACGGTAGATGGCGATCGCGCGCCGGATGTGCCGCAGCTGCTGCTTGCGCGGCTCGTGGTTGTCCTCCAGAAGATGACGCATCGCCTCGAAGGCGTTGCCCGGCCGGGCGATCACCGACAGGAGCATGGTGTGCGTGACCCGGAAGCGGGACGTCAGCGGTTCCGGCTCGGCGCCGATGAGCCGCTCGAAGGTGTCCTCGCTCCAGGCGACAAAGCCCTCGGGTGCCTTCTTGCGGACGACCTTGCGGCGCTTCTTCGGATCGTCGCCGGCCTTGGACAGCGCCTTCTCGTTCTCGATGACGTGCTCCGGCGCCTGCGCGACGACGTAACCCGCCGTGTCGAAGCCCGCACGGCCCGCACGGCCGGCGATCTGGTGGAACTCCCGGGCCCGCAGGGTGCGCACACGCGTGCCGTCGTACTTGGTGAGGGCGGTGAACAGCACCGTGCGGATGGGGACGTTGACGCCCACCCCGAGTGTGTCCGTGCCGCAGATGACCTTCAGCAGGCCGGCCTGCGCGAGCTTCTCCACCAGACGCCGGTACTTGGGCAGCATGCCGGCGTGGTGCACACCGATACCGTGCCGGACGTACCGGGAGAGATTGCGGCCGAACTTGGTGGTGAAACGGAAGTTGCCGATCAGGTCGGCGATCCGCTCCTTCTCCTCGCGCGAGCACATGTTGATGCTCATCAGCGCCTGCGCCCGCTCCACCGCCTGCGCCTGCGTGAAGTGCACGATGTACACCGGCGCCTGCTGCGTCTCCAGGAGTTCGGTCAGCGTCTCGGTCATCGGAGTGCGCCGGTACGCGTAGGACAGCGGGACCGGGCGGGTCGCCGAGCGGACCACCGATGTGGGCCGGCCGGTCCGCCGGGCCAGGTCCTTCTCGAACATCGAGACGTCGCCCAGCGTCGCCGACATCAGCACGAACTGCGCCTGAGGCAGCTCCAGCAGCGGAATCTGCCACGCCCAGCCACGGTCCGGCTCCGCGTAGAAGTGGAACTCGTCCATGACGACCTGGCCGATGTCCGCGTGCTTGCCGTCGCGCAGCGCGATCGACGCGAGGACCTCGGCGGTGCAGCAGATGACGGGAGCGTCGGAGTTCACGGAGGCGTCGCCGGTGAGCATGCCGACGTTCTCGGTACCGAAGATCTTGCACAGCTCGAAGAACTTCTCCGAGACCAGCGCCTTGATCGGAGCCGTGTAGAAGGTGACCTCGTCCCGGGCCAGCGCGGCGAAGTGCGCACCCGCCGCGATCATGCTCTTCCCGGAGCCGGTCGGCGTCGACACGATCACGTTCGCACCCGACACGACCTCGATCAGCGCCTCCTCCTGATGGGGGTAGAGCGTGAGACCCCGCTCCTGCGCCCACGACTCGAAGGCTTCGTACAGGGCGTCGGGGTCGGCGGTCGGCGGGAGCTGATCGATGAGGGTCACATGCCCATCTTGCCTGTCCCGCGCGCCGAGGGGGGAATCGGCTGCGGGCAGGAAGATCGCGAACGCTACGCTGTGTCGCCGACGTGGCGTCAGCGCACACGGCCAACTGGACAGTGGCACACGAGGAATGGGGCGGGCAGCGGCGATGATGGGACCAGCACACTC
The DNA here is from genome assembly GCF_044753385.1 of Streptomyces sp. NPDC088387. Classification (NCBI taxonomy): domain Bacteria; kingdom Bacillati; phylum Actinomycetota; class Actinomycetes; order Kitasatosporales; family Streptomycetaceae; genus Streptomyces; species Streptomyces sp. NPDC088387. The sequence goes on from NZ_JBIVNC010000020.1 coordinate 53,925, forward strand.
ACTGTCGGGAGCCGCGGCCTGGCTCGGTGTCGGCGCGGCCGCCGCCGCGGCGGGACACGGGATGCCGTGGACGGTCCTCCTCGTCGGTTCGCTGATCTGCGCGGGTGCCGCGCTCGCCCCGGACCTCGACCACAAGGCCGCGACAATCTCGCGTGCCTTCGGTCCGCTGTCGCGCTGGCTGTGCGAGATCGTCGACAAGCTGTCGTACGCCGTCTACAAGGGCACGAGGAAGCAGGGCGACCCGCGCCGCTCCGGCGGACACCGCACCCTCACGCACACGTGGCTGTGGGCGGTGATGATCGGCGGCGGCGGCTCCGCGCTGGCCGTCCTGGGCGGACGCTGGGCCGTGCTGGCGCTCCTCTTCGTCCACATGGTCCTGGCGATCGAGGGCCTGCTGTGGCGGGCGGCACGCGGTTCGAGCAGCGACGTCCTGGTGTGGCTGCTCGCGGCGACCAGCGCGTGGATCCTGGCCGGCGTCCTGGACAAGCCGGGCAACGGCGCGGACTGGCTGTTCACCGCACCCGGCCAGGAGTACCTGTGGCTGGGGCTGCCGATCGTGCTGGGCGCTCTTGTCCACGACATCGGGGACGCGCTGACCGTGTCGGGCTGCCCGATCCTGTGGCCGATCCCGATCGGACGCAAGCGCTGGTACCCGCTGGGGCCGCCGAAGGTCATGCGGTTCCGCGCGGGCAGCTGGATCGAGCTGAAGGTGCTGATGCCGGCGTTTATGCTGCTCGGCGGGGTCGGCGGGGCGGCCGCGCTCAACCTCATCTGAGCCGACCGCACCCGCGGGGCACCGCCGAGGAGCAGTCCGGGTGGGCTGTCACGCCCACCCGGTCGTGCCGCTCGGCCACGTGCTCACGACTTCGCGCGCGACGGGGTACTGCCGTCGCCGCCGTAGCGCTTCTCGAACCGGGCGATACGGCCCTCGGTGTCCACCGTCCGAGCCTTGCCCGTGTAGAAGGGGTGGCTTTCGGAGGAGATCTCGACGTCCACGACGGGGTACGTCTCGCCGTCGTCCCACTCGATGGTCCGGTCGCTCGTCGCGGTGGACCGGGTCAGGAAGGCGAATCCGGCGGCCCGGTCGCGGAAGACGACGGAGTGGTAGTCGGGCTGCTTGTCCTGCTGCATGACGACTCCTTGTGGGGCGATGGGTGCGGGGGCCACCGGACACGTCCGGCCGCCGGAGGGCGGACGCACGCGGAACGGCGACTCCTACGAGATCAACCGGCGAAGTCCTCTTCGTCTTCCTCGTCGACGAGATGCATCGCGGCTTCCTCGGCGGAGGCCGCCGCGCCGTCGATACCGATGTCGGTGGCGATCAGCGCGCTCTCCTCGTCCTCGTGCGCGCCCTCGTCGGGGGCGACGAGCCGGCCGGAGCGGGCCGAGCCGACCTCGTTGTCGAGCAGTTCGCCGTCGGTGCCGTCGGAGTCGCCGATGCCGTCACCGTCGGGGGCGCCGAGATCGGGCAGTTCCTCCGCGAGCCGCTCGTCCAGTGTCTCGCCGTGCCGGCGTTCGGAGGCGGTGACGCCCATGTGTTCCACGGCCCAGGGGCGCTCCGGAGGGGACCAGCCGCGGTCCAGGGGGTCGCCGACACCGTCGTCCTCAAGGGTGTCCTCCGGGTCGAGCAGACCGGCGTCCTCCTGGATCTCGGATCCGTCCGGCTGGTAGACGTCGTCTCCCCATCCTTCGGCGCTGTTCACGGATACCTCCAGGTGCTGGGGCGGTGCCTGCCACGTGGACGTCGGTGGCGGTTCGCCGGTGCACCGGGCACGGGATTCGGCCGCCGTGGCAGGGGTGACGGGTGGAGCATTCCCGGCCACTGCCGCCCTCCAGCCTTCCACCAGGGTTCGGCACCGCGCAACGGCACCGGTGCTGACCTGCGGCGGGGCCGGTGCCGGGCCGGTCGCGCTGCCCGGCGTTTGCCGGGTGCCGCCCGCGCCCACCCTCCCCCACTCTCGGCTTCGCTCGAGCGGGGGAACCCATCGCCCCAGGCGGCACGCATGCCCGCGGCTCGACTGGAAGCGGCACACCCCTACCCGTGCCAGGACCTCCAAAGGGCCGCGTATGCGCCGTCCGCTGTTACCAGGGACTCGTGGCTGCCCAGTTCTGTGATGCGGCCGTTTTCGACGACGGCGATGATGTCGGCGTCGTGGGCCGTGTGGAGGCGGTGGGCGATGGCCACGACCGTGCGGCCGTCGAGGACCCGGGCCAGGGAACGCTCCAGGTGCCGGGCCGCACGGGGGTCGAGCAGGGACGTCGCCTCGTCCAGGACCAGCGTGTGCGGGTCCGCCAGGACCAAGCGGGCCAGCGCGATCTGCTGGGCCTGCGCCGGGGTGAGCGACAGCCCGCCCGAACCGACCTCCGTGTCGAGCCCGTTGTCGAGCGCGCGCGCCCAGCCGTCGGCGTCGACCGCCCCCAGCGCCGCCCACAGCTCCGCGTCCTCGGCGCCGGTGCGGGCGAGGAGGAGGTTGTCGCGCAGGGAGCCCACGAAGACGTGGTGTTCCTGGTTGACCAGGGCCACGTGGGAGCGGACGCGCTCGGCGGGCATGTGGGAGAGTTCGGCGCCGCCGAGGGTGATGCGGCCCTTCCGGGGTCCGTAGATACCGGCGAGCAGCCTGCCCAGGGTGGACTTGCCCGCACCCGACGGGCCGACCAGTGCGAGCCGGGTGCCGGGTGCGACCTCCAGGGAGACCTTGCGCAGCACGTCCACGCCCTCGACGTACCCGAAGTGCACCTGGTCGGCCCGCACATCGCGGCCGTCGGGGGCCAACGACGCGTCACCAGCCTCCGGTTCGATGTCCCGGACGCCGACGAGCCGGGCCAGGGACACCTGCGCCACCTGCAACTCGTCGTACCAGCGCAGGATGAGGCCCACCGGGTCGACCATCATCTGGGCGATCAGCGCCCCCGTCGTCAGCTGACCGACGTCGATCCAGCCCTTGAGTACAAACACGCCGCCGATCATCAGTACCGAGCCGAGCAGCATCACGTTGGTGACGTTGATGACCGGGAAGAGCACCGACCGCAGCCAGAGGGTGTACCGCTCCCAGGCGGTCCACTCCTGGACCCGCTGGTCGGACAGTTCGGTGCGGCGGGTGCCGAGCCGGTGCGCCTCGATGGTCCGGCCCGCGTCCACGCTCTCGGCGAGCACGGCGGCGACGGCGGCGTACCCGGCGGCCTCCGAGCGGTACGCCGACGGTGCCCGCCTGAAGTACCAGCGGCAGCCCACGACGAGTACCGGCAGGGCGAGCAGTACGGCGGCGGCCAGCGGGGGTGCCGTGACGACCAGTCCGCCCAGCAGCAGCACCACCCACACCACGCCGATGGCCAGTTGGGGTACGGCCTCGCGCATGGCGTTGGCGAGTCGGTCGATGTCCGTGGTGATGCGGGAGAGCAGATCGCCGGTACCGGCGCGTTCCAGTACACCCGGCGGCAGGCCGACCGACCGGACGAGGAAGTCCTCGCGCAGGTCGGCCAGCATCCGTTCGCCGAGCATCGCCCCGCGCAGCCGGACCTGCCGCACGAAGACGGCCTGGACGACGAGCGCGCCGACGAACACCCCGATGGTGAGTTCCAGATGGATCTCCCGGGCACCGTCGGACACCCGCTCGACCAGACCGCCGAGCAGCCAGGGGCCCACCATCGAGGCGATCACGGCGGCGGTGTTCACGCTGACGAGGATCAGGAAGGCCCGTCGGTGCCGGCGGAACAGTTCCGTCACGTAGGCGCGCACGGTGGCCGGGGCCCCGACCGGAAGGGTGTTCGCGGTCGTCGGGGCCGCCGGGTCGTACGCCGGTGGCGCCACGCCGATCATGCGCTCTCCTCGATTTCGTTCAGCTCGTCAATGCCGTCAATGCCGTTGATCTTGTCGACGTCGTTCAGCTCGTCGATGTCGCTGAGGTCGCCGAGCCTCCTCAGCCCGTCAACCCCGGCAACCCCGTCGACAGCGTCAGCCCGGTCGGCCCGGTCAACACCGTGAACCCCGAGCAGCTCGCCCCCGCCCGCCGCCACTTCCTCGTCCGTCTCCCGTGTGACCACCGCCCGGTACCGCGGCTCGGTCCGCATCAGGTCCCGGTGCGGGCCGACCGCCACGGCCTCGCCCTCGTGGACCAGGACGACCCGGTCGGCGCGGTCCAGGAGCAGCGGCGACGAGGTGAAGACCACCGTGGTGCGGCCCGCGCGCAGTTCACGCACCCCACGGGCGATCCGGGCCTCCGTGTGCGAGTCGACGGCCGACGTCGGCTCGTCCAGCACCAGCACCTCCGGGTCCGTGATCAGCGACCGCGCGAGCGCGAGCCGCTGCCGTTGGCCGCCCGAGAGGGACCGGCCCCGCTCGGTGAGGTGGGCCTCCAGCGGGTCGGTCGTGCCGAGCGCGCCCTGGAGCAGCGCCGCGAGCACGTCCTCGCACTGCGCGGCGGCCAGAGCCGCCTCGGGCGTGACCTTGCCGGACGAGGGCACGTCGAGCAGTTCGCGCAGGGTGCCGGAGAGCAGGACCGGGTCCTTGTCCTGGACCAGCACGGCGGTGCGCGCCGAGTCCAGGGGAAGTTCGTCCAGCGGTACGCCGTCGAGCAGGACCGGCGTCCCCTCCTCCGACGGGTGCCCGCCGAGCCGTTCGGCCAGCCGGCCCGCCGCGTCCGGGTCGCCGCAGACCACCGCGGTGAACAGGCCGGTCGGCGCCCCCAGCCCCGTCTCCGGGTCGTGCAGGTCGCCGTTCGGCACCTCGGCGTCCCGGGAACCGCCGGTGTCCGTGGGCCGGTCCAGCGACAGCACACGGGCGGCCCGCCGCGCCGACGGCTGGGAGAAGGAGTACGCCATGGCGATCTCCTCGAAGTGCCGCAGCGGGTAGCTGAGGATCATCACCGCGCTGTAGACGGTGACGAGTTCACCCACGCTGATCCGGCCGTCACGGGCCAGTCCCACGCCGTACCAGACGACACCGATCAGCAGCAGTCCGGGCAGCAGTACCTGGACCGCCGCGATCAGCGACCACATCCGGGCGGTCCGCACGGCCGCGTGCCGGACGTCCTGGGAGGCGCTGCGGTAGCGGTCGAGGAACAGTTCCTCGCCGCCGATGCCGCGCAGGACCCGCAGGCCGGCGACGGTGTCGGAGGCGAGTTCCGTGGCGTGGCCCGCCTTCTCGCGCTGGAAGTCGGCGCGCCGCGTCGCGCGGGGCAGCAGCGGCAGTACCGCGAGCGCCAGGACGGGCAGTCCCACGGCGACGACGACACCGAGCGCCGGCTGGTAGAAGACGAGTCCGACGGCGACGATCACCAGGGTCACCAGTGCCGCGGTGAACCGGGACACGGCCTCCACGAACCAGCCGATCTTCTCGACGTCACTGGTGGACACGGCGACCACCTCACCGGCCGCGACACTCCGGGTCAGCGCCGAGCCCTGCTGGGCGGCCTTGCGGGCCAGCAGCTGCTGGACGCGGGCGGCTGCGGTTATCCAGTTGGTGACGGCGGTGCGGTGCAGCCAGGTGTCACCGATGGCGATGCCCGCCCCGCCCAGCGCCATCAGGCCGCCCGCGACGGCCAGCCGGGAACCGGACCGGTCGATGACGGCCTCGATGGCGAACCCGACGCAGAACGGCATCGAGGAGACCGAGACGAAATGCAGCACTCCCCAGGCCAGTGCCTTGAGCTGGCCGCCCAGCTGATTCCGGAACAGCCACCACAGGAACCGTGGCCCCGAGCGCGCGTCCGGCACACCGGGGTCGGGATACGGAAGGTCTTGGATCTGCATGACGTCCCAGCGGCTCGTGTCAGGGGTGGACGGTTGTCGGATCAGCGCGTGGTGGGTGACGGAGAGTCACGGCCGAAGTGCGGCGTACGGCCCCGGCGGAGCAACCGCGTGCCGCCGCGAACGGCGGTAGCAAACCGTGCAAGGTTCACCCCGGAGGGTGTTCGAAAGCAACCGGTTTTACGTGGTCGGCAGGGACGCGTCGGGTCGCTCGCGCGCAGACCGGGACGGCCCGATGCCTCGTTGCGGCACAGCACTCCCGCCCCGTAGAACACGTGCATGACAAGACGTCTGCTCGTGTCCCTGCTCGCCGGAGCGACCCTCGCGGCCGGCACCCTCCTCGGCACGACCCCAGCCGCCCAGGCGGCCCCCGCGGCCCCCACGCTCCGAGCGGCCCCCGCGGCGGCCACCACCGCGCCCACCGCCGCCCCCACCCCCGAAGCCCCCGCCGAGTTCGGCACCGACTGGCACGACCCCCTGACCGCCACCCCGCCCATCACCAGGCCCGACGTGAAGTCCTGCCAAGTCACTCTGGCCGAGGCGCAGTTCAGGGACTTCACGCCGTACCGGGGCCGGTACACCCCGCCGGACGGCTGCGGCGACGACTGGAGCAAGGTGGTGCTCCGGCTCGACGGCAACGTCAAGGGACGCCAGTACGACCGGCTCGGGTACCTCCACCTCGGCGGCGTCGAGATCCTCCGTACCTCCACACCGCAGCCGTCCCCCGACGGCATCGAGTGGTCGGTCGAGAAGGACGTCACGCGCTACCGCGACACCCTCCGCGGCGCGCACGACGTCGAGATGCTGATCGGCAACGTCGTCGACGAGACGTACACCGGCATCATCGACGTCAAGGTCACCCTGACGTTCTACGAGGGTGCCGCCGCCCGGCAGGCCACGCCCGACCGTGTCCTCACCCTCACCGGGGGAACGAGCCTCACCACCCCGCGCAACAGCGAACGGATCGTCGCCGAGGTGTACGCCACCGGCTCCGGCGGCGGCTGCGAGGAGTACTGGTATCTCACCGTGCCCGCCGCCGCCCCGTACTCCTGCAAGGCGGACACCGGCCCGTACCGCGAGGTGCAGTTGCGGATCGACGGGCGGCTCGCCGGCATCGCGGCGCCGTTTCCGACGGTGTGGACCGGCGGCTGGTCCAACCCGTTCCTCTGGTACGTCGTCCCGGGCCCGCGTGCCTTCGACGTGAAGCCGGTCGAGTACGACCTGACCCCGTTCGCGGGCCTGCTGAACGACGGTCGTGCGCACCGCGTGGAGGTCTCCGTCGCGGGCGTCCCCGAGGGGCAGAGCGGCTGGAGCACCCCGGTCAACGTCCTCGTCTGGCAGGACTCCGGCAGCGACCGCGTCACCGGCGCGCTCACCGGGCACAAGGTCGGCGACCTGGCCAACTCCTCGACGTACGAACCCGGTTCGGAACACCGTCTGAACACCGAGGGCGCGCACCGGCTGTCCGTCTCCGGGTACGTCAACACCTCGCACGGCCGGGTCTCCACCACCGTCAGCCGCTCGCTCACCAATACCTCGGTCCACCGCTGGACCGACGGCGAGAGCACCGATGCCCTCGACGCGACCTGGACGGACAGCGAGTCCGTCACCGTGGACGGACGCGGACCGGCGCGCACCACGCGCACGCACCGGACGTACGCCATGGACGGCACCACCACCCTGGGCGCCGGGGACCGGCTCCGTACCGTGCTCACGCTCGCCGACCGTGCCACCGTCACCGCGTCTCGTGACGGGCGGACGACCGGCTGGTCGCGGCTGGACGACACCTACACCGGCGACGCCACGTACACCGCGAACGTGCCGCGCGACCAGCGCCACGCGGTGGGCACCACGAGCGAGCGCTACCGGCTGTACGGGTCGGCCGGCTGCTACGACCGGGCGCTCACCACGGTCCAGGGAGTGGTGACGGAGAACCGCCTGCGCTGCTGACGCGCGCCCTCGCACCACCCGCAGCATCCGCTCCACCCGCGGCTGCCACGCCGAACCCCGATCCCACCGGGCGTGGCAGTCGCACCCGGCGCCGCACCCGGCGCCGCTCCCGGCAAGGGCTCAGCACTCCCGCCCCGCCGACACCTCCGGCCCCCCGTCGACCAGCGTGTCCAGCAACCCGCCCAGCACCTCGCGCTGCTCCGCGCCCAGGGGCGCCAGGATCTCCTCCGCCGCGGACCGCCGCGCCTCCCGCAGCGCGCGCAGTGCCTTGTGTCCGTCGTCCGTGAGTTCGATCCGGATGACCCGGCGGTTGTGCGGGTCGGGGACCCGGCGCACCTTGCCGTTCGCCTCAAGGCCGTCGACCAGTGTCGTCACCGCGCGGGGCACCACCTCCAGCCGCTCCGCCAGATCGGCCATCCGCGGCGGCGCGGGGAAGTGCGCGAGCGTGCGCAGGAGCCGGGACTGGGCCGGTGTGATGCCCAGCGCGCGCTGTTCCAGATGGCGCTTCTGGATGCGGTGCACCCGGCGGGTGAGCCGCAGCAGCTGCTCGGCGAGCAGGCCGTCGGGATCGGGGGAGGTCATGCGGGAACAATATCAGCACTATGTTCATTGTGAGTATAGGTAACAATGAGCTAGGCTCCGCCCGACATCACCACACCCCTCCGAAGGAGCACATGCGCCCCGACAAAGACCTCACCCGGACCTGGTCCGAAGGTGACCGTGAATCCCGGCGAACCCCGTCCGCCGGTGGCCCCGACCCGGCCGGGAAGCAGCACGCCGACGACGAGAACCAGCCCCGCCAGGTCCGCCGCATCCTGAGTCTCTTCCGTCCCTACCGCGGACGCCTCGCCGTCGTCGGCCTGCTGGTCGGCGCCGCCTCCCTGGTCTCCGTGGCCACCCCGTTCCTGCTCAAGGCGATCCTCGACACCGCGATCCCGCAGGGCCGCACCGGCCTGCTCAGTCTGCTCGCCCTCGGCATGATCCTGAGCGCCGTGCTGACCAGCGTCTTCGGTGTGCTCCAGACCCTGATCTCGACCACCGTCGGCCAGCGCGTCATGCACGACCTGCGCACCGCCGTCTACGGCCGCCTCCAGCGCATGTCGCTGGCCTTCTTCACCCGCACCCGCACGGGCGAGGTGCAGTCCCGCATCGCCAACGACATCGGCGGCATGCAGGCGACCGTCACCTCCACCGCCACGTCCCTGGTGTCCAACGCGACCAGCGTGATCGCCACCATCGTCGCGATGATCGCCCTCGACTGGCGCCTGACGGTCGTCTCGCTGGTCCTGCTGCCGGTCTTCGTCTGGATCAGCCGCCGCGTGGGAAACGAACGCCGGAAGATCACCACCCAGCGCCAGAAGCAGATGGCCGCGATGGCCGCCACGGTCACCGAGTCGCTCTCGGTCAGCGGCATCCTGCTCGGCCGCACCATGGGCCGCTCCGACTCGCTCACCGACTCCTTCGCGAAGGAGTCCGAGCAGCTGGTCGACCTGGAGGTCCGCTCCAACATGGCCGGACGCTGGCGGATGGCGGTCATCACGGTCGTCATGGCCGCGATGCCGGCCGTCATCTACTGGACCGCGGGCCTGGCCCTGCACTCCGGCGGCCCGGACATCTCCATCGGCACCATCGTCGCGTTCGTCTCGCTCCAGCAGGGCCTGTTCCGCCCCGCGGTGAGCCTGCTCGGCACGGGTGTCCAGATCCAGGCCTCGCTGGCCCTGTTCCAGCGCATCTTCGAGTACCTCGACCTGCCCATCGACATCACCGAGCGGGACCGTCCGGTCCACCTCGACCGGATCAGGGGCGAGGTCCGCCTCGAGAAGGCGGAGTTCCGCTACGACGACCAGAGCAGGCCCATCCTCGACGGCATCGACCTCACCGTCCCCGCCGGGAGCAGCCTCGCGGTCGTCGGCCCGACCGGCGCCGGCAAGTCCACCCTGGGTCATCTGGTGCCGCGGCTGTACGACGTGACGGGCGGCCGGGTCACCCTCGACGGGGTCGACGTGCGCGCCCTCGACTTCGACAGCCTCGCCCGTGGCATCGGGGTCGTCTCGCAGGAGACGTACCTCTTCCACGCCTCGGTCGCGGACAACCTGCGCTTCGCGAAGCCCGACGCCACGGACGAGGAGCTGTACGGGGCGGCGCGCGCCGCGCAGATCCACGACCACATCGCGTCCCTGCCCGACGGCTACGACACGGTCGTGGGGGAGCGGGGGCACCGGTTCTCCGGCGGCGAGAAGCAGCGGCTGGCCATCGCGCGCACCATCCTGCGCGATCCGCCGGTGCTGATCCTCGACGAGGCGACGAGCGCGCTGGACACCCGTACCGAGCACGCCGTGCAGGAGGCCATCGACGCGCTGTCGGCGGGCCGCACCACTCTCACCATCGCCCACCGGCTGTCCACCATTCGGGGTGCCGACCAGATCGTGGTCCTCGACGGGGGCCAGGTGGCGGAACGCGGCACGCACGAGGAGCTGTTGGAGCTCGACGGGCGGTACGCGGCCCTGGTCCGCCGGGACGCCCGACTGGAGCCTACAAGATGAAGATATGCCGGGTTTATGGCGATATGCGGGTTACCGTGCCCGCATGCAGACGAACACTCCGCCATGGAGCACGATCCGACTGACGCGCAGGGGCCGTATCGCCCTCATCGTGACCGGGGCCGTCGTGGCCGGCACCGCCGTGGCGGTGCCGCTGCTGTCCCTGGACAAGGAGGAGAAGGCCGAGCCCACCGCACTGGTGATTCCCGAGGGCCGGCGCGCGAGCCAGATCTACGCGGCCGTCGACAAGGCCCTCGCCCTCCCGGCCGGTACCACCAAGAAATCCCTCGGCAAGGCGCAGCTGAAGCTGCCGAACGACGCCGAGGGCAACCCGGAGGGCTACCTCTTCCCGGCGACGTATCCCCTCAACGACAGATCGACCCCCGAGTCGCTGCTGACGCAGATGGCCAACACGGCGAACAGGAAGTTCAACGGCGCGCCCATCGCGGCGGGCGCCCAGCGCAACGCCATGAACGTCTATCAGGCCGTCACCATCGCCAGCATCGTCCAGGCCGAGGCCGCGACCACCGCCGACATGGGCAAGGTGGCCCGGGTCGTCTTCAACCGGCTGGAACGCGGTATGCCGCTCCAGATGGACTCCACCATCAACTACGCGCTCAACCGGTCCACGCTGAAGACGACGATCGGCGACACGAGGATCGACAGCCCCTACAACTCGTACCAGCGCATGGGGCTGCCGCCCACGCCGATCGCCAACCCGGGCGAGGAGGCCGTCAAGGCCGCGATCAGTCCGACGCCCGGGGACTGGCTGTACTTCGTCACGGTCAAGCCGGGCGACACCCGCTTCACCGCCGACTACGCCGAGCACCAGCGCAACGTCGCGGAGTTCAACGCCCACCAGCGGACGAGCAGTCCGAGCAGCCCGCAGCCGTCGCAGAAGTGAGGGCGGCGCGACCGGACGTCGGACGGCCGACGGTGGGGTGACGGGTCGTCGGACGGTCGAGGGCCGGGCGCCGGGCCGTCAGACGGCGACCGGCTGTTCCCCGGCCAGCAGCCGTCTGATGTCCCGTACGGCCGCGCGGCCCGCCCGGTTGGCACCGATGGTGCTGGCGGACGGGCCGTAGCCGACGAGATGGATCCGCGGATCGGCGGCCACGCGGGTGCCCTCCAGCTGGATGCCACCGCCCGGACCCCGCAGCCGCAGCGGCGCCAGATGGTCGATGACCGGCCGGAACCCGGTGGCCCACAGGATGACGTCGGCGTCCACGCGCCGCCCGTCCGCCCACTCCACCCCGTCCGGTGTGATCCGGTCGAACATGGGCTGCCGGTCCAGGACCCCGTCCGCGATGCCCTCGCGGATGGCGTCGTTGAGCGGCAGACCGGTGACCGACACCACACTCCGCGGCGGCAGCCCCTGCTTCACCCGCTCCTCCACGAGCGCGACCGCGGCCCGGCCGAACTCCTCGGTGAACGGCCCCTCGCGGAAGACCGGCGGCCTGCGTGTCACCCACGTCGTGGCCGCCGCGTACGGTGCGATCTCCAGGAGATGCTGGGTCCCCGAGGCGCCGCCGCCCACCACGATCACCCGCAGCCCCGCGAACTCCTTCGGATGCCCCGAGTACTGCGCGGTGTGCAACTGCCGTCCCCGGAAGGTCTCCTGGCCCGGGTAGCGCGGCCAGAACGGCCGGTCCCAGGTGCCGGTCGCGCTGATCAGCGCCCGCGTGGACCAGTCGCCGTCGGACGTCTCGACGAGCAGCCGCCCGCCCTCGCCCTCCCGTACGGACCGGACGTCCACCGGCCGCCGCACCCGCAGGTCGAAGCGCTTCTCGTAAGCGGCGAAGTACTCGCGGATGACTTCCGACGACGGCCGCGCCGGATCGGCGTCCGTCAGCTCCATGCCGGGCAGCGCGTGCATCCCGTGCACCTTGCCGTACGTCAGGGAGGGCCACCGGTACTGCCAGGCGCCGCCCGGACCGGGGGAGTGGTCCAGGACCACGAAGTCGCGCTCCGGCTCGAAGCCGACGCGGCGCAGGTGAAAGGCGCTGGACAGACCGGCCTGTCCAGCGCCCGCGACAACCACCTCGACCTCACGCGTGTTGTTCACGCTTCTACCAACGGCGTGAGGGCCGTGGATCTTCCCGGCCCACCACGCCTCCGTGTGTCCTCAGTCCCGGCGTCAGCGTCCGCTCGCGACGAGCAGCGGCGCACCGCCGCCCGCCCCGGCCGCGCGGTCGAGGAGCCCGCGCCCGGCCAGTTCCGGAATCACACCCTCCCCGAACCAGTACGCCTCCTCCAGATGCGGATAGCCCGACAGCACGAAGTGCTCCACACCCAGCGCGTGGTACTCCTCGATCAGATCCGCGACCTCGGCGTGACTGCCGACCAGCGCGGTCCCCGCACCACCGCGGACCAGCCCGACCCCGGCCCACAGATTCGGGTGGATCTCCAGGCTGTCCCGCGAACCGCCGTGCAGGGCCAGCATCCGCTGCTGCCCCACCGACTCGCTGCGCCCCAGCGCCGACTGCGCGGCGGCGATCGTGTCCGGGTCCAGATCGTCGAGCAGCCGGTGCGCCACCGCCCACGCCTCGGCCGAGGAGTCCCGGGAGATCGTGTGCAGCCGTACACCGAACCGGACGTCCCGGCCCTCCCGCTCGGCCAGCGACCGGATCCAGTCGATCTTCTCCTTCACCTGCGCCGGCGGCTCGCCCCACGTCAGATACACGTCCGCGTGCCGCGCCGCGACCGGCCCCGCCGCCGGCGACGACCCGCCGAAGAAGACCTGCGGCACCGGGTCGGGCGGCAGCGCGGCCAGCCCGCCCTCGACCTGGTAGTGCGTGCCGTCGAAGTCGAACGGCTTGCCCTGCCACACCCCGCGGACGACCGTCAGGAACTCGTCCGTGCGGGCGTACCGCCGGTCGTGGTCGAGGTGGTCGCCGAACCGGCGCTGCTCGGTGGAGTCGCCGCCGGTCACGACGTTGAGCAGCAGCCGCCCCCGCGTCACGCGCTGGTACGTCGCCGCCATCTGCGCGGCCAGCGTCGGCGAGATCACGCCCGGCCGGAACGCCACCAGGAACTTCAGCCGCTCGGTGTGCTGGGCGAGCGCGACCGTCGTCAGCCAGGCGTCCTCGCACCAGGTGCCGGTGGGCGTGAGCACGGCCTCAAAACCGAGCTGCTCGGCCGCCTTCGCGATCTGGGCGAGGTACTCGATGTCGGGGGCGCGCACACCGCTGACCCTGCGGGCCGCGCCGAGGTCGTTGGACGCGTAGGCGTGCCGGTCCACGAGGGTGCGGCCGTCACCGCCCGTCGGCAGGAACCAGTGGAGACGGACGGTCATGTCAGGACTCCTTGTACAAGCGCGGCGCGGTGGTCGAGGGCGGCAGATCGCCGTTGAAGCGGTCGTCGACGTACTTCGAGAAGTCGACCTTGTCCGGGATCAGCTTCAGCGCGGTGAAGGCGTCCGCGATCTCCTGCTCGGACTTGATCAGCGGCTCGTCGACCGCGACGGGGACCCGGGAGGCGTTGGTCTGCTTCACGGACGCCAGCGCCACCTCGTAGGGCAGTCCGGTGTCCTTCGCCCACACCTTCGCCCACTCCTCCGGATGGTCGTAGACCCAGTCCTGGGCGCGGCGCAGCCGGTCCAGGTAGTCCTTGATCGCCGCGGACTTGTCCTGGTCGGCGAGCGCGCCCGGCGCCGCCACCTGGAAGCTGAGACCGTTGACGACCCCGTCCCCGGTGGTCAGCACCCGCCCCTGCTTGCCGTTGAGGATCTGCGAGGTGTACGGGTCCCAGACCGCCCACGCGTCGACCTTGCCGCTGGTGAACGCGGCCAGCGCGTCCGCCGGCTGGAGGTACTTGACCTTGATGTCGCCGAGCGTGAGCCCGGCCTCCTTCAGGGAGGCGATCAGCTGGAAGTGAGCGGACGAACCCTGCGCCACCGCCACGGACTTGCCTTTGAGCTGCTCCGGTTTGGTCAGCTTGGAGCCGTTGGGCACCAGCACCGCCTCGCCCTGCGAGGTGCCGTGCCAGGCCGCCACCACCGTGATCTTCGAACCGGCGCCCGCCGCGAACACGGGCGGGGTGTTGCCGACCCCGCCGATGTCGACGGCCTTGGCGTTGACGGCCTCCAGCAGTGGCGGACCGGAGGAGAAGGTGGACCACTTGATCCGGTAGTCGAGGTCGTCGAGTTCACCGGCGGCCCGCAGCACCGCCTCCGAACCGCCCTTCTGGTCACCGACGTTGAGCGTGAGGGAACCCTTGCCGTCCGTGCCGCCTCCGGACGAGGTGCTGGCCGCGGAGTTGCCGCCGCAGGCGGAGACCAGCAGGGCGAGCGGGAGCAGCAGAGCGGCGGGAAGAAGACGTCGTCGCATGACGGATCCGTTCATGTGCGTTGGAGTGCTTGAGGGGTCGGGGACGTATGCCGTGCGGGTGCGGGTGCGGGTGCGGGTGCGGGTGCGGGTGCGGGTGCGGGTGCGGGTGCGGGGGAGGTGGGGTGCGCCGGCCCGTTCAGGCGGCGGCTACGGCGGTGTCGACGCCGAGCCGTTCGAGGAGCCCGGTGCGCAGTTCGGCGAAGCGGGGGTCGGCGATGTCACGCGGCCGGTCGAGGTCGACGCGCTGCTCGTGCGCGATGACACCGCCGTCCATGACCAGGACCCGGTCGGCCAGCAGTACGGCCTCCTCGACGTCGTGGGTGACCAGCAGTACCGCGCAACCGCGTCGCTGCCACAACTCGCCCACCAGGCGCTGCGCCTTGATCCGGGTGAGTGCGTCCAGCGCGCCGAACGGCTCGTCGAGCAGCAGCAGATCGGGTTCGCGCACAAGCGCCCGCGCGAGTGAGGCGCGCTGGGCCTCGCCGCCGGACAGTGTCTTGGGCCAGGCGCCCGCGAGTTTCTCCAGGCCCACCTCGGTCAACGCCCGTTCGGCGAGGGCCCGTTCGGGACGGCCCGGGAGGCCGAGCACCACGTTGCGCCACACCCTCTTCCACGGCATCAGCCGGGGTGACTGGAAGGCGACACCCCTGCGGCGCGGTACGAGCACGGTGCCCTCGATGTCCCGGTCAAGCCCGGCGAGGATCCGCAGCAGGGTCGACTTGCCGCAGCCGCTGCGGCCCAGCAGGGCGACGAACTCGCCGGGCTGGACGTCCAGTTCGAGGTTGTCGATGACGGCACGGCCGTCGAAGGAGCGGGTGAGGCCGGCCACGTGCACCGCGGCCGGCGTGCTCACCGGCCGGTGAAGGTCGGTCGCCATTGCAGCAGCAGCCTTTCGAGGGAGCGGACGATGAAGTCGGCGAGCAGGCCGAGGAAGGCGTAGACGACGAGGCAGACCACGATGACGTCGGTGCGCAGGAAGTCGCGGGCCTGCACCATCAGGAATCCGATCCCGGAGTCGGCGTTGACCTGCTCGGCGAAGACCAGCGCGAGCCAGGCGATACCGAGCGAGTAGCGCAGCCCGGTCAGCGCGCCGGGCAGGGCTCCCGGCAGCACCACGTGCCGCACCAGGCCCCAGCGGGACAGGCCGAGGGACTCGCCGGCCTCGATGAGCTGGGAGTCGACTCCGCGGATTCCGGCGTAGACGTTGAGGTAGAGCGGGAAGGTCACGCCGAGCGTGATGATGGCGACCTTCGGGGTCTCGCCGATGCCGAACCAGATGATGAACAGCGGGATCAGACCGACGAACGGCACGGTCCGCAGCATCTGCACGGACGCGTCCACCAGGTCCTCGCCGACCCGGAACAGCCCGGAGACCAGGGCGAGTCCGGTGCCGATCAGGGTCCCGAACAGCAGCCCGGCGGCGACGCGTTGCAGCGAGGTGCCCATGGCGGTGGGCAGCGAGCCGTCCTGGACGAGGTCCCATCCGACCTCGGCGATCCGCCCCGGCGAGGCGAGTACGTCGGCGGTCAGCACACCGGTGGCGCTGAGGATCTGCCACAGGACGACCAGCAGGACGGGGCCGGAGGTGCGGCGCAGCCAGCGGGGGACGCGGGTGCGCCGGGAGGAGGCGGGGAGGATCGGTTCGAGGGTGGGTTCGGCGGAGACGTGCGGGACGTTGCCGGCATCCGATCCGGAGGGAGCCGTCTTGGTCAGGTAGTCGTCACGCGGACCGGATATATCAGAAATATCCGGCTCGGGTGAGTCGGGAGGGGCATGGCTGATGCTCATGAGGGCTCCAGGGCAGAAGCGGGGTGGAGGAGCGTCGGGTCGGATCGGCGGGGAGCGACCGGAAACGGGGAAGCGCACGCGCTACGGCCGTGACGTCACGGGGGCGTGGGAGCAGCCCGAACGTACGGGTGGGGCGAGGCGGAAGTCAGAAGAAAGGCGTCAGCAGCCGCGACAACACGCGGCGGAGGCCACCCGCAGCAGGTCGATGTGACCGCGCGTGGTGAGCATGGCTGAACGCAACATGCCGATGAAAGTAGCCAGATGGCGTGCCCACGGTCAACGGGCGTCTCGCGGAATGGACCATCCGTATCGCACACCGGATGGCCGCGGCAGCGTGAAGCCCGGCGGATGGGTCAGGATGGACCCATGTCAGTTGCGTTCACGACCCGTGTGCTGCACGTCTCCACCGGTTCGGCGGAGACGGTCTACGACCTCACCCGGGACTGCGAGGCCTTCCTGAACGAGGTGGCGGCCGGCCGGGACGGACTCCTCAACGTCTTCGTCCCGCACGCCACGGCCGGCATCGCCGTCATCGAGACGGGCGCGGGCAGCGACGACGACCTCCTCGCGGCCCTGCACACCCTCCTCCCGGCGGACGACCGCTGGCAGCACCGCCACGGCACCCCCGGCCACGGCCGCGACCACGTCCTCCCGGCCCTGGTCCCACCCCACGCCACCCTCCCGGTCCTCTCCGGCCACCTGGAACTGGGCACATGGCAGTCGGTATGCCTGGTGGACACCAACAAGGACAACCCTGACAGGAAGGTCCGGCTGAGCTTCCTGGGCTGAGCCGACTCGGCCCGAAGGGCGCCTTCTTGCGCAGGGCGCTGGGAGTGGGCCGTATTGCCCTGAGCGTGGGGAATCGGGCACCTGCGCCGGGCCGGATCTCAGAGCACCGGGTGTTCCCGGCTGAAGAGTTGGCCTGTGGGGCCGGTTGGGCTCAGGGTGGCCGCGCGGGTGATGTCCTCGGCGCTTTCGGACGCGGGGCGGTCTTCGGGGTCGTCGCGTTCGGGGTGGGTGGCGGTGTTGCCGGGGTCGACGGCGTTGACGAGGATCGGGGTGTCCGCGAGGGCGCGGGCCAGGACCTCGGTGAGGGCGTTGAGGGTGTACTTGGCCATCGAGTAGGCCGGGGAGCGCAAGGGGGCGCCCAGGTCGAAGCCGGTGGCGATCTGCTGGGCGGCCAGGCTGGAGACGTTCACGATGCGGGCCGCGGGCGCGGCGGTCAGCAGGGGGAGTACCGCCTGGGTCAGGGCCCAGGGGCCGATCACCGAGACGTCCATCGCGGAGCGCACCGTGTCCATGTCGGCGTCGAGCGCGGAGAGGGTCCTGAAGTCGGGCATGGCGCTGGCGTTGTTGATGAGCACGTCGAGCTGGTCGAACGTCCGGGTGAGGTGGTCCGCCACCTCGTCGATGCTCGCCCGGTCGGACAGGTCCAGGCGCAGGGCGGTGGCCGCGTGGCCCTCCTGGCGCAGTCGCTCGGCGAGGGGTTCCACGGCGGCGGGATCGCGTGCGGTGAGGACGACATGGTGGTCGAGTTCGGCGAGGCGGCGGGCCACGGCGAAGCCGAGTCCGGCCGCGCGGCCGGCTCCGGTGACCAGGGCGGTCCTGGGGGGCATGGTGGGGGTGTCCTTCCGCGGAGTTGTGGTGGGTGCCGGCTCAGGCGAGGGCCGGTGTCGCCGCGGTGCGCTCGGTGGTGGCTGTGCGTTGCGAGCGCCAGGCCAGGGCGATCAGGACGGCCGGGATGAGGAGGTCGTTGACCAGTACCCCTCCGGTGTTGCCGGGGGCGTGGTCACCGTTGGCGAACCACTGGTAGAGGTGACCGACCACCGCGCCCCAGAGGAACATGCCGGCTCCCAGGCCGATGGTGATGCGTTCCCTGGCCGAGGCGGAGGGCGAGGCCGCGCGGAAGCCCATCACGGCGAGGCCGAGGTTGGCGAAGGCGATCTCGAACTCGAACGGAGTGCGGTGGAACCCGATCGCCGTGGCCATCACGTCCGGCGCCGCGACGAACGCGACGGTCATCCACAGGCTTCCGAACCCCAGCGCCCAGATCGCCCACCACCGCTGCCAGGTCTCCAGCCTTTCGCGCCGGGAGGTGACGTGCCGGGTACGGATCAGTGCGCCGACCGCCGCCACCAGCAGCCAGATCAGAGGGAACGCGGACTGTGCGACGTACGAGAGTGTGTCCATGGCATTCAGTCTTGCATGGTTAATATTAACAATGCAACATTGCGGTACGCTGCACGGATGGACGACGACGGACTCTCGGATCTGCTGCACCGCGTGGTCTCACTGCTGGGCGATCTCGCCCGCCGGGAGACCGGCCCGGACGGCGACCTCACCTACAGCCAGATCAGACTGCTGGGCGCGCTGGAAGACGTGGAGCCGGCCACACAGCACCGGCTCGCCCAGGCACTGGGAGTCTCCGACCCGGCGATCAGCCGGGCCCTGCGACCACTGGAGGAGGACGGACTGGTCCGCATCACGCGCGACCCGCAGCACGCGCGCCGCCGCCTCGTCGAACTCACCACCACCGGCCGCGACGCCTACCACTCCAGCGGGAAACCCCTCGCCGAACTCCTCCGGCGCGGCCTACAGAACGAGGACTTCCCCTACGACCGCTACCTCGCCGACACCGCCAGGCTGGCCGAGATCCTCGAATCCGCCCGGTCGGCCCGCCCGTGACTGTGCCCTAGGCCCGCTGCTGATCGTGCTCGGTGATCATCCTGAGCATGGCGCGGGCGGTGTTGTGCTCGGAGTCGATCCCGTGCAACTCGTCACCCTCGAAGGTGACGGGCTCGGCGGCGCGGGCGAACATGGCCTGCTCGTACTCGGTGAGGCCGGCCTCGACGTCGTGGGGATGCGTGGCGAGAGCCTCGCCGAGTTCGGCGCCGTCGAGCATGGCCAGGTTGGCGCCTTCGCCGTTCGGCGCCGCGAGATGCGCGGCGTCACCGAGCAGCGTCACGCCCGGCGCCCGGTCCCACCGGAGCCCGGCCGGCAGGGCGTGGTGGGGTCGCCTACAGCCCCCGACAGACGACCGACACCGACACCGACATCGACACCGATATTGAGACCGATCCGCACGGAGGCGCCGCCGGCAGGTGCCCGTCCCCCCTCCCGGGGACACCCGCCCCCGCACCACGCCTCAGAGCCCCCCGCCTCAGAGCCCCGCCCCGGCCTCCCCGATCGCCTCGTCCAGGATGCCCAGGCCCAGCGCCAGTTCCTCCTCCGTCGCCGTGAGCGGTGGGGCGATGCGGAAGACGCCGCCCATACCCGGGAGTTGGACGATGTTCATGTGCAGGCCGAGTTCCAGGCAGCGGCGGGTGATGCGGGCGCCCAGCTCGTCGGAGGTGCCCGTGGCGGGGTCGGCGACGAGTTCCAGGCCGGCCAGCAGGCCACGCCCGCGGATGTCACCCACGACCGGATGGCGCTTGGCGATGTCGACCAGACCGTCGTGGAGATACGCGCCCAGCGTCCGGGCGCGCTCGTCGAGGCCGTCACGCACCAGCACGTCGAGGACCGTGTTGCCGACCGCGGCGACCAGCGGGTCCGAGACATGGGTGGTGAAGAACAGGAACCCGCGGTCGTACGCCTCCTGCTCGATCTCGGCGCTGGTGAGCACCGCCGCGAGGGGCAGGCCCGCGCCGAGCGTCTTGGAGAGGGTGAGGATGTCGGGGACCACGCCGTCGCGCTCGAAGGCGTACCACGTGCCGGTGCGGCACAGTCCCGTCTGGGCCTCGTCGAGGATCAGCAGCATGTCGCGCTCACGGCACTTGTCCCGCAGGGCCGCGAAGTAGCCGAGCGGCGGTTCGATGACACCGCCCGAGCTGAGGATCGGCTCGACGAGACACGCGGCGAGGTTCCCCGTCGACTGGGCGTCGATCAGGTCGAAGGCGAAGTCCAGCTGGCGCCGCCAGTCCAGAGTGCCGTCGGCGGCGGTGAAGTCGGGGCGGTAGGCGTTCGGGACCGGGATCGCGAAGTTGCCGGGCGTGCCGGGACCGTAACCCTTGCGCCCCGCGCTGTACGTGGCGGACGCGGCCGCCTGGGTCATGCCGTGCCAGGAGCGGGCGAACGAGACGATCTCGTGTCCACCGGTGACCAGCTTGGCCATCCGGATCGCGGCCTCGTTGGACTCGGCGCCGGTCGTCAGGAGCATCGCCTTCTCCAGCGGCGCGGGCAGCGTCTCCGCCAGCCGCCGGGCGAGGTCGACCACCGGGCGGCTGAGCATGCCGCTGTATAGATGGTCGAGGGTCGCCACCTGCCGCTGGACGGTCGCGACGATCTCCGGGTGCGAGTGACCGAGGATCGCGCTCATCTGGCCGGAGGTGAAGTCGAGGATCTTCCTGCCGTCCGCGGTGTACACAAAGCTCCCGGCGGCCCGGTCGACGATCTCGCGGGTGAAACCGCCGCCGTAGCGCACGAGATGCCGGTCGGCGTCCTGCCAGAAGGAATCGGGGGACTGTGGGGTGGGGGTCGTAGCGGCCATGCCACCGACGGTAGGGGCGGCCCGAGCGACACGTCCATCTCACGATTCCGGCTGTCCTGTTCGGAAGAACCGAACAACAATGGGGGCGTGATGAACCCCTGGAGGCTGCGGCTGCTCAGCCAGCTCGACACACTGGGCACCGTCCGCGCGGTCGCCCAGGCCGTCAATCTCAGCCCGTCGAGCGTCTCCCAGCAACTGGCGGTACTGGAGTCGGAGACCCGCACCCAGCTGCTCGAACGCACGGGACGCCGGGTGCGGCTGACCTCGGCCGGGCTGATCCTCGCCCGGCGGGCCCGGAGCATCCTCGATCAGATGGACGCCGTCGAGGCGGAGCTGCGCGGATTCGGCGAGGAACCGGCGGGCCTGGTGCGGCTGGGGGCGTTCCAGAGCGCGATCCACACCATGGCCGTACCGGCGGTGACCCGGCTCGCGCGCACGTATCCGCATCTCGAAGTGGAGCTGCTGGAGCTGGAGCCGCACGCGAGCATGCCCGCGCTGCGGGTCGGGGACGCCGACGTCATCATCACGACCACCGACTTCGGCGAGCAGCAACTGGGCCCCGACGTCGATCTCGTGCCGCTCGCCACCGACCCCGTGGTGCTCGTCGTCCCGCTCGGGCATCCGGCGGCCGGGCGCGGCCCCGTCGACCTCGCGGCCTACGCGGACGAGCCGTGGGCCTTCGACATGCCGCAGTCGTACATGGCGAACCTCGCGCTGCGGCTGTGCCGGCAGTCACGCTTCGAGCCGCGGGTGGTGTGCAGGTTCAGCAACTACATGCTGGCCTTGCAGCACGTCGAGGCCGGACTGTCGATCACACTGCTGCCCGGCCTCGCGGTCGACCCCCGCTATCGCGTCGTCACACGCGAGCTGGCCACGCCCGTGACCCGCACGATCACGGCGGCGGTCCGCCGCGGCTCACCGCCCCGCGCGGCCGTACGTGTGGTGCTCGACGCACTGCGGCACCACCCGGAGCTGCCGCTGCCGGGGGAGACGTGACCGGCCGACCGGCCTCTGACCGCCCGACCGTTCAGACCCGTGCCACGAACTTGATCTCGACCAGCAGCTCGGGGAACGCGAGCCGCGTCGTGCCGACGAGTGTGCTGGCCACCTGGGGGTCGGGCCGACCGTACGCCTCCTTGCGGACCGGCCCCGCGGCCTCGTTGGCGGCGTCGACGTCCAGCGCGAAGATGACCTCCTCGACCACGTCGTCCAGCGACGCTCCGAAACGGCCCAGCACTTCCGCCGCGTTCACATAGCACTGCCGCATCTGGGCGCCCGTGTTGGTGAAATCGGTGACCGGCCGGGTGCCGTCGACCGGAGCGGGCGCGACGAGGTCGGGCCCGTCATGCGCGACCTGGCCGGAGAGGTGGATGGTGTCGCCGCGCCTGACCGCCTGGACATAGCCGTACTCCTTTTCCCAGGGAACTCCGAAGGACTCGACCTGAGGCGCATTGCTCATGATGCTCCGATCACCAAAAGGGGTTCTCGTAAAGGCGGGTCGACACCGCTTACGGGAGTTTGTGCGAATGACGATATGAGAGTGCCTCAGAGGCGGACCAGATGCGGCCGTGCCAGTTGAGGCAAGGATTGTGCCAGTGACCGCCCGAAGGGAGACGGCCGCCGCGCTCGTATGCTGGACGGGCAGCGTCAAGACCGGGGAGTGTCATTGCCATCCAACGACCGCACGGTGGTGGTCGCGATTCTCGCGATGCCGCGCGCGTACGCCCTGGACGTCAGCATCGCGGCGCATGTGTTCGGCCGGCACCCCGGCTACCGCGTGCTGGTGTGCGGTGCCGGCGAGGAGGCGGGCGGCGGGGAGTCGTACGACGACGTGGGCGCGGAGATCAGGCCGACGCACTCGCTCGCGGACGCGGAGAACGCCGACATTTTAGTGGTCCCCGGTTACGAGGATCCCCATCTCCCCGCTCCCGACGCCTACTTGGCGGCGCTGCGGAGCGCGTTCGCCCGGGGCGGCCGGGTCGTCGCCGTGTGCACGGGGGTCTTCGCGGTCGCGGCCGGCGGGCTGCTGGACGGGAAGGCGGCCACGACCCACTGGCGGCACACCGAACAACTCCGCCTGATGCATCCCGAGATCGAGGTCGTCGAGAACCGGCTGTTCGTCGAGGACGGCGGAATTCTCACGTCCGCGGGCGCCGGCGCGGGAATGGACGCCTGTCTCCACGTCGTCCAGAGCGATTTCGGCACCACCGTCGCGGACGACGTGGCGAAAGAGGTCGTTTTCTCTTTTGTGCGTGACGCGAACGAGCCGCAGTACACGGAAATGCCCGCCCGCTCCCCGGAGACTCTGCGCGCCACCCGGGAATGGGCGATGGAGAACATCGGGTCGGCCATCACCGTGCAGAAGATGGCCGACCACAGTGTGCTCTCGCGGCGGACCTTCATCCGGCGTTTTGTCCGTGAGACGGGAATGCCGCCCATGCAGTGGGTCGCGCTCCAGCGGATCCTCATGGCGCGCCGCCTCCTGGAGGGCTCCGACTGGTCCGTCGAGCGTGTCGCCGGCGCCAGCGGCTTCGGTACGGCCGCCAACTTCCGGACCATCTTCCGCCGGGAGGTCGGGATGACGCCGAGCGCCTACCGGAAGTCGCACGTCGAGAGCGGTTCGGCCATGCCCCGCACGGGCTGACGTACGCGGAACAAGCGTCTCCGTGCATCGGCAGCTGCTCGGTCGGGTGCCGGCAGGAGACCCGCCGCGTTCGACGGGATGCCGGCGCCCGCGACCCCCTCCACCCCGGCCACCACGCTGAACATCACGTCCACCGTGCAGCAGGCCACGGACGGCAAGTGCCTGCTGTGGACGGGTCCCGCGGTCGGGGAGGGGCTGCGGATCGACGAGGGTGTCCACCTGTGGACCTTCACCGGGGTCAAGGGCGGGGTGCGTGTGCACACCGAGGAGACCTGGACCGGAGAGCAGGTCGAGGCGGACGTTTCGCCGGCGACGGAAATGCTCGGGCAAGGTCTGGAGATGTGGCTGAGCGACCTCAAGACGGCTGCCGGGGCGCGTGACGCTCGGTAGTCGGAACCTCCCTGCGTCATTAAATTAGTAATTAATATTGACACGCCCCAGTGCTCGGGCCACAGTCGTCGCCGTGACGCCGACGTCCCGGGCACTGGGGCGTCGGCGTGGCGCTCTCGTGGATCCCGCCGGGAGTTCACATAAATTAGTAATTATCCTTGACGTGGCCGGTCAGCCACGCGAATCTGGATCCGCAGCGTGCGGGGCGAGCCGATATACGAGACCCGCGCCCCCTGCGGACCCACAGGGAGTCCTTCATGACGAACCACCAGACCAGCCGACGCCGGTTCCTCGCCGGCATCGGAGCCGCCGGGACGTCGGCACTGCTGGCCGGCTGTGTCACCGACACGTCGTCGTCCGGCTCGAGTTCCGACAAGGGCGGCCCGGTCGCGTTGCAGTCCAACCTCTCCGCGCCCCAGGCGAAGGCGGCCATGGAGGACCTGGTGTCCGCCTACGGCAAGAAGGGCTCGAAGCGCGTCAGCCTCAACACCGTCGCGGCCGAGACGTTCCGCACCCAGCTGCCCACGTACCTCACGTCCTCCAACCCGCCGGACGTCTACACCTGGTACCCCGGCTCGGTCGCCGACGCGTACGCGAAGAAGAACCTGCTGCTGGAACTCGACGACGTCTGGGCCGAGTCGCCCGACCTCAAGCAGTACTCCAAGGCCCTCCAGTCCCTGTGCACCGCCAGCTCGGGCAAGAAGGTCTTCGTCCCCACCACCTACTACTGGTGGGGCATGTTCTACCGGAAGTCGAACTTCGAGAAGTGGGGCGTGAGCGAGCCCCAGAGCTGGGACGACTTCCTCGACATGTGCGACAAGCTCAAGACCAAGGGCATCTCGCCCATCGGTCTCGGCGCCGGCGGCAACACCCCCTGGGTGGCCTCCGCCTGGTTCGACTACCTCAACATCCGGATCAACGGCGCCACCTACCACCGCGAACTGCTCGCCGGCCGCCACCGCTTCGACGACCCCGAGGTGCGCAAGGTCTTCGACCGCTGGCGGGAGGTGCTGCCGTTCTTCGACCCCGACGGCACCGCCGTCGCCTTCCAGGACGCCTCGACCTCCCTGCTCAACGGCCGCAGCGGCACCATGCTCATCGGCACCTTCTTCGCCGACGCCGCGCCGAAGGACGCCCTGGACGACATCGACTTCTTCCGCTTCCCGATCATCGACCCCAAGGTCCCGGTCGCCGAAGAGGCCCCCACCGACGGCTACTTCGCCACCGCCCGCACCGGCCGCAAGGACGACGTCGGCGCTCTGCTCCAGTACCTGGCCACCCCCGAGGCGCAGGAGATCTACCTCAAGGGCTCCTCCGGCACCGCCCTGCCCTGCCACCCCAAGGCCAAGGACACCGGCACCGCCCTGGTCAAGAAGGGCCGAAAGCACGTCGCCGAGGCCGCGGAGATCACCCAGTTCTTCAACCGGGACTCCAGCGACGCCCTCCAGCCCTCCGCGGACAACGCCCTGACCAAGTTCATCGCCCGGCCGAAGGACATCGGCAGCATCCTCACCGACTGGCAGCGGGACGCCGAGAAGATCTGGCAGGCATGACATGGCAGTACTGACCGCGGACGCACGCAAGTCCCCGGCCCGCGCACCCTCGCCGGGCGGGCCCCGGCGCGGGCGGCGCCGTACACCCCCGATGGTCCTGGCCTTTGTGCTGGTGCCGCTGCTCGCCGAGGCCGTATGGGTGTTCTGGCCGGCGGTGCAGGGCTTCTACCTCGCCCTCACCGACTGGGACGGCGTCTCCGCCCCGCGCTTCGTCGGCCTCGGCAACTTCCGGGAGATGGTCCACGACGACATCTTCCGCACCGCCGCGATCGACACCGTGCTCTGGCTGGCGCTGTTCGGCGGACTGTCCGCACTGCTCGGCCTCGGCGCCGCACTGCTCCTCCAGCAGGAGCGCCGGTTCATCGGCTTCTACCGCGCGGCCCTGTTCCTGCCCGTGGTGTTCTCCCTGGTCGCCACCGCCCTGGTCTGGCAGGCGATCTACCAGCCCGACGGTGTCCTCAACCAGGTCCTGGAGTCGGTCGGCCTCGGCAGTCTGCGCCACGCCTGGCTCGCCGACCAGGACACCGCCTTCTACGCCGTCATCGTGCCCGCGCTGTGGCGCCAGGTCGGCTACGTCATGGTCCTCTACCTCGCCGGCCTCAAGGGCATCGACCCCGCCCTCTACGAGGCCGCCAAGGTCGACGGCGCGAGCCCCTGGCAGCGCTTCCGCCATGTGACCCTGCCCCAGCTGCGCAGCGTCAACGCCGTCGTCCTGTCCGTCATCGTCATCGACTCGCTGCGCTCCTTCGACGTGGTGTGGTCCCTGACCCGCGGCGGCCCCTACCACTCCTCCGAACTGCTCAGCACCTACATGTACTCGACGGCCTTCCAGTCCCTGCGGCTCGGATACGGCTCCGCCCTCGCCGTCGTCATCTTCGTGCTCGCGTTCGGCGTCATCGCCTCCTACCTCGTCCGCGCCTTCCGGGAGGCCGACTGATGGCCACGACTCACGGCCCCCGCTCGTCGACGGCCGCGCTGCGCCGCCGCCGGGCCGCCACCGCGGGCTTCCACCTCGGTGCCGGCGCCCTCTCCCTGCTGTGGCTGCTGCCGATCCTGCTGGTCCTGGTCACCAGCCTGCGTTCCTTCGAGGACATCGCGGCCAACGGCCTCGGCAGCTGGCCGCACTCCTTCACCTTCGACAGCTTCCGTCAGGCCTGGGTCGACGGCGGCCAGCAACGCGCCCTGATCAACAGCCTGATCGTGACGATCCCCACCGTGCTGATCACCCTGGGTCTCGCCTCGATGGCCGCGTTCGCCCTCAGCCGCTACGACCTGCCCTTCCGGCGCTCCCTGCTGCTGCTGATGCTCGGCGGCAACCTGCTCCCGCCGCAGATCCTGCTCATCCCGGTGTCCAAGCTCAGCGAACTCATGGGCATCTACGACACCCTGCCCGCGCTCGTCGGCGTGCAGATCGGCTTCGGCGTCGGCTTCTACGTCTTCGTCCTGCACGGCTTCATGCGCGCCATCCCCATCGAGATCCAGCAGGCGGCCACCGTCGACGGCGCCGGCCCCTGGCAGCTGTACTGGCGGATCATCCTGCCGCTCACCCGGCCCGCACTGGCCGCGCTCAGCGCCCTGTCCTTCACCTGGATCTTCAACGACCTGCTGTGGGCCATCACCGTGCTGCGCAGCGACACCAAGATGCCCATCACCGCGGCCCTCATCGGACTCCAGGGACAGTACGTCTCCATGTGGAACGTGATCGCCGCCGGATCCGTCATCGCCGCCGCCCCGACCGTGGCCGTCTTCCTCAGGTTCCAGCGCCACTTCGTGGCGGGCCTCAATCTCGGAGCAGTCAAGTGACCGACCAGCGCTGGACGTTGCGCACCGACCGCACCGGCTACACCGTGCGGCTCTCCCCGGACGGCCCCTGGGCCGAACTCGAGGCATGGGGACCGCACGGCGCGGAGCACGGCCCCTCCGCCCTCGACTGGTCGCACCGCACGCACTACATCACCCCGGCCGACGCCGCCCCGGCCGAGTACCTGCCGCACGGACTGCGCCCGTTCACCGCCGCCGACCTCGTCGCCGGACGCGCGGGCCACGAACGCGGTGTGTGGTGGACCTTCACCGGCGCCGAAGAGGGCGACGGCACCCTGCGCCTCACCTTCACCGACGACGTAATCGGCCTGCGCACCACCCTGTGCTACGCCGTGGTGCCCGCCACCGACGTCATCCACCGCTGGACCGAGCTGACCTGCACGGGCGACGAGGAACTGCGCCTGGAACAGCTCGACTCGGCCGCCGTGAACATCCCCGTCACCACCGCGGGGGCCCGGCTGACCTGTCTCACCGGCCAGTGGTCCCAGGAGTTCACGCACACCCAACTCGACCTGACCCGCGGCACGTTCACCATGGGCAGCCGCCAGGGCGCACCCGGCCACGCCTACGCGCCCTGGCTCGCCGTCCAGGACCCGCTCGCCGAGGACTGCGCCTACGGCGTCGCCCTGGAGTGGTCCGGCAACTGGCACATCGACGTGGACGCCGAGCCCGCGGGCGCCGTCCGTGTGCGCGCCGGCCGCGTCCCGCACGAGGGCGTGGTCCACCTCGCCCCCGGCGCCACCCTGGTCACGCCCAGGCTGGCCTGCGCGTTCAGTGCCGAGGGACTCGACGGGCTCGCCCGTGTCTGGCACCGCTACGAACGCCGGCTCACCGGCGACCGGCTGGGGCGCACCCGCAAGGTCCTCTACAACTCCTGGGAGGCCACCGGCTTCGACGTGGAGGCCGCAGGCCAGCTGGACCTGGCCAAGTCCGCCGCCGGTATCGGCGCCGAACTCTTCGTCGTGGACGACGGCTGGTTCCCCGGCCGCGCCGACGACACCGGCGGCCTCGGCGACTGGACCCCGGACCCGGCCGCGTTCCCCCAGGGCTTCGACGCGTTCGTCGCCGACGTCCGCGCGCTCGGTCTCGACTTCGGCCTCTGGGTCGAACCCGAGGCCGTCAGCCCCGGCAGCCGGCTGCACACCGAACACCCCGACTGGGTCTACCGGATCGAGGGCCGCCCCGCCCGCCTGGTCCGCAACCAGCTCCTGCTCGACCTCGGCCGCGAGGACGTCCAGGACCACGTCCTCACCACCCTCGACCACCTCCTCACCACGTACGACATCAGCTACCTGAAGTGGGACGCGAACCGCCCGCCGACGGAACGCGGCCGCCCCGGCGCCGGACCCGCCGACCACCTCGACCTGGACGCCCAGCACGTCCAGGGCTACCTCCGTGTCCTGGACCACCTGCGCACCGCCCACCCGCACGTCACCGTCGAGGGGTGCGCGGGCGGCGGCGGCCGGATCGAGGGCGCCACCATCGCGCGCACCGACGTGGTCTGGCCCAGCGACAACACCGCCCCGCTGGACCGGCTGGCCATCCAGTACGGCTTCCTGCACGCGCACGCCCCGCACGTGATGAGCTCCTGGGTCACCGACGCCCCCGGCGTCTTCGACCCCCGCCCGCGCTCCCTCGCGTTCCGTTTCGTCACCGCGATGTGCGGGGTCCTCGGCATCGGCGCCGACCTGCGCACCTGGACGCCGGACCAGCTCGCCGAGGCCACCGCCTGGATCGCCCGCTACAAGGAGATCCGGGACGTCGTCCACCTCGGCGAGGCCCGCCTGCTCGGCTCCCCGAAGGACGCCACCTGCGGAGTGCAGTACGACGGCATCGACGACCGGGGCGGCCGGACCGTCGTCGCCGCCTTCAGCACCGGCCCCCTGGACGGCGCGCCCCTGGTGCCCGGACGCCCGGCCCGGCTGCGGTTGCGCGGCCTCGACCCGGCCGCCGCCTACGAGGACCGGGTGACCGGGACGACGTACGCGGGAGCCCACCTGATGCATTACGGGCTGCCGTTCCACTGGAGTGCCCAACACGACGCGGAACTGGTGGAACTGAGACGTCGATGACCCCAGGATCGACTGATGGACCGTCGGCACAGCAGGGAGATGCATGATCACGTGAGAACCGCACCGCACGCACCGCACAGCACCACCTGAGGCCAACCCCGTCCCGGCACCCGCCGGGCCGCACGGACAAGGAGTCCCAACCCACCATGGACCAGCCACAACGGCACGGCGCCCGCTTCACGGGCCGCACGGCCGTGGTCACGGGCGCGGCCTCCGGCATCGGAGCCGCCACCGCCGAACGCCTCGCCCAGGAGGGGGCCGCCGTCGTCCTCGCCGACATCGCGGCGGAGCGCGGCGAGGGGGTCGCGGAGCGGATCACCAAGGACGGCGGACGAGCCCGGTTCGTGACCGCGGACGTCTCCACCGAGGACGCCTGGACCCGGATCGCCGCGGCCGCCCACGAATTCGGCCCGGTCGACGTACTGGTGAGCAACGCCTACACCGTCGACGTCACCCCGGCCCACGAACTCTCCCTGGAGTCCTGGCAGCGGCAGATCGGCGTCAACCTCACCGGCGGCTTCCTCGGCTTCCGCACCCTCCTGCCCGACCTGCGGGAGCGGCGCGGAGCCGTGGTGCTGACGTCGTCCGTGCACGCCCACATGGGCATCCCCGGACACCCCGCCTACGCCGCCTCCAAGGGCGCCCTGCTCTCCCTGACCGGACAGCTCGCCGTCGAGTACGGGCCCGAGGTGCGGGTCAACGCCGTACTGCCGGGGCCGATCATGACCGCCGCCTGGGACCGGGTGGCGCCCGAGGACCGCGATCTCAGCGTCGCCGGAACCGCCGCCGGCCGCTTCGGCACCCCCGAGGAGGTGGCCGCCGCGATCGCCTTCCTCAGCGCGGACGAGGCCTCCTACATCACCGGCACCCACCTGGTGGTGGACGGCGGCTGGAGCGTCACCAAGGCCTCCGCATGACCCGCGCCGACACGCTCCTCCCCGAGCAGAAAGGCAGTACGACATGACGCCCTACGCCCGCCGCGGCGTACACGGTCAGACCGTGGAGGCCCTCGCCCGCCGCATCCTCAGCGGTGCCATCAAGGAGGGGGCCACCCTCGATCTGGTGGCGCTTCAGAGCGAGTTGGACGTCAGCCTGACCGCCCTGCGCGAGTCCCTCAAGGTGCTCGCCGCCAAGGGCATGGTCGACGCACGCCAGAAACGCGGCACGTTCGTGCGGGCCAGAGCCGACTGGAACCTGCTCGACGCCGACGTGCTGCGCTGGCAGTTCGAGGGCAGCCGCACCGCCGACGAGGACAACGCGCTGCTCCAGAACCTCGGCGAGGTGCGCGCCATCATCGAGCCCGCCGCCGTACGGCTGGCCGCCGCGCGGCGCACCGACGACGACCTCACCGCCCTCGACGCCGCCCTCGACGCGATGGGGGAGGAGGACGCCGGCCCCGCGCACGCCGTCGAGGCCGACCTCGCCTTCCACCGCGCCCTGCTCGCCGCCACCCACAACGAACTCCTCGAACGGATGGAGATGGTGATCGAGTCGGGGCTCGCCCACCGCGACCGCATCGTGCACAGCTCCCCGCACAGCGAGGACCCCGTGCCCGCCCACCGCGCCGTCCTCGACGCGGTCAGGGCCGGCGACCCCGCGGCCGCGGAGGCCGCCATGCGCGCCCTGCTCGACCAGGCCGGACGCGACCTCGACCAGGCCGGACGCGACCTGGACCCGGCCGGCGCCACCGACGAAACGAAAGGCACCGGCGGCAAGTGAAGATCACCCGCATCGAAACCTTCCTGGTCCCGCCGCGCTGGCTGTTCTGCCGGATCGAGACCGACGACGGCGTCGTCGGCTGGGGCGAACCCGTCGTCGAAGGACGCGCCGAAGTCGTCCGCGCCGCCGTGGACGTCCTCTCCGAGTACCTGATCGGGCAGGACCCGCTGCGCATCCAGGACCACTGGCAGGTCCTCACCAAGGGCGGCTTCTACCGCGGCGGACCCGTCCTCGCCAGCGCCGTCGCCGGCCTCGACCAGGCCCTGTGGGACATCGCGGGCAAGACCTACGGCGCCCCCGTGCACGCCCTCCTGGGCGGCCCCGTCCGCGACCGGGTCCGTGTCTACGCCTGGGTCGGCGGCGACGAACCGGCCGAACTCACCGACCAGGTCACCGCCCAGGTCGAGGCCGGCTTCACCGCGGTCAAGATGAACGCGGCCGGCGCCACCTCACCCGTGGCCACCGCCCGCCAGACCGCCGAGGTCGTGGCCCGGGTCGCCGCCGCCCGCGAGGTCCTCGGCCCCGACCGTGACGTCGCCGTGGACTTCCACGGCCGCTTCACCGCCGCCAGCGCCCGCCGTCTCCTCGGTGAACTGGCGCCCCTGCACCCGCTGTTCGTCGAGGAACCCGTCGTCCCCGAACAGGGTCACCTGCTTCCCGACCTGGTCACCGCGAGCCCGGTGCCGCTCGCGACCGGCGAACGGCTGTACTCCCGCAGCGAGTTCCTGCCCGTCCTCACGGCCGGCGTCGCCGTCGCACAGCCCGACCTGTCCCACGCCGGCGGTATCTCCGAGGTGCACCGCATCGCCTCACTCGCCGAGACCTACGGCGCCCTGCTCGCCCCGCACTGCCCGCTCGGCCCCATCGCGCTCGCGGCCAGCCTCCAGATCGCCTTCGCCACACCGAACTTCCTGATCCAGGAACAGAGCCGCGGCATCCACTACAACAAGGACGCCGACCTGCTGTCCTACGTCGTCGACCCGGAGCCCTTCAACTTCGTCGCCGGACACGCACCCCGCGGCGATGCCCCCGGCCTGGGCGTCGAGGTCGACGAGGCCGCCGTACGCGCGGCCGACCGCACCGGACACGCCTGGCGCAACCCCGTCTGGCGCCACCCGGACGGCTCCTTCGCGGAGTGGTGACCATGCGACGGCCCTTCAGGTCCGAAGGCGGCGCAGCCGACACCCAAGGGGCGCGGGGAACTGCGCGACCGGCCCCCATCGAACCCGCGGCCGGACACCGTGCCCGCCACGTCGACATCGTCACCGACCCGGCGCACGGAGGCCGTTGGACGTCCCTGCGCGCCGGTGACCGGGAGTGGCTGTGGCACCGGGACGCACCCGAACGCCAACGGGTCGCTCCCGGGGACGCGTTCGTCGACGCGGGCGGCCTGGAGGAGTGCGTCCCCACCGTCCGCGGCACACCGGACCACGGCGACGCCTGGAGCCGCCCGTGGACCGTGGACGGCGACGGACACGGCGAGACCGTCCACGGCGAGCGCTACACCCTGACCCGCACCCTGTCCCGCACGGTCGACGGGGCCCACGCCGACTACACCCTCACCGCCGACCCGGGCTTCCGTTTCGTCTGGGCGGCCCACGCCCTGCTCGCCCTCGGCACGGAGGCGACGGTACGGATCCGGCCGGGCACCCCGACCCGCCTGTTCCCGGAGGCGGCCGGGCTGATCGAGGACGAGTGGCCGGCCGGCGCGCCCTGGATCGCGGGGGAGTGGCCGGCCCCGCACGGCATCGACCTCCAACGGTTCGGCCCGGACGACGGCACCGCGGTCGGAGCCGTGGCCGAGAGCCCGGTGTGCTGTGTGCACGACGGTGCCGACCGGCTGGCGTTCGAGCTCCAGGCCGACGGCCAGCCGGCGTCCACCGCCCTGTGGCGCAACCTCGGCGGGTTCCCGGCCGGGGCGCCGTACCGCAGCACCGGCGTGGAACCCATGCTGGGCAGGGTCTTCGACCTCGCCGAGGCCGGAGCGGGGGACGCCGCGTCGGTACCCGGGTCGGGTGAGGTGCGGTGGCGTCTGGTCATTACGGCCGACTGCCGCTGCCCCTGAACCTGACCGGCCCGCCGCCCCGAACCGTCGTCCGACCCGTCCGACCCGTCCGACCGGCCCGACCCGCACCAAGGAGTACTCCGCGTGGACCTGCAAACCGCACTGGCGGACCACCGACTCGTCGCGATCGTGCGCGGCACCGACCCGGACGCCGCTCTACGCACTGTACTGATCCTCGCCGACGAGGGCATCGACCTCATCGAGGTCTCCCTGACCAGCGCGGACGCCCTCACGGTCATCGCCCGCGCCCACCAGAGCCTCGGCTCCGGCAGCCGGCTGGGCGCGGGCACGGTCCTCACCGCCGAGGACGCCCGAGCCGCACACCGCGCGGGCGCCGCCTTCGCCGTCACCCCCGGTCTCGGGGAGGGCGTCACCGAGGCCCAGGCGCTGGGCATGCCGGTGCTCGCGGGTGTGTTCACACCGACCGACATCATCGCGGCGAAGGCGCTCGGCGTCGACGCCCTGAAGATCTTCCCGGCGGCACAGGCGGGCGGGCCGGCCTACCTCAAGGCGATGCGCGGCCCGTTCCCCGAGCTGCCGTTCGTACCGGTGGGCGGTGTCGACATCGCCGCCACCCGCGCCTACCTCACGGCCGGAGCACTGGCCGTCGGCATCGGCTCGCCGCTGATCGGCGACGCGGCCGACGGCGGTGACGAGGCGGCCCTGCGCGCCCGGGCCCGCGCGTTCCGTGCCGTGGCGGCGGAGGTGGCCGTATGACCACGGCCGCGCAGATCGTCGCCCCCGACCGCCTCGAACTGGGCGAGGGAATCCGCTGGACCGGCGAAGGTGTGGTCCTGGTGGACATCCTCACCGGCCGCCTGTTCGCCGCCCCGGACGACAGCGGCGGACCGCTGCGGCAACTGGCCCGACTGACCGAGCCGCTGGGCGCGGTGACCCCCGTGGCGGGCCGCGCCGGGACGTGGATCGCGGCGGCGGGGACGGGGATCTGCCTGATATCCGGGCGGGACGAGTCCGCGATGCGCTCCGGGAACGCGGCGGCCGAGCCTCCGGCCCGCCCCGAGGAGACCGCCGTGCGGTGGCTTGCCCGGCCCGAGGACCGCGCCGCCCTGACCATGCGGATGAACGACGCCGTCGCCGACCCCTCCGGCCGTTTCTGGGCCGGCAGCATGGCGATGGACGCCGACGAGGGCGCCGGATCGCTCTACCGCGTCGACCACGACGGCACCGTGGTCCGTGTCCTGGACGGCATCACCGTTCCCAACGGGCCCGCGTTCACCGCCGACGGGACGGTGATGTACCTGGCCGACAGCGCCCGCGGCGTCATCCGCCGGTACGCCCTCGACCCGGTGACGGGCGGGATGGGCGCCCCGGAGCCGTTCGTGACGGTGGCCGACGGCAGCCCGGACGGCATGGTCACCGACGTCGAGGGCGCGCTGTGGGTCGCCGTGTGGGGCACCGGAACCGTGCGCCGCTTCCTGCCCGACGGCACCCCCGACCGCGTTGTGCGGCTCCCCGCCACCCAGCCGGCCGGCGTCTGCCTGCGCTCCGACGTCCTCCACATCACCTCGGCCCGCATCGGACTCACCGCCCCCGGCCCCGACGACGGCGCCGTGTTCACCACCCGCGTCGACGTCCCCGGCACCCCGACGCCCCCGTACCGGCCGGGCGGGCTCGCGGAAGCGGCGTCATGACGGCCGCGTTCCCCCTCGCCCCCGGCCCGGTCGTCTGCATCGGCGAGACCATGGCCGCTCTCGCCCCGGAGCCGCCCGAACCGCTCGGCGACGCCACCCGGCTGCGGCTGTCGGTCGCGGGCGCGGAGTCGAACGTCGCCATGTATCTCGCGGACCACGGCGTCCCGGCCACCTGGCTGTCCGCCCTCGGCGACGACCCGCTGGGCCTGCGCATCCGCACCGCGGTCGCCGCCGCCGGGGTCGACGTCTCCCCCGTACGCACCGACCCCGACCGCCCGACCGGCCTCCTGGTGAAGGACCCCGGCCCCGATGGCACCCGCGTCTTGTACTACCGGCAGGGCTCGGCCGCCTCCGCGCTGGGCCCCGAAGACCTGAAGAGCGAGGCCGTACGGTCGGCCGCGCTGCTGCACCTGACGGGCATCACCCCGGCCCTGTCGTCCACGGCCCGCGACCTCGTCACCGCGGCCCTCGCCGTCCCGTCCGCCGACCGCGCCCAGCCCGTCAGCTTCGACGTCAACCACCGCCCGTCCCTGTGGTCGAGCGGCGAAGCACCTTCCGTACTGCGGGAGTTGGCGGACCGGGCGGACATCGTCTTCGTGGGGCTGGACGAGGCGCAGGGGCTGTGGGGCGCGTCCCTGACGCCCGCGCAGGTGCGGGAGCTGCTGCCGCGTCCCCGTATCGTCGTGGTCAAGGACGGCGGCACGGCCGCCACGGCCCTGCTGGAGCAACGCGCCTGCACGGTACCCGCGTTGCGGACGACGGTGGTCGAACCCGTCGGCGCCGGTGACGCGTTCGCCGCCGGATTCCTGGCGGGCCTGAAACAGGGCGGCTCCGTCGAGCGGGCCCTGCGGCTCGGCCACATCACCGCGGCCTCGGCACTCGTCGTGACGGCGGACCACGGGCCGCTGCCGCCGGCAGGCGAGCGGGACCGCCTCCTCGGACTCACCGAGACGGCCTGGGCGGCGGCCCACTCGGCTCACCCGGCCCACCCAGACCCTTCGGCCACTTCAGCCGCTTCAGCCGCCTCAGCCGATGAGGGGCCCGGCGAGGCCGGGACCTGACCGGCCCCCGGCGGGCCCACCCGCCAGGACACGGCTACCGTCGTGACGCATGAGGCTCTCGATGCCCCTGAACGCCGTACCCCGGCTCGCCGGCGCCGTGGTGCTCGGCACCGCCGTCGGGTTCGCCGTCGGGCTGCCGACCGACGGGGCGCTCGGCCTGCTCGCCGGGATCGCCGCGACCGAGTTGTTCTTCGTCGTCGCGGGTTGGGCGGTGCTGTGGCCGATGGACGCCGACGCCACCCACCGCAACGCCCGGCGCGAGGACTTCCGGCCCGTTGCCGAGGAACTCATCGTGGTCGCCGTGGCGTTGTGCGGGCTGTTCGCCATCGTCCTGCTGCTGGTCCGTGGCGACTCCGGCACCGACCACGCGGCCGCCGCGACCGCACTGTGCGGCGCCTTCCTGGCCTGGGCGGTCCTGCACCTGATGTACGCCGCCCGCTATGCCTACATGTACTACGAGGCCGCGGGCGGCATCGACTTCAACTCGGACGAGCCGCCCGCGTACCGGGACTTCTTCTACTTCAGCTACAACCTCGGCATGACCTACCAGGTCTCCGACACCAACGTCACCAGCTCCCGGGTCCGCGCGGTCGTCCTGCGCCACACACTGCTGTCGTACGTCTTCGGCACCAGCATCCTCGCCACCGCGATCAACCTGGTCGTCGGCATCGTCAGCGCCTGAGCCACGGCCGCACCGGGGCTCCGTGGGTACGCGGCCGGGAGACCACGCCCCGGCTTCTCACGGACCCGCGTGCACGACCTCGCCCCCGGCCACCGCGTCCCGCCAGCGCGCGCCCGCCGCCACCGACTGCCGCCAGGCCCGCAGTGTCTTCGGCGGCATCCCGACCGCCAGCACTCCCACCAGCCGCTCGCCCGCGCGGTAGGCGGCCACGAACCGGCGCTCGGCCAAGTCCCCGTCCACGACGGTCACTTCGTCGTGACCGCGCAGATACCCGTACGCCTGCACCTTCATGTCGTACTGGTCCGACCAGAAGTACGGCACCGGCGCGAACGGCCTGCCCGGTCCGTCGGCCAGCAGGTTGCGGGCCGCGGCCATGCCCTGCTCGGCGGCGTTCGTACGGTGCTCGATCCGCATCGACACCCCGAACAGTGGGTGGTGCCAGCGGGCGACGTCACCGGCCGCGTACACACCCGGCGCGGCGGCGCAGTACTGGTCGCAGACCACCCCGTCGGCCACCGTCAGCCCGCTGTCCGCCAGCCACTCCGTGTTGGGCAGCGAGCCGACGGCGACCAGGATCTCGTCGGCCCCGACCAGCTCGCCGTCCGCGAGGCGTACACCGTCCGGCGTCACCTCGGACACCGTGACCCCGCAGCGCAGCTCCACACCGTTCTCCCGGTGCGCCTCGGTCAGCACCCGCCCCACGTCCGTGCCGACCGCGTGCGCCAGCGGGACGGGCGCGGGTTCGAGGAGGGTCACCCGGGCGCCCAGCCGCCGGGCCACGGCGGCGGCCTCCGCGCCCAGGAACCCGGCCCCCACCACGACCAGCCGGCAGCCCGCCGTCAGCCGCCCGCGCAGCGCGACGGCGTCGTCCAGGGTCCGCAGCACATGCGCGCCCCCGCCGCCGGGCAGTCGCCGGGGCCGCACCCCGGTGGCGACGACCAGCCCGTCGTACGGCAGCACGGTCCCGTCGGCCAGCCGGACCGTGCGTTCCGCCGTGTCCAGTGCGGTGGCCGGGGTGCCGAGCCGGAGATCGAGCCCGAGGGCGCCGAGGTCGGCGTGCGCGCGCAGCGGCAGCCGCTCGGCGGACCACTCGCCGGAGAGGAACTGCTTGGAGAGCGGGGGACGGTCGTACGGGACGTGCGGTTCGTCGCCGACGAGGGTCAGGGTGCCGTCGTAGCCCTCCCGGCGCAGGGTCTCGACCGCCGCGAGGCCCGCCGCCGATGCGCCGACGACCACCACGCTCCTCATCGCGGCACCGGGTCGCCGAACGGACGGGACAGGGCGTCGGTCATGGCGGCTCCTCGGTGACGCGGGCACTGGGCGGGCGAGACCCTGGGACCGTCGGTGCGGCGGTCGCGGACCTCGCCACCCGTAGCGAAGCCGAGCGGACTGACATCTTCCGGTCAGTAAGCTGTCAGCAACCTGACGTGACCCACGTCACACGGGGACGTCGTGGTGTCGATGCACCCCGTCCTGGTCCCTGCCACCGGCTCGGAGTGGGTGGATCACGCTGTCACGCCCTGGCCAACCGCCGCAGAGTCAGGGCGAGTTGAAGGCGGAACCGGCCCGTCGGTGTGCGTACCGGCCAGCCCAGCAGGGACTCCGCGTGGGTCAACCGGTCCTGGAGCGTGGAGTGGTGGACACTGATCTCGGCCGCCGCCGCCCGCAGACTCGCCGTCGAGGCGACCGCCTCCAGCGTGGCCAGCAGCCAGGGCGCATCCGCCGCCGCGGACTCCACGGCCCGTACGTCGGCCGGGAGTTCGGCACCCGGCGAGACGAGCGCGGCCAGCAGTTCGATGTCGCCGAGGGCGTCGGCGTGCACAACCCTCGGACCCGGGTCGTGTGCCGTGCCGTCGGCGGTCAGCCGCAGGGCGGTCCGGGCGGCGGCCCAGGAGCTGGGCAGTTCCGGCACGGCCACCGCGGTGCCGACCCCGAGCCGGCCGACGGGCAGCGTGGAATCGGGATGCGCGGACTCGGGACGCGTGGAATCGGGATGCGCGGCGAGGACCAGGGGCTCGCCGGTGGCGGTCGCCAGGACGCGGTAGCTGCCCGCGGGGTCCAGGCCCATCCGACGTGCCGCGTGCAGCCGCGCCTGCTCGGGCGCCGTGGCGTCCAGCACGGTCTCCACCAGCGCGGGATCGTCCACCGGGACCCGGCCCCGGGTCCGGTCGAGAACCTGCCGTACGGCCCCCGCGCCGCGCTCCAGAATCACCGCGTCGACCACACTGGGCGCCGCCTCGGGGCGCTCCAGCCACAGCGCGGGAGCGCCGCCCGGCGTCAGCGCGGCGGACGGCCAGCCCGGCTCGGGCGGCAGCTCCGTGTCCCGGCGCCGCCCGTCCGCCTCGACCCGGACATGCACCCGCCGGTCGGCGTCCACCAGCCGTGCGGGCACACCGGACAGCACGGCGGCCGCGCGCACCAGCGCCTCCAGACCGGCACGGGACTCGACGAGCCGGTCGAAGTACGCGATGACCTGCACGGCGGCCCCGGCATCGGGATCCAACGCGCTCAGACGACCGACCAGCTCTTTCATAGGTCCATGGTGCGCCTCGGGGGCGGGATCGGGGGCACGGGGGCGCAGATCGCCGCAGCCGGAGGAGGGACAGCCGGCCGCCCGCCTCCCGTCACCGACCGAGCAACCTGCGCAGCCACGCCACGTGCGCCGCCCGTGCCGCCTGGGAGAGGGCGGCCTGCGGGGCGAGGGCGTCGAAGCCGTGGAAGCCGCCCGGCCAGACATGGAGTTCGGCGACACCGCCGGCCTGCCAGATCCGGGAGGCGTAGGTGACGACCTCGTCGCGGAAGGTCTCGGCGGAGCCGACGTCGAGGAAGGCCGGCGGCAGACCGGAGAGGTCCTCGGCCCGCGCCGGCGCCGCGTACGGCGACACGTCGGGGCCGCCGCGGCGGTCGCCGAGCAGTGCCGTCCAGCCGACCTCGTTCGATGCCTGGTCCCAGACGCCGAGCCCCGCCATCTGGTGGGCGGACGGGGTGTCGTTGCGGTCGTCGAGCATCGGGCACAGCAGCACCTGGCCCAGCGGCTGCACACCGTTGCGGTCCCTGAGCAGCAGGGCGAGCCCGGCCGTCAGACCGCCGCCCGCGCTGGCCCCCGCCAGGACGATCCGCTCGGGATCGCCGCCGATCTCCTCGGCGTGCTCCGCGGTCCACAGCACACCGGCGAGCACGTCGTCCATGGCGGCCGGGTACGGGTGCTCCGGCGCCAGCCGGTACTCCACGGACACCACGACCGCGTCCAGCTCCGCCGCCCAGTTCAGGACCGCGTCGACGCCGGTCCGGTTGTCGCCGACCACCATCCCGCCACCGTGGACGTGATACAGCACCGGCAGCGGACCTGCCGTGGCGGGCGCGACCGGACGGCAGATCAGCAGCTCGACCCCGGGCGCCCCCTCGGCCCCCGGCACGAGCCGGTTCTCCGCCTCGAACGTTCCGCCGGCCGTCGGATCCGTCTTCTCCAGCGGGGCCCCGAGCGACCCGTCCCGGTAGGCACGCACCGTGTCCAGCGTGAACGTCGTCGGCATCAGCTCCTTGACCAGCTCCAGCGCCGCGGACAGCTCCGGGTCGAACGGGGGCGGGACCAGCGTCATGACTCTCTCCTCGCGCCGGGATCGGTTCCTGCCCCCATCGTCGGCGCACGGGACCCGCACCCCTGGCCGCCGTACGGCGGAAGGTGCCCGCCAACCGGCGGGTGCCGGGAGGCCCGCCCATGTCACCGACGCGGGCGCTCAGCCGGCCGCGAGCCCCGTGGACCCCCGTACGACAAGCTCCGGTTCGAAGAGCAGCTCGCCCGGTGGCACGTCCCCGCCCATGATCTGCGTGGTGAGCAGTTCGACCGCCGCCCGGCCCATGGCCTCGATGGGCTGGCGGACCGTGGTGAGCGGCGGCTCGGTGCAGCTCATGAACGCCGAGTCGTCGTAGCCGACGACGGAGACGTCGCCGGGGACCGTCAGCCCGCGCCTGCGGGCCGCACGCACCGCCCCCAGCGCCAGCGGGTCGCTCGCGCAGATGATCCCGGTGACCCCCCGGTCGAGCAGCCGGGACGTGGCGGCCTGGCCGCCTTCCAGGGAGAACATGGCCCGCTCGACATGTTCGGCGGGCAGCTCCCGCCCCGTCCTGCGCGCCGCCGCCTCGGCCGCGGCGAGCTTGCGTCGTGAAGGTATGTGGTCCAACGGGCCGAGGACGAGCCCGATCCGCTCATGTCCGAGCGAGGCCAGATGGCGCCACGCCTGGTCCACCGCGACGGCGTCGTCGCACGCGACGCAGGGGAACTCGAGGTCGTCTATGGCGGCGTTGACGAGGACGACCGGGATCATCCGGTCGGCGAGCAGCCGGTAGTGGTCGTGCGGGGCGTCCGCCTGCGCGA
The DNA here is from genome assembly GCF_044753385.1 of Streptomyces sp. NPDC088387. Taxonomy (NCBI): domain Bacteria; kingdom Bacillati; phylum Actinomycetota; class Actinomycetes; order Kitasatosporales; family Streptomycetaceae; genus Streptomyces; species Streptomyces sp. NPDC088387. Next base: position 94,796 of record NZ_JBIVNC010000020.1, read on the forward strand.
ACAGTCCACCGGCGAACACCACGCCGGACACCTGTTGCTGGAGCAGCAGTTCCACGTACTCCGCCTCGGAGACACCGCCCTTGGTCTGGGTGCACAGCACCGGAGTCAGCCCCTGCTGGGCGAGCGATCCGCCGATCACCTCGGCGAGCGCCGGGAAGATCGGGTTCTGGAGCTCGGGCAGGACCAGGCCCACCAGTCGGGCCCGTTCACCGCGCAGCTGCGTGGGCCGCTCGTAGCCGAGTACGTCGAGGGCGGAGAGCACCGACTGCCTGGTGCCCTCGGAGACCCCCGGCTTGCCGTTCAACACCCGGCTGACCGTGGCCTCACTGACCCCGACCTTCCTGGCTACCTCGGCTAGTCGTCGTGTCATGCGCGCAAGATTAGTGCAGGCCGTGCTGTGCGCAGCGACGATGGAGTCCCGTCCGCCGACCCCTGGGTGGAGCGATGTGCTGGAGCGCGGAGGCCGACCTCGTCGCCGGTGCCGGTGTGGCCGCCGTAGGCGTCGCCTGTGTGGCGCGAACCCGCCGTCGCCGCGACCTTCCGCTGGCGGCGCTGCCGCTGCTGCTGGGAGCGCACCAGATGATCGAGGCGGCGGTCTGGGCCGGCGACGGCGGGACCGGTCCCGCCACCCTCGCGTGGGCCGTCATCGCCCTGCCGCTGCTGCCGCTCTGGGTCCCGGTGGGTGTCCTCCTCGCGGCGCCATCACCCGCACGGAGCAGACTGGCCGTTCCGCTCGCCGCCGGAGTGACGACCTCGGCCGCGCTGGCGTACGCCCTGGTCACCACCCCGGTCAGCGCCGAGATCCGCGGCCACACCGTGGGCTACAGCGTCTCCCTGTCCCACGCCGGGCTGCTGGTCGCCGGCTACCTCCTGGCCACCGTCGGCGCGCTGCTGCTCTCCGGGGACCGGGGGCTGGTGCTGCTCGGGGCGCTGGCCGCCGCAGGCGCGCTGATCTGCTGGACGGTGTGGCGCCTGGAGTTCATCTCCACCTGGTGCGCGGTCGCGGCGGTGTGCTCGGTCGTCCTGTTCCGGTGGTCCCGGACGAGTCGCCCCACGGGATCCGTGGAACCGGTGCGATCGGTGCGATGACTCCCGGGTGACCGGGTCTGCACCCCCTCTTCAGGATCCGCCGCTGAGGGGCACAGGATGGGGGTACGCGCATCCCACCCCGGACACGCATCCCACGTCGGACCCGCACCCCCACCTCGGACACACACCCCCACCTCGGACACGCACCCTCACCCCGGACCCGCGCCCCCACCCGGGCAGGCGCACCCTCACCCCTGGAGGCCCCCGTATGACCGACCCCGCGGCCGACCTGCCTCTCTCCGGCATCACCGTCGTCAGCGTCGAGCAGGCGGTCGCCGCACCCTTCGCCACCCGCCAGCTCGCCGACCTCGGCGCCCGGGTGATCAAGGTGGAGCGTCCGGGGGACGGAGACTTCGCCCGCCGGTACGACACGACCGTGCACGGCGAGTCCAGCTACTTCGTCTGGCTCAACCGCTCGAAGGAATCGGTCACGCTCGACCTGAAGACGGACCGGGGACGCGTGGTCCTGGAGCAACTCCTCGCGGGCGCCGACGTGTTCGTGCAGAACCTGGCCCCCGGAGCCGCCGCCCGGCTGGGACTGGGCGCCGACGCCCTCGCCGACCGCTTCCCGACCCTGATCCCGTGCGCGGTCACCGGCTACGGCTCCACCGGACCCTGGGCCGACCGCAAGGCGTACGACCTGCTCATGCAGTGCCAGACGGGCCTGGTGTCCCTCACCGGCACCGAGCAGGGAGCGGCCCGCGTGGGTATCTCCGTCGCCGACATCGCCGCCGGGATGTACGCCTACTCGGGCGTTCTCACGGCCCTGTTCACGCGGGCCACCACGGGGGTCGTACGGGCCGTGGAGGTGTCGTTGTTCGAGGCACTCGCCGAGTGGATGGGGCAGCCCGCCTACTACACCCGGTTCGGCGGCACCCAGCCGCCACGGCTCGGCACCCAGCACGCCACCATCGCCCCCTACGGCGCCTACACCGCGGCCGACGGCAAGGACGTGCTGTTCTCCATCCAGAACGAGCGCGAGTGGGTGGCCCTGTGCGAGCGGTTCCTGCTGCGGCCGGAGCTGGCGGACGACCCACTGTTCGCCACCGGCCCGGACCGGGTCGCGCACCGCGCCGAACTCAACGCCGTGGTCGCCGACCGCTTCGGGGAGTTGGAGAGCGCCGAGGCGACGAAACTGCTCGACGCGGCGGGCATCGCCAACTCCGGTGTCAACGACGTGGCCGACTTCCTGGCACACCCGGTGCTCGACGCCCGCGACCGCTGGCGTGACATATCACTGCCCGGCGGCACACAGGTCCCCGCGCTGCTGCCGCCGGTCGACCTGGCCGGCACCACTCCGCGCATGGGCGGTGTGCCGGCGGTGGGCGAGCACACCGACCGGATCCTCGCCGAACTCGGCTACGGCGCCGCCGACATCGAGGGGCTGCGGGCGGACGGGACTGTCTGAACGTGTGCGGGACCGTTCCGGCCCCGTCGGCCGGGCGGCGGGGCTCTGCGATGCTGTCCGCTCCAGCGTCGTCGTCCCGTGGAGGCACGTATGCCCGAGCCGTCCGTCCTCGCCTCGCTCGTGTCCGGACTGCGGAACGGATCGATCGAGGTCGTTGACCTCACCTCGCCGCTGACCCCCTCGACGCCGGTGCTCCAACTGCCCCCGGAATTCGGCCAGACGGCGGTCTTCGCACTGGAGGAGATCAGCCGGTACGACGACCGGGGACCGGCCTGGTACTGGAACAACTTCCGCACCGGCGAACACACCGGCACCCACTTCGACGCGCCGAACCACTGGGTGACCGGACGGGACCTCGACGACGTGGCCTCCGTACCGGCCGGCCGGCTGGTCGCGCCCGCCGCGGTGCTGGACTTCACCGCCGAGGCGGCACAGGACCCCGACTTCCTCGTCGAGGTGGACCACGTGAGGGCCTGGGAGGCGAAGCACGGCCCCCTGCCCGACGGCGGCTGGCTGCTGCTGCGCACGGGCTGGGACACCCGCGCGCACGCGCAGGAGGCGTTCCTCAACGCCGACGAGAACGGCCCGCACACCCCCGGTCTGTCGGCCGAGTGCGCCCGCTGGGTGGCGCGGGAGTCGCCGGTGATCGGCCTCGGGGTGGAGACCGTGGGCACCGACGCCGGAGCGGCCACCGGGTTCGACCCCGCGTTCCCCTGCCACTCGTACCTCATGGGCAGCGACAAGTACGGACTGACCCAGCTGAGGAACCTGGCCGCGCTGCCGCCGACCGGAGCCGTCGTGATGGCCGGGCCCCTGCCCATCGTCACCGGCTCCGGCTCTCCCGCACGCGTCCTGGCCCTGGTGGAGCACCGGTGAACGTCGCCGAGGCTGGAGCACCGGTGAACGTCGCTGAGGCGGTCGGCCGGGCCCTTACGGCGTCCGGCGTCGACCTGGTCTTCGGTGTGGTCGGGTCGGGCAACTTCCATGTCACCAACGCCCTGGTGGCGTCCGGCGCCCGGTTCGTCGCCGCCCGGCACGAGGGCGGCGCGGCGACCATGGCCGACGCCTACGCGCGCACGAGCGGCCGGCTCGGTGTGCTGAGCGTGCACCAGGGGCCGGGCCTGACCAACGCCATGACCGGGATCACCGAGGCCGCCAAGAGCCGTACCCCGCTTGTTGTTCTGGCGGCGGAGGCGACCGAGCCGACGTCCAACTTCCATGTCGGCCAAGAGGCGTTGGCGCACGCGGTCGGCGCGGTCTCGGCACGGGTGACGTCGGCTCGGGACGCGGTGGCGGAGACCTGCGCGGCCGTGCGCCGGGCCCTGCACGAGCGCCGCACGGTCCTGCTGAACCTCCCGCTCGCGGTGCAGTCGCTGGAGGTGCCGGACGGCGCTCTCGCCCAGGTCGCGCCCCCGCCGCCGCGGCAGCCGGTCGAGCCGTCGGCACAGGACCTCGCGGCGCTGGCGGAGCTGCTCGGCCGGGCGCAGCGGCCGGTCTTCGTGGCCGGGCGCGGTGCCCGCGGACCGGGCCCCCGCGACGCCCTCGGCGCACTCGCCGAACAGCACGGCGCACTGCTCGCCACCTCCGCCGTCGCGCGCGGACTCTTCCACGGCGACCCCTGGTCCCTCGACGTCTGCGGCGGCTTCGCGTCCCCGGTGACCGCCGAACTCGTCCAGGGCGCCGACCTGGTCGTCGGCTGGGGCTGTGCCCTGAACATGTGGACCACACGCCACGGCCGGCTGATCGGTCCGCGGGCCGAGGTCGTCCAGATCGACGACGACCCGTCCGCGCTCGGCGCCCACCGGACACTGGCCCTCGGCGTCACCGGCGACACGGAACTCACCGCGCGCCGCGTGCTGGACGCAGCCACGGAACAACGGCGGGGCTACCGCACCCCGGAGGTCGGCGCCGCCCTCGCCGCGGGCGTCCGCTGGCGTGACGTGCCCTACGAGGACACCGGAACCCGCGAGCGGATCGACCCGCGGACCCTGAACATCGCGCTCGACGACATCCTCCCGGGCGAGCGTGTGGTCGGTGTGGACTCGGGGAACTTCATGGGCCACCCGAGCATGTTCCTGTCCGTGCCGGACGAGAACGGCTTCTGCTTCACCCAGGCCTTCCAGTCCATCGGCCTCGGCCTGGCCACCACGATCGGCGCCGCCCTCGCCCGCCCCGACCGCCTCCCCGTGGCCGCCCTCGGGGACGGCGGCGCGCTCATGGGCGCCGCCGAACTCGACACCGTACGGCGGCTCGGACTGCCCATGGTGGTCGTCGTCCACAACGACGACGCCTACGGCGCCGAGGTGCACCACTTCGGGCCGGGCGGACACCCCCTCGACACGGTCGAGTTCCCGCCGACGGACATCGCCGCCGTGGCCCGGGGGTACGGCTTCGAGGCGGTCACCGTGCACACCCGCGACGACCTCGGGGCGGTGGAGGCCTGGGTCGCCGGCCCACGCACCGCGCCGCTGCTCATCGACGCCAAGGTGGTCCGCGACCGGGGCGCCTGGTGGCTGGAGGAGGCGTTCAGGGGGCACTGACCGATCACCCCCGCGCTTGCGGTCGGCGGCCTGCGCTCAGGCGTGCAACCATTCCGCCAAATGGGATGTCCTACAACACATCTCCACTTTGCCGTCCTTAGGGGATGTCATGGCACGCAAGGGAACAGTCCTTCTCACACTCGCGATCATGGGTGCCACCGCGGTGGTGGCCTCCGCCCCGGCCGCCGGCGCGGCCACGGCCGCCAACTGCCCCACGGGCTGGGGCAGTCAGGCCAAGACCCTGGCCACCTCCACGGTGGACTCGGTGACCAACGTCAGGACCGGCCGCCAGGACTGCTACGACCGGATGGTCGTCGACGTCCCCGGCGCGGGCCGCGGCGAACTCGGCTACTCGGTCCAGTACGTCGACCGGATCCACCAGGACGGCTCCGGCACACCCGTCACCGTCGGCGGCGGCGCCGTCATCGAGGTCCGGGTGACCGCACCCGCCTACGACCCCGAGACCGGAAAGCCGACCTACCCCGCACGCGCGGGCAAGCCGCTGCCCGGTGTGAACCTCACCGGGTACCGCACGTTCAGGGACGCCCGGTTCGTCGGCAGCTTCGAGGGCGAGACCCAGCTCGGTCTCGGCGTACGGGCACGGCTGCCGTTCCGGGTCCAGGTGCTGACCGACCGGGTCGTGGTGGACGTGGCACACACCTGGACGGGCGTTCGCTGACGGACGAACGCTTGACCTCAACATTGGTTGAGGTCCTAGCGTCTTCCGCATGAGCATGGAAACCACAGCCTGGACCCAGCTCCAGAGCGTGATGAACGCCCAGCAGGCCCGTCGGCCCCTCGCCCGCGCGACACTCCGCAGAGTCGCCGGATTCGCCCGCCCGCACCGCCGAAGGATCACCTGGTTCGTACTGCTCGGCGTGGTCACGGCACTGCTCGCCGTAGCCACGCCGGTCCTCGCGGGACGCGTCGTCGACACGATCGTGTCGGGCGGCGACGAGGAGACCGTCGTCCGCCTCGCCCTGCTCATCGCGCTGATCGCGGTGGGGGAGGCGGCGCTCGGGCTGCTGGCCCGCCGGCTCTCCGCGACGCTCGGCGAAGGGCTCATCCTCGATCTGCGGACCGCCGTCTTCGACCATGTGCAGCGCATGCCGGTCGCGTTCTTCACCCGCACCCGGACCGGGGCGCTCGTCAGCCGCCTCAACAACGACGTCATCGGCGCCCAACGGGCCTTCAGCAACACCCTCTCCGGGGTCGTGAGCAACGTGGTGACACTGCTGCTCACCCTCGCCGTGATGCTCACCCTGTCCTGGCAGATCACCCTCCTCGCGCTGCTGCTGCTCCCGGTGTTCGTGATCCCCGCGCGGCGGATGGGCAGCCGTATGGCCCGGCTCCAGCGCGAGGCCGCCGACCACAACGCGGCCATGGGCACCCGGATGACCGAACGCTTCTCGGCGCCCGGCGCCACCCTGATCAAGCTGTTCGGCCGCCCGGACGAGGAGTCCGCGGAGTTCGCCGCGCGCGCCGCACGGGTGCGGGACATCGGCGTACGCACCGCCATGGCCCAGTCGGCGTTCATCACCGCCCTGACCCTCGTCTCCGCACTCGCCCTGGCCCTCGTCTACGGACTCGGCGGCTGGTTCGCCCTGCGCGGCACCCTGGAACCGGGCGCGGTCGTCGCCCTCGCCCTGCTCCTGACCCGTCTCTACGCGCCCCTGACCGCGCTGGCCGGAGCCCGCGTCGAGATCATGAGCGCCCTGGTGAGCTTCGAGCGGGTCTTCGAGGTCCTCGACCTCAAGCCGCTGATCGAGGAGAAGCCCAAGCCCGTGGAGGTGCCGGACGGGCCGGTGTCCGTGGAGTTCGAGGACGTCCGCTTCGGCTACCCGTCCGCCGACAAGGTCTCCCTCGCCTCCCTGGAGGAGGTGGCCTCACTGGACACCCGCGGCGGCACCGAGGTCCTGCACGGTGTCTCCTTCCGCGCCGAACCCGGCCGGACCGTCGCGCTCGTCGGCTCGTCCGGCGCCGGCAAGTCGACCGTCGCCGCCCTGCTGCCGCGGCTCTACGACGCCGACACGGGCACCGTCCGGATCGGCGGCGTCGACGTCCGGGACCTGAGCGCCCGGTCCCTGCGCGAGACCCTCGGCATGGTCACGCAGGACGGCCACCTCTTCCACGACTCGGTGCGCGCCAACCTGCTCCTCGCCAGGCCCGGGGCCACCGACGACGAACTGTGGGACGTGCTGCGCCGCTCCCGCCTGGACACCCTCGTACGCGCCCTGCCCGACGGGCTCGACACGGTCGTGGGCGAACGCGGCTACCGGCTCTCCGGCGGCGAGAGGCAACGTATGACCATCGCGCGCCTGCTGCTGGCCCGCCAGCGTGTGGTCATCCTCGACGAGGCCACGGCCCACCTGGACAACACCTCCGAAGCCGCTGTTCAGGAGGCGCTCGCCGAGGCGCTGGAGGGCCGCACGGCCGTGGTGATCGCCCACCGTCTGTCCACCGTCCGGGCCGCCGACCTCATCCTCGTCGTCGAGGACGGCCACATCGTGGAACGCGGCACCCACGACCAACTCCTCGCCACCGAGGGCCGGTACGCGGAGCTGTACCGGACCCAGTTCAGGGAGCCGGCCGGCGCGGTGGAGATCGACACGGCGGCGTGAGGCGGCCGGGACCCACGGGGTCGTGCGACGTGTCGAGGGGCGGGCGGTGAGGACCTGGGTCCGGGGACCGTCCGCTACTCGGCGGAGTCCTCGCGCTCGGCGTCCCGTGCCTTCAGCCGGGCCGCCTCCTTGCGGACGTCCGCCTGGGTCGCGCGCTCCTTCTCCAGCCACTCGGGGCGCTCCTGCCTCAGCGCCTCGATCTCCTCGGTGGTGAGGGGATCGGTCAGACCGCCGCGGGCGAGACCGGCGATGGAGACACCGAGCCTGGCGGCGACCACCGGACGCGGGTGCGGGCCGTTGAGCCGCAGCTCGCGCAGCCACTCCGGCGGGTCGGCCTGGAGCGCGGTCAGCTCGGCGCGCGAGACAACACCCTCCTGGAACTCGGCGGGGGTGGCGGGGAGGTGCACGCCCAGCTTCTTCGCCGCGGTCGCGGGCTTCATCGTCTGGGCGGTCTGGTGCGACTTCATGCTGTCCAGACTATCCGCCGGACACGAGACGTCCGACCACAGCCGGTAGCCTTGCGGGGTGACAGGCTCGGCGGCACCCCCCACGTTCCGGCTCGCGTACGTCCCCGGGACAACCCCCGGCAAGTGGGTGCGGACCTGGGACGAGCGCCGGCCCGACCTCCCCCTCGCCCTCGTCGCGGTGTCCGCCGCGGAGGCGTCCGACGTCCTGCGCGACGGCCGCGCGGACGCGGGGATCGTACGGCTCCCGGTCGACCGTACGTACTTCAGCGCCATCCCCCTCTACACCGAGACGTCGGTCGTGGTGGTCCCGAAGGACCACCTGGTCACCGCCGCGGAGGAGGTCGTTGTCGCCGACCTCGCCGACGATGTGGTCTTCCACCCGCTGGACGACGTACTCGACTGGACCGAGCTGCCGGGACAGCCCGCGATCGAGCGCCCCGCGACCACGGAGGACGCGATCGAGCTGGTCGCGGCCGGCGTCGGTGTGCTCGTCGTGCCGCAGTCGCTGGCCCGTCTGCACCACCGCAAGGACCTGACCTTCCGCCCGGTCGTCGACGCACCGCAGTCGAGCGTCGCCCTGTCCTGGCCGGAGGAGGCGACGACCGACCTCGTCGACGACTTCATCGGGATCGTGCGCGGCCGCACGGTCAACAGCACCCGTGGCCGGACCAAGCCCGAGTCCGAGGCGAAGGACAAGCGCCGCGACGACGGGGGAGCGGCCCGCCGCAAGCCCCCGCCCGGCAAGAAGCCGGCCGGCGGCCGGACCCGCGGCGGCTCGGGCACCCCGGCCAGACGCGGGCGCCCGCGCCGCAAGTCCTAGGCCCGGTGCCTATCCGGCGCTGCTCCGACGCCCGCGCCAGCCAGTCGTACGTCGCCCGCGCGGTGAACTCCGGCTGGCCGCCGCGCAGCAGCAGCGCGGCCGTCGCGAACTCCGGGGCATCGGCCTGCGCGGTGACGTACGGGACGGCGACACAGCGCATTCCGGCCGCGTGGGCGGCCGCCGCGCCCGGTGCCGCGTCCTCCAGGACCACACAGTCGGCCGGGGCGGCGCCGAGCCTGCGGGCGGCCTCCAGGAAGACGTCGGGGGCGGGCTTGCCGTGCGGGACCTCGTCGGCGGAGACAACGGTGTGCAGGTGGGCGTCCAGCCCGGTGCCCGCCAGGACCGCTTCGATCACCTCGACCGACGAGCCGGAGGCCACGGCCATGGGGACGCCCTCGCCCGCGAGGAGTCCGACGAACTCGCGCATCTCCGGGTACGCGCGCGTGGCCGTCCGGGCCAGTTCGAGGTAGCGGGCGTTCTTCGCGGCGAGCAACTCGTCGACGGAGGCCGCGAGTCCGTACCGCCGCTTCCACGCGGTGATCGTCTCCAGCGTGCTGACGCCGACGTACTGCTCGTGGTCGGCCCAGGAGAAGTCCGGGACGCCGTGCTGGGCGAGCACCTGGCGGCCGGCCTCGTAGTAGGTCGGCTCGCTGTCCACAAGCGTTCCGTCGAGATCGAAGATGACCGAGAGGGCGCCGAGGTTGCTCATGTGGTCCAGCATGCCAAGGAGGCGACCGACGCCGGGGACCCGGGTGATCACTTCCCGGCGGCCCGTCCGATCGATTCGACCAGCGGCAGCAGCCGGTGCGGCACACGCTCCCGCAGGGCCACCTCACTGCGTGTACGCACCACCCCCGGCATGCTGATCAGCTTCTGGATCACGTCCTCCAGATGCCCGTTGTCGCGCGCGACCACCCGGGTGAGCAGATCCCCGCCACCGGTGATCGAGAACGCCTCGACGATCTCCGGTACGGCCGCCAGCGCGTCGCCCACGTCGTCCAGGTGGCCCTGGGTGACCTCGATGTGCACAAAGGCCAGCACGGGGTGGCCGAGCGCGGCGGGGGAGAGGAACGGCCCGGTGCCGGTGATCACACCGTCCCGCTCCAGCCGGTCCAGGCGGGCCTGGAGCGTGCCGCGGGCGACACCGAGGATGCGCGCGTACTCCCGCACGCTGGTACGCGGCTGTTCCAGGAGCAGCCGCAGGATGCGGGTGTCCAGTTCGTCCACGGCCATCGCGGCGCCCCTTCCTAGTTGATCTTCGGTGACTGTACCAATGGCTCAGTGGCCCGGATTCGGCCAGGGCCACCCCACCTGGTCCGTTGGTCCTTCGCCACGCAGGCCACGCCACCTCATGATGGGCCATTGGACCACCATGCTCGTCGCCACTTGAGCCAGAGGTGACGGAGATGCTCTTATGGTGCCGTCGATGGCGCTGCGGACCCCGCGGCGCCTTTCTCATGCGCGAGGGGGCGGGAAGCAGTGCTGAAGAGGGTGTTCGTGGCGCCGGACCCGGACCGCGTGCGACTGCGCTTCGCCGCGCGGGCGGTCCTCGGCATCGGCCTTGCGGTCGTCGTCTGCGGCCTCGCCGGACACTCGCTGGTCGGCGCAGTCACCGGCGGCCTCGCCGCGCTGCTCACCCTGTTCACCGTCACCGACGCCACCGTGCGCGGACAGGCGGTCACCACCGCGCTGCTCCCGGCCGTCGGCCTGCCGGTGCTCGCCGCCGCGGCCGAACTGCACGACCAGCCCCTCGCCCGCGACCTGGTCTTCCTCACGGTCGTCGGCGCCGGTGTGTACGCGCGCAGGTGGGGCCCGCGCGGCCACAGCCTCGGTGTGTTCGCGTTCATGACGTACTTCGTCGCCCAGTTCCTGCACGCCACCCCGGCCCGGCTGCCCGAGCTCTACGCCGCCGTCCTGCTGTCCGTACTGATCGCGGCGGCCGTCCGCTTCGGCCTGTGGTGCTACGAGCGCCGCCTGCCGCCCGCCCCGGCCCCCGCCCCGCCGGACGGTACCGGCCTCGCCCGCGTCACCACCCGCCAGGCCGTCCAGGCCACCGCCGGCGCGGGCTTCGCGCTGGTCGTGGGACAGCTGCTGTCGGGCGAGCGCTGGTACTGGGCCGTCGGCGCCACCTGGTGGATCTTCGTCAACACCACCTCGCGCGGCGAGACCCTGGTCCGCGGCTTCCGCCGGGTCCTCGGCACGGTCATCGGCATCGGACTGGGCCTGCTGGTCGCCGTCCCCGTGCACGGCGCCGCCCTGCCGACGGCCGTCCTGCTCACCGCGTGCGTCTTCGGCATCTTCTACACCGCGGCTGTCTCGTACACGTGGATGATGCTCTGCGTCACGCTCCTGGCCTCCCTGCTCTACGGCCTGCTCGGCGTCCTCGACCCCGCTCTGCTGGCGCTGCGGCTCGCCGAGACCGGCGTCGGCGCGCTCGGCGCCGTCCTCGCCGTGCTGTTCCTGCTGCCGGTCACCACACACGGCGTCACCCACGCCTGGGTCCGGCGCGCGCTGCGCTGTGTGCACGCCTGCACCGCGGAGGCGGCGGCGCGCCTCGCCGGGGTCCCGGGCGCCGATCCGGCGCCGCGCGTGGCCGAGCTGGAGCAGTTCCTCGGCCGGGTCCGGCTCGCCCTGGCCCCGCTCGTGCACCCGCTGAACCCGATGCTCGGCCGCAAGCGCCGGGCCCGCCGGATCCGCGACCTGCTCGACGACTGCGCCCGCGAGATCCGCGGTCTGGTGACCGTCGCCGCCGACCCGGAGGCCTCGCACGACGCCCGCCTCGCCGCCGCCTGCTGGCGGGTGGAGGCCGCGGTGGAGGCGCTGACCGGCGGCCCCGGCGAGGACGTCGCCCCGGCGCCCGAGCTGCTGCCGGACGCCCCCGCACTCGCCCATCTGCACGGCCTGGAGCGGGCGCTGGCCGAACTCGCCACGCCGTTGCGGGCGCCCTCCGGTTCACCGCTCGTGGGCGCCTGACGGCACGCCGGCCCCCGAGGGAGCGCCGCAGTCGACGTACGGCTGGTCTAGACCGCCGTAGATCGACTGCTACCGTCAGCCGGGACGGCACAGCCACCGAGAGGGGACAGCGGTGACGCAAGGCGGCAGGCGGCAACGGGCGTTCGTCGGATCGTTCACGGCGGCCGGGGGCTCCGGCGTGGTGACGGCGGCGGTGGATCCCCACGACGGCGCCCTGACCGCGCTGAGCGGCGTGGACGGCGTCCCCGACCCCTCGTACCTGACGCTCTCGCCCGACGGGCGCATGCTCTACGCGGTCAGCGAGACCGCCGAGGGCGCGGTGGCCGCCTACCGTGTCGACGGCGACACCCCCGAGCCCGCCGGGCCGCCCGTGGCCGTCGGCGGCAGCGGGCCCACCCACCTCAGCGTGCACGCGGGGCACGTCCTGACCGCCAACTACGGCTCCGGCAGCGTCAGCGCGGTCCCCGTGCGCCCGGACGGGACGCTCGGCCCCGCCGTCTCCGACGTGTTCGCGCACTCCGGCGCCGGTCCGCACACCCCGCGCCAGCAGGGCCCGCACGCCCACCAGGTGCAGCCCGACCCGAGCGGCCGCTGGGCCGTCAGCGTCGACCTCGGCACGGACTCGGTGCGCGTGTGCACTCTCACGGACGGCCGGCTCACCCTGCACCGCGAGTTCGCGCTGCGCCCCGGCGCGGGCCCCCGCCATCTCGCCTTCCACCCGGACGGCTCGTACGCCTACGTCCTCAACGAACTCACCCCCACCGTCACCGTCTGCCGCTGGGACGCCGCGGACGGCTCACTGAAGCCGCTGGCCGAGGTACGGGTGCTGCCGGGCTCCCCGGACGGGGACGCCTACCCGTCGGGCATCGTGGCCTCGCGCGACGGACGGTTCGTGTGGACCGCCACGCGCGGCGAGGACGTACTGTCCCTGCTCGCCGTCGACGGCGAGGAGCTGCGGCTGGTCGGGACGGTGCCGTGCGGGGGCCACTGGCCGCGTGCGATCACCGAGTCCGGCGGTTTCCTCTACGTCGCCAACGAACGTTCCGGGGACGTGACCTGGTTCGCCCTGGACGAGGCCACCGGACTGCCGCGCCGCGCCGGCTCCATCCGCGTGCCGGCCGCGTCCTGCGTGGTCTTCGGCTGAGAAGCCGTCCGGGGGTTCCCCCGGAACATGCCGAAGGGCCCGGCTCCTGCGCCAGGAGCGGGCCCTTCGCGTACGTGAGCTCGTACGGCGGCGGAACTGCGGGTCAGCGCGCCTGGGCGCCCTGCGTCTGCTGCGGCGCGATGCCCAGCGCGGTCGTGTACTTCGCGAGGGCCAGCTTGCCGATCGCCGGGTACGGGCCGAGCGCCTCGGCCGCGGCACAGTCGGCCTCCGTCGCGGCGGCCTCGATCAGGGCCGGGTCGATCTCCGGGCCGATCAGATAGGGCGCCAGCGCCAGCTGCTGCGAACCGGAGCCGCGTAGCTGCTCGGCGATCGCGGAGATCGCGCCCTCCTCGTCGAGCGCGGCGGCCATCACCGGCACGGCGAGCCGCGCGGCCAGCAGCATGCCCGTGATCCCGGCCGCCTGCACGGCCTCCTCGCCACCCACCGAGGCGAGGATGATGCCGTCCGCGGCGGTGGCCACGGTGAACAGCCGGGCGCGGTCGGCGCGGGCGAGGCCGGCCTCCGACAGCCGCACGTGCAGCGCCTCCGCGAGCAGCGGGTGCGGGCCGAGCACATCGGTCAGCTCCGCGGCGACACGGCTGTCCATCACCGCCTGCCGGACCTGGCGCAGCAGCGCGCTGTCCGGACCGGCCAGCAGCGGCACGACCACCGCGACCGGGCCCTCGGGCTCCTTGGCGTCCGCACCGACGGCGACGGCCTGCTCGTAGCGGGCCGTACGCTCCTCGGCCGCGTGCGTGAGCACGGAGCGCAGCGAGGGGAACTCCGCGTCGTCGCCGTCGAGGTACCCGATCCGGGCGTCCAGGCCGGGCAGCTCGGAGCGCGCGATGCTCACGATCTCCTCGGTGATGCTGCGCGAGGCGGCGCTGGGCGTACCGGGCACCGCGAGAACGAGGGCGGGCGCGCCCTCGGGAGCCGCGAGCGGCTCGGGTCGGCGGTGCCGACCGGGCTGGCGGGGGCGCGGCATTCGTACAGGCAGGCCGGACGCGGGCCCAGTGGGGGAGCTCATGGCGCCGAATGTTACTGGTTTCCTCGGTTCCCCTGTTCGGGGAGGGTGCAGGTGAACGGTATCCGTCCGGTTTTGTCTGATGAGTTACGTATCGATCGGAAATGTACGGATCAGATCTCTTCTGCACCTGTTCTGCTAGGCGTTTGCGTGACAGACAGCATGTTTTTGTCGAACGGAAGCGTCAACGCACCGGTGGCGAGCCGGCTCGCGATATGCACCGCGCCGTGCAGCGGATCCCCCTCCGCGGCCACCCGCCGCGCCCGCGGCAGCCGCTGCGCCAGCTCGGCCTCCAGCGGTTCGAGAAGGACGGGACCCATCCGGAACAGACCGCCCGTGAGCGCCACCCGGGGCTCGCCCGCGGTGGGGCACACGGCCGCGGCGGAGTCCGCCATGTGCCGCGCGGCGGCGCGCAGGATGCCGGCGGCGACCGGGTCGGTCTCGGCGCAGGCGGCGACCCGGGGTGCGAAGGCGGCCAGTACGGCGGGCCGGTCCGGACGCGGGTACAGCTTCCCGGGCAGCCCCGGCACCGGCCCGAACTCCTCCTCCGCGCAGGCCAGCAGCGGCGCCGAACCACCGGGCCGCCCGTCGTGCGCCCGCAGCGCCGCCTCAAGACCCGCGCGCCCGATCCACGCGCCCCCGCCGCAGTCGCCCAGCAGATGACCCCAGCCGTCGGCCCGGTGCCACCGCGACAGATCCGTGCCGACGGCGATCAGCCCGGTCCCGGCGGCCACCACCGCGCCCGGCCTCGCCCCGAGCGCACCGGCGTAGGCGGTCACGGCGTCGGCGGCCAGCGCCAGCGTCGAGACGCCGAACTCCCGGTGCAGCGCGCCCGGCAGCTCGGCCCGCAGCGCCTCGCCCAGCGTGCTGAGACCGGCCGCACCGACGGCCGCCGTACCGACTTCCGCCACCGCCGTCTCCTCGGTCAACGACCGGACCATCGGCACCAGTTGCCGCATCAGATGATCGGGGTCGATGCCGCGCGGCCCGGTGCGGACGGGTTCCGGTGACTCGCGTTGGGCGAGTGCGCCCCGGGCGGCCGTGCCGACGACCACCCGCAGGCCCGAGCCGCCCGAGTCGACGGCGAGGATTCCGGGGGAGGGTGCGGTTCCTGGGGAGGAGGTGCTCCCGAGGGAGGCGGGGGACGCGGGGGTGCCGGGGGAGACGTCCCTGTCACTGGTCACGGCAGGCGCCGGTCCACGGGCTGTCCTCCTCCTCGACGACCTTGATGAGGAGGAAGAGTAGCGGCGGGCGGGGCGTCCGTGCGTGAGGGGAGCGTGTTGTGCGGGACCCCGGTGTGTGCCAGTAGGGTGACGCGCTGTGGCTCCACGACCCTTGTATGAACTTGTTGAGGCGGGCTGGGCGAAGGCCCTGGAACCCGCGGCCGAACGCATCGCCGCGATGGGCGACTTCCTGCGGGCCGAGATAGCGGCCGGCCGGACGTATCTGCCGGCCGGAGCGAACGTGCTGCGCGCCTTCCAGCAGCCCTTCGACGACGTCCGAGTGCTGATCGTCGGTCAGGACCCCTATCCCACACCGGGGATGGCCATCGGGCTGAGCTTCGCGGTGGCGCCCGAGGTGCGTTCGCTGCCCGGCAGCCTGGAGAACATCTTCCGGGAGATGCATACCGACCTGGGGCTGCCCAGGCCGTCCAACGGGGATCTGACACCGTGGACCCAGCAGGGGGTGCTGCTGCTCAACAGGGCGCTGACCACGGCACCGCGCAAGCCGGGCGCGCATCGCGGTCAGGGCTGGGAAGAGGTCACCGAGCAGGCGATCCGGGCGCTCGCCGGACGCGGCAAGCCGCTGGTGTCCATCCTGTGGGGGCGTGACGCCCGCAACCTCCGTCCGCTGCTGGGTGAGCTGCCGGCGATCGAGTCGGCGCATCCGTCGCCCATGTCGGCGGACCGCGGCTTCTTCGGCTCACGTCCCTTCAGCAGGGCCAACGAACTGCTCGCCGGACAGGGCGCCGAGCCGGTGGACTGGCGACTGCCGTAGCGCACGGTCCCGGGCCACCCGGGACCGCAGCGCCGCGCAGGTTCCTGACGGACGCGGGTGTTCCCAGGGATGGGCCCCTCGTCCGCCAGGAGCGCTTCCGTCGCGTACGGACCTGACCCCCGCCTGCGGTCGCCATCGGCGACCCACCGGCGGGACCGGCCACCATTCCGGCGGGCCGTCACCCGGTCGGGCCGTCGCTACGCCCGGCCGTCGGCCCACTCAGCCGGCGCCCCGCCCAGCCGGCGCCCCGCCCAGCCGGCGCCCCGCCCAGCCGACGCCCCGCTCGGCCGGCGCCCCGCTCGGCCGGCGCCCGCCAGGGTCAGCTCACCGCCGCCGCTCGCACGCAGAGCACGTCGGGCAGATGTGAGGCCAGCTCCTCCCAGCTGTCGCCGTCGTCGGCCGACGCGAACACCTCGCCGTTGCGGTTGCCGAAGTACACGCCCGCCGGATCGGCGTCGTCCGTGCACAGGGCGTCGCGCAGCACCGTGCCGTAGTGGTCACCCTGCGGCAGCCCCGCCGTCAGCGGCTCCCAGCTCTTCCCGGCGTCCGCCGTGCGGAACACCCGGCAGCGACGGTCGGCGGGCACCCGGTCCGCGTCCGCGTTGATCGGGAAGACATACGCCGTGTCCCCGCGCGCGGGATGCGTCGCTGCCGCGAACCCGAAGGTGGACGGCAGCCCCTCGCCGATGTCGATCCAGTGCGCGCCCGCGTCGTCCGTGCGGTAGACACCCCAGTGGTTCTGTAGATACATCCGGTCGGGATTGGCCGAATCTTTTGCGATTTTGTGCACGCACTGCCCGAACTCCGGGTTCGGGTCCGGCAGGAACACCGCGGAGACACCCGAGTTGGCCGGCGCCCAGCTGGCCCCGCCGTCGGTCGTGCGGAACACACCGGCCGTCGACACCGCGACCGTCACCGTCCGCGGGTCGCGGGCGTCCGTGATCACCGTGTGCAGCCCCTCGCCACCGCCGCCCGGCACCCACTTCGAGCGCGTCGGGTGCTCCCACAGCGGGCGGACCAGATCGAACGTCTCGCCCCTGTCCTCCGAGCGGTACAGCGCCGCGGGTTCCGTGCCCGCGTACACCACGTCCGGCTCGGCCGCCGCCGGGTGCAGCTGCCACACCCGCTCCAGCGAGGCCTCCGTCTCCTTGGGGAACCTGACCGCGGGCCTGGCCGGTTCGGTCCAGGTGCGGCCCAGGTCGTCGGAGTGGAACACCGACGGCCCCCAGTGCGCGCTGTCGCCGCCCGCCAGCAGCCGAGGCCTGTCACCACGGGTGTCGATCGCGACCGAGTACACGGCCTGCGCGTTGAAGTACGGGCTCTCGTCGAACTCCCACGAGCCACCGCGCCGCCGCCCGATGAACAGACCTTTGCGCGTGCCCACGGCCAGTAGTACCTCGGTCATGCCGGTCACCTCCGCGACGCCTTTGTCCCAGACACCCGCCAGTCTGCACCCCGCCACTGACAGTCACCCCTGGAAGTCACTTCGGCGCAGGTCAGCGCCGTGTTGCCGGGCCGCTGCACCGGCGGGAGCGCGGGATGAACCGGCCCCCGGGGGAGGGGGCGAGGGCCGGCGCGGACCGTATGGAACGCGCCACACCTCGGACCGCCGTGAGCACCCGGCCGCCGGCACCCGTATGGAAGGACGGTCGCGTGGAAAGGCGGTCGCGCACGCCCACGCGCGGATCGGACAGAGGAGGGAAGCCCTCGATGGCGTTCCGGGGTCGGCAGAAGTGGCTGTGGCGCTGGCGGAGCAATCCCCTCAGACGCCCTTCGGACCGGACGGAGGCCTGGGTCGTGCTCGCCACCTGGGCACTCACCGTCCTGGTCGGCGCGCTGGGCGGACTGGCCACCGCCGGGTCCGTCGAGCACTCGCTGGCACGCGAGCGTGCGGAGTGGCGGCCGGTGACGGCCCGGCTCACGGGGGACGCGCCCGGCACCGCGCGCGGCTCGTCGGGCGTCGACCGGGTGTGGGCCGAGGTCGGCTGGACCGCGCCGGACGGCAGCGCCCGCAGCGGACAGGCCCGGGTCGTGCCGGGCAGCGGTGAGGGCAGCGCGGTCACCGTCTGGACCGACCCCAACGGCCGCCTCGTCACCGAGCCCGCCAGTGCCGCCCAGGCCAGGGTCCGCTCGTCGGCGATCGGCTGCCTGGCCGGTCTCAGCGCGGCCATGCTGCCGATCGCCGCGGGCGGTATGGTCCGCGCCAGGATGGAACGCCGCCGCCTGGACCAGTGGGACACGGACTGGGCCCACTTCGACGCCCTACGGGGACGGCAGACGGGGTGAGGCCTACGTCCCCTCCAGCAGCTCCCGGCACAACCGCAACAACCGCTCGTCCTCGGGAACGCCGTCACCGGCGCGGCCGTCCACACCCGCCAAGTGCCGTCGCGGTGCGGCCCGTTCGGCCGCGACCAGGTCCCGCAGGGGCGCCCCTGCGGGAGCCATCTCCCGCAGGCACTCGGCGATCCTGACCCGCACGGACGGGCTCCGCGTCCATGCCGCCCGCAGTACCGGAAGCGCCGGCTCCGCGTCCTCGCCGATCCGCCACAGGGCGTACGCCGCCGCGACGCGCTCCCGGACTGCCCCGGCCCCCGCCATATCCATCGTGTCGCGCAGTACGGACAGCGCGGGAAGGGCCGACGGGCCCAGCCGCGCCACCTCTTCGGCGGCGGCCGTGCGCCGCCGTAGATCGCCCGCCGCCAACTCCCGCAGCAGCACGGGCAGTACGGCCGACGCGTCGCCCTGAACCGACCACAGTGCGCCCGCGGCCACCGCGCCGAACTCGCCGTCCAGCAACCCGCGCAGCACCGGCACCCCCGCACCCGCCGCGGGACCGAACGCCCCCAGGGCCCGTATCGCAGCCCGCGCGACCGGCTCCGTCGGCTCCGCGCCGGAGTCCTCTAACAGCCGTACTGCCTCGGAGACGGCGGCCTCGTCGCCGAGGTCCGTGAGGGCGGTCAGGAGGGGTGCGATCCGGGCGGCCGTGGTGGGGGAGTCCGGGGTCGCGACGGCCAGTTCGCGCCGCAGGGCCGGTGCGAGCGGGGCCGCTTCCCGGCCCAGAGGGGCGAGTACGAGACCCAGGTCGTCGGGGACGACGGGCCCGGCCAGGACCTTGGCGAGCAGCGGTGTCGCGCGGCGGTCGCCGGTGCGTGCCAACGCCTTGAGCGGGCCGCCGAGAACCGGCCTCCCGCGTCCCCAGGCCCGGACCCACAGGTCGGGGCGGGCGGCCGCCAGTTCATGGAGCGCGTCCGCGGCGGGCGCGGCCGGCTCGAAGAGATCAACCAGGACGGAGACGGCGGCGTCGCGCAGTCCGCTCTCCTCGGCGGCCAGTTGGGCACCGATCAACCTGACCGACTCGGTGTGGTCGCCCCGCCACTCTCGCAGCAGGCCCGCCGCCATCCGCACGGCGTTGCAGCGGTCCGACGCGCTCGGGCTGCTCAACTGCCCGTTCAGCAGCGCCCTGCGGTCCGGTATTCGATCGTCGAGCGCCGAGTGCAGGGTGCCGAGGAGCCGCGCGCCCTCCTCGTCCGACGGCCGCAGCCGGCGAACGTGCCGGGACAGCGTGTCCTTCACCGGGCGACACCGCTCGGCACACCGCCCCTGCGACCGCTCCCTGAGCAGGCGTACGGCCGTCGGCACCAGATCGTCCGGCAGCCGCTCGGGCCCGTGGGCGGCGAGCTGACCGAGTGCGGCCAGCCGCAGTACAGGCCCGTTCGGCGGGGCGCTGTGCACGGCGAGGAGATCCAGTGCCGGGCCGGAGTAGGGCGGATGGCGGCGCGCGAACGTCCCGAGCCCCTCGGTCAGCGTGATCAGCACGCGGTCGTCCCGCTCCACCCGGATCCGCTCCCGCAACACACCGAGCACATGCGCGGGCTCGTCGAGAAAGCCGACCAGCGCGGGCGGCACCGCGCGGCGCACTCCCGCGTCGGCGTCGCCGGCGAGCCGGACGAAGACCGGCGCACCGGCCCGGACCGCCGCGCGGGCAAGCCCGTACAGATCCCCGGCCTGTTCCTCCGGGGCGCCGGCCTCGTCCTCGTGGGCGCCGGTGCCGGCGTCCCGGGCCCCGGATCCGCTCCCGATGCTCACCAGCAACTCGACGATCCCGGCCCGGTCCCGGCCCTCCTCCCGCGCCGCCAGCGCGAGCAGAAACGGAACGCAGGCGAGCGTCGAGTCGTACACCCGGCCCTGGTCGTGCACCGTGCCGTACATCCCGTCGAGCGCGGTCTCCCGCTCGGCGGGATCGTCCGAGGCGAGCCCCCGGACCAGTCCGGGCACGTCCCGCGCGCTGCCGTACGCATGCCGCAGCGACGCCCAGTCGATGTCGTCGATCCCCGTGAACACGCCGTCCCTCCCCCGGGCGCAGTGGTCGCACTGCCTTCCGATCAGGAGTCTGCACCACGGCACTGACAACGAACCGGAATCCGGCCGCGTGCCCGCGGGATCTGTGACACGTGCCCGCACGGGCAGCCGGGAAGGGCATTTTGGGGCCGCGCGGGCGGCCGGCGACGGCTGCTTCGGCCGACGCGTGCAGACGGTCCGGGACGGCCGGCTCGGAGCGCGTGTGCAGTCGGACACGAGTCACCTGTCCCCGGGCGGGCGGGCGTTCGGCCCAGGGCGGCCGTCACCCGGCCGCTCACTCTCCGCCCGGCAGCGCCCGCTCCAGGATCGCGTCCACACCCGCGTTCTCCGGCAGCGTGCCGAAGGAGTGCCCCCAGTCACCGCCCAGCCGGGTCGCGCAGAACGCGTCGGCGACGGCGGGCGGCGCGTGCCGGACGAGGAGGGATGCCTGGAGGGTGAGGGCGAGTTGCTCGACCAGCCGTCGGGCGCCGGCCGGCGACGCGCCGGTGAGCAGCCCCTTGAGGCGGGTCACGGCGGCGTCCAGGCGTGCGTCCGCCCCGCGCGCGAGGCCGAGTTCGGCGAACAGGGCGTCCGCCGTGCCGGGTTCGCGGCCCAGAGCACGCAGGACGTCGAGCGCGTTGACGTTGCCCGAGCCCTCCCAGATCGACAGCAGGGGTGCCTCCCGGTAGTGGCGCGGCATGCCCGAGTCCTCGACGTAGCCGTTGCCGCCGAGGCACTCCAGCGCCTCCGCGGTGAAGGCCGGACCCCGCTTGGTCACCCAGTACTTGCCCACGGCGGTGGCGAGGCGCCGGAAGCCCTGCTCGGCGGTGTCGCCCCGGGAGACCCGGTCGGCCGCCCCCGCAAGCCGCAGCGTGAGCGTCGTGGCGGCCTCGGACTCCAGCGCCAGATCGGCCAGTACGTTGCGCATGAGGGGCTGGTCCAGCAGCCGGGCGCCGAACGCGCTGCGGTGCCGGACGTGGTGGCCCGCCTCGACGAGCGTCCTGCGCATCAGGGTCGCCGAGGCCATCACACAGTCCAGGCGGGTGCAGTTGACCATCTCGATGATGGTCTTCACCCCCTGCCCCTCCGGCCCCACCAGCCAGGCGACGGTGCCGTCGAACTCCGGCTCGGAGGAGGCGTTGGAGCGGTTGCCGAGCTTGTCCTTCAGCCGCTGGATACGGAACGGGTTGCGGCTGCCGTCGGGCAGCACACGCGGCACGAGGAAACACGAGAGGCCGCCCGGTGCCTGCGCCAGGACCAGGAACAGGTCGCACATCGGCGCCGAGGTGAACCACTTGTGCCCGCGCAGGGTGTACACGCCGGGCTCGGCCGTCGGCGTGGCGGCCGTGGTGTTCGTACGGACGTCGGATCCGCCCTGCTTCTCCGTCATCCCCATCCCGGCGAGCAGCCCGCGCTTCTCGGTCGGCACGCGCAGTCCCGGGTCGTACGCGCGGGCGGTCAGCAGCGGTTCGTAGACCTTGGCCAGCTCCGGCTGGCGGCGCAGCGCGGGCACGGCGGCATACGTCATCGATGTCGGACAGCCGTGCCCGGCCTCGCTGTGGCCCCACACGAGCCCGCCCGCGGTACGGGCGACATGGGCGCCGGGACGGTCGTCCGCCCAGGGCGCGCCCGCGAGGCCCTCCTCGACCGCCACCCGCATCAGCTGGTGCCAGCTCGGATGGAAGTCGACCTCGTCGATCCGGTTGCCGAACCGGTCGTGGGTGCGCAGCTCGGGCTCGTGGCGATTGGCCAGCTCGCCCCACTCCTGCGCCTCGGCCCCGCCGGCCCGCGCTCCGAGCCGCCGCAGGTCTGCCTCGGCCCATCCGGCACCCTCACGCCGCACCCCTTCCAGCAGGGCGACGTCGTCGGAGGCGTCGTAGGGCGCCAGGGGCGGGGGCTGGTTGGTGACGTCATGGGTGACGTGCTGCTCGTCCGCCGGGACGGTGTCGTACGCGTACGCGGGGAGGATGGCCATACGCGAGTGTTGCACTATCTCTACAGTCGCAGCAATAGCGTAACAACATCTCCCGCGTAAGGTACGCCCATGAATCACCCCGTCCGCTCCGCCGCGCCCGGCGCCGAGTTGCGGCCACTGTCCGCGCGGTCGGTCGTGCTGAGTCTGCTCCTGGGTGTGCACCCTCCCGAACTGCACGTGAAGGACCTGGTGGGCGCGGTCGAGGCGTTCGGTGTCGCCGGATCCACCCTGCGGGCCGCCCTGAGCCGGATGGTCGCGGCCGGAGACCTGAGACGCACGGACGGGGTGTACGGCCTCAGCGACCGGCTCCTGGAACGTCAGCGCCGCCAGGACGCGGCGGTGGAGCCCCGCACGCGCGCGTGGGGCGGCGACTGGGAGATGGCCGTCATCACTGCCACCGGCCGCGGCCCCGCCGAACGCGCGGACCTGCGCGCCCGGCTGACGGCCCTGCGGCTCGCCGAACTCCGCGAGGGCGTCTGGCTGCGCCCGGCCAACCTGCTGCGCCCGCTCCCGGCCGACCTCGCCGAGGTGGCCCAGCACTACACGGCCCGCCCGGAGCAGCCCGCCCGCGATCTCGCGGCGCGCCTGTGGCCGCTGGAGGGCTGGTCCGCCACGGCCCGGACCCTGCTCGCCCACGTGGGGGAGGCTCGGGTCCGGGCGGACCGCTTCACCGCCTTCGCGGCCGTCGTACGGCACCTGCTCGCGGACCCGGTCCTCCCGCCCGAACTCCTCCCCGCCGACTGGCCGGGCGAGCCCTTGCGGGCCGCGTACGCGGACTACCGGCGAGAGGTCACGGGGCAGGTCCACGGAGCGTGAGACGCCGCCCCACGGCGCCCGCTCAGACGGATCGGTGGTACTGGTCGGGGACCCGTACGGAACCGCCCAGTTCCCGTGCCGCGTGCCGGGCCCAGGACGGGTTGCGGAGGAGCTCGCGGCCCAGCAGGACCGCGTCCGCCTCCCCGTTGGAGACGATCTTCTCCGCCTGCTCGGCGTCGGTGATCAGACCAACGGCGGCCACCGGCATCGGCGTCTCGGCCTTCACCCGCGCGGCGAACGGCACCTGGTAGCCGGGGCCCGTCGGGATACGGACACCGGAGGCGTTGCCGCCGGTGGAGACGTCGAGGAGATCGACCCCGTGAGCGTGCAGGTCGGCCGCCAGACGGACCGTCTCGTCGGCGGTCCAGCCCGGTCCGTCCAGCCACTCGGTGGCGGAGACGCGGAAGAAGACCGGCTTGTCCTCGGGCCACACCGCGCGGACCGCGTCGACGACCTCCAGGGCGAACCGGGTGCGGTTCTCGTACGAGCCGCCATAGGCGTCAGTGCGGTGGTTGGAGTGCGGCGACAGGAACTCGTTGATCAGGTAGCCGTGCGCGCCGTGGACCTCGACGATCTCGAACCCGGCGGCGAGCGCCCGGCGGGCCGCGTCGGCGAACTGCCCCACGATCTCCTGGATCTGCCCGACGGTCAGCTCGTCCGGCGTCTGGTGCGCCTCGTCGAAGGCGACCGGGCTCGGCGCCACCGGCTGCCACCCCACGGTGTCGGCGCCGACGGGCCCGCCACCCTCCCAGGGGCGGCCCGTGGACGCCTTGCGTCCGGCATGGGCGAGCTGAATGGCCGGCACCGTGCCCTGCGAGACCAGGAAGCGGGTGATCCGGCGCAGCGCCTCGACCTGGGTGTCGTTCCAGATGCCGAGGTCCCACGGGGAGATCCGGCCCTCGGGGCTCACGCCGGTCGCCTCGACGATCACCAGGCCGGTGCCGCCGGCCGCGCGGGCCGCGTAGTGGGCGAAGTGCCAGTCCGTGGGCGCACCGGCCTCCGGCCCGTCCGGTGCGGCCGAGTACTGGCACATCGGGGGCATCCACACGCGGTTCGGGATCGTCACTGCGCGCAGGGTCAGGGGCTCGAAGAGTGCGCTCACGGCGCCTCCGTTCGTCGGAGCGGGCGATGTCCTCGTACGATAGCCCTCGTAGTACGGCGGATGTCAAACTACGATGGTTCTCGTACGATGGGTGGACCCGTACGGGCCATGGGACCGCCCGGCGTGGGCGCCCCCGACGAAGTGGAGCCACCGTGACCAGCACCGCCGCCGCGGGCAGCCGCGAGCTGCCGCACCCCGCGCGCGAGGAGATCCGGCTGGAGGCCGTGCTCCACGCGCTGTCCGACCCGATGCGGCTGCGGATCGTGCGCGAGCTGGCCGCCGGGGCCGGTGACGAGTTGTCCTGTTCGCACTTCGACCTGCCGGTCACCAAGTCCACGACCACCCATCACTTCCGGGTGCTGCGCGAGAGCGGTGTGATCCAGCAGGTCTACCGCGGCACGGCCAAGCTCAACGGCCTGCGCCGCGACGACCTGGACGGTCTGTTCCCCGGGCTGCTCGACGCGCTGCTCACCGCCGCCGCCCGGCAGTCCGCCCGTCTCGGGGAGGTCTGAACCCGCCTTCGGTCGCCCTGTGCCGAGTGCGGGCCGCCGCCGGCCGGGCGCGCAGTTCCCCGTGCCTCTCAGCCGGCGCTGTGGTGTGCGGCGGTCATCAGGGACTGCCAGTCCGGGAGTTTGACCACGTTGCGGCCCAGCGAGGCGCCCAGCGCCGCCTCCGCCCGCTCGATCGACTGCCAGCCCGCCCACTCCACCGGCGCGACCCCCCTCGCCCGCAGCGCCCCCAGCGGATCCTCACCTGGCCGTTCCCCTACGAGGGCGGGCGCGTCCAGCAGCAGTGACGTCACCGTCTCCTTCGCGCACGGGCGGTTGGTGCCGATCACCCCCGTCGGCCCGCGCTTGATCCACCCGGCCACGTACTCGCCCGGCGCCACCGCCCCCTCCCGCAGTACCCGTCCCGCCAGATGCGGCACCGTCCCGCTGCTCGCGTCGAACGGCAGCCCCTCCAGCGGCACTCCGCGATAACCGACCGAACGCAGCACCAACTGCGCCTCGATGTCCTCGTGTTGGCCCGTGCCGGTCACTCCGCCCCGACCGTCCGGCAGCGTACGTTCGAACCGCACCGCCGCCACATGCGCGCCCTCGGCGTCGGCGAGAAGGGCGACCGGGCGCAGGAAGAAGCGCGCGTGGACACGGCGCGCGGCGCCCCTGGCCGGCCGCTCCGCCCAGCCCCTCAGCGTCTCGACGTTCCGCCGCAGGGTGCCCGTCAGCCCGGACGGATCGACGTAGTCCGGGTCCAGGCCCAACTCCTCGGCTTCCACCAGTACTTCGGCGTCCGGCAGACCGCCCAGCTCGCGCAGCTCCTTCGTGGTGAAGCGGGCCTGGGACGGGCCGCGCCGCCCGACCATGTGGACGTCGGTCACCCGGCTCTCGGCCAGCGCGCCCAAGGCCGCCTGGGGTATGTCGGTGGGGCTCAGCTCCGCCGCGCCGCGCGCCAGGATCCGGGTCACGTCGACCGCGACGTTCCCGACACCGATCACCACGGCCGACCGGGCGCCCCGTACGAAACCGTCCTCCGTGGCGTCCGGATGCGCGCTGTACCAGGACACGAACTGCGTCGCGGACCAACTCCCGGGCAGATCCTCGCCCGGGATGCCCAGGCGCCGGTCGGTCGCGGCGCCGACGCAGTACACCACGGCGTCGTAGCACTCCCGCAGCCGCCCGGCGGACAGCCCGCCCGGACCGATCTCCACACCGCCCAGGAAACGCACCCGGTCGTGTTCGAGGACCGTCCGCAGGTTGTTCTGAAGCGACTTGATCTTCTCGTGGTCCGGCGCCACGCCGTAACGCACCAGTCCGTACGGGCACGGCAGCCGGTCCAGTACGTCGACGCGGACCTCGGGATCGAGCTGGACCAGGCTCTGGGCGGTGTAGACCCCACTGGGCCCGGAACCGATGACGGCGACACGCAGCACGGCGGAACTCTCCTTGTCCGTCTTGTCCGGTCACCCGGCGATTGGCAGGAGGTCGCTGATGGATCCAGCATCGCACCGCCTCGGCGAGAGGGGGAGGGGCGCGGCGCTGCGCCGACGGGGTGCCCGGTGTGCGTGTCCGTTCGTATGGAATGTGATCATGCGGTTACGTTGCGTATGTGCTTGAAGCATCCTTTCTTAATCTTTCCGATCGCCGTCGCGAGGACGGCGCGGTGTCCGTGTGGCCCGCGTGGGAAGTGCGGGAGAGCGGCGGCACCACGTCGTGGTTTACCGTGCGGCTGGCCTTCGCGGACGGCGCCCGGGTGGAGGCCCTCGCCGTCGTCGCCGACGGGGGCGTGTCGTTCGAGGACGTCCGCGCCCGGCCCGCGCTGTCGCCGCGCGACCTCGCGGGCCTCGCCGACTGGATCGAGGCCCCGCTGTTCAGGGCGTGCGGAAGGGAAGTGCCGGTGCGGCGCGCTGCCGCGCCCGAGGACACGCCCGAACTGCCCTCCGACGTGCCCGAACTGCCTTCTCACGCACCCGAACTTCCGGACCGCGCACCCGAACTTCCAGACCGCGCACCCGAACTTCCGGACCGCGCACCCGAACTTCCCGACCGCGCACCCGAACTTCCGGACCGCGCACCCGAACTTCCAGACCGCGCACCCGAACATCCGGACCGCACAAGCGAACTTCCCGACCGCGCAGGCGAACTTCCCGACGACACCGGCGAGTACGAGCCCGCCCCCCTCCTCCAGGACGGCGACGACCCCCTCGCCTCCCGCCGGGCCCGGCCCGCCTGGCCGCGTGGGATCGAGGGGCGGTGGCTCGTCGCGCAGGAGTACCGGGCGGCGCAGACGGACGGTGTCGACCCGGTGCTCGCGGTGATGTGCGCGACCGGGCACAGCCGCCGCAAGTCGCTCAGGCTGATCTCGCAGGCGCGTGACGCGGGTTTCCTGACCCCACGTCACGCCCGCCGCTGACCCAGACCGTCAGTCCATCTCCCGCATGCGCGAGATCTCGGCAGACTGCTGGGCGATGACGTCGTCGGCCATCTCCTCGATCTGGATGTTGTTGCCCTCGCCCTTCACGTCCGTGGCCATGGTGATCGCACCCTCGTGATGGGTGATCATCAGCGTCAGGAACAGCTGGTCGAAGGCCTTCCCGCGCGCCGCCCGCAGATTCTTCAACTGGCCCTCGGTGGCCATCCCCGGCATCGGCGCGTGGTCGTGGCCCCCGCTGTCGCCCGCCTTCTCGTCCTCGCCGTGCGCCTTCAACCAGGCCTGCATGGTGCCGATCTCGGGCTTCTGCGAGGCGGCGATCCGGTCGGCGAGCCCCTTCACCGAAGTCGACTCGGCCTGCTTCGCGGCGAGTTCGGTCATCTCCAGCGCCTGCGTGTGGTGCTCGATCATCATGCGGGCGTACGAGACGTCGGCCGAGTTGGGGGTGTCGTCCTCCGCGCGGTGCTCCTTGGCGTCCTGCGCGGACAGTGTCTGGTTCTCCTCGCCGGGCATGCCCGGGGCCAGCACCGAGGGCCCGCTGCCCGAGGCCGACTTGGGCTCGTCGTCGGACCCTGAGTCGCAGGCACCCAGTACCAGTACTGCCAGCGCGGCCAAAGAGGCGGTTGCGACGGACACGCGGGAAGTGCGGCGGAAGGGCACAGCGACCTCCTGTTGCAGGTGGGACGGCAATTGCCGTGTGGAGCGCGCCTTGTGAGCGCCGATGACTGTCCTAGCACGCTTCCACACTCGACCGATCAAAAAACTGCATTACAAGTCCGTTGCACCCTGTTGATCTGTGCATGACCCAGACGATACTTCGAAGATCCGTGAAGCGGTTTCCTCGCCAACGGACTTAAAGGGAGGACGCAGTGACCCTGTTCAAAAGATCCAGGACGCGGCACAGACGGCTGGGAGTCGCCGCAGCCGCGGCCGGACTTCTTGCCGCACTTCTGACGGCTCAAGAGGCCGCCGCCACGCCCGACCCGGGCGACACACCGGCCGGGAAGCAGCAAGTCTCGCAGAGCGACCAGGCCGAGGCGCGTGCGGCGATAGCCGCCGGTGAGATACCCGGCCAGGACGAGATCGTGCACACGGCCAACATCAGCCATGTCACGAACATCCCCAAGGACGTACTGGCGGGGACGAACACGGACATCGCCTTCCAGGGCAGGTACGCGTTCGCCGGCAACTACGACGGCTTCCGCATCTTCGACATCAAGAACCCGAAGGCGCCGAAGACCGTCGCGCAGGTGCTGTGCCCCGGCTCGCAGAACGACATCTCCGTCTCCGGTGACCTGCTGTTCCTGTCGACCGACTCCTCGCGCAGCGACAGCAGTTGCAACAGCACCACGCAGCCGGCGACCGAGAAGTCCTCCTGGGAGGGCATGAAGGTCTTCGACATCAGCGACAAGCGCAACCCCCGGTACGTCGCCGCCGTCGAGACCGCCTGTGGCTCGCACACCCACACGCTGGTGCCCGAGCGCAAGAACATCTACGTGTACGTCTCCTCGTACTCGCCGAACTCCGCGTACCCCGACTGCCAGCCGCCGCACGACGGCATCACGGTCATCAAGGTGCCGGTGAAGGCCCCGCACAAGGCGGCGGTCGTGGGCTTCCCGGTGCTGTTCCCCGGTGAGGGTCCGGACGGCGGTGGCAACCCGGGCGGTCCCACCAACCCGGGCGTGTCCAAGACCACCGGCTGCCACGACATCACCGTGCTGCCCTCCAAGGACCTCGCGGCGGGCGCCTGCATGGGCGACGGCATCCTGTTCTCCATCAAGGACCCGGAGCACCCGAAGGTCATCGACCAGGTGCAGGACAACGTGAACTTCGCGTTCTGGCACTCGGCGACCTTCAACCAGGACGCCGACAAGGTCGTCTTCACCGACGAGCTCGGTGGCGGCGGCGCGGCCACCTGCAACGCGGAGATCGGCCCGAACCGCGGCGCCGACGGGATCTACGACATCGTCGGCAAGGGCGACAAGCGTCAGCTCGTCTTCCGCAGCTACTTCAAGATCCCGCGTCACCAGGCGGCCACCGAGGTCTGCGTGGCGCACAACGGCTCGCTGATCCCGGTCAAGGGCAAGGACATCATGGTCCAGGCCTGGTACCAGGGCGGTGTCTCCGTCTGGGACTTCACCAACTCCTCGAACCCGAAGGAGATCGCCTACTTCGAGCGCGGGCCGGTGAACGTCAACCAGCTCACGACGGCCGGTCCCTGGTCGGCGTACTACTACAACGGCTACATCTACTCGAACGACATCGCCAAGGGCCTTGACGTTCTGAAGATCAACGACCGCCGCACCGATCCGGCCCGCCGGGTCCACGTGGACGAGCTCAACGTGCAGACCCAGCCGGACTACTTCGACTGACCTGCCGTCGGTTCCCCGCCGGGCGACTCGTCCGGCGTGAAGAACCGTGAGAGATCCTGCTCCAACGTCCCGCCGGGCGCCTCGGTGTCCGGCGGGACACCCATGTCCCAGTCGAGCCCGTAGCGCCGGAACAGCTCGGCGCGCAGCGGGGCGACCGGCATCGGCACGTTCGGCAGCACCATCGCGTAGACGGAGCCCATCAGCTGCGCGCGCAGCATCGGGTAGTCGAAGTCGACGTCCCCCGAGCCGCGCCGCGCCACCAGCTCCCGCAGCAGCTCGGCGAGGCGCCGCTGCTCCGGGCACTGCACAAACCCCTCGGCCTGGAGCAGCCCCGCCATGTGCTGGCGCATCAGCACGGTCTGGTGCAGGGCGAGCCCGAGAATCGCGTCGATACCCCGGGCCATCCGCTCCCGGCCGTCGTCGGTGCGCGGCTCGCGTTCCACACCCTCTTCGAGGGTCCGGTGCATCAGCCGGTGCACGGCCGACTGCACCAGCTGGCGCTTGCCCGGGAAGTAGTACGACACCAGTCCGCGGGCCGAACCGGCCCGATCCGCGATGTCGCCCAAAGTCGTCGCCTGGTAGCCCCGCTCGCTGACCAGCTCGATCGCCGCTTGGAGCAGCCGCTCCCGCGAACGGCGGCGCAGCTCTTCATTGACCTGGGCGCTGCGCGGGGACATGCTGTAACTCCTGCGTTGACTGGCTGCCAGCCAACTATACTCAGGGGAGTCCGGACCGGCTTCTGTCAGGGCCTGGTTCGGCTGCCGTCTGTCTCGGGCGACACGGGGGATCGTCCGAGGCAGGCGGTTTTCTGTCCCGGGATGGTGTGCTGAGGCTACTACTGCGGGGAGCGGCGCTCTCACCAGGCACGCGCCCGGCCTGATCGGCGCCACCGGCGCCGCGGAGGCCCGGAGACCCGGAGGCCGTGCCGGGCCATGCCGCTCAGGGACGCGAGCCGGAGGATCGGTCCGGCTCGGCCGCCGGCTCCACCGCTTCGGCGGCGACGGACCGCCGGCGGTTGTGGACGGCGATCGCGGCGGTCACCAGCATCGCCCCGAGGAGCCAGCCGCCGACGACGTCCGTGAACCAGTGGACGCCCAGCCAGATGCGGGTCAGGCCGACGCCGATCACGGACACGACGGCCACCGTCGCGGCCGTGCGCAGCACACCGGCGGGGGCGCCGTACTGCCGAAGCAGCCAGAACAGGAGTCCGCAGATCACCGTGGCCGTCATGGCGTGCCCGGACGGGAAGGCGGCGTAGTGGGCCGAGTCCACGGGGTCGGGCCAGACGGGGCGCTCACGGCCGACGGCGGCCTTCAGGCCCTGCTGCACCAGCGTGCCGATCGCGACCGTGACCAGCAGCCACCAGGCGGTGAACCAGGCCGACTGCCGCCACACCAACCACACGATCACCACGGCGCACAGAATGCGCAGGGTCAACGGATCCCACACCCAGTCGGTCAGGATCCGGAAGAAGTGCGTCGTGCCGGGATCCTCGACCGCCCAGCGGTGTGTGGTGCGGGCGATCCCCTCGTCCAGTGCGATCAGCGGGCCCCACTCGCCGGCCACCAGGGTCAGCAGCAGGAGTGAGACGAGCGCCAGGGAGAGCGCCGCACGGCCGGCGACGGGGCTCCGCGTCGGCGGGGGCGGGTGGGCGACGGGCGAGATGTGCATACTGCGATCCTTGCCGACGTGTGGGGTCTCGGGCCACCGGCGGGACAGTACGTTGGCCGGGATCTGTCGTCCGGGCCACCCGCCCGCCGTACTGACCAGGTGCCCCAGGACGCCGAGTCGACCCAGTGGTCCCGGGCGCCGAGTCGATCCGGTGCGCGCGGGTGCCGCGTCAGCCCAGTGCCCTCAGGCTCGGTACGAACGCCACCAGCACCGGGACGACCGGCACCAGCGAGGCCGCCGCCGTCAGCCGCAGCCTGCGGGCCGCGGTGAGCCGGTCCGGGGGAGTGAGCAGGCGGTGCACACGCTGCGGAACATGCGCCTGGGACGTCGGGGTCGGCCCGAACACCCCACGGTCCTCGTTGAGTTCGACCAGTGCCAGCGCCGTCGTCAGCCGCCCGAACCTGCGGGACGCCATGTCGTCCGCGGCCAGCTCCACCAGCCGGTGCATCTCGTCCCGGAACGCGGCGAACACCGGCACCTGCGGGAACCCGACCGCGAGCGCGGCCGAGCAGTGCCGCAGCCAGTCGTGCCGGGCCTGGGCGTGCCCCTGCTCGTGCGCCAGCACCGCGTCCAGCTGCCGGCCCTTCAGCCGGCGCAGCGCGGCCGTCGTCACCACCATCCGGGGCGGCGTGCCCGGCAGCCACCACGCGTCCGGCCGCTCGCCCTCCAGCACCACCAGCCGGCCCGTGCCGGGCTCCTCGCCGGGCAACCGCGGGCTGCGGACGAGGAGTTCGGCCCGGTGCAGCCGACGCCGGGTACGGGCCCGTACGATCTCGCGGACCAGCATCGCGCCGCTCCACAGGCCGCCGAGCGCGAGCGTCACCGCGGTCGCCGCCGCCCAGGGACCGGCCGCACCGAGCGCGTACGCCTCCACGACCCCGCGCGGCGCCGGGGCGAACACATGCCCGCGCACGGCCTGCCAGGCCGCCGCCGCGCTGAGCGTCATCGACAGCGCGCAGCACAGCAGTACGGCCGCCACCACGCACTGCCAGACCCACAGCGCGACCACCGGCTCGCGGTCCGTCCAGTCGGCCCGTGCCAGCAGCCGGGGGCCGAGGAGGGCGGTCAGCGCGCCGAGCAGCAGCAGTGCCGCGGGGACCATCATGCGCAGCACCCTATGAGCGCGCGGTGGTCCGGTGATACGGCCCGCGGCCGCAAAGTGACGCAGGCCACGGTTTCTGCCGTGACGTCCCTCTCCGTCACCGGGGACTAACCCGTCGGCAGTGGCTCCTCACGGCATTCCGCGAGTACGTCCCACACCGCCTGCCGGCCGGTGTGGACGGCCGCACGCAGCGGCCCCGGGCGTCGCTCGGTGTGGCCGATCGGTGTGCTCCCGAGCGGCGGGCGGATCTGGAAGGTCGCGGTGTGCGACGCCAGGAGATGTTCCTCCTCGCCCCTGATGACCGCGCGTTGCAGCCACGGCGTCAGGGCTCCCGGGGCGCGGCGGGCGAACCAGCGTGACATCACGAGGCGTTGGCCGAGCGAGGGAGCGGACGGGGTCTCGTCCGCGCGTCGTGTCCGGAGCGCGACGATGTGGGTGGCCTGCTGCGCCAGGGCCGTTCGTACCGGGACGGCCTCGCTGACACCCGCGTCGACGAACGATCGCCCGTTGATCCTGACGGGGTCGCCCGCGAGCAGTGGCATGGCGGTTGACGCGCGGAGTGCGGCCTGGAGGCTCGCCCGGTCGGTGATCTGCTCGTGCAGATCGGTCGACCGGCCGGTGAGGGCGTCCGTGGCGAGGGGGTGGAACTCGACGGTGCTGCCGAGGATTTCCTCGAACCCCATCGGCATGATCTCGGTGTACACGGTGTGGACCAGGAAGCGGGTGTCCACGACCGGCCGGCGGCTCAGTGCCCGTCGGGGATCGATGGTCGTTCCCATGATGGTCTCGTCCCACCACGCGTGCATGGTGCGCTCGGCGCGCCCGCACAGCAGCCAGGCCGCGTTGAGCGCTCCCGCGGAACTGCCGTAGACGGCGTCGAACAGGGGCAGGAGGCCCAGCTGTTCGATGGCGACGGCCATACCGCTGGAGTAGGCGCCGCGCGAGCTTCCCCCTTCGATGAGGAGGACAAGTCGCGCGTCGTCACGGCGGTGTCCGGGTGTGCTTCCCTGCCGCCCGCGCTCGCGCAGCAACTGAAGGACGGTCGCGCTCACGGTCGGCCGCCTTCCGTCGGCCGGACGGTGAGGATCTGCTGGACGTGTCCGACCGGGCCCCCGGCGTCGTGCAGAACGGCACTGGTGAGGCCGTGTCCGGTGGGGCCGAAGCTGACGGTGGTGTCCAGTCCGGTCCACCTTCCCTCGGGTTGGCGGTGGAAGTGCAGGGTCATGTCCATGTTGGGATACGTCCACTTCGTGCGGTGCTGCTGTACGGCCATGCCGTTGACGACGTCCACGCGGGCGACGAAGGACGCGAGCGCGCCGGCCGGTTCGTCGGCGACTAGGCCCACGTCGGTGGCCACCCACGCGGCGGCGCGACCGCGGCCGGAGGTCCGCCGGCGCACTTCGAGGGAGCGGGCGTACCCGCAGTCCCACTCCTCGTGCATCGGCCAGCCGGGGAAGGTCTCGGGCGGTGCCAGCCGCGCGAAGGGAGTGTCGGCCACGGCAGCGGTGTCGAGTGCCGTGAGCAGCCATGCGCGGGCACGGATCACCGGACGGCCCGCCACGGTGACAACGGCCTCCAGCAGTTCGACCGTGCGGCCCGGACGGATGGTCTCCACGGTGACCTCGCACTCGTCGAGGGGGAGGAAACCGAGGATGTCGTAGCTGATCCGGGCCAGGACCAGCCCGTCGGCGGGGCGGGCGGCGCGATACCGGTCGACGGCGTGGGCGACGAGGCCGGCCAGGGGGCCGAAATGGTGCTCCCCGGCGTTCCACGCGCCTCCCGCATGGGCCGTGGGCTTGTAGAGATGCTCCCCCATGCGCTGGTAGTAGCACTCGCCGGAAACGGTGGTCGGGGTCAACGGGGATTCTCCTCAGCGTCGGTCCGCGAAGACGGGTCTACTCGCGGGTAACCACGTATCCACAGTCTCGGCGAGAGAATCGCTACTGTCAAATAGCGCAATAAGCGGTAGCGCTATCGATTATTCTGGATAGCGATACGTGGCCGCCCGGTCAGAGGGCCGTCGCCAGGCCCGCGGTGTGGAACACCGTGGCGATGCGGTGGATGCCCTCGGTGATCTCGTCCGTGCCCGCGATGTCGGCGAAGCTGAGCCGGATGTGCGGGGCCGGTGCCTCGGCGGCGAAGTAGGGACGGCCGGGCGACACGGCCACGTCGGCGCGCAGCAGTGCGGCGGTGAGCGCGGTCTCGTCGGCGCCGTCGGGCAGGCGGAGCCACAGGTGGTAGCCGCCGGCGGGAGCGCGCACGGTGGCCGCGACGTCCGGCAGGTAGCGACGCAGCGCGGCGAGCATGGCCTCGCGGCGCTCCTCCAGGGCCGAGGCGATGGTGCGCAGATGGCGGGGCCAGACCGGAGTGCCGACGAGCTCGAGAGCGGCCTCCTGGAGCGGTCGCGGTACGAAGAAACTGTCGACCACCTGGATGGCCCGCAGCCGCTCCATCACCGGCCCGCGGGCCACCAGCGCGCCCACCCGCAGATTGGGCGAGGCCGGTTTGGTGAGCGAGCTGATGTGCACAACGGCGCCGTACGCGTCGTCCGCCACCAGCGGCGGCGGGAGCTGACCGCCGTGACCCAGGCGGCGCGCGAAGTCGTCCTCGACGACGAAGGCGCCCGCGGCGTGCGCGATCTCGGTGACGCGGCGGCGCCGGTCGGGAGCGAGGACCACTCCCGTGGGGTTGTGGAACAACGGCTGGCAGTAGAAGACACGGGCCCCGGTGGTGGCGAAGGCGTCGGCCAGGAGGTCGACGCGCACACCGCCGTCGTCCACGGGCACCGGCACCGGGCGCAGCCCGGCGGCTCGGGCGGCGGCCAGCAGGCCGG
The DNA here is from genome assembly GCF_044753385.1 of Streptomyces sp. NPDC088387. Lineage (NCBI taxonomy): Bacteria > Bacillati > Actinomycetota > Actinomycetes > Kitasatosporales > Streptomycetaceae > Streptomyces > Streptomyces sp. NPDC088387. Next base: position 130,017 of record NZ_JBIVNC010000020.1, read on the forward strand.
GATAGGTGGGTGACTCCACGAGCACCGGCGAGCCCGGGGGAGCGAGCGCCTGGAGGGAGGTGGTCAGCGCGGCCTGGCCGCCGCCGGTGACGAGCACCTGGGAGGGGATGACGCCGCCGCCGGGCCCGCCCACCTCGCGGGCGAACCAGGAGCGCAGCCCGGCCAGGCCGTCCAGGGGTGGCCGCTCCCACGCGTCCGGACGCCGGACCGCGCGGGCGAAGGCGGCGCTCAGGGCCTGCTGGGGCTGGAGGGAGGGGTGCAGATAGCCGCCGTTGAAGGCGATCATCCCGGCCGGGGGAACTGCGAGACTGGCGAAGACGCAGGCTGCGTCGACGATCCGCGGGGCCGGATCGGCGTGTTGCTGGTCCTCGGCGGTCAGCGCGATCTGCTGCCAGGAGGTGTCGACGGCCTGTGTGTCGACGACGCCGTGGTGCGCGCGGTAGGCGCCGGCTCCGGGCCGCGTGATCACGAGTCCTTCGGCGGCGAGCGCGGCCAGCGCGCGGGAGACGGTGACCGGGCTGACCGCGAAGCGCTCGACGAGGGAGCGGCTGGACGGAAGCCGCTCGCCCGGGGCGTAGCGTTCGAGCTCCTGGCGGAGGGTCGCCGCGATGGTGCTGGAACTGCTACTTCTTTTCATGGTACTGAGGGTAGCGCCTCCGGCCCGGCGCGATCCGTCCCCGCGGGAGCCTGGACCAGTGTGCTCCGCCCCGGCAGGAGCCCGGCCCGGCGCGATCTGCCCCCGCGGGAGCCCGGACCGAGCCCGTCCGTGCCTCACATGGGCAGCAGCATCGCCACCATGGCGATGCCCATCGACAGCCGGCACGCCCGCGCCAGCTCCGGTCGGTCGCCCCAGGGGACGGGTGCGGTGGCCGCTGCTCCCACCATGCCGGGCAGCGGCACCAGCCGGGGGCCCGACAGCAGGACGTATCCCGTGAAGTAGAGCAGGAACACCCCCGTCACCGGCGGCAGTCCGGAGCCACCGTGCGCGTGGCCGGCGCCGGGGCCCGCGGAGACGGTCATGGCGACCGCGACGTACACCATCGCCAGCGCGCCGACCGCGTGATGCAGATGGTGTGCGCCGGTACGGGCCGTCCACAGTGCGCGCAGCCCGACCGCGCCGAAGAGCGCGGCGTAGCCGGCCCACGTCCACGACGGCGGGGTGAACACGGCCGCCGGTACGGCCATCGCGGCCATGCCGAACCCCATCACCGCCTCGTCGCCCGCGGCCCGCCGCTGCTCCTCGACCCCACTGCGCATCCGCAGCACGCAGTAGGCGCCAGTCGCCGCGCACAGGGCGACCAGCAGCCAGCCGAGCGAAGCCGGTCCGTGCACACGCCCCTCCCCGCTCGCTCCTCGACACGCTGTCCACGAATGCGATGCCCGAGCCGCGCGGCGCGCACGCGAGCGCATGGGCGTACACGGGGAGCATTCGCCGGAGCACGGCAGGTGAGCGCGGTACCGGAATTATTGTTTGCAGGTAAAACACCCGCTAACGTATCTGCCCATGAGTAGGTTCGTGAGCAGGTTCATCAGCAGGTTCATCAGCAGGTTCGTGAGCAGTACGACACCCGCCTCCCCGACCCGCCGCACACGTCCGCTCCCGCTCTCCGGCGTCCTGCGGGCGGGGCGTCCCTCCGACATCTGGTTCAAGCCCGCGCTGAGCGGTCTGGTGGCCGTCGCGCCGCCCAACCTCACCCTGGTCGCCCTCGACCGGCTCGACCTCGCGATGTACACGATGGCCGGATCCCTGTGCGCCCTGTACGCCCACAACCGGCCCTACCGCGCACGGGCCGGCGTGCTCGCCCTGGTGGTGCTCGGCATGCTCGGCGGTCTCGCCGTCGCCCTGCTCACGGCGTCCCTGACCACCAACGCCCTGCTGCTCGTGGCCGTCGGCGCGCTCCTGGCCGCCGTACAGAAGGCCCTGTGCGACGCCACCCGGATCGGCCCGCCGGGCAACGTCGTGCTCACCTTCGTCAGTTCGGCCGCCCTCTTCGCGCCCCAGACCGCCGGCCGGGTCCCCGGCCACCTCGCGCTCTGCCTGGCCGCGGGCGCCTGGGCGTGGCTCGTCGGCATGGCGCCGGCACTGGTCCGGCCGCACGGACCCGAGCGGCGCGCCACCGCACAGGCCCTCACGGCCGCGGCCGCCCACGTCGAGGCGGCCGCGGCGGGCGACGGGACCCACGCCCGCGCCGCTGCGGCAGCCGCCGTACAGGCCGCCTGGGGGACCGTCCTGACCGCCGGCGCCCGCTCCACCACCCGCAGTGCCCTCGAACTCCTCGTCGTCCGCGCCGAGGTCGCCCTGGCCGCCCCCGCCGACACCGACCCGGCCCGGCTGCGCACCTGGGCCCGCGCCCTGCGCGGCACCGGACCGGTCCCCGTACCCGAGGGAGAGCACACCGCCGCCACCCGCGAACTGCTCGGCGTCGACGTCGAACTCGCCGCCCCGCGACCCCCGTTGCGCCGCACGATCACCGCCCTGGCCCCGATCGCCACCCGCACGGCACTGGGCTGCGCCCTCGCCGGATACGCCTCGCTCGCCGTGGGCGTCGGACGTCCCTACTGGGCCCTGGTCACCGCCGCCGCCCTCTACCAGGCCAACGTCACCCTCACCTGGAGCCGGGGTGTGCAGCGCGTCGTCGGCAATCTCGGCGGTGTGCTGGTCTTCGCCGCCCTGGTGCCCCTCGCGCATGCCGGACGGCTCGCCCTCGTGCTGTGCTGCCTCGCCCTGAACTTCGGCGCCGAGGCGCTGATGAGCCGCAACTACTGGCTCGGCAGCCTCTGCGTGACCCCGATGGCACTGCTCGTCGTCGAGTTCCCCGGCCTGAAGGACCCGGGTGTGCTGATGACCGAGCGGGCGACGGACACGGTCATCGGCGCGCTCGTGGGGTTCGTGGCCGCGATCGCCGTCACCAACCGCCGCGCCGGCGACCACCTCGCACATGCGCTGAGCGCCGCCGAGCGTGCCCGCGAACACACCGCCCGTCTGCTGGCCGGCCCCCGGACCGCGCCCGCGGAGCTGGCGGCGGCCCGGCGTACGCTCGCCGCGGCACTGGCCGACCTGCGCGCCACCGCCGACGCCGCGTCCGGCGAGTGGTGGCAGCGCGCCCTGCCGTACGAGCGGGTCGTGTCGGCCGAGCGGACGGGACACCGTACGCTCGCGGCGACGGTACGGCGCCAGGGACTGTCCGCGGGACCGGACCGCGGCGCCGACGACACGACGGAGGACGTACGGCCATGACGGCAGCGGACGGGCAGCCGGTGAACGGGGGCGACACGGTCGCGGCGGTGGTCCGGCAGTGGGCGTCGGTCCACCCGGGGCTCGACACCGGACCCATGGAGATCATCGGCCGGGTCAACCGCTGCGCCGCGCTCCTCCAGCAGGCCGAGGACGCCCCGCTGCGGCGGGCCGGACTCAGCCGCCCGGAGTTCGAGCTGCTCGGCGCGCTGCGCCGCACCGGACACGAGCTGACCCCCGGCGAACTGGCCCGCGAGACGTTCTCGTCGGGCGCCGCCGTCACCAAACGCCTCAAGCACCTCACCGAACGCGGCTTCGTCGGACGCCGGGGGGACGACCGCGACCGCCGCGTCGCCCACCTCAGCCTCACCGACGCAGGACGCGAACTGGTCGACGGGATCATGCCCGAGCAACTCGCCTACGAGACCGCCGTCCTGTCCGTCCTGGACCCGGACGCCCAGGGCGAACTCGCCGGGCTGCTGGGCGAGTTGCTGAGCCGGCTGGAGGGTCGGCTGGGCGGGTTGCGGGCCTGACCCGCCCGAAGTCCCGTGCGCGGGGCGCGGGTTGGGTGGAAGAGGTCAAGCCCCTGGGAGAGGTTCAGCCCCTGCCGTCGCGGACGTACACACCGAACATCGCGCCCTGCGGGTCCCGCAGCACCGCGATCCGCGGGCCGTCCGGGACGGTGGTGGGCGCCATCAGGACCACGCCGCCCGCGTCCGCCGCGACGGCCGCCGAGGCGTCGACGTCGGTGACCACGAAGTACGGCAGCCAGTGCGGCGGCACCTCCGGCGGGAACTTGTCGTCCATCGTCATCATGCCGCCGAACTCGCCGCCCGCGACGCCCCACCGCGGGTAGCGCGCCGAGTCGGACACGGTCCAGCCGAATACGTCCCGGTAGAACGCCCTGGCCCGCTCGGGATCCCGGGTCAGCAGCTCCACCCAGCCCAGTGTGCCGGGCGCGTTGAGGAGTCCCGCGCCCTCGAAGGTGCGCGGCTGCCACAGCTGGAACGTGGCGCCGGACGGATCGGCGGCCACCGCGAAACGGCCGTAGTCGAACACCTCGGTCGGGCCGACCACGACCGTGCCGCCGGCCTCCGTCACCGCGCGGCCGGCCGTGTCCGCGTGGGCGACCGAGAACGACACGCTCCAGGCCACGGGCTGCGAGTCGTGGTAGAGCGGGGTCAGCGTGGCGATCGGGGCCTCGCCGAGGTAGGCCATCGCGTAGGCGCCGGCCGTCTGGCGCGAATCGGCCTCCGGGCGCCAGCCGAACAGCTCGGTGTAGAACGCCTTGGCGGCCTCGAGGTCGCTGGTGCCGAGTTCCGTCCAGCAGGGTCCGCCGGTCACCGGCCGTTCGCACTCCATGGCGTTCCTTCCGCAGCGCGGACCCGCGGTCCGCTCGGTCAGTCCTCACCAACAGCGTGCGACCGATGACCGGGCGGCGCGAGACAGGGGACCGGCCCCGTCCCGGTACCGGCCGGGCCTAGATGCCCGGCCGGTACCGGATCGGATGGTCCGCCGGCACCTCCACCAGCACCACCGGTGTGCCGTCCGGGTCCGCGATCCACATCTCGATCAGACCCCAGGGCTCGCGCACCGGCGCCCGCACGATCTCGACACCGTTGGCGATCAGTTCCTGCTGGGCGGCGGCCGCGTCCGGGACCTGGATCCACAGCCGCACATGGCCGGCCGGCGGCCCCTCGGCCCGGCCGGAGACCTCTAGGAATCCGCCACCGAGGAAGTAGACGGTGCCGCGGTCCGGGCCCGTCCCGAACTCGCGGTAGACCGAGAGCCCCAGCTGCCCGCCGTAGAAGGCGCGGGACCGCTCCGGGTCGGTGGGGTGCAGAAGGACACGGCTGCTCAGTACGTGGACCATGGGACGAGCGTAGGAGCGCGGACGGGCCCGGCGGCGGAGATCGGCCACGCGTTAGGCTCGACGGAGCCGAGCCGAGCCACCCGTGCCAGATGGAGAAACGCCCCATGGAAGCCAGACCCGTCACCCCGGAACTGACGTACCGCGACGCCACCGACGCCGACGTGGACGACCTCGTCGCGCTGATCGAGTCGGCGTACCGCGGGGACTCCAGCCGTACCGGGTGGACGACGGAGGCGGACATCCTGGAGGGGCAGCGCACGGACCCCGAGGGCGTCCGGGACGTCATCAGGGCGACGGACGGCAAGCTGCTGGTCGTGGAGCGGGACGGCCGGACCGTCGCCTGCTGCCAGCTCGAACACCGCGGTGACCACGCCTACTTCGGCATGTTCGCGGTGAACCCGGAGTTCCAGGGCGCGGGCCTGGGCAAGCTGATCATCGCCGAGGCGGAGCGGCAGGCCCGCGACACCTGGAACGCCACGGAGATGCACATGACCGTGATCTCCGTACGCGAGGACCTCATCGCCTGGTACGAGCGGCGCGGCTACGGTCGTACCGGGCGGATGACCCCGTTCCCGTACGGCGACGAGCGGTTCGGCATCCCGCAGCGCGACGACCTCCAGTTCGAACTGCTGGTCAAGAAGCTCGGCTAGCCGCGCGGGCGGTGGTGTCCCGTCGCCGGGGCGCCACCGTCAGGCCGTGAAGCGGCCGGTGCGCTTGATGTCCGGATGGTCGGTGGTCGCGCCGTCCAGCTCCAGCGCCCGGACCAGCCGCAGGTGCTCCTGCGTGTTCACCACCCAGCCGATGGTGCGCAGATCCGCCTTGCGCGCGTGCTCCACGACCTCCAGGGTGATCCGGCGGATGTTCAGGCATACCGTCCTCGCACCGGCCTCGACGGCCCGGTCCACGACGTCCGTGCCGTACCTGCTGGCGATCAGCGCCGTGCGTACCCCCGGCACCAGCCGGGCGATCTCGGTGATCGCCTCGTCGTGGAACGACGACACCTCGACCCGCTCCACCAGGTCCCGCTCCAGCAGCACCCCGGCCAGGGCACGGGCCGCCGCCAGGTCCTTGATCTCGGCCTGGAGCGGCGACCGTACGGCGTCCAGGACCTCCTCGAAGACCGGGATCCGCTCACCGCGCCCGGCGTCCAGCGCGCGCAGCTCGGCGAGGGTCATCTCGGCGACCGGGCCGGTGCCGTCGGTGGTGCGGTCCACGTCCTCGTCGTGCAGGACGACCAGCGCACCGTCCTTGCTGAGGTGGAGATCGAGCTCGATGACATCGAGGCCGGCGTGCTCGGCCGCGACGAAGGAACGCAGAGTGTTCTCGGGCTCGACGCCCATGATTCCGCGGTGACCGATGGTGAGGAAGTTCAAGGTCCGGCTCGCTTCCGTCGACGGGTGGTCGGCCGAGCGGACAGCGGCCGTCCGCACGGCTGGGTCCGCACTCTAATGGCCGGGGCGCGAGATGAACCCGCACGTACACCGGGGATCCGCCCCACCGGACCGGCGGACCTGCGCGGTCCGGACACGGCGGGTCACCCCGGGGTGGGCGAGTCCCGGACACATTGACCCGCCGGCCCCGCGCCCCCGTACGCGACGCTGACAGCGGCCCGCCCGTCGTGCACCTGTCCGACAGGAAAAAGTGCGGTGACCATGAGGGGGCGCAGGATAATCTCCCGAGGTTCCTCTTGCTGGAAGGAAGCTCGTCCGCATACGGTGTCCATACGCGAGGTTCTCCCGTGGAGGATGGGACATGACGGAAATTCTTGTGCAGACGACGACCGAGGGGCAGGATCCTTCAGTGCCCAGGGTGGTCGAGCACTCGGCATGGACCGCACTCAAGGACGCCGTGGAGCAGATCAGGCCCTGGCAGTCCAAGGACGGCTCGATCGACTTCACCGCGGACGGCGCCCCGCAGCCCGTGGCCGCCGAACGCGCCGTGGACCGGCTCGTCGACGCCGTACGGACGCTGTCGCCGCTGCTCCCGCACGACGCCGCCTACCACGCCGCCCTGGTGGCCGATCTGCGCCGCTGGGCCGACGACGGCTTCGAGGTGCCCGACTTCCTGGACTCGCTGCTCGCCTTCCAGCCGGCCGCCGACCGCAGGGACGGACTCCAGCACCTGGTCGTCTTCCCCATGTACACGCAGAACGGCAACCCCGACCGCAACTTCGAGGCGGTCGTACTGCGGATGGTCTGGCCCGACTGGCTGGCCGAACTGGAGCGCACCCGCTACGACAACCCGCTGTTCTGCGGCATCACCTTCGAGGACTTCACGGCCGGCTACGACACCAACTCCGCCGTCCTCTTCCCCGAGACCATCGCCGTGCGCGAGGCCCCCGAGCGGTTCTCCTGGGGCGGCATCTTCTGCGACCGCGAGGCCGCCCGCTTCCGCCGGGTCACCGCCGCCGCCGTGGACATCCTCGGCCTCGAACTGCCCGCGGACATCGCCACGATGGTCGACGACCAGAAGCGCAGCCAAGAGGCCTTTGTGCTCTGGGACATGGTCCACGACCGCACCCACAGCCACGGCGACCTGCCGTTCGACCCCTTTATGATCAAGCAGCGCCAGCCGTTCTGGATGTACGGCCTGGAGGAGCTGCGCTGCGACCTCACCGCCTTCCGGGAGGCCGTGAAGCTGGCGCAGGACGGCATCCCGCAGGCGCGTGACGTGCAGTACGCCGTCCTCTTCGACCGGATGTTCCGCTTCCCCGTCACCGGCGAGCGCGTCCGCAACTACGACGGCCTCGGCGGCCAGCTGCTCTTCGCCTACCTGCACAAGCACGACGTCGTCCGCTGGACCGACAACCGGCTCTCCATCGACTGGGAGCGCGCGCCGCAGGTCACCAACCAGCTGTGCGCCGAGATCGAGACCCTCTACCGCGAGGGCATCGACCGCCCCAAACTCGTCCACTGGTTCAAGGGGTACGAGCTCGTCTCCACCTACCTCGCCCCGCACCCCGGCTCCCGCTGGGCCAAGGGCCCGGACGCCCTGGACCTGACCCAGCCGCCGCGCAAGCTGGTCGATGACGTGCTTCCCGACGAGTTTCCGCTGAGCATGTTCTATGAGGCGCTGTCCAAGAAGCTCAAGAACGTGATTGCCTCGACCCGGGGCATCACGGCGGACACCGCAGAGCGCGTCGCCGCGTGAGCGACCGCACCACGAAGGCTGCTCGGAACGCTGCTCAGGAGGCGAAGAACATGGGGAACGGGGCTCTCAGCGGTGCGGTGATCGCGGTGGCCGGCGCGGGCGGACCCGCCGGACGCGCGGCGCTGCACCGGCTGGCCGAGGCCGGCGCGATCGTCGTCGGCTCGGACAACGACCCGGAGCGGCTGGCCGAGGCCGTGGACGCGGCCAGCTACGCGCACGGCGGCGCCACCGTCGTCGGCGACACCGTCGACCTGCTGGACCGGCAGGCCGCCCAGGACTGGGCCAACCGCATCGAGAAGGACTTCGGCCGGGTCGACGGCCTGGTCCACCTCGTCGGCGGCTGGCGCGGCAGCGAGACCTTCACCAAGACCCGGCTCGACGACTGGGACCTGCTGGAGCTGCTGCTGATCCGCACGGTCCAGCACACCTCGCTCGCCTTCCACGAGGCGCTGGAGCGCAGCGGCCGCGGCCGGTACGTGCTGATCAGCGCCGCCGGCGCCGGAAAGCCCACCGCGGGCAACGCCGCCTACTCGGCCGCCAAGGCCGCCGCCGAGGCATGGACCCTGGCCCTCGCCGACTACTTCCAGAAGGCCGGCGGCGAGCAGGGCCCGAACGCGGCGGCCGCGATCCTGGTGGTGAAGGCGCTGGTCCACGAGGCGATGCGCGCTGACCGGCCCAACGCGAAGTTCGCGGGCTTCACCGACGTCGAGGACCTCGCCGAGGCCATCGTCGGCGTCTGGGACAAGCCCGCCGCCGAAGTGAACGGACAACGTCTGTGGCTGACCGAGAAGCCGTGAATCCCCGGAAGACCGACGCACGCCGCCACCACGACCCGGAGATCCGCGGTTTTGCCAGCGACAACTACGCCGGCGCCCACCCCGAGGTGCTGGCCGCCCTGGCCCTGGCCAACGGCGGACACCAGGTCGCGTACGGCGAGGACGACTACACGGACCATCTCCAGACGGTCGTGCGCAGCCACTTCGGGGCGGGCGCGGAGGCCTTCCCGGTCTTCAACGGCACCGGCGCCAACGTCGTCGCGCTCCAGGCGGTCACCGACCGCTGGGGTGCGGTGATCTGCGCCGAGAGCGCGCACATCCACGTCGACGAGTGCGGGGCGCCGGAGCGGGTCGGCGGACTGAAGCTGCTCACCGTGCCCACCCCCGACGGCAAGCTCACACCCGAGCTGATCGACCGGCAGGCGTACGGCTGGGACGACGAGCACCGGGCGATGCCGCAGGTCGTCTCCATAGCCCAGAGCACCGAACTCGGCACCGTCTACACACCCGACGAGATCCGCGCGATCTGCGAGCACGCCCACGGGCACGGAATGAAGGTCCACCTGGACGGCTCTCGGCTCGCCAACGCGGCCGCGTCGCTGGACGTCCCGATGCGGGCCTTCACCAACGCCGCCGGCGTCGACCTCCTCTCGCTGGGCGGGACGAAGAACGGCGCGCTGTTCGGCGAGGCCGTCGTGGTGCTCGACCCGGACGCCGTCAGCCACATGAAGCATCTGCGCAAGCTGTCCATGCAGCTCGCATCCAAGATGCGTTTTGTGTCGGTGCAGTTGGAGGCGCTGCTCGCCCGCGACCTGTGGCTGCGCAACGCCCGCCACTCCAACGAGATGGCCCAGCGCCTCGCCGAGGGCGTCCGTGCCGTGCACGGTGTTGAACTTCTTCACCCGGTGCAGTCCAACGCCGTCTTCGCCCGGCTCCCGCACGACGTGACCGTCCGGCTCCAGAAGAGGTTCCGCTTCTACTTCTGGGACGAGGCCGCGGGTGACGTCCGCTGGATGTGCGCCTTCGACACCACCGAGGAGGACGTCGACACGTTCGTCGCCGCGCTCAAGGAGGAGATGGCGCGCTAGTTCACAACGATCGCCGCCGGTCGGCTTCGGATCGGCGGCGATGCATATGTATGTTGTGATCCGTAAATTCATTGACGAAGAGTGTCATGGATCTCTACGCTCCACAGGCATGCAGCTCATCCAGGAAACCGATGACCTCTCCGCCTATCTGGCCGCCGACGAGGTCATCGACCATGAACACCCACTGGTCCGGCAGACCGCCGCCCGGCTGGCCAAGGGTGCGTCCGACTCGTATGCCTATGCACGCGCCGCCTTCGAACTCGTCCGCGACGGCGTCCCGCACTCCGCCGACACCGGCGATCCGCGTGTCACCTGGCGCGCCTCCGACGTCCTGGAACTGCGCACCGGCATCTGTCACGCCAAGTCCCACGCCCTCGCGGCGCTGCTGCGCGCCGAGGACATCCCGACGGCGTTCTGCTACCAGCGGCTGCTGAACGGCGACGGCGGCGGCCATCTCGTCCATGGTCTTGTCGCCGTGCGGTTCAACGGGGCCTGGCACCGGCAGGATCCGCGCGGCAACAAACCCGGTGTGGACGCCCGGTTCTCGCTGGAAGGTGAGCGGCTCGCGTTTCCGGTCAGTGCGGAGTCCAGTGAGGTGGACTATCCGGTCCTGTACGCTGAACCGCATCCGGCCGTACTGGGCGCCCTCGAAGCCGCCCGGGATCGATCGCACCTCTGGCAGACGCTCCCCACCGCACTCTGAAGGCCCACCATGACGTTCTCCCTGACCGTGTCCGACGAGGTGCGTGCCCTCGCACCCGGCTTCACCCATGTCGCCGTCGAGGCGCACGGACTCGTCAACGGGCCCAGCACCGAGGCCAGTTCGGCGCTGCTGGACGAGGCCGCCGCGCGGCTCGCCGTACGGCTGGACGGGCGGGCGCCGCACGAGGACCCGCACATGGCGGCCTGGCGCGAGACCTACACCGCGTTCGGCTCCAAGCCCTCACGGACCCGCAACTCCGCGGAGGCGCTGGCCAGGCGTGCGCCGACCGAGGCGGGTCTGCCCCGGATCAACCTCCTGGTCGACGTCTACAACGCCGTCAGCGTCGCCCACCTGATCCCGGTCGGGGGAGAGGACATCGACCGGATCGAGGGTGGTATGCGGCTCGTACGTGCGGCCGGTGACGAGGAGTTCGTGACCGTGGCCGGCGGCGAGGAGACCGTGGAGCACCCGGACGCCGGCGAGGTGGTGTGGCGGGACGACCTCGGTGTCACCTGCCGCCGCTGGAACTGGCGCCAGGGCCCGCGTACCCGGCTCGGGGAGGTGACGACGTCGGGCATCTTCCTGCTGGAGAGCCTCACGCCGATGCCCGTCGCGGACGTGGTGTCCGCCGCGGACGAACTCGCGGGCCTGCTGGGGAAGTTCAGCCCGGGAGCGGACATCGTGGTGGGCGCGCCCGCTCCGGGCCGCTGAGCGCGGGGGTCAGCGGGACTCGGCGGCCTTGACCGCCTCGGGGGTCGGCGCCGTACCACCGAGGTGGGCCGGCATCCACCAGGTGTCCTCGGCGTTGCGGGGCCGCACCGGGTACGCGCGCTGGGCGGCTTCGAGGAGCTCGCCCACCCGTGCGCGCAGCCGGCGGGTGATCACCCCCGCGTACTCGTCGCGGGTGGCCTCCAGCGCCTCGCCGACCCGGATGGTGACCGGGATGTGGCTGCGCTTGAAGTTGCGCGGGTGGCCCTTGGTCCACAACCGCTGGGTGCCCCACACGGCCATCGGGATCAGCGGCACACCGGCGTCCTGGGCCAGGCGCGCGGCACCCGTCTTGAAGCTCTTCAGCGTGAACGACTCCGAGATCGTCGCCTCGGGGAAGACACCGATGATCTCGCCCGAACGCAGCGACTCCAGCGCGTGCGCGTAGGCCGTCTCGCCCTGCTTGCGGTCCACGGGAATGTGCTTCATACCGCGCATCAGCGGACCGGACACCTTGTGCCGGAAAACCGATTCCTTGGCCATGAAGCGCACCAGCCGCTTCTGCGGCAGCGCCGCGAGGCCGTTGAAGACGAAGTCGAGGTAGCTGATGTGGTTGCTGACCAGAACGGCACCGCCCGTGCGCGGGATGTTCTCCGATCCCTGGCACTCGATCTTCAGGTCCCACGCCTTGAACAACGTGCGGGCGAGGCCGATGACGGGACGGTACACAAGCTCTGCCATGGACGTGTGGGACCCTTCCTGCTCTGCCAGGGAAGGGGGACTCCCGGCGGGGAACTTACGCAGCCGTAGGTTTACGGCATCTCGCAGATGGTGCCCGAAGAACGGACGGGTAGCCACCCCTGGTGCCCGTCCTCGACGTAATCCTCGTCACGTCCGCCCGCTGATCGACCTGCACTTTTATCGTTCTCTTACTTCAGCGGACCGTGGCCCGCCGAAAGAGCAGATACATCTCGCACCCCAGGCAGTACCCGAACGCCGCGTTCAGGAAGGCCGCCGCCAGCGCCGCGCCGGTCGCCGCGAGTCCCAGCCAGTCCGGGCCCAGCGTGTAGCCGACCAGGCCGAGCGCCGCGAAGACGAACCCGACGGCCTGCGCGAAGCGGGGCGGCTCCGGCGCCTCGAACTCGCTCGGCGGCCCGATCCGGGGCCGCACGAACCGGCGGAACACCCAGCCGTAGGGCGCCCTGCCCACCCCGCCCGCCGCGCCGAGCGCGAACGCCAGTGTCTGCCAGGCCAGCAGCCAGGCGCTCCCGGTGATCAGCACGACCACCAGGACCACGGCCGTCACGGCCGCCCCGAAACGCGGTCCCCGCACGTCGATGTCCATGAATCAAGCATTCCGCACCCGGACCGGCTCGACGGTCCGGGAATCTTTGCAGTCTCGTGAACGCTGACACGACCGATGACCGGACTGATGGTGTGCCTTGCGGTGCTCGTGATGGCGAGCGCCTACGGAGTGCTGCACAAGCGGCGGAGCGGGAGAGTACGCGTGCGCGGGCGCGACGACGACAAACGGCTGGGCGCCGACCGGCTGGGCGCGGAACTGGGGGAGCGGGCCACGCTCGTGCAGTTCTCCAGCGCCTTCTGCGCACCCTGTCGGGCGACCCGGCGCGTCCTGGGCGAGGTGGCCGAGCTGGTGCCGGGGGTCGCGCACGTCGAGATCGACGCCGAGGCGCACCTGGACCTGGTCCGCGAACTGGAGATCCTCAAGACGCCGACGGTGCTGGTGCTCGACGCGGACGGACGCGTGGTGCGGCGGGCCACCGGACAGCCCCGCAAGGCGGACGTCATCGCCGCGCTGGGCGAGGCGGTCTGAGGGACCGTCGGATGCGTCACGTCCGGACGGTGACCCATCTCGCAAGGACGGGGGCGCACTTGACTGTAAGCACCACCTATCGTCAGTCTGACCGTATGTGCAGGAGCGCCCCATGACGGCCACGCCCGAGGTGGACACCACTCGGCTCGGCTCGCCCGAACTGCTGCGTTCCGTCTTCCGGCGGCACGCGGCCGGAGTCGCGGTGATCACCGCCCGTGACACAGGCCTGCCGGGCGGCCGGCCCGTCGGATTCACCGCGACGTCGCTGGCCTCGGTCTCCGCGGACCCGCCCATGCTGTCCTTCGGGATCGGTACGGGCGCCTCCTGCTGGCCGGCCGTGTCCCGCGCGGACCATGTCGGTGTGCACATCCTGGGCGAGCAGCAGCGGGAGCTGGCCGCCACGTTCGCGCGCAGCGGCGCCGACCGGTTCGCCGCACCCACGCGCTGGCACGAGGGACCCGAGGGTGTTCCGGTCCTCGACGGTGTGATCGCCTGGCTGGTGTGCCGGGTCGTCACGCGCGTACCCGCGGGCGACCACCGCATCGTGCTGGCCGAGGTGGTGCTCGGCGACCCCGCGGGCGCCGGCCGCCCACTTCTGTACCACCAGGGGCAGTTCACGGCTCTGCGGGATTGATCACGTGCCCGCGCGCCTGCGCGAGTGTCGAGTTCCGGTTACGCTGCGTTGCACAGGTCACAGTTCAAAGCGCTTGCTTAGTGGGAATGAACTGGGTGTACTGACGAGTAATATTTCGTTCGGAGCGTGGGCCGCCCCGACCGGGATCGGCCGCTAGAGGCGCCTATGCTGCCTGCTAGAGGCAGCCGAAAAATGACGATTGCAGTAGGAGAGCCGGCGTGAGCTTGAGGATCGTTGTCACTGTGAAGTACGTGCCCGACGCCACTGGCGACCGGCACTTCGCCGATGACCTGACCGTCGACCGTGACGACGTGGACGGTCTGCTCTCCGAACTGGACGAGTACGCGGTCGAGCAGGCGCTCCAGATCTCTGAAGACCGGCGGGAGAACGGGGACGACGACGTCGAGGTCACTGTGCTGACGGTCGGCCCCGAGGACGCGAAGGACGCGCTGCGCAAGGCGCTGTCGATGGGCGCCGACAAGGCGATCCACGTCGAGGACGACGACCTGCACGGCACCGACGCCATCGGTACCTCCCTGGTGCTGGCCAAGGCCATCGAGAAGGCCGGCTTCGACCTGGTCGTCTCCGGCATGGCGTCCACCGACGGCACCATGGGCATCGTCCCGGCGCTGGTCGCCGAGCGCCTCGGCGTCCCGCAGGTCACGCTGCTCTCCGAAGTCTCCGTCGAGGACGGCACGGTCAAGGGCCGCCGCGACGGCGACGCCGCCTCCGAGCAGCTGGAGGCCTCCCTGCCGGCGGTCGTGTCCGTCACCGACCAGTCGGGCGAGGCCCGTTACCCGTCCTTCAAGGGCATCATGGCGGCGAAGAAGAAGCCGGTGGAGGCCTGGGACCTGTCCGACCTGGACATCGAGTCCGACGAGGTCGGCCTGGAGAACGCCTGGACCGCGGTCGACACCGCGACCGAGCGCCCGGCCCGCACGGCCGGCACGATCGTCAAGGACGAGGGCGAGGGCGGCAAGCAGCTCGCGGAGTTCCTCGCGAGCCAGAAGTTCGTCTGAGGCATCCCGGGCCGGTAGTCCGTCCGAGGCTCCCTGGGCCGGACGTTCCTCCGAGGCCCGATCGCCCACCGCCCCCGCACCCTTCGCAAGCAGGAGAGAAGAAGTCCCATGGCTGAAGTTCTCGTCTACGTCGACCACGTGGACGGTGCCGTCCGCAAGCCCACCCTGGAGCTGCTGACGCTGGCCCGCCGCATCGGCGACCCGGTCGCCGTCGCGCTCGGCGCCGGCGCTGCCGACACCGCCGCCGTCCTGGCCGAGCACGGCGCGGTGAAGGTCCTCACCGACGACGCCGCCGAGTACGCCGACTACCTGGTCGTGCCCAAGGTCGAGGCCCTTCAGGCCGCCTACGAGGCCGTCTCCCCGGCGGCCGTGCTGATCCCGTCCTCCGCCGAGGGCAAGGAGATCGGCGCCCGTCTGGCGCTGCGCATCGGTTCCGGCATCATCACCGACGCCATCGACCTGGAGGCCGGCGACGCGGGTCCGGTCGCCACCCAGTCGGTGTTCGCCGCCGCCTTCACCACCAAGTCCCGGGTCGCCAAGGGCACCCCGGTCATCACCGTCAAGCCGAACTCGGCCGCCGTCGAGGCCGCCCCGGCCGCCGGCGCGGTCGAGGCGCTCTCGGTCTCCTTCTCCGACAAGGCGACCGGCACCAAGGTCACCGGCCGCACGCCGCGCGAGTCCACGGGCCGCCCCGAGCTGACCGAGGCCGCGATCGTCGTCTCCGGCGGCCGTGGCGTCAACGGCGCCGAGAAC
The DNA here is from genome assembly GCF_044753385.1 of Streptomyces sp. NPDC088387. Taxonomy (NCBI): domain Bacteria; kingdom Bacillati; phylum Actinomycetota; class Actinomycetes; order Kitasatosporales; family Streptomycetaceae; genus Streptomyces; species Streptomyces sp. NPDC088387. The sequence goes on from NZ_JBIVNC010000020.1 coordinate 145,790, forward strand.
TTCGCGGTCATCGAGGCGCTCGCCGACTCCCTCGGCGCGGCCGTCGGCGCCTCGCGCGCCGCGGTGGACGCCGGCTGGTACCCGCACACCAACCAGGTCGGCCAGACCGGCAAGTCCGTCTCGCCGCAGCTGTACGTCGCCGCCGGTATCTCCGGCGCGATCCAGCACCGCGCGGGCATGCAGACCTCGAAGACCATCGTCGCCATCAACAAGGACGCCGAGGCCCCGATCTTCGACCTGGTCGACTACGGCGTCGTCGGCGACCTCTTCGACGTCGTCCCGCAGCTGACCGACGAGGTCAAGACCCGCAAGGGCTGATCCGCACGGCTGTTGTACGAGGCCCCCGTGACCGGTACGCGGTCGCGGGGGCCTCGGTGTGTCACCGTCCGGCGCTCAGCCCAGGGTCAGGGTCGCCTGGACCGGCAGATGGTCGCTGGGGAACTGCCCGTCGGCGGAGAAGGTGTTGATCGCCGCGCGGTGTGCCGTCACGCCGGGTGTGGCCAGGATCCAGTCGATGCGGTTGCCGTCCGGCCTCAGCGGCCGGTAGCCGTGGTAGGTGGCGTACAGCGGACCGCGCTCGGCGGCCGTGTCCCAGGTGTCGGTGAGACCGGCGCCCAGCAGTGTGTCGTAGACCGGGTTGCCGTGTGCGGGGACGTTGAAGTCGCCGGTGACGATCACCGGCAGGGTGGGGTCGAAGCCGCCGATGCGCTCGATGATCAGGGCGGTGGCACGCGCGCGTGCGTCCTGACTGGCGTTGTCGAGGTGGGTGTTGAGGAAGTAGAACTCGCGGTCGTCGTCGAGGCGGTCTCGGAAGCGGACCCAGGTGACCATGCGGATCCACCCGCCGGCCCAGGTGTTGGAGCCGATCACGTCCGGGGTGTCGGACAGCCAGAAGTGGTCGTACTCGACCGGGGTGAGACGGCCGGTGTCGAAGAAGACCGCCATGAACTCGTCGCGGCTGCCGCCCGCGCGGCCCGTGCCGATCCACTCGTGGCGCGGCCCGAGATCACCACGGATGTCGCGCACCTGCTGGTAGAGGCCCTCCTGGATGCCGAGGACGTGCGGGCGGGCGTCGCGGAGCAGCTTCCGCATGACCGGCCTGCGCACGGCCCAGCTGTGGGGCTCGGCATCGCTCGCGAACCGTACGTTGAACGACATGACCTCCAGGCGCCGGCCCTGCCGCGCGACCGTGGAAGCGGCGCGGGTGGACAGTGCTGTACTGGAGAGAGGCACGGCGACGGACGCGGCCAGCGCCGTCTTCAGGCCGAGGCGGCGGGTGACTCGGCTGTCGTTCGGCACAGGGGCTCCTTCACTGAGGACGGAACTGCCGGGCGAGTCTTCCGTACCGAAGTGTTCTACCGCCGTATGAGGTGGACGTGAACATGCCGATATCCGGGAGTGGCCGGGTTCGGAAGGGTGTTGACCTGCGGATGACCGGCAGATAACTTCGTACTGCGGATAATTGATTCCGCAGAGCGGAAAACAGGAGGGTGTGGAATGGGTCAGGGTCAGCAGGAGCAGGTGGCGACGAGCCTCGCGGGCACCGTCAGCGAGGAGATCAGCGCCTCCCTCGCACCGGTCGACGCCGAACTGGAGCGCCGCTACCCCGGAGACCCCGGCACCCGCCAGCCCGTCCACACCGTCTACGTCCCGGGTGACGCCTTCGACGCCGGCACCGTCCGCTCCTGGGGCGACCAGGCGCTCGCCGCCCTCGACGAGCACGCCCCGGACGCCGCCTCGTTCGCCGCAGTCCTGGGACTCGACGACGACCTTGCCGAGCCCGTCTACACGCGCGTGCGCGCCAAGCTGGAGCGCGAGCCGATCGAAGACCTGCGGGTCGACTTCGAGGACGGCTACGGCCCCCGCCCCGACGCCGAGGAGGACGCGGCGGCCGCCCGCGCGGCCCGGATCGTCCACGAGGCGTACGCGGACGGCACCGCGGCCCCGTACACGGGCATCCGCATGAAGTGCATGGAGGCGCCGGTCCGCGACCGCGGCATCCGCACCCTCGACGTCTTCCTCACCGGTCTGATCGAGGCCGGACCCCTGCCCGCCGGGCTCGTCCTGACCCTGCCCAAGGTGACCTACCCCGAGCAGGTCACCGCCATGGTCCGGCTCCTGGAGGCCTTCGAGAAGGCCCACGCGCTCGAGGCCGGAAGGCTCGGCTTCGAGATCCAGATCGAGACCAGCCAGTCCATCCTCGCCGCCGACGGCACCGCCACCGTCGCCCGGATGATCCAGGCCGCCGAGGGCCGCGCGACCGGACTGCACTACGGCACCTTCGACTACAGCGCCTGCCTCGGCGTCTCCGCCGCCTACCAGGCCGGCGACCACCCCGCCGCCGACCACGCCAAGGCGATCATGCAGGTCGCCGCCGCGGGCACCGGCGTACGCGTCTCGGACGGCTCCACCAACGTCCTGCCGATCGGTACGACGGCGAAGGTGCACGACGCCTGGCGGCTGCACTACGGCCTCACCCGCCGTGCCCTGGCCCGCGCCTACTACCAGGGCTGGGACATGCACCCCGGCCACATCCCCACCCGCTACGCGGCCGTGTTCGCCTTCTACCGCGAGGGCTTCGAACAGGCCGCCGCCCGACTCGCCCGCTACGCCAACCGCACCGCCGGCGACGTCATGGACGAGCCCGCCACCGCCAAGGCCCTCAGCGGATATCTGCTGCGCGGACTGGACTGCGGCGCTCTCGACATCGCCGAGGTGGCCCGGCTGACCGGACTGACCCGGGCCGACCTGGAGAGCTTCGCGGGACCCCGGCGCGGTGACCTGACGGCCTCGGCCAAGTAGCGGGTCTGTCACGGCCGTCCACCGAGTCTTCCGCAGTCACTGCGGCCCCGTAGTCTGTGACCGACCAAGTCGGTTCACACGATGATCAGAGGAACGGGGCGGCGGTGTCTTCGGGGGAGAACGCACAGACGGACGGGATCGGCCGGCTGCTGGCAGGGCGCTACCGAGTGGTGGCCCAGCTCGGCCGGGGCGGCATGGGCGTAGTCTGGAGAGCCGTCGACGAGGTTCTCGGCCGCGAGGTCGCCGTCAAGGAACTGCGCACGTACACGGACGCCGACGGGCCCGAACTCTCCGACCTGCGGGTGCGGATGCAGCGCGAGGCCCGCGCCGCCGCGAGGGTCCGGCACCCCGGAGTCGTCGCCGTGCACGACATCGCCGAGGTCGACGGCCGCCCGCTGATCGTCATGGAACTCGTCGACGGCCCCTCCCTGGACGACGTGCTGCGGGTGCGCGGCACGCTCGAACCGGGGGAGGCGGCCGGCATCGGCGCCAAGGTCGCCGACGCGCTGGCCGCCGCCCATCTCGCCGGTGTGCTGCACCGCGACGTCAAGCCCGGCAACATCCTGCTGGAGCGCACCGGACGCGTGGTCCTCACCGACTTCGGCATCGCCACCATGGACGACCCGGGCGACGGCTCGGCCACCCACCTCACCCGCAGCGGCGAACTCGTCGGCTCCCTCGACTACCTGGCGCCCGAGCGCGCCCAGGGCGCCGGACCGGGCCCGGCCTCCGACATCTGGGCCCTCGGCGCCACGCTGTACGCCGCGGTCGAGGGCGCGTCGCCCTTCCGCCGTACGTCGACCTTCTCCACCCTCACCGCGATCGTCTCCGAGCCGCTGCCCGAGCCGCGCCTGGCCGGAGCGCTCACGCCGGCGCTGCGCAGCCTGATGGACAAGCGGCCCGAGTCCCGCCCCGACGCCGACCAGGCCCGTGACCTGCTCCAGTCCGTCTCGGGCGGCGCCACGGACGTGCAGACCGCCCATCTGCGCGGAGCCGCGGGCAGCACCTCCGGGCGCAGCGAGACCGAACTGAGCGTGCCGTCGGTACCGCCGGGCTTCGGACCGGCCGGGTCGGGGACACCGGCCCAGGGCCCCGCCGAGCAGGGCGCGGCAGGTGGGAGCGCTGCCACCGGGGCCCCCGGCACCGGTGGAACCAACGCCTCCGGCGCGTACGGCGTCTACGGCGCACCCGTCACCCCGGATGCCCACGGAACGTCAGCCGCACCCGGCGCACCCGGCGCACCCGGCGCACCCGGCGGCCCGGACCCGGCGCACTCCCCGAGCCCGTACGGCACAGGCGCCCCCGCGCCCCACACCGCCACCCCCACCGGCCCGGTCACGACCACCACCACCCGTAGGCGCAAGGGCCGCGCCCTGCTCGCCGCCGTGGCCGTGGCCGTGGTGCTCGCCGCGACCGGTGTGACCGTCGCCCTGCTCGACAACGGCGACGCGGAGGCCGGTGACCGCGGCTCCTCGTCCTCCGCCGTCGGCGGCGAGGGCTCCGAGGTGACGGGCTCCCCGGACGCGGACCTCTCGAACCGGCCCGACTCCATCGCCCAGGACGGCGAGAAGAAGTCCCCGTCCGCGGACGGCAGGCCGAGCAAGGGTGCCGACGGCAAGGACGAACCGACCGAGAAGAACCCCGGCGGCGCCGACCCCGACCCGACCAAGACCTCCGGCGCGGGATCCACCGGCGGCGGCTCCGACGGCGGCAGCTCCACGGGCGGTGGCGGTTCCACCGGCGGGGGCGGGACCACGGGCGGCGGCGGCACCACCACGACCGGCGGCGGCAACAGCGGCGGCGCGTCCTCCCCGGACCCCGTCTGCCACCCCATCGGCGGCGGCAAGTACAACTGCCAGGTCTGGCGCACCGCCAAGTCCTACACCGCCTCCGGAGCCGAGGCCGGCATCCTCAACGCGGGCACCAACTACTTCTACTGCCAGCAGAACCTGGGCCGCCGCGAGACCTACGGCGAGTGGACCAACATCTGGTGGGCCAGGACGGACGACGACAGCGGCAACGTCAACGTCTATGTCAGCGACGTCTACATCCAGGGCGGTGACAACGACGCCCCGCTGCCCGGCCTCCCGGTCTGCTGAGGACGTACGTACCGCTCCAGGCCGGACGCCGTCACCAGTTTCTCCTCCGCGAACAGCCGGGTGCCCTGTGCGCCGAGCGCCGGATCGGCGCGCACCCGGTCGCAGAACTCCTCCGGGGTCACCCCGAACAGCTCCCGCAACCGGGGCAGGGCGAGGAGCAGTTCGGTCAGCAGCGCCCGCTGCTCCCCGTGGCGGCGGGGCGCACCCGTACCGTCGTGCAGGACACCACGCCGGTTGACGTAGACGAAGGCGCCCGGCAGCGGCTCGCCGCCGTCCGCCGGCGCGATCCGGACGTGTGGTGCGGGCAGCCAGGCCCGCCGGTAGTTGCCCTCCGGCAGCGGCACACCCTCGCTCGCGTCCACCACGGCCAGCTGCTCGGCGTCCAGCCAGGTGACAAACAACTCCCGTACGGTGTCCGGCGCTTCGAACGGGGAGGCGCTGACGTATCCCATCCGGCTGACGTGCGCGGAGACACCGACGTCGATGCCGGTCACCCTGACCCGGACCATCGGGACCGGTGTGGTGATCGCGGACTCGGCCAGTTTCAGGCGCAGTTGGGCCGGACAGGCGTTGGAGCCGACGGCCAGCACCGGGACCCGGCCCTCGCCCACCGGACCCGTCAGCGGCAGCCAGCGGTCCCCGGACAGCAGCCCGGATCCCCGTGGCCAGGCACCGGGGTAGGTCAGCGGGCGGTCCCGGGGCGCGTCGGCGAGGCCGAGCTCCTCCAGGGTGTGCCCGGGGCCAGGGCGGTGGAAGCCGTCGGCCATGGGCCGTCAGTCCGCGGGCGGCAGCTCGCCGGAGCCGCGGGTGATCAGGCGGGTCGGCAGCTCGATGCGCTCGGGGGCGACGAGACTTCCGTCCAGCTGCTGGAAGAGCCGCTCCCCGGCCGTGCGGCCGAGGCTCGCGGCGTCCTGCGCGACGACCGTGACGCCCGGCTGGAGCAGATCGGCGAGCTCGATGTCGTCGAAGCCGACGAGGGCGATCCGCCGGGGCTGCTCGGCGAGCACCCGGATCACGGTGACCGTCACCCGGTTGTTGCCGGTGAAGATCGCGGTGACCGGGTCGGGTCCGGCGAGCATCTCCTCGGCCGCCCGGCGCACCCGCTCCGGGTCGGTGACGCCCAGCGACATCCAGGAGTCCGCGACCGGTATACCGGCGTCCTCCATGGCGGCGCGGTAGCCGCGCAGACGCTCGGCGGCGGTGTGGATGCGCGGCATGTCACCGATGAAGCCGATCCGGCGGTGGCCGTGCCCGATCAGGTGCGCCACGCCGTCCCGGGCGCCGCCGTAGCTGTCCGACAGCACCACGTCGGCGTCGATCTTCCCGGCCGGACGGTCCACGAAGACCGTGGCGACGCCCGCGCGGATCTCCGGCTCCAGATAGCGGTGGTCGTCTCCGGCCGGGATGACGACCAGTCCGTCCACGCGTCGCGCGCACAGCGCCAGCGCCAGTTCCTGCTCGCGCTCCGGGTCCTCGGCGCTGGAACCGTTGATCAGCAGCGCCCCGTGGGCGCGGGCCACCTCCTCCACCGCCCGGCTGAGGGGCCCGTAGAAGGGGTCCGCGAGGTCCTCCAGGACCAGGCCGATGCTGGCGGTACGGCCCTTGCGCAGCACACGCGCGCTGTCGTTGCGCCGGAAGCCCAGCGCGTCGATGGCCTCCTGGACACGGCGCTCCGTCTCGGGCGTCACCCCCGCCTCGCCGTTGACGACACGGGAGACCGTCTTCAGGCCGACCCCCGCTCGCGCCGCCACGTCCTTCATGGTGGGACGGCTGCCGTAACGGGTCGCGGGGTGGCCATCTGCTCGGCGGTGCGTGTCGGGCACGATGTGGTGTCCTGTCCTGTGGTCCGCGGGGATGCGTGGAGCATTGGTATGTATGAGGATGTGGCGTCGAGCATAAGGCCTGGACAACGTTGTCACGACCGGGAGAGACTGTCCACCGCAATCTTCGGCCCCTGCGCCCCACCGCTGGACCGGCCTGCCCGTTCCCCGCGCTCGACGGGGAGCACTGACTTGGTTGACGGGGAGAACCCACACTGATGGACACCGACATCGTGGCAGCGCTCGACATCGGCGGCACCAAGATCGCCGGAGCGCTGGTGGACGGCCACGGCACGATCCTGGCCCGCGCGCAGCGTCCGACGCCCGCGAAGGAGGACGGCGACACCGTGATGCGGGCCGTCGAGGCGGTGGTCGGGGAGCTGACCCTGTCGCCGCTGTGGGACCGCGCGGACGCCCTCGGCATCGGCAGCGCGGGCCCGGTGGACGCCTCCGCGGGCACCGTGAGCCCGGTGAACGTACCGGGCTGGCGGAACTACCCGCTGGTGGCGCGGGTACGGGACGCGGCCGGCGGGCTGCCCGTGGAGCTGATCGGTGACGGTGTGGCGATCACGGCCGCCGAGCACTGGCAGGGAGCCGCACGCGGCCACGACAACGCGCTGTGCATGGTGGTCTCCACCGGCGTCGGCGGCGGTCTTGTCCTCGGTGGTCGGCTCCACCCGGGCCCGACCGGGAACGCCGGCCACATCGGCCACATCAGCGTCGACCTCGACGGCGATCTGTGCCCGTGCGGTTCGCGCGGCTGCGTCGAGCGCATCGCGAGCGGCCCCAACATCGCCCGGCGCGCCCTGGAGGGCGGCTGGACGCCGGGTCCCGACGGCGACACCTCCGCGGCCGCCGTGGCCGCCGCCGCGCGTGCGGGCGACCCGGTCGCCGTGGCCTCCTTCGAACGGGCCGCGCAGGCACTCGCCGCCGGTATCGCGGCCACCGCGACCCTCGTGGAGATCGACATCGCTGTCGTAGGAGGCGGTGTCGGCAAGGCGGGCGACGTGCTCTTTGTGCCGCTGCGCAAGGCCCTGAGCGACTACGCCACGCTCTCCTTCGTCCAGCGGCTGACCGTGACACCGGCTCAGATGGGCACGGACGCGGGGTTGGTGGGAGCGGCGGCGGCGGTGCTGGCGCGGCGGCCGGACACGACGGCGGCGGGCGTCTAGGGCGTGTTTCGAAAGTCCCGTCGTCCGCCCGGAGGGCGGGCCGAGCGGCGTCCGGTGCGTGCTCTCGGCGTGCCGGGCGGAAGCCCTCGTA
>NZ_JBIVNC010000021.1:0-122929 GCF_044753385.1 Streptomyces sp. NPDC088387
GCACGCCTTCTACCTCCAGTACAAGAACCAGAAGGTCGACTTCATCGACGCCATGTGGGCCGTCGTCAACTGGCAGGACGTGGCCCGGCGTTACGAGGCCGCCAAGTCCCGCGCCGACGTCCTCCTGCTGGCCCCCTGACCCCACGAGGTCCCTGTGACGTCCTGCCTCGTGATCGTCTTCTCAACCTTCACCCGGCAGGCGGATGGAGGAAAGCCCCCGCGAGGACGTGACTCGCGGGGGCTTTCCCGTGCCCGGCACGGAAGCCGCCGCTCAGGCGTCCTCGCACGGCACGTTCAGTGACAGCAGGGCCGCCGGGCCGTTCGGGGCGAGCCGGAGTTCGGTGATCGCCGTGTTGCGCAGCCGCGGGAAGACCCGCCGGTACTCGCCGAGCGGGATGGACAGCAGCGCGCACAGGACCAGCCGGAGCAGGGTGTTGTGGGCGACGACCAGGACCCGCCCGTCCGGATGCGCGGCGGCGATCCGGCGCAGTGCCGCCGTGCCGCGGGCCGCCGCCGCGGCGGGGTCCTCGGCCGCGGGGAAGGGGTGCGCGACCGGGTCGGTGCGGAACGCCTCCGCGCGCTCCGGGTCCTCGGCCGCGAACTCCGCGAGGGTGCGGCCCTCCAGGACGCCGAAGTCGCACTCGGTCAGGGCCGGTTCGCGGTGCGGGGCGAGGGAGAGGGCGGCGCAGGCCGGTGCCGCCGTCTCGACGGCCCGGGACAGGGGGGACGTCCAGATCGCGTCGACGGGGTGCGCCGTCGCCCACCGTCCCAGGGCCCGCGCCTGTGCACGGCCCACGTCGGTGAGCGGGACGTCACTGATCCCGGCGTAACGGTTCTCGGCGTGCCAGACCGTCTGACCGTGCCGGGCGAGGAGGAGGGTGGCGCTCATGGTTCGCCAGTATCCCAACCGGCGGCCACCTCGCGCGCGGCGCGCATCCCGTCCGACGACCGCATCCCGCCCGACGACCGCATCCCGTCCGACGCCGGCCGCCCGCCCGGCCGCCCCATGGACGTCATCGACGTGAGTCCTCCTCCACCCGTCCCCGCGCATGCGCCGCCACCGGTGCCGGGAGCCAGCCGCGGGTCTCCAGTTCGTCGACCAGCCGGGTGTAGGGCTCGGCGTAACGGGTCGTGCCGGAGGGTTCGAGGACGGTACGGATGTGGACCATCCGCTCGGCCGTGGTGGCGAGGGAGTCGTCGGCCGCGGTGCCGTAGGCCGCCAACGCGGCCATGCCCAGGGCCGGTTGGGGCTGTTCCGGGACGCGGGCGGGGCGGCCGAGGATGTCGGCGCGGAGCTGGTTCCAGTAGGGGCTGCGGGCACCGCCGCCGGTGAAGGTGAGCGGGCCGTCGAGCGGGGCGCCGAGGTGGTGGAGGTAGTCCAGGCAGAGGCGTTCGGTGAAGGCGACGCCCTGGAGCAGCGCGGCCCACAGGTCGGCGGCGCCGGCCGGTTCGCCGAGGACCAGGGCGGTGGCGTCCGGCGCCAGGAAGGGGAACCGTTCGCCGGGCGACACCAGGGGGTAGGCGACCGCGCCGGAGGGTTCGTAGGCCGCCGCCCGTGCGTCCATGGCGGCGGGGTCGGCGCCCGAGAACGCGGCCGTGAGCACCCCGGCGCCCACGCTGGACGCCCCGCCGGGCAGCCAGCCCCCGTCCGGGGCCCGGTGGTTGTAGACCACGCCGGTACCGTCGTGGACCGGCGTCGGGGAGGCGCCCTTGAGGACGAGGGTGGTGCCGAGCACCGAGTTCCAGGAGCCGTCGCGCAGCGCGCCGGAGGCGATCTGGGCAGCGCAGCCGTCGGTCATCCCGGCGATCACCGGGGTGCCGGCGGGGATGCCGGTGGCCTCGGCGGCGGCCGTGCAGACCTCGCCGAGCCGGGTGCCGGGCCGTACGACGTCGGGGAGGGACCCGTCGGGCAGGCCGAGGATGTCGGGCCAGGCGTCGCGCTCGACGTCGTAGGCCGTCTTCAGGGCGTGGCTGGAGTCGGTGGGCACGGGCCGGCCGACGAGCCGGGTGGTGATCACGTCGGGCTGGTGGGTGAGCCGTCCGGGCCCGTACGTCTCGGCCAGCCAGCGGGCCTTGGGCAGCGCCCAGGTGTCCTGCACGGCGAGGCCCGCCGCCCGTGCGCGCAGGCCCTGCTCGGCGGCGCGTCCGTCGTCGTACATGAGGGCCGGTCCGGTGGGCCGGCCGGTGGTGTCGGTCAGCAGGACGGTCCCGGACGTGCCGCACACGGCGAGCCCGTCGACACGTACCGCCCCCGCGGTGGCCTGCCGGGAGGCGGCACACACCGCGTCCCACCACTGCCCCGGATCCTGCTCGTGCCGTACCCCGTCGCGGTGCCCGGTCAGCGGGGCCGTGCCGCTGCCGAGGACCGTGCCGTCCCGGGTCACGAGCAGCGCGCGTACACCCTGCGTACCGAGGTCGATCCCGAGCCATGCCTCCATCGGACCTCCCACCTTTGGCCGTGAACTTCTCACTGTGCACCGAGATTTCCGCCCGCGCGAGGGATTGACGGCCATCTTCCGCCGTTCCACCCTCTGTTAACGAGTCGACTCAACGTGTTATCGGACCGGACCGAACCCCCGACGTGGAGGTCACGGATGGACATGCACGTGCACGACCGCCGACGCTTCCTCACCCTCACCGCCGCGGCCGGCGCCGCCCCGCTGCTGGCGTCCTGCGGCACCGGGTTCGGCGGTGACGAGGCCGCGAACGGGGACGGCTCGGCCGCGGACGACGTCACCGGCTCCTTCGACTGGAGGCGCGAGCGGGGCACCACCGTCAAGGCGCTGCTCAACAAGCACCCCTACTCGGATGCCCTCGTCGCCGATCTGAAGTCCTTCACGGAGCTGACCGGTATCGAGGTCGAGTACGACGTCTTCCCCGAGGACAACTACTTCGACAAGCTCACCGTCGACCTGGCCGGCGGACGCGCCTCGTACGACGTGTTCATGCTGGGCGCGTACATGGTCTGGCAGTACGGGCCGCCGGGCTGGCTGGAGGATCTCGGGCCCTGGATGAGCAACTCGTCGGCCACCGGCGACGAGTGGGACCAGGCCGACTTCTTCCCGAACCTGCTCCAGGCCGACCAGTGGTCCCTGAAGGCGGGCGCGCCGCTCGGACAGGGCGGGCAGTACGCGCTGCCGTGGGGCTGGGAGACGAACGTCGTCGCCTACAACACCGAGGTGTTCGACAAGCTGGGCCTCCGGCCCGCCGAGTCCTTCGAGGAGTTGGCGGAGCTCGCCGCCGTGGTCAAGCGGCGGGCGCCGGGCGCGGGCTTCGACGGGATGTACGGGATCGCCGTACGCGGCTCGCGGAGCTGGGCGACGATCCACCCCGGCTTCATGACGATGTACGCCCGGTACGGGCTGCGGGACTTCACGGTCGACGGCGGGAAGCTCACACCGGCGATGAACACCCCGCAGGCGGTGGCGTTCACCCGTGACTGGGCCGACATGGTCAAGCGGGGCGGGCCGCCGTCCTGGACGTCGTACACCTGGTACCAGTGCTCCAGCGATCTGGGCGCGAAGAAGGCCGGGATGCTGTTCGACGCGGACACCGCCGCCTACTTCCAGGCGGTGAAGGGCGCGAGTCCCGCCTCGGGGAGGATCGCCTTCCATCCGGGGCCGAAGGGGCCCGACGGGTCGCTCGCCACCAACATGTGGATCTGGTCGCTCGGCATGAACGCCAGGAGCAGGCGCAAGAGCGCCAGTTGGCTGTTCCTCCAGTGGGCGACCGGCAAGGAGCATCTGCGCAGGGGCGCGATCACCCACAACCACATCGACCCCGTGCGCAGGTCCGTCAGCGAGGACGCCGCCTACAAGGACAAGATGGGCGCGCTGCCGGGGTTCCTGGAGACCTTCGAGACGGTCGTCGACCGGACCCGCATCCAGTTCACCCCGCAGGCGCAGTTCTTCGACGCGACGACCAGTTGGGCGGCGGCCCTCCAGGAGATCTACGGCGGCCAGGACGCCAGGTCCGTCCTCGGCGGCCTCGCGGACGACCTGGCCGACAAGGTCGACTAGGGATGCGGCTCGCCCTGCGCCCGTATCTGCTGGTCCTGCCGGCACTGGCCCTGACCTGCGGGATCCTCTACCCGTTCGGGCTCGGCCTCTACTACACGGTCTTCGACTTCTCGGCGGCCAAACCGCGGCCGGACATGGTGGGGTTCGAGAACTACGCGACCGTCTTCACCGAGGAGGCGTTCTGGAACTCGGCCTGGGTGACCGTGCTCTACGCCGTCGGCGCGGCGGGGGTGGAGACCGTGCTCGGTGTCGCCGTCGCCCTGCTCCTGTACCGCTCGTCGCTGCTGGGCCGGGTCCTGGAGAAGATCCTGATCCTGCCGCTGATGATCGCTCCGGTGATCGCGGCGATCATGTGGAAGCTGATGCTCCAGCCGTCGGTGGGGGTGGTGAACCATCTGCTCGGGCCGGTCGGTCTGGGTGAGGTGCAGTGGACGGACACCCCCACGGGCGCCCTGCTGTCGTCCATCGCCGTCGACGTGTGGGTGTACACGCCGTTCGTGGCGATCCTTGCCCTCGCGGGGCTGCGCTCGCTGCCCACCTCGCCCTTCGAGGCGGCGGCGGTCGACGGGGCGGGCTGGTGGTACACGTTCCGGCGGCTGACCCTGCCGATGCTGTGGCCGTACGTCCTGGTCGCGGTGATCTTCCGGTTCATGGACTCGCTGAAGGTCTTCGACATCATCTACGCCCTCACCGAGGGCGGGCCCGGCGACTCGACCGTGGTTCTCCAGATCCGGGCCTACCTGGAGGCGATCCGCTTCCAGCGCTACTCGTTCGGCATCAGCTACACGATCGTGCTGTGGGCCGTGGTGTACCTCGCCGCGATGGTCCTCGTACGCCGTCTGGGCCGGATCCAGCGGAAGGCGGCCGAGGCCAAGTGAATTGGAAGACAAGGCTGTTGGGGTGGCTGGCGGACGGGGCGCTCGCCCTCTACTTCCTGTTCGCGCTGTTCCCGATCGCCTGGATGGTGATCCTCTCCCTGAAACCCACGAACCAGCTCTTCAGCACGTACTTCTCCTTCTCCCCCACCCTCGACGGCTACCGGACCGTGCTCGGCGACAGCGGCGGCATCCCCTTCGTCCGCTTCTTCGTCAACAGCCTGGTGGTGTCCCTGGGGGCGGTCGCCCTCTCGCTCGTAGTGGGGCTGCCGGCGGCCTACGCGTCGGCGCGCTGGCGGTTCCGCGGCTCCGAGAACCTGATGTTCACCCTGCTGTCGTTCCGGTTCGCGCCCGAACTGACCGTGATCATCCCGCTGTTCGTGCTGTACCAGAAGCTGGGGCTGTTCGACACGTACGTCGGCATGGTGTGGGTGCTGCAACTCGTCACGCTGCCGCTGATCGTGTGGATCATGCGGTCGTACTTCGCCGACCTGACGCCGGAGCTGGAGCAGGCGGCGCTGCTGGACGGCTACACCCGCAAGCAGGCCTTCTTCAGGGTGGCGATTCCGCTGGTCAAGCCGGGTATCGCGGCGGTGTCGCTGCTCGCGTTCATTTTCGCCTGGAACAACTTCGTCTTCCCGCTGATCCTCACCTCCAACGAGGCCCAGACCGTGACGGTGGGCGCGCTGTCGTTCCTCGGCGGCGACCGACCCAAGTACAACCTGACGGCCGCGGCGGCGCTCGTCTCCGTCGTACCACCCCTGCTGCTCGCCCTGCTGATCCAGCGGTATCTGGTCCGTGGGCTCTCCTTCGGGGCGGTGAAGTCGTGATCAGGCTGACGGGGATCCGGAAGACCTTCGGGAAGAAGGTCGCGCTGGACGGGCTCGAACTCGACGTGCGGGAGGGGGAGTTCTTCTGTCTGCTCGGCCCGTCGGGGGCGGGCAAGACGACGACCCTGAAGACGGTCGCGGGGCTTGAGCAACCCGACGCCGGGACAGTGGTGCTCGACGGCAGGGACATGGCGGGTGTCGAGCCCTACGACCGGGGCGTCGCCATGTGCTTCGAGAGCTACGCCCTCTACCCGCACCGCTCGGCCTACGACAACCTCGCCTCCCCGCTGCGCTCACCCCGGTACCGGCTGCCCGCCGCCGAGGCCCGGGACCGGATCGGCGCGATCGCCGAACTCCTCGGCATCAGCGGCCTGCTCGACCGCCGGGTCGGTCACCTCTCCAACGGCCAGCGCCAGCGTGTCGCCCTCGGCCGGGTCCTCGTCCGCCCGGCCCGCGCCTTCCTGCTCGACGAGCCGCTCTCCCACCTCGACACCAAACTCCGCCAGCAGATGCGGGCCGAGCTGAAGGCGATCGGCGCGGTCCGCAACACCACGACCCTCTACGTCACCCACGACGCCGTGGAGGCGCTCGCCCTCGGCGACCGGATCGGCGTGGTCCGCGACGGGCGGATCGTGCAGACCGGCACCCGGGAGGAGATCTGGTACCGGCCCTGCGACACGGAGGTCGCGCGGGCCTTCGGCCGGCCCCGGATCAACCTGCTGCCGGGGACGGTCACCGGCACCGGCAGCTTCCGTACGGCGGACGGCGGGGTGGAGATACCGCTGGACACGCCCGCCCCGACCGGCGCCGAGGTCCTGGCCGGCGTACGCCCCCGGGACCTCACCCTGCACGGCCCCGGCCACGAGCTCACCGGGACGGTGTACGTCACCGAGGTGCTCGGGCGGTCCGTCGAGGTGACCGTGCGGGTGGGCGGGCAGTACGTGTCGCTCGTGGCGCCGCGCGCCGACACGGCGGGACTGCGCGCCGACGATCCGGTCCGGGTGCGGGTCCGGCCTGAGAACCTGCTCCTGTTCGAGGCCGACCGGCCGGAGCGTCCAGGACGAAGGATCGGGCGATGACCAACGCACAGCAGGGCCCCGCGGCCCGCCAGGCCGCCATGGCCGAGCAGGTCCTGGCCGACGGCACCGCCACCGCCGCCGACCTGGCCGAACGCTTCGGCGTCAGCCTGATGACCATCCACCGCGACCTGGACGAACTGGAACGGCAGGGCATCGTACGGAAGTTCAGGGGCGGCGTGACCGCACAGCCGTCCGGGGTCTTCGAGTCCAACGTGCAGTACCGGCTGAAGACCATGCGCGCCGAGAAGGCCGCCGTCGCCGCGCGGGCGGTGCAGTCGATAGAGCCCGGCATGGCGATCATGCTCGACGACTCCACCTCCACCCTGGAGATAGCCCGCATCCTCCGGCACGGCGACCTCACCCCGCTCACCGTCGTCACCAACTTCCTGGAGGCGATCACCCTCCTCGCCGACCAGCGCGGCATCCACCTCATGGCCCTCGGCGGCGACTACGACCCCCTGCACTCCTCGTTCCTCGGGGTGTCCTGCGTCGAGGCCGTGCAGTCGCTGCGCGTCGACGTCTGCTTCGCCTCCACGTCGGCCGTGCACGGGGGTTACGCCTACCACCAGGAACAGCACATCGTGTCCGTGAAGCGGGCGATGCTCGACGCGGCCGCGCGCAACGTCCTGCTCATCGACCACACCAAGCTGGACAGGACCGCCCTGCACCGGGTGGTGCCGCTGTCCCGCTTCGACCTCGTGCTGGTCGACGACGGGGCCCCGGACCAGGCGCTGCGGGAGCTGGACGAGCACAAGGTCCGTTACGAGGTCTGCGCGACGAAGGGCGGCGGTCATGACCCGGCTGGAGCTGTGTGAGCTGCGCAAGACCTACCGGGTGCGCGGCCGGCCACCGGTGGACGCCGTCCGCGGTATCGGCCTGACCCTGCGCTCCGGCGAACTCCTGGGTCTGCTCGGCCCCTCCGGCTGCGGCAAGTCCACCACCCTGCGGATGATCGCCGGCCTGGAGACGGTGACCGGCGGGGACATCCTGATCGACGGCACCTCGGTCGTGGACCGCCCGGCACAGCGGCGGAACATCGGTGTCGCCTTCGAGAACTACGCCCTCTACCCGCCGCTGACGGTCGCCGAGAACCTGGCCTTCGGCCTGCGCGCGCGCCGGCGGGCGGCCCGCGGTGACGTGGCCCGCAGGGTCGCCGAGATCGCCGAACGCGTGGACCTCACCGGCATCCTCGACGCCCACCCGGCGAGCCTGTCCAGCGGCCAGAAACAGCGGGTCTCGCTGGCCCGCGCCCTGATCCGCGAGCCGGACGTCCTGCTTCTCGACGAACCGCTCTCCCACCTGGACGCCGCCCAGCGCGACACCACCCGCCGCGAACTCAAGCGCATCCAGCGGGACCTGGGCCATACGACGATCCTGGTCACCCACGACCAGGAGGAGGCGCTCTCCCTCGCCGACCGCATCGCGGTGATGAAGGACGGCGTCGTCCAGCAGCTCGGCACCCCCTACGAGATCTACGACTCCCCCGCCAATGTCTTCGTGGCGGACTTCGTGGGCGAACCCGCGATCAATCTGCTCCCGGGGATCGTGGACGGCGAGGGGCGGGCCCGGCTCTCGGCGGCCGTGCACGTCGCGCTGCCGGTGCCGGTCGCGGAGGGCCACGAGGTCCTGGTGGGCATCCGCCCGGAGGACCTGCGCCTGACCACCGGCGCCTCCGACAGCACCGGCACCGCCGGCACCCTGCCCGCGCGGGTCAGGGCCCACGAGCCCCTTCTGGAGTCGGGCATCGCCACCCTCGCCCTCGACGGCGTCGAACGCCCCCTGGTCGTCCTCACCGACCCGGAGACCCGCCTCACCCACAACGAGCGGGTCCGGGTGCGCCCCGACACCCGACTGACCCATGTGTTCGACGCCGGAACAGGGAAGGCACTGCGATGAGCGAGCCACTGCGGGTACTGGCCGCGGGAGACCACTTCGTCCTGCCGGGACTGATCACCTCGGCACTCGCCCACGAGCTGCCGGAACACCCGCACGATGTACGGGAGTTGACGCTGGGCTGGCCGCTGGAGCCGTTCGGTCCGGTGGCCGAGGTGACGGAGGCCAGTGACGCCGAGGACACGCTGATCGAGGCGCTCTCGGACGACCGCGAGGTGCTCGTCACGCAGATGGCCCCGGTCACCGAACGGGTCCTGGCCGCCTGCCCGGCGCTGCGTCTGGTCGTCGTCTGCCGGGGCGGCCCGGTCAATGTGAACACGGACGCGGCCAAGTCCCGTGACGTACGGGTCTGTTACGCGCCGGGGCGCAACGCGGCCGCCACGGCCGAGTTCACCGTCGGCCTGCTGCTGGCGGCCCTGCGCCGCATCCCGCACGCCCACGACCTCCTTGCCCGGCAGGGGAGTTGGCAGGGGTCGGCGTACTACACGTACGCACACAGCGGCCTCGAACTGGAGGACCTGCCCGTCGGGCTCGTCGGCTACGGGGCGGTGGGCAGCAGGGTGGCCCGCGTGCTGAGCGCCTTCGGCGCCCGGGTCATGGTCCACGACCCCTATGTGCAGGGCGAGATCCACGGTCTGCGGGTGCCGACGCTGGACGCGCTCCTCGCCGCGTCCCGCGTCATCACCCTGCACGCCCGGCTCACCCCGGAGACCCGCGGTCTCGTCGGCCGGCGGGAACTGGCCCTGCTGCCCGAGGACGCGGTGGTCGTGAACGTGGCCCGCGGGCCCCTCCTGGACGAGGAGGCGCTGTGCGACGCGCTGGAGAGCGGGCGGCTGCGCGCGGCGGCCCTGGACACGTACACCCACGAGCCGCTGCCCGCGGACTCCCGGCTCCTCTCCCCCGCCCTCGCCGAACGTGTCGTCCTCACGCCGCACCTGGGCGGCGCGAGCCGGGCCACCGCGGAGAAGGCGGCGGTGATCGCGGCCGGCGAGGTCGGCCGGTGGGCGCGCGGGGAGGCGCCGGCGCATGCGGTCGAGTGAGATCGCTCAAGGTCGCTGAACCCGGCGAGCGAAAGCCGGTGAGGGCCGGTGACCGGTGGGGGCCGGTGGGGGCCGGTGGGGGCCACAACGAGCAGAAGGCGGTGACGACATGTACATCGGCATCGACGTGGGCACGTCCACGGTCAAGGCGGCCGCGTTCGACCACTCCGGCACCGAACTGGCCGTGGAGGCACGGCCGGTACGGCTCTCGCTGAGCGGCGGGTTCGTCGAGCAGGACATGGAGGAGGTGTACGGGACGGTCGTCGCCGTGCTCGACGCGCTGACGGCCCGGCTCCCCGGGGAGCCGGTCGAGCTGGCCGGGCTCACCGGGCAGGGCGACGGGGTGTGGCTCGTCGACGGGGAGGGCCGGCCGGTGCGGCCCGCCGCCTCCTGGATGGACGGCCGTGCGCACGAACTGCTGGACCGCTGGATGGCGGACGGGACCTTCGAGACGGTGTTCCGGCGGACCGGCAACGCCATGTTCCCCGGCTGTCCCGGCCCGCTTCTCGCGTGGCTGGACGCGCACGAGCCGAAGAGCCTCGACGCCGCGCGGGCCGCCGTGTACTGCAAGGACATGGTCTTCCAGCGGCTGGCGGGGGCGGCCGGGCCGGCGACGGACGTGTCGGACGCGTCGATGCCGTTCCTGGACCCACGGACCCGGGCGTACGACGAGGAGACCGTGGAGCTGCTCGGGCTGACCCACCGCCGGGGACTGCTCGCGCCGGTCAGCGATCCGCCGGCCACGGCCGAGGCGCGGGGCGCGGGGCTGCCGGCCGGGACGCGGCTCGCGAACGGGCCGTACGACCTGCCCGCGAGCGCGCTGGGGGCCGGGGTCACGACTCCCGGCGACGGTCTGCTGATCGTCGGCACCTGTCTGGCTGCGCTGGTCGCGACGGCCGAGCTGGATCTGACCGGCGAGCCGGCCGGTATGTACATCTCGACGGACCGGCCGGGGTACTGGCTGCGCGCGATGCCCGCGATGGTGGGGACGGCGGCCCTGGACTGGGTGCTGTCGACGACGGGCGTCGCCCACGAGGAGGTGGACGGGCTCCTCGCGGATACTCCGCCGGGGGCGCACGGGGTGCGGGTGCTGCCGTACTTCGCGCCGTCCGGCGAGCGCGCCCCGTTCGTCGAACCGGGCATGCGGGCCGAACTGACCGGCGTCAGCCTGGAGTCGACCCGGGGTGATCTGGTCCGGGCGACCTGCGAGGGCATCGGCTACGCCGCCCGGCACTGTCTGGAGGCGGCCGGACTGGACGGCACACTCGCCGTGTGCGGCGGGGGCACCCGCAGTCACGCCTGGATGCGGCTGCTGGCGGACGTCCTGGGGCGGCCGCTGCGGGTGGTGGGGGGCGAGGTGGGGGCGCGCGGCGCGGTGCTGGCGGCGGCCGAGCGGTACGGGGTCGCGCTGGACGCCGGGACGTGGACCGAGCCGACGGAGATCGTCCGGCCGGACGCGGGGCGGGCCGCGTACTACACCGAGGGATTCGCGGAGCATCTGGACCGGCTGGCGCGGGCGCGGGTCCGTGCCGGGGCGCGGAGGGGCCGATGACGATCAGCCGAATGTGCCCGACCTGCCGGAACCGGCAGGACTTCCGCAAGCTCGACGACGCCGAGCAGGCGGCCGTACGGAAGGAGAAGGGCGAGCGGCACTACGTACACGACCTGTGGCGGTGCACCGCCGAGGGCTGCCGCTGGTACCAGCCGTATCTGCACACGGCCGGCGGGGGTCTGCTCCCCGAGCGGTTCGGGAAGCAGGCCGCCGCCGACGGATAGGTCCTACAGGTTGCTGAAGTCGGGGCCCTTGGTGCGGGTGCGCTTGATCTCGTAGAAGCCGGGGACCGAGGCCACCGCGAGGGTGCCGTCCCACAGACGGGCGGCGTCCTCACCCTGCGGGGTGGGGGTGACGACCGGGCCGAAGAAGGCGATCTGCTCGCCGTCGGCGCCGGGGACGGCGATGACCGGCGTGCCGACCTCCTGGCCGACCTTGTCGATGCCCTCCTTGTGGGAGGCGCGCAACTGCGGCTCGTAGGCGGTGCCGTCCCAGTGGTCCATGAGGGAGTCGGGCAGACCGACCTCCTTCACGGCGGCGGCGACGGCCTCCTTGGTCGGGCCCTCGCCCTGGTTGTGGATACGGGTGCCGAGCGCGGTGTAGAGGCCGCCGAGCACCTCGGCGCCGTGCTCCTCCTGCGCGGCGATGACGACCCGGACCGGGCCCCACGCCTTCTTCTCCAGCAGCTCGCGGTACTCCGCGGGGAGGTCGTCCAGCTTGTCCTCGTTGAGGACCGCGAGGCTCATCAGGTGCCAGCGGACCTCGATGTCACGGACCTTCTCCACCTCCAGGACCCAGCGCGAGGTCATCCAGGCCCAGGGGCACAGCGGGTCGAACCAGAAATCAACGGGGGTCTTGTCCGACATGTCTCTCCTCATGAGGCAAGCAGGTCTCTCGGCTGAACCTCTCGGGCAACGCCTCCGGCCGCCCGGTCATTCCCCGGTGCCAGGGGTCGGGGGCGCATGGCAGGATCGGGCTGTCCGCATACTGAACACCACCTCAGGGAGTGCCGCCCGTGCCCGGTGAGAATCTGTCCCGCGACGAGGCCCGCGAGCGGGCCGCCCTGCTGTCGGTCGACGGATACGAGGTCTCCCTCGACCTGCGCTCCGCCGTGGGCGGCGACGAGACCGGTCCGCGCACCTTCCGGTCCGTGACCACGATCCGCTTCCGGTGCGCCGAGCCGGGCGCGGCGAGCTTCGCGGACCTGATCGCGCCGAGCGTCACGGCGGTCTCCCTCAACGGCCGCGATCTCGACCCCAGCGAGGTCTTCGACGGCTCCCGGATCGCCCTGGAGGACCTTGCCGCGGACAACGAGCTGGTCGTGGACGCCCAGTGCGCCTACTCGCGCACCGGTGAGGGCCTGCACCGCTTCGTCGACCCCGAGGACGGCGAGGTGTATCTGTACACGCAGTACGAGCCGGCCGACTCGCGCCGGGTCTTCGCCAACTTCGAGCAGCCGGACCTCAAGGCGCCCTACCGCTTCGAGGTGCGGGCGCCCGAGGGCTGGACGGTGTGGAGCAACGGCGCCGGAACGCTCGCGGACGGGGTGTGGCGGTTCGCGGAGACGAAGCCGATCTCGACGTACATCACGTGTGTCGTCGCGGGCCCGTACCACTACGTCACGGACAGCTACACCCGGACCTTCGACGACGGTACGACGCTGGAGATCCCGCTGGGCGCGCTGTGCCGCAAGGGGCTCGCGCCGCACTTCGACGCGGACGACGTGTTCCTGGTGACGAAGCAGGGGCTGGACTTCTTCCACGACCACTTCGACTACCCGTACCCGTTCGGCAAGTACGACCAGGCGTTCGTGCCCGAGTACAACCTGGGCGCGATGGAGAACCCTGGTCTGGTCACGTTCCGCGAGGAGTACATCTTCCGCGGCAAGGTGACCCGGGCCTCCTACGAGGGCCGGGCCAACGTCATCCTGCACGAGATGGCGCACATGTGGTTCGGCGACCTGGTCACCATGGAGTGGTGGGACGACCTGTGGCTGAAGGAGTCCTTCGCGGACTTCATGGGCGCGTTCTCGCTGGTCGGCGCGACCCGGTTCACCGACGGCTGGATCACCTTCGCCAACCGCCGCAAGGCGTGGGCCTACCGGGCCGACCAGCTGCCCTCCACCCACCCGATCACGGCCGACATCCGTGACCTCCAGGACGCCAAGCTCAACTTCGACGGCATCACGTACGCCAAGGGCGCGTCGGTGCTCAAGCAGCTGGTGGCGTACGTCGGTCAGGACGCGTTCCTGGAGGGCGCGCGGCGCTACTTCAAGCGGAACGCCTACGGGAACACGCGCCTCGGCGACCTGCTGTCGGTCCTTGAGGAGACCAGTGGGCGGGACATGGCCGGCTGGGCGCGGTCGTGGCTCCAGACGGCGGGGGTGAACTCGCTGACCCCGGCCGTGCTGCTGACGCCCGAGGGGCTGGTCGACGAGCTGGCGGTGGTGCAGGAGGCTCCGGAGTCGCATCCGGAGCTGCGGCCGCACCGGGTGGCGGTGGGTCTGTACCGGCTGACGTCCGAGGGCGCCCTTGAGCGGTATGCGCGGGCGGAGGTGGACGTCGACGGGCCGCGTACGGTCGTGACGGAGCTGGCCGGTGCGCAGGCGCCCGCGCTGGTGCTGGTCAACGACGACGATCTGACGTACTGCAAGATCCGGTTCGACGAGACGTCGCTGGCGACGCTGCGGGACGCGCTGGGCGGGATGCGGGATCCGCTGGCGCGGGCGCTGTGCTGGTCGGCGCTGTGGAACATGACGCGGGACGCGCTGCTGCCGGCGCGGGAGTTCGTGGACCTGGTGCTGCGGTTCGCGGGGCGCGAGAGCGACATCGGGGTGCTGCTGATGCTGCACGCCTGGGTGCGGTCGGCGCTGACGCACTACGCGTCGCCGGCGTGGCGGGCGGACGGGGAGCGGCTGTTCGCGCGGGGTGCGCTGCGGGAGCTGCGGCTGGCCGAGCCGGGCAGTGAGCACCAGCTGGCGTGGGCGCGGTGCCTGGCCGCGGTGGCGTCCGGCGACGACGAACTGGGGCTGCTGCGGGGTCTGCTGGAGGGCACCGAGAAGATCGACGGGCTGGCGGTGGACCAGGAGCTGCGGTGGGCGTTCCTGGAGCCGCTGACGGCGCACGGGGTGGTCGACGAGAAGGTGCTGGCCGCGGAGCTGGCGCGGGACGACACGGCGTCCGGGAAGCGGCATCAGGTGCGGTGTCTCGCTGCGCGGCCGTCCGCCGCGGTGAAGGCGCAGGCGTGGGCGCAGGTCGTGGAGTCCGAGGTGTTGTCCAACGCGTTGGTGGAGGCGACGATCTCGGGGTTCGTGCAGGGGTCCCAGCGGGGGTTGCTCGCGCCGTACGCGACCCGCTATTTCGAGGTGATCGAGCGGGTGTGGGGCGAGCGGTCGATCCAGATCGGGATGGATGTGGTGCGGGGGCTGTTCCCGGAACTGGCCGACTCGCCGGAGACGCTGGCGGCGGCGGACGCGTGGCTGTCGGCCCACGAGTCCGCGGCGCCTGCGCTGCGACGGCTGGTCCTGGAGGCGCGTGACGATCTGGCGCGGGGGTTGCGGGGACAGGCGTGCGACGCCGCCGCGGCGGTGGGCTGAGCTCCCGTCCCCGGCGACCCGGTGGGCCCCGTTCGCGCAGTTCCCCGCGCCCCTGGGGATCAGCGGCCGTCGTTCGGGTGCGGGTCCGTCGTGGCTCGTCGCGCAGTTCTCCGCGCCCCTAGAAGCAAAAGCCCTCCCCCCGCGTAGCCGCGGGCAGTCGTGCCGCTGGGGCGGCACGGGTGGGCGCGGCGGCACCCCGTATGCGCCGGGCTGCGCAACGTCCCCCACCCGCACCCCATGCCGGGCATCAGTGTCGGGTGCGGGACGGTGGGGGGCTGGGCGTGCAGTTCTCCGGGGTCGTTACGGAATGCGTGGGGTGTGGGCCGTAACCGCTGGGCGGTGTTGAGGCCACCAGGGAGTTTCGGCATCCGAACATCTGTCCTTTAGGGCAGGGTTGTCCTGGTTTGTCGACGGGGTTGTAACAGGGGTTCAGAGAGGGGCCGGGGGCGGGAAATTGCGGGTCATGAACCACGACACCCCGCTCTCCCCGCTCACCCCCCGCCCCCTGGCCCAGCTCTCCGCGGAACGCCACCGCGTACTGACGGCGGCACAGCTGCGCGCCCACGGGGTCGGCCCCGCCGAGGCCAACGAGCAGTGCCGCCCGGGCGGCCCCTGGCAGCAGATCCTGCCCGGTGTGTTCCTGCTGCACCCCGGCCCGCCGACCAGCGAGGAGCGACTGCACGCGGTGCTGATGTACGCCACGCGCGAGCCCGCGCCGGGCGTGCCGGTCCAGCCCGCGACCGGGCCCGGGGGCGGCGGACGGCGGCCGGTCCCGGCGTACCCCGAGGCAATGGTCACCGGACTCGCGGCGCTGAATCTGCACGGGTTCACCTCGGCACCCCCGCTGCTGTCGCTGGACCACGTCGACGTGCTGGTGCCCAGGCTGCGGCGGCTGCGGACGACCGGCTGCGCGCGGATCGTACGGACCGCGGAGCTGCCCACGCCGGTGCAGCGGACGGGCCTGCCGGTGGCGCCGGTGCCGCGCGCCCTCGCCGACGCGGTGGCGCAGCTGACGGACGCGGTCGCCGTACGCCGGCTGCTGACCGAGGCGGTGCGCGGCGGGCACTGTGAACCGGGGGCCGTGGTGCGGGAGTTGAACCGGGCCAAGCTGCTGGGCCGCCCGCACGTGGTGGACGCGGTGGACTCGCTGCTCGCGGAGGGGCGCGCGATCGCCGAGGACCGGCTGTACCGGATGGTCCGCGAGCACGGTCTGCCCGAGCCGCTGTGGAACGTCGATCTGCGGCTGCCCGGCGGCCCGCACCTGGGCGGTCTGGACGCGTACTGGCCGGAGCAGGCCGTCGCGGTGGAGCTGGACACCCGCGCGCCGCGGCAGGGCGACCCGCAGGACGAGGACGCGCTGTGGGAGGAGTACGCCCTCAAGCGCGAGCACCTGGAGCGGCTGGGCATCTCGGTCGTGCACATCACGCCCCGCAAGCTGCGGGACGCGATGGAGCAGCAGGCCGCGGTGGTCCGTACGGCCCTGATGGCCTCCGGCGACCGCGAGCCGGCCGCCTATGTCGTGGTGCTGCCCCGGTAGTGACGGACCGGAACGGCTGCATCAGGAGGGGAGAGGAGGGGCCGCCGGGCGCCCGGCGGCCCCTCCTCGTGTCTTCGTCCCGGTGCGGCTACTTGTTGCAGAACTCCGCGGTGATGACGGCCACGCTGTCGCCGGACCAGTCGCCGTTGAAGTTCAGCGCGAGGCTGTGCTTGCCGTCCGCGGTGGAGACGGCCTCGCTCGTGGAGCCGTGGATGCCGCCGCTGTGGCCCCAGACGGTGACGCCGCAGGACAGGTTGTACTCGATCAGGCCCAGCCCGTAGCGCATGCCGGGGAAGTCCGGCGAGGAGATCGTGGTCTTCATCTCCTTGAGCTGCTGGGGCGGCAGCAGCTTGCCGCGCAGCAGGGCGCTGGTGAAGCGGTTGAGGTCGTCCGAGTCGGAGATCATCTCGCCGGCCGCGGACGCGGCGGTCGGGTTGAGCCGCGTGACGTCGTAGGTGGGGCCGGTGGGCAGCCGGGAGAGCTTGGAGTAGGCCCGGCTGCTGGGCTTCGGGACGCTCACACGGTCGCCGGGCACGGACGTCTCGTCCAGGTCCAGCGGTTCGATGATCCGGTCCTCGATCTCCTCGCCGTAGGGGTTGCCGGTGACCCGCTCGATGAGCATGCCGGCCAGGACGTAGTTGGTGTTGGAGTAGCTCCAGGACGTGCCGGGCTTGAAGTCCGGCTTGTGGGTCATGGCGATGCCCACGAGGTCGGCCGGGTCCCGGTGGTCGTAGCGGTACTGGAAGAAGCCCTCCGCGAGGAAGATCTGGCGCTCGAACTCCTCGTCGGACGTGTAGTCGTAGATGCCGCTGGTGTGGTTGAGCAGCTGGCGCAGGGTGATCTTCCTGCCGTCGTTGCCGTTGCCCCGGACAACGCCGGGCAGCCACTTGTCGACGGTGTCGTCGAGGGACAGTCTGCCCTCGGCCTCCAGCTGGAGCACCACGGTCGCCACGAAGGTCTTGGTGATGCTCGCGATGCGGTAGTGGTCGTCGGCCGAACGCGGGGCGCCCGTCCGGAGGTTGCCCACGCCCTCGGTCGCCCGCCAGGTGCCGCGGGAGTCACGCGCGGTGGCCGTCACGCCGGGTACCCCGATCTGCACGGCGGCCCGGATCGCGTCGCGCGTGGCGTCGTGGTCCCGGTCGGTCGGCGCCGCGAAGGCGGGAGCCGCGAGGGACAGCGACAGCGCTGCCGCCGTCGCCGCCAGCACGGTCGCCCGAACACGTACGGTCATGTCTTTCCCCCTGTCTCGCCCGCCCCCCGTCGGAGCGGGTCGTGGTCAGTTCGAGGGCGAAGACCTGCACCGATTCGCGAGGGTTGCTCGCCTGTCACCCGGTTGAGTGACTTTCAGCCCTTCTTGAGTACGAGTTCCGTGTTGCGGTCGCGGGCGGATCCGCCGAGGTCGGTGCGGGAGCCGGGGGCGTTGTAGGACAACTCCCGGTAGAGGGCGGCGAGTCCGGTCTGGGAGAGGTCGGCGAAGTCGGTGGAGTGCGGGGCCGCGGACTCCACGAGCGTGGTGAACAGCGAGAGGGTGCCGTCCTTGTTGTCGGCCAGCTCGACGACCCGGGCGAGCTGCGGGTAGTCGACGTGGGAGGCGGTGGAGATCTCCCAGAACGAGTAGCCGTCGCGGCCCGGGTGCGCGGTGATGACGTTGCGGTGGATGTGGCCGTTGACCCAGGCCAGGACGTTGCGGTGCTGGTTGAGCAGGGCGACGACCTCGCCGCCGTTGTGGCGGCGCTCGCCCGGGCGGGCCGGGTCCGGGCGGGTGTTGTCCATGGACTCGCTGGTGTGATGGCTGAAGATCACCGCGTACGAGTCGCTGTGCTCGCGCAGCGTGCGCTCCAGCCACTTCAGCTGGGCGGTGCCGATGGAACCCTCGTAGTGGCCGCCCGCGTCGGTGGTGTCGAGGCTGATGCCGATGACGTCGTCCGCGATGCGGAACGAGTAGTACTGCGTGCGCGCGTCGACGTTCGCCGTGGAGTAGCCGTGGCCGACCGGGCCCATGCCGGTGTAGGCCGGGTCGAGGTGGGCGTTGAGGTACTCGGTGGCGGTGAAGGGGGCGCGGCGCTCGTCCGGCGTGATCGAGCGCAGGTCGCGGCTGTGCGCCCTGAGCAGGTCGCGGAACTGCGTGCCGATCGGGTCCTTGGCCTTCTTGATGGCGTCCTGGAGCTTCTTGGCCTCGCCGGCGGCCAGGCTCATCAGCTTCCTGCCGCCGGTGGCGAACTCGGCGAGGTAGGAGTCACCGTGCCCGTAGCAGCCGAGCGGCAGGGAGTCGTGGTTGCCGACGGTGGAGTACCAGGGCAGGTTGAGGCCGGGGCTCTGCACCTCGCGTACGGCGGCGGCGAGGAAGCCGTCGAGCCGCGGGAAGCCGCGCTGCTTGTCGGCGTCGCGGACGGTGGCGTCGGGCTGCCAGTACTGCTTGAGGCCGCTGTTCTGGACGCCCTCGTAGCGGCGCGGGTCACCGGAGTTGGGGGTGATACGGCCGCCGCTCATGACGGTCAGGTACCACTCCAGCTCGGTCCTCGCGTTGTTGTCCGTGTTGTCGCCGGTGGTGATGGCGAAGTGCAGCGGGGAGCCGGTGACGGGGGCGCCGCGCAGCGCGTTGACCCGCTCCACGAGCGAGATCGCGCCCTGTACGGTCAGCGCCTCCTGGGGCCGCCAGGCGTGCACGTCGGCGGAGCGCAGGAACTCCAGGCGCAGCGGGTGCTGGGCGTCGATGATGTGCAGGTCGGTGAGCTGGACGAAGGCGGCGAGGGCGGTACGGCGGTCGGCGCGCCCGGACCTGGCGGCGGCGAGGTCGCCGCGTACGACCCGCTTCCAGCCGATGCCGTCGCCGAGCCGGCGGTATCCGGTGCCCGCGCGGGGCGTGGCGACGGTGTTGAGGGTGGTGCCGCGGCTGTAGGGGGCGAGGGGTGCTGCGGGTGCCCGGCGGGAGACGGCGATGGGCGCCTCCTCGGCGGCCACCGGTACGGCGGCGGCCTGGCTGTCGGTGGGCCGCAGGGCGTAGCCGACGCCCGCGGAGAGCGTGACGGCTCCGGCGGTGGCGAGGACGGCGCGGCGGTTGACCGCCACGTTTGCGGCGGCGGAGCTGGCGACAGAGCGTATGCGCGACATGGCGCGATCTCCCCGAGTACGGACGCGTCGGCAGTGGTCGCGGGTGGTCGCAGTCGCGAACCTCCCGCTCGTACTGGATGCTTGGCACCAGGGGTGGCCTGCGCGTAAACGAGACGACAACGCACAACGCCGATCTCCGTACGTCGATCTTGGGCCGACCGGCGCGCCCTGTGCCGCTCCCTCAGCGGCTCGCAGACCGTCACTCAGGGTTCATCTGGCGGGGTAGGAGGGCCCTCACGCGGGGCCGCACCATGCCGGGAACGGGCGACTTGTCACGGCTCGGGGGTTGTCTCCGGATAAGTCGTCGCGGGTTTTCCCCACGAATCCATCTCCATGCTGCCAACTCTTCCCAAACATCTGTCGCTTGCGTAAGGCTGAGCGGTCGTCCGGGATCGCGTTCCGGACAGTCGCGGCCAGGACCGATCGGCCCAGGTCGCTCCACGCTCGTTCCTTACCTATAGGGATGCCGATGACCCTCACCCCCGAGAGCGAACCGAGACCGGGCGCGAGACGCGCGGCCCGGATCGCCGTGGCCGCCGGCCTGGTGGCCGCACTCGCCGCGGCCGGGCCCGTACCCGTGGCCCTCGCCGCCGACGCCCCGCCCGCCGCGGCGGACCCGAGCGTCAAGTCCGCCCACGACAAGCTGGGTTCGGACGACGCGGAACTGCTCGCCGACGCCAAGGCCGAAGGCGACAAGACCATCACGCTGATGGTCGCCACCGCACCCGGCCAGACCGAGCAGGTCGCCGGACAGCTCGACGCGGTCGACGGCGGCCTCGTGGGCCAGACGTACGACAAGCTCGGCTACGTCCGCGCGACCGTCCCGACCGGCCGGGCGGACGCGGCGATCGCCGCCGCCACCAAGCTGTCCTCCGTGCACGGCATCGACCTGCGCGAGGAGATACCCCTGGAGGACCCGCGTCCCGACGCGTCCTCCACCAAGGGGGCTTCGGCCACCGGCACCTACCCGGCGCCCGGGAAGAAGACCCCGGCCGAGAACCCGTACAACCCGTCCTTCGAGACCGGTGCCGTCGACTTCGTCGACGACCACCCCAAGGCGGACGGCCGCGGCATCACCATCGGCATCCTGGACTCGGGCGTCGACCTCGGCCACCCGGCGCTCCAGAAGACCACCACCGGCGAGCGCAAGATCGTCGACTGGGTGACGGCGACGGACCCGGTCTCCGAGGGCGACGGCACCTGGCGCCGGATGACCACCTCGGTCTCCGGGCCCGCCTTCTCCATCACCACGCAGGACCTCGGCACGGAGGCCTTCAAGGCCCCGGCCGGCAGCTACAAGTTCAACTACTTCGCCGAGTCCGCCACCACCGGCGGCGAGATGGCCGGCGACCTCAACCGCGACGGCGACACCACGGACGTCTGGGGTGTGCTCTACGACCCGGCCTCCGGCACCGCGCGCGTCGACCTGAACGACAACCTCGACTTCACCGACGACACCGCGATGAAGCCGTACAAGGACGGCTACCAGATCGGCTACTTCGGGACCGACGACCCGGCGACCGCCATCGCCGAGCGGATCCCGTTCGTCGTCGAGATCCGCAAGGACGTCGTCTACAACGCGGCCGGCGCCAAGGCCGACTACGTCAGCATCGGGGTCATCGAGGGCGCGCACGGCACCCACGTGGCCGGCATCACCGCCGCCAACGGCCTGTTCGGCGGCGAGATGAACGGCGCGGCGCCCGGCGCCAAGCTGGTCTCCTCGCGCGCCTGCACCTGGACCGGCGGCTGCACCAACGTCGCGCTCACCGAGGGCATGATCGACCTCGTCGTCAACCGTGGCGTCGACATCGTCAACATGTCCATCGGCGGCCTCCCGGCGCTCAACGACGGCAACAACGCGCGCGCCGAGCTCTACACCCGCCTCATCGACACCTACGGCGTGCAGCTGGTGATCTCCGCGGGCAACTCCGGCCCCGGCGCGAACACCATCGGCGACCCCGGCCTGGCCGACAAGGTGATCTCGGTCGGCGCGACCATCTCCAAGCAGACCTGGGCCGCCAACTACGGCTCCAAGGTGGAGAAGTCGTACGCGATGATGCCGTTCTCCTCGCGCGGTCCGCGTGAGGACGGCGGCTTCACGCCGACCCTGTCCGCGCCCGGCGCGGCCATCAACACCACGCAGACCTGGGCGCCGGGCGGTCCGGTCGCCGAGGCCGGCTACACCCTGCCGCCCGGCTACTCGATGCTCCAGGGCACCTCGATGGCCTCCCCGCAGCTGGCCGGCGCGAGCGCGCTGCTGCTGAGCGCGGCGAAGCAGCGCAACCTCGATCTGACCCCGGCCGTGCTGCGCACGGCGCTCACCTCCACCGCCGACCACATCAAGGGTGTGCAGGCGTACGAGGAGGGCGCGGGCCTCATCAACATCGAGGACGCCTGGGACGCGATCCGTGACGGGGCGACCGCGCACGAGTACACCGTCAAGGCTCCGGTGGACACCGCGATCGACCAGTTCCTGAAGACCCCCGGCTTCGGCACCGGCATCTACGACCGCGAGGGCGGTCTGAAGGCCGGCCAGAAGAAGACGTACGAGATCACGCTGACCCGTACGTCCGGCGCGGACAAGGCGCTCCGGCACGAGCTGCACTTCGAGAACAACGCCGGCTCCACCTTCCGGATCGTCGGCTCCGACGAGGTGAAGCTGCCGCTGAACCAGCCGGTCACCGTCAAGGTGCAGGCCGCGCCGAAGTCGGCCGGTCTCAAGAGCGCGATCCTGGAGGTCGACGACCCGCGCACCGAGGGCATCGACAAGCAGGTGCTGAGCACGGTCGTCGTCGCGGCGCCGGTGAACTACAGCTACTCCGCGTCGGGTTCGGTCCAGCGCAACAGCACGACCTCGTACTTCGTCGACGTGCCCGCGGGCGCGAAGACGCTGGAGGTCGCGATCGGCGGGCTGAAGGACAAGAGCCAGACCCGGTTCATCTCCATCCACCCGTACGGCGTTCCGCTCGACAACACCTCGACGCCGTTCTGCTACAACAACTACCTCGACGGCAACGGCTGCCGCCCCGACGTGCGTTCGTACGTGGACCCGCAGCCCGGCGTCTGGGAGATCGAGGTCGAGTCGCGGCGTACGTCGCCGCTGCTCGACAACCCGTACAAGCTGGACGTCACCGTCCTCGGCGCGGCCTTCGACCCGGAGACCGTGACCGTTCCCGAGGCGAAGGTCGGCACGCCGGCCCCCGCCTCCTGGAAGGTGACCAACGAGGCCGGCGCGATCGACGGCAAGCTGGTGGGCGGCCCGCTCGGCTCGTCGCTGACCACCCGTCCGGAGATCCGGACCGGTGAGGTGGACACCACGACGGTCGTGGTGCCGGAGGGCGCCAGCTCGCTGGACGTGGCGATCGGCAACGTCTCCGACAACAGCGCCGACCTGGACCTCACGGTCCTGGACGACAAGGGCGTCGTCGTGGGCGAGGCGGCCGACGGCGACTCCGAGGAGGCCGTGTCGATCCCGCAGCCCAAGGCGGGCACGTACACCGTGCGGGTGATCGGCTACTCGGTTCCGGCCGGGACGACCGCGTACGACTACCGGGACGTCTTCTTCTCCCCGGCGCTGGGCAGTGTGAGCGTCGACGGTACGCCGGTGAAGCTCGGTACCGGTGACTCCGTGGACGTCTCCGCGAGTGTCACGGCCGCCGCGCCGGCGCCCGAGGGACGGGCGTTCTTCGGCGAGGTCCGGCTGGTCAACGCGCGCGGCACCACCGCGGGCGTGGGCAGCGTGGTGATCGGCAAGGTCACGCCGTAACCCGAACCACTGAGGGCGGGCGTCTTCGGGCGCCCGCCCTTTGTGTTGCCCGCGCGACCCGCGCTACCCGCAGCCGAGTCCCCGGGAGGCGGGCAGGGCGTTGGTGATCCAGTCCCGGTCCTCGGCGATGGCACGGGCGCCCACGGTCCACAGTTCGGGTACGTCGGTGTCGGCGCGGAAGCCGACCAGGGCGGGTTCGCCCTCCTGGAGCGGGGGCTGGGCGTCCTGCGCCATGAGGAAGGTGATCTCCCGGTCGCCCTTGTCCGGTTTGAAGTAGCGGGTGACGTCCAGGGTGATCTGGTACTGGTCGCCGCCCGGCCGGCGGCGCACGGTGGTGACGTCGCCCTCGACGACGAGGTTCAGACAGGCCAGATAGGTGGGGCCCGTCTGGGCCGCGGTGGCGGGTGCCGTCGCCTTGTCCTCCGCGGCCCCGCCGGCGTCGCTGTCGCTGCTGCTGGCCGCCTCGTTCGGCCCACCCGAGCCGACGACGAGCCAGCCGAGGCCGGCCAGCACGGTGACCGCGCAGGCCGCGGCGAGGGTGCCGAGGGCGATGGGCAGGAACCGGCGGCGGGGGCGGGGGGCGCCGCGCCGCGCGGGGACGGGGGTGGGGATGGGCTTGGTCGTGGGCCCGGGTTCGGTTTCGGCGGCGGGTACGGGCTCGGGTTCGGGTTCGGGGGCCGTGAGGGCTTCGGCGAGGACTCCCAGCTGCTCGCGCAGCAGCTCCACGTCGGTGGCCGCGGAGCGGTACCCGGCCATGAACGCCGCGTCCGCGCGGGCCTCGTCGGTCAGCGGCTCCTCCAGGAGCACGGCCAGCAACGGGTCCATGGCGTCGTACGGCCCGTCGGACGCACGGTCGGACCTGCGGTCGGACCTGCGGTCGTCCTCATGGCCGTCGGAGCCGTCGTAGCCGTCGTAGCCGTCGTGTTCGACGGACACGTCACACCACCTCGTCCTCGTGCAGCCGGGCGCGCAGGGCCCGGACCGCGGTGTGCAGCCTGCTCTTGACCGTGCCCTCCGGTATGCCCAGCTCCTCGGCTATCCCGCGGACCGGAAGGTCGGCGTAGAACCGCAGGATCAGGACCTGGCGCTGGGCGTCGGGCAGCTCGTCCAGGCCGCGGGCGACGGCCAGGGAGAGCAGACGGGTGTCCTCGCCCGAGGGCAGCACCGGCTCGTGGAGTGCGGCGAGCCGTTCGCCGAGCCGCTCCTGGCGGCTTCTGGCGCGATGCCAGTCCATGGCGAGGTTGGAGGCGACGACCGCCGCCCAGGCGGAGACGTTCCGCGGTGCCTCGCGGCCGCTCGCCGCCCGTTCCAGCAGCCGCAGGCGGACCTGCTGCACCCCGTCCGGCAGGTCCGCCTGCGGTACGCCGCCCAGCGCGAGCACGGCTCGCACCCGGCGTTCCTGGGCCGCGTCCAGCGGGTCGTCCGCCAAGCGGTCCGCCCCCTGGCCGCGGCGGGCCATTCTGCGCAGCACAGCCACCCCTCTCTTGCCGCGTTTCCCCTAGGACGCCGGTCCGGGCCAAAACGTTCGGTGGTGGTCCGAAGATCTTCCGGAGTCCTCGAGTCGTACGTCACACCGGGCCCGCGGCCCGGCCCCCGCGCGCGTGCCGGTCCACCCCTTGGGCAAACGACTGGACACATGTGGCGGGGTCCCGCGCATGATGGAAGGGTCCGGATCGTCCCGGGCACGCACACGCACGTCACGCAGAGGAGTCGCAGTGAGGGTCGGAATCGTCGGAGCCACCGGTCAGGTCGGCACGGTCATGCGCGGGATTCTCGCGGAGCGGAAGTTCCCGGTCGAGGAGCTGCGTCTGTTCGCCTCGGCCCGCTCGGCGGGGACGGTCCTCGACGGCGTCACGGTGGAGGACGCGTCCACGGCGGACTACTCGGGCCTGGACATCGTGCTGTTCTCGGCGGGCGGCTCGACGTCGCGGGCGCTGGCGGAGAAGGTCGCCTCGCAGGGTGCCGTCGTGATCGACAACTCCTCGGCGTGGCGCCGGGACCCGGACGTGCCGCTGGTGGTGTCCGAGGTGAACCCGCACGCGATCGCGAACCGGCCCAAGGGCATCATCGCCAACCCGAACTGCACCACGATGGCCGCGATGCCGGTGCTGAAGCCTCTGGCCGAGGCGGCCGGGCTCGAAGCGCTGGTCGTCTCCACCTACCAGGCCGTGTCCGGCTCCGGTCTCGCGGGTGTGGAGGAGCTGTTCGAGCAGGTCAAGAAGGTCGGCGACGACGCGCCCAAGCTGACCCACGACGGTGCGGCGGCAGAGTTCCCGGCGCCGAACAAGTACGTCGCGCCGATCGCGTACAACGTGCTGCCGCTGGCCGGCTCGATCGTGGACGACGGTCTGCACGAGACCGACGAGGAGCAGAAGCTCCGCCACGAGTCCCGCAAGATCCTGGAGATCCCGGAGCTCAAGGTGTCCGGCACCTGTGTGCGCGTCCCGGTCTTCACCGGCCACTCGCTCCAGATCAACGCCCGCTTCGCCCGTCCGATCAGCGCCGAGCACGCCAAGGAGCTGCTGGCCGGCGCGCCGGGTGTGGCCATCGCGGAGGTGCCGACCCCGCTGACGGCCG
This sequence comes from Streptomyces sp. NPDC088387, assembly GCF_044753385.1. NCBI lineage: Bacteria > Bacillati > Actinomycetota > Actinomycetes > Kitasatosporales > Streptomycetaceae > Streptomyces > Streptomyces sp. NPDC088387. The sequence continues at coordinate 25,875 of NZ_JBIVNC010000021.1, forward strand.
CCGGCCAGGACGTCTCGTACGTCGGCCGCATCCGCGAGGACGAGACCGTCGACAACGGCCTCGCCCTCTTCGTCTCCGGCGACAACCTCCGCAAGGGCGCCGCCCTCAACGCGGTGCAGATCGCGGAACTGGTGGCGGCGGAGCTGAAGAGCTGACGCCGGTACGTGCCGGAAAGGGGGCGCTCCGCTTGAAGGGGCGCCCCCTTCGACGTGCTCAGAGGTCCAGGTGCAGTCGCAACGCGGCCTCGATCTGTGCCATGCGCTGACGGGGTACCGACCCGATCTGCCGCAGCAGCCGATCCGGAGCCAGCGCCCGGATCTGCTCGCACTGCACCTTGGAGTCCTTGAGGAGACCGGCCTCCCCTGCGGGAAGCAGCACCTGGAACGGGTACACGCGCGCGGTGTTCGTGGTCAGGGGGACCAGGGTCACGACTCCCTGCCGGGTTCGCTCCACGGCCGTGTTGGCGCCGTCGTTCGAGACGATCACCGCCGGTCGGGACTTGTTGGCCTCGCTGCCGCGCGCCGGCTCATAGTCGACGAGGTAGACGTCACCGCGCTTCATCTGTCAGCCCGTCCCCTGAGAACTGGTCCCAGAACGCGGCGTCCTCACTGCCGTCCCACTCGGCGAACGCCTCCGCGTATTCCTGCTCCAGGTGGGCCTTGCGGAGCAGATCGATGGCGTCGTGTATCACCGCGGACCGGGAATCCGCCGATCTCCTGGCGACGTACTCGTCGACGAACGTCACATCCTCCTGCGGCAGACTCACGCTGATCTTCATACCCCACAGATTACCAGGGTATGACTCACTTGGCTACCAATGCTACTACCGTTCGGTCACTCACCCCTGCCCACCTCGAAGAGGAAACACCCGTACTCCACCGCCCGCACATGGACCAGTGCCACCTCCGGATCCGCGAAGGCAGCCGTGAGGGCCTCGTCGAAGGCGGTCTCGACCAGCTCGCCGCCCAGGATCCGGCCCGCCGCCGAGTAGCGGCGCAGTACCCGGTGGGAGGTGGTGAACGGCAGGGCGGGCGTCTCCGGCCCCGCGCAGTCGCCGGCGTGGACGAAGACCGGGCCCTGTTCGTCGTACGCGCCCGGATCGGCGCCGGTCCCGGCCGCCCAGCGGCGCAGGGGGGCGTACGAGACCAGGGCGATCGACTCGCCGGGCATGCTGCGGCGCAGGCAGCAGCGCAGTGGGGCGCCGCCCTCCTCGTCGGTCAGGGGAACCATCGGGCGTCCGGCGTCGTCCACGGTGCGCAGTTCCTTCAGGACCACGGGTGCGATCGGTCGTGCGGTGTAGGTCGTCATGAGGCCCAGCCTCACGCGCGTACGCCCCGCTGACCGGCGGGATCCGGACATCGCGCTCCCCGCGGCTCCCGTGGAAGGATGGCGCGAACCACACATAACGAGGAGATGACCGCGTGCCTGGCACAAACCTGACTCGCGAAGAGGCACAGCAGCGGGCGAAGCTGCTCACCGTTGACTCGTACGAGATCGATCTCGACCTCTCCGGCGCGCAGGAGGGCGGCACCTACCGGTCGGTGACCACCGTGCGCTTCGATGTCGCCGACAGCGACAGCGAGTCCTTCATCGACCTGGTGGCGCCCGCCGTCCACGAGGTCACGCTGAACGGCGACGCGCTCGACCCCGACACCGTGTTCAAGGACTCGCGGATCGCGCTCGCCGGCCTGCCGGCGGGCCGGAACGTGCTGCGGGTGGTCGCGGACTGCGCGTACACCAACACCGGTGAGGGCCTGCACCGCTTCGTCGACCCGGTCGACGACCAGGCCTACCTGTACACCCAGTTCGAGGTGCCGGACGCCCGCCGCGTCTTCGCGTCCTTCGAGCAGCCCGACCTGAAGGCGACCTTCCGGTTCACGGTGAAGGCGCCGACCGGCTGGACCGTCATCTCCAACTCCCCGACGCCCGAGCCCAAGGACGACATCTGGGCCTTCGCGCCGACGCCGCGCATCTCGTCGTACATCACCGCGCTGATCGTCGGCCCGTACCACTCGGTGCACAGCGTGTACAAGAAGGACGGGCAGAGTGTGCCGCTCGGCATCTACTGCCGGCCCTCGCTCGCCGAGTACCTGGACTCCGACGCGATCTTCGAGGTCACGCGGCAGGGCTTCGACTGGTTCCAGGAGAAGTTCGACTACGCGTACCCGTTCGAGAAGTACGACCAGCTGTTCGTGCCGGAGTTCAACGCGGGCGCGATGGAGAACGCGGGCGCGGTCACCATCCGCGACCAGTACGTGTTCCGGTCGAAGGTGACGGACGCCGCGTACGAGCTGCGCGCCGAGACCATCCTGCACGAGCTGGCCCACATGTGGTTCGGCGACCTCGTGACCATGGAGTGGTGGAACGACCTGTGGCTGAACGAGTCGTTCGCCACCTACACGTCCATCGCCTGCCAGGCGTACGCGCCCGGCTCGCGCTGGCCGCACTCGTGGACGACGTTCGCCAACTCCATGAAGACCTGGGCGTACCGGCAGGACCAGCTGCCGTCCACGCACCCGATCATGGCGGAGATCGGCGACCTGGACGACGTCCTCGTCAACTTCGACGGCATCACCTACGCCAAGGGCGCCTCCGTACTGAAGCAGCTCGTCGCCTACGTCGGCATGGACGAGTTCTTCCGGGGCGTGCAGGCCTACTTCAAGGCGCACGCGTACGGCAACACCCGGCTGTCCGACCTGCTGGGCGCCCTGGAGGAGACCTCCGGGCGGGATCTGAAGACCTGGTCGAAGCAGTGGCTGGAGACCGCCGGGATCAACATCCTGCGCCCGGAGATCGAGACGGACGCCGACGGTGTCATCACGTCGTTCGCCGTCCGCCAGGAGGCGCCCGCGCTGCCGGCCGGCGCCAAGGGCGAGCCAACGCTGCGCCCGCACCGCATCGCGGTCGGCGCCTACGACCTCGACGCCAACGGCCGGCTGGTGCGCGGCGACCGCGTCGAGCTGGACGTCGACGGTGAACTGACCGCCGTACCGGAGCTGGTGGGCAAGCGCCGCCCGGCGGTGGTACTGCTCAACGACGACGACCTGTCGTACGCGAAGGTCCGCCTCGACGAGGAGTCCCTCGCGTTCGTCACCGAGCACCTCGGCGACTTCGAGGCCTCGCTGCCGCGCGCCCTGTGCTGGGCGTCGGCGTGGGACATGACCCGGGACGCCGAACTGCCCGCCCGCGACTACCTCTCGCTGGTGCTGTCCGGCATCGGCAAGGAGACCGACATCGGTCTGGTGCAGTCGCTCCAGCGGCAGGTGAAGCTGGCGATCGACCTGTACGCCGACCCGGCCGCCCGGGAGGCGCTGCTGACCCGCTGGACCGACGCCACGCTCGCGCATCTGCGGTCGGCGGCGCCGGGCAGCGACCACCAGCTGGCCTGGGCGCGGGCGTTCACGGCGACCGCGCGGACGCCGGAGCAGCTGGATCTGCTGGACGCGCTGCTCGACGGGTCGGGCAGCGTCGAGGGGCTGGTCGTGGACACCGAGCTGCGCTGGGCGTTTGTGCAGCGGCTCGCCGCGGTGGGCCGCTTCGACGAGGCGGAGATCGCCGGCGAGTACGAGCGGGACCGCACGGCCGCCGGTGAGCGCCACGCGGCCACCGCGCGGGCCGCGCGTCCGACGGCGGAGTCCAAGGCGGAGGCCTGGGCGTCGGTCGTGGAGTCGGACAAGCTGCCCAACGCCGTGCAGGAGGCGGTCATCGCGGGCTTTGTGCAGACCGACCAGCGTGAGCTGCTCGCGCCGTACACGGAGCGGTTCTTCGAGGCGGTCAAGGGCGTGTGGGAGTCCCGCTCGCACGAGATGGCCCAGCAGATCGCGGTCGGGCTGTACCCGTCGGTGCAGGTCGCGCAGGACACCCTGGACCGGACGGACGCCTGGCTGGCGGCGGCCGAGCCGAACGCGGCCCTGCGCCGCCTGATCTCCGAGTCCCGCGCGGGCGTGGAGCGCGCCCTGAAGGCCCAGACGGCGGACGCGACGGCGGAGTAACACGCGGGTTCCGCGAGCACGGACACGCAGAGGGAGGCGGGCGACCGGACGGGTCGCCCGCCTTCCCCATGGCCGAAGGGGCGGGTCCGAGGGGCGGGTGGCCGGACGGTCATCCGTCCTTCGCGTGGTCCCGGTCGTGGTTGCGGGTGCAGACTCGGCCCGCTATGTCCACCATCGTCCGTACGTGCAGGCCGGTCTGGGCGGAGATCGGCACCCAGCGTGGCGCGTACGTCTTGTCCAGTTCCTGGCACCACTCGCGCACCAGGTCGCCGAGGGCGTCCGCGGTGCGGGGCGCGACGGGGGTCAGTGCGCGCCGCATCATGCCGGCCGCGCGCAGCGGGATGCGCCGGGCGGCGACGGCGAGGGTCGCGAAGTGGCCGCGGGAACCGCCGAGCTCCTCCGCGGCCCAGGTGGCGGCGACCGACGGCGCGACCGCGACCAGCTCCCGGGCGGCGTCCCGCAGCGGCGCGAGTTCCTCCGGTACGTCCGCCCCGGCCCGGGCGCCGAGCACGTCCGCCAGCTCTCCGGTCCGGCCCATCAGCAGCCGCCCGATCCGGGTGACCTCGCGGCCGGGGTCGGTGGCGGTCCGGGAGTCGCTCACCGCGGGAACGGACCAGGCCGGCGCCTCGACGAGGGTGGTCAGCGTGCCGTACCGGCGCGGGTAGAGCCAGGTGCTCTCGGCGACGAAGCCACTCGGGTCGCGCTCGGTGCAGGTGCGGCCGTCGGGGAGCAGCAGCACACCGGGCGGGGCGGGCAGCCAGTCGGGGCCGTCGCAGGGGTGGTCGTCGAGCGGGACGCGGAGCAGCGCGGCCGTGGTGCGGAAGGCGCGGGCGGCGCCGGGCACCGGGCGGGTCATCATCGTGAAGGCGCCGCCGAACTCGATGCCGTGCAGGGTGAACTGGGCCACCGGCCGCAGTTCGTCGAGGAGCCGGACCAGCGTCGCCGACTCGGGCAGGGGGCGGCGGTCCTCGCCGCGCACGGGCAGTGACTCGGGCTGGCGGGCGAACGCGGGCCGGTAGAAGCGCAGATGGCACTCCTCCAGCGAGGGCGCGGGCTCCTCGGGGACCCAGCCGTGCGCGAGGCTCGCCCCGTCGGGGTCGAGGCAGAGCAGGAAGTGCCAGGTGCAGCCGAGCCGTTCGAGGGTCTCGGGGCGGCGGGCGAAGAGACGGGCGAGGCGGAGCGCGGAGGCGCCGCCGACCGGTTCGTTCGCGTGGGCGCCGGCGACGGTGAGGATCTGCCGCTCGCCGTGGCCGGCCGAGAGCAGCCACAGCGGGCGTCCGGCGCGGCTCTCGCCGGCGGCGCGCAGCCGCAGGGTGCCGGGTGCCGCGGCGGCCAGTGCGTGGGCCTGCCGCTCCAGTTCACCAACGGCCGGGTACACCGGCTGCCACGAGGTCCGCACGCCGGCGTCCGCTCAGGCGTCCTGGAAGGTGCGTTCCCCGGGGGTCTCGTGTGTGTCGAGCGGGTCGGGCCTGTCCAGCGGGCGCGTCACGGTCGCCTCGGCCATGTGAATGTCCTCCCCGTTCAACTCTCCTGCTGCGCACACCACTTGACTGAAAACAAAGCCCCCTCGCGGGAGCTTCCTGCCCACTGTCGTGCGGGTGAACAACAGTGTCAAGGGTGCGTTTTCGAGTCGGATGTCGCAGTTGGGAGCGTACCTGCGTATCGGTGCGGTGTGGCCGAAAATGTTGGTCGCTTTTGTTGGGAGGTGACAGTGCGCGACGCCGTCTGCTCCCTCTGCCGGGTCGCTTGCTTGCGACTGACCAAAGCGGGGCACATAGTCCCCCATGACCTCGAACCCGACCCCCGCCGACGGCCACCACGACGACGTCGACACAATCGTCGAGCAGTGGGCCGACGTGCGGCCCGATCTGGACGCGCGCGCGATGGAGGTCTTCGGCCGGGTCTTCCGGCTGTCGCGGGTGATGGGCGACCGGATGGAGGGCGCGTGCGCGCGGTTCGGGATCTCCCGCGGGGAGTTCGACGTCCTGGCGACCCTGCGGCGCTCCGGCACGCCGTACACGCTGTCGCCGCGCCGGCTCTCGGCGACGCTGATGCTGACCACCGGCGGTATGACCGGCCGCCTCGACAAGCTCGAACGCGCGGGGCTGCTGCGGCGCTCGCCCGATCCCCACGACCGCCGGGGCCTCAAGGTGACCCTCACCCAGGAGGGGCTTGACCTGATCGAGGAGGCGGTCGACGCGGGCCTCGCGGTCCAGTCGGCGGCCCTGTCCGTCCTCGACGAGCAGGACGCGGCCCAACTGTCCCACCTGCTCCGCAAGCTACTCGCCGGGGCACAGACCGAGCGGGGCTGACCACCTCAGGAGGGTCACCCGAACGGCCCCGGCAGCCACCGGCGAGGAGGCCCGTGGGGGCGGAAACACGTCGAGGGCGGCGGTCCCGGCGTCGTATGCCCATCGGGATACGGCGGCGAGATCGGCGCCCTCGTGCGAGAACCGGCCCGCGTGCGAGAACCGGAAGGGTCAGGCGTCCGCCTTCGCCTTGGGGCGGGTGGCGGGGACGGTCACCCGGTGCGACGGGTGGGACTTGTCCAGGACCAGCACCAGTCCGGTGATGACGCCGAACAGCACCAGCGGGGCAAACACGAACCAGCCCAGCGTCTCGATGACGCTCAGGCCCGTGCCGGGGTCGTCGCCGTCGTCGCGGGTCAGCGCGAGCGCGGGGGACGACATGAGCAGCATCATCAGCGTCGTACCGGCAGCCAGGGCGCCGGCGCGCAGGGCGTTCTTCTTGTCCACGGGCCCAAAAGTACCGAACGCCGGGTGACGGCGCGCGTCCGGGGTGCCGTAAGGCCTCCGCGTCGCGCGCCCCGCCCTCTCGGAGGCGCCCTACGGGACCCCGTCGATCTCCCCCCGCACAACCTCCAGCAGCGCGTGCAGCCGTGCCGAGGCGGCGAGTCCCTCCAGCGTGACCGGCCGGCCCTCGGCGTCGGCGATCGGCAGCCGCCAGTTGGGGTACTGGTCCCAGGTCCCCGGCAGGTTCTGCGGGCGCCGGTCGCCGACCGCGTCCGGGAGCCAGAGGCCGACCAGCCGGGCCGGTGTGCGCAGCAGATAGCGGTGGAGTGCCTGTACCTCGGCCTCCTCCTCCGAGGTGCCGATCCCGCCGCTGCCGGAGAGCAGGCCGAGCCGGGTGAGCAGGGCCAGCCACTCGCTGGTGTCGGCGGCGGCCTCGGCGCGCTCCACGGACAGCGGGCGGGTCAGCAGGCCCAGGCGGTCGCGGAGTTCCACGTGGTCGCCGGTGAGGCGGGACGCCGTGGGCGGCAGATCGTGGGTGGTGGCGGTGGCGAGGCAGTCGGAGCGCCAGCCGTCCGGCGGAAGCGGGGTGCCGTCGCCCGCCCAGTCCCGCTCGAACCACAGCACGGACGTGCCGAACACCCCGCGCTCGCGCAGCGTCTCGCGGACACCCGGCTCCACGGTCCCCAGGTCCTCGCCGATCACCACGGCCCCGGCGCGCGAGGCCTCCAGGACCAGGACGGCGAGCATGGCCTCGGCGTCGTAGCGGACGTAGGTGCCCTCGGTGGGCGGTTGGCCCAGCGGGACCCACCAGAGGCGGAACAGGCCCATGACGTGGTCGAGACGCAGGGCGCCCGCGTAGCGGAACAGGCCGCGCAGGAGTTCACGGAAGGGCGCGTAGCCGGAGTCGGCGAGCCGGTCCGGGCGCCACGGGGGCAGGCCCCAGTCCTGGCCGCGGGCGTTGAAGGCGTCGGGCGGGGCGCCGACGGACATGCCTGCGGCGAAGTACTCCTGCTGCGCCCAGGCGTCGGCGCCGCCGGGGTGCACACCGACGGCGAGGTCGTGCACGATCCCGACCGGCATACCGGCCTCGCGGGCGGTGCGCTGGGCGGCGGACAGCTGGGTGTCGGTGAGCCAGGCGAGCCGGCAGTGGAAGTCGACGCGGTCCATCAGCTCGCCGCGCGCGCGGGCGGTCTGCGGCGAGCGGGGGTCGCGCAGCTCCGCCGGCCAGTTGTGCCAGTCGGAGCCGTGCACCTCGGCGAGCGCGTTCCAGGTGGCGTGGTCCTCCAGGGACTGGCCACGCGCGGCGAGGAAGTCGCAGTAGGCGGCCCGGCGTCCGGGCCCGAGCGGCACCTCGGCGAGCAGCTCCAGCGCCTCCCGCTTGAGCGCCCACACGGCGTCCCGGTCGATCAGCTCGCCCTTGTCCAGCACGCTCTCGCGCAGCCGCCCGGCCCGCTCCAGCAGCCCGCGTACCCGGTCGCGGTCCTCGGCGTAGGCGAACTCGGGCACGTCCTCGACGCGCAGGTGCACGGGGTCGGGGAAGCGGCGGGAGGAGGGCCGGTAGGGCGAGGGGTCGGTGGGTGTGCCGAGTACGGCCGCGTGCAACGGGTTGACCTGCACGAATCCGGCGCCGAGCGAACGTCCTGCCCAGGCGGCGAGTTCCCCCAGGTCACCGAGGTCGCCCATGCCCCAGGAGCGCTGCGAGAGCAGCGAGTACAGCTGCACCAGAAGTCCGTACGAGCGTCCCGCGGGCGTCGGCAGCCGCGGCGGGGCGACGACGAGGTGGACGTCGGCGGTGCGGCCGTCGGGCGCGGTGGCGGTCAGCCGGTGGACGCCGGTCGGCAGTTGGGCGACGAACTCGCTGGTCTCCCCCTGCTCGGTCTCGACCCGCAGCCGGGTGCCCTCGGGCAGCGCCTCAAGGGCGGCGGGGAGGGTGTCGCCCCAGGCGACGACGGTCGGCGGCAGCAGCCGCTCGTCGAGCGCGCGGCGGCGGTCGGCGAGTGCGGCGCGCGCGGCCTCGGGGGTGGCGGTGTCGACACCGAGTGCGGTCAGGGCCCGGGTGATCGCGGCGGCGGAGGCCGTGACGGTCTGGTCCGGGGCGGGGCTGTAGGAGGTGGCGACGCCATGCAGTTCGGCGAGACGGATCAGGTCCTCGGCCGGCCGGGGTGCGTTCATCTACGGCCTCGTGGTGTCGGAGTCCACGGCGGCGAGCGGCGGCTCGCTGGTGAGGGGTTCGGCGTGTGGCAGCGGCGGCTCGCTGGTCAGTGGTGCCTGCGCGCAGCTGCTCTCGGAGTGGAAGACGCAGATGTGCCAGTCGTCGGGGTCGGTGACGGCATGGTCGTCGGACGGGCCGCCGGGCCGGTCGTCGGGCCGTTTGGAGAGGGCCGAGAGCAGAAGATGCGCCGATGCGGCCACGGGGGCCTCCTTCTTGTCGTGTACCGGCCCGCGGACGGGACGGTGTACGTCATGGGCTAAGGCAGCCCTACCCAGTGCACGCCGACACAGACGTGTCTCCTGTGACCGACTGCTGTGACCGGCTGTGACCGAATGTGACCGGCCGATGTGACCTGCCGATGTGGCCGGGAGACTATTCACTCAGTACATGTACTCAGTGCATACTGATGCCCATGAGCACCCGCCACATCCTGCTCGGCCTGCTCGGCACGGGTTCCAGCCATGGCTACGACCTCAAGCGACGCCACGACGAACGTTTTCCGCAGGCCCGGCCGCTGGCGTACGGGCAGGTGTACACCACGCTCCAGCGGCTGGTCCGCGACGATCTCGCAGAGGTCGACGGCACCGACTCCGACGGCGGCCCGGAGCGCACGCTGTACCGGGCCACCGAGGCCGGCCGCCGCGAACTGGCGCGCTGGGTGGGCGAGGTCACCCCGCCCGCGCCCTTCGTCACCAACGAGATCTTCACCAAGGTCGTCGTCTCGATCCTCGCCTCGGCGGACCCGGCGGGCCATCTGCGCGACCAGCGCGCGGCCCACATGGCGCGGATGCGGGAGCTGACGGCGGTCAAGACCGCCCCGGACGCGGACCTGTCGACGGTTCTGTCGGCCGACTACGCCCTGTCCCACCTGGACGCCGACCTGCGCTGGATGACCACCACCGCGACCCGGCTGGCGTCCCTGACCGCGGAGGTAGACACCGCATGAGCACAGCATCCGCCGCCCCCGACACGCCCCTGCTGGAGGCACGGCACGTGTCCAAGGCGCACGGCGCGACCCGGGCACTGCGCGGCGCGTCGGTCGCGCTCGGCGCGGGCGAGATCCTCGCCGTCACCGGACCGAGTGGCAGCGGCAAGTCCACGCTGCTGCACTGCCTGGCCGGGATCGTCCGGCCCGACGCGGGCGAGGTGCACTACCGCGGCGAGCGCGTCGACCGGCTCCCGGAGCACCGGCTGAGCGAGCTGCGGCGTACCGGGTTCGGTGTGGTGTTCCAGTTCGGCCAGCTGATCCCGGAGCTGACGGCGCTGGACAACGTGGGGCTGCCGCTGCTGCTGGCCGGCCGGGGGCGCGGGGAGGCGCGGGCCGCGGCGGGCGAGTGGCTGGAGCGGTTCGGGGTGCTCGGGCAGGGGGAGCTGCGGCCGGGCGAGATGAGCGGCGGGCAGGCACAGCGGGTGGCGCTGGCACGGGCCCTGGTGACGTCTCCGGCGGTGGTCTTCGCCGACGAGCCGACCGGCGCCCTCGACTCGCTCGCCGGGGAGCAGGTGATGACGGCCCTGGTGCGTACGGCCCGCGAGGCGGGCACCGCCGTGGTGCTGATCACGCACGACGCGCGGGTGGCGGCGTACGCGGACCGCGAGGTGGCGCTGCACGACGGCACGGTCGTCTCGCGGGATGCGGCGGTGGCGCTGTGAGGGCGGATCTGCGGCTGGCGTGGGCGCTGCTGGCGGGGTCGGACCGGCGGGAGTGGTGGCGGATCACGCTCACCGCGGTCGGGGCGGTGGCGGCGACGGGGTTCGCGCTGGCCGCGGTCACCCTCGCCTCGCTGGACGGGCAGTACTCGATCGGCGTCGCGCACGGACTGCTGGACCAGCCAGGGGAGCGGGCGGGTGTGGTGCTCGCGCTGGTGCTGCTGCTGATCCCGGTGACCGGGTTCCTCGGGCAGTGCGCGCGGATCGGGGCGGCGCACCGGGACCGGCGGCTGGCCGGGCTGCGCCTCGCGGGCGCCTCACCGTGGCAGGTGCGGCGGATCGCCGCGTACGAGACCGGGCTGACGTGTCTGGTGGGCTCGGCGGTCGCGACCGTGTTCTCGGTGTTGATGCTGCTGACCCGGTGGGGGCGGCCGCCGGCCCTGGCGTGGGCCGGGATCGCGGCGGTGGCGGTGGCCGTGCCGGTGGTCGGGGTGCTGGTGAGTGTGCTGGCGCTGCGCCGGGTGGTGGCGTCGCCGCTGGGCCGGGTACGGCGGGTGCGGGCTCCGCGTGGCCGGGCGTCCGGGTTCGTGGTGGCGGGGTCGGTGGTCGCGGTGGCGGCGCTGCTCGGGCTCGCCCCGCTCCGGTTCGCGGACGGGTCCGTGGGCGCGCTGCCGTTGGCGGTGTGCGCGGCGGTGTTGCTCGTCGGGGCGGGCGCGGTCGCGCTGTCCGGGGCGTCCGCGCTGCTGACCGGACGGCTGCTGGCGGCGCGGACGGACCGCCCCGCGGTGCTGATCGCGGCGGAACGGCTGCGTGACGACCCGTGGACGGCGGCCCGTACGCATGCGGCGGTGCTGCTGGTGACCGTGGTGGCGACCGGGTTCGTCGGCGTACGCCAGGTGTTCCTGGCCGAAGTCCGCACCGACGTGCACCTGGCCGACTCTCGGGCCTTCTACACCACCGGCGTCGACCTGGCGGGCGCGGCCGTCGCCGTGGGCCTGCTGATCACCCTGTGCGCGCTCGCCGTCGGCACCGCGGAGTCGGTCGCCGCCCGGCGCCGGGGCCTGGCCGCGCAGCGGGCCGCCGGGGTGCCCCGTTCGGTACTGGCCCGCGCCCTGCTCCTTGAGACCGCGCTCCCGCTCGCCCCCGCGCTGGCCCTCGCGGGCACCGGCGGCATGGCGATCGGCGTCTCGTACGCGGCCGTGGCGTCCGGCGGCACCTGGTCGTTCCCCTGGCCCGCCCTCCTGGTCCCGGCCGCGATCTACACGGCGGCCCTCCTGTCGGCGGCCACCTCACTGCCGCTGCTGGGCAGGTCAACGGGTGTGGGAGAACTGCGGTACACGTAGGCCTCCGCGCCCCGAGGGCCAACCGGTGCCCGCCGGCCCGGCGCGGGTCGGAGCCACGCCGGTCAGGGGCGGAGGGTGGCTCTCGGGGGTGGCCCGGGGTGGGTTCGGGCATGCCGGGGGGATGCCCGGCGGGTGGGGGCGGGGGGCCGCCCGGGGGGACCGGGGGGTGGGGGCCGGTCCCGTGCGGGGCAATGTGAAAGCCCGGATCCGTCAGGCGGAAATGCCGTCGATCCGGGCCAAGGCGTCGTCCGCGCCGTATGGCTGCAAGTACGGCAGCCAGCGCGGGTCCCTATGTCCTGTCCCGATGATGCGCCAGGCCAGGCCGGTGGGTGGGGCGGGTTTGTGGCGCAGCCGCCAGCCGATCTCCACGAGGTGTCGGTCGGCCTTCACGTGGTTGCAGCGGCGGCACGACGCCACCACGTTGTCCCAGACGTGTTTGCCCCCGCGGCTGCGCGGGATGACGTGGTCGACGCTGGTTGCGACGCCACCGCAGTACATGCACCGGCCCCCGTCGCGCGCGAAGAGCGCCCGGCGGGTAAGAGGAACGGGCCCCCGATAGGGAACCCGGACGAATCGCTTGAGCCGGACCACGCTGGGTGCGGGGACTGTGACGGTTGCGCTGTGCAGAAAGGCGCCGGACTCCTCAAGGCATACGGCCTTGTTCTCGAGGACGAGGACGAGCGCGCGGCGGAGCGGTACGACGCCGAGCGGCTCGTACGACGCGTTCAGGACCAGGACATGCGGCACGGATGCCTCCTTGGGCGTCGGCGGCGCGTGGCTCGCGCCGGGACGATCTGCACTCAGTCTCCCCTCATGCCTGGTCGAAGCGCCACCATGTGCCGGTAACGGGCTGGGAGTGTTTTCGACCACACGGGGAAGCGCCCCCGGGATCACCGGCGGTTCATCCCTCCTGTTCACCCCGGGGGGAGCCCGATCTCCGCGCCGGACATCACGACGATCCCCACCGGATGCCCCGTTAGTGTGGTTGCTCGACCCCTTCCAGTGACCTTTTCGTGACCTTGGACCGGGCCGGACCACTGCTCCAGGAGGTACCCGCTGTGTCGTCGTTGTCCGATCCACTGACCCCCGTACTGCTGGCCGACGCGTCCCCGTCGCCCTCGCCGTCGGAGTCGACCGGGCCGGCGGTGCCCTCACTCAAGGACGCGCACGAGAGCGCGACGAACGCGGCGGGCTGGGTCGAGCAGAACTGGTCGACGTGGCTCGCCATCGGTCTGCGGGTGCTGCTGATCCTGGTGATCGCGATTGTGCTGCGGGTGGTGGTGCGGCGGGCGATCACCAAGCTGATAGACCGGATGAACCGCTCGGTGCAGGCCGTCGACGGCACCGCGATCGGCGGCCTGCTGGTCAACGTGGAGCGGCGCCGCCAGCGCTCCCAGGCGATCGGGTCGGTGCTGCGCTCGGTCGCGAGCTTCCTGATCCTCGGCACGGCCGCCCTGATGATCCTGTCGACCTTCCAGATCAATCTGGCGCCCCTGCTGGCCTCGGCCGGTGTCGCGGGCGTGGCGATCGGCTTCGGCGCCCGCAACCTCGTCACGGACTTCCTCTCCGGCGTCTTCATGATCCTGGAGGACCAGTACGGCGTCGGTGACTCCATCGACGCGGGTGTCGCCTCCGGCGAGGTGATCGAGGTCGGTCTGCGCGTGACCAAGCTGCGCGGCGACAACGGCGAGATCTGGTACGTCCGCAACGGCGAGGTCAAGCGGGTCGGCAACCTCTCGCAGGGCTGGGCCACGGCCGGCGTCGACGTCACCGTCCGCCCCACCGAGGACCTCGACACGGTGAAGGAGCTCCTCGTCAAGGTCGGCGAGGACATGAGCAAGGAGGAGCCCTGGAACGAGATGCTGTGGGGCCCCATCGAGGTGCTGGGCCTGGACAGCGTCCTGCTGGACTCCATGGTCGTACGCCTCTCCGCCAAGACGATGCCCGGCAAGGCCCTCACGGTGGAGCGCGAGCTGCGCTGGCGCGTCAAGCGGGCCCTGGACGCCGCGGGCATCCGGATCGTCGGCGGTCTGCCGCTCCAGATGGAGGCCGACGCGGTGACCGACCCGACGGCCGGCATGGCGGCCCCCTCGGTCTACGCCAACACCGCGTCCCCGCAGTCCGCGGCCGCCTCGCCGATAGCGCCGCCGAGCGTCACGAAGTAGCCCGCCCCTCGCATACTTCGCGCCCCCGCAGGTAACGACTGAGTTGCCGCGGGGGCGCTCGCTATTGACGCCCCCTTCGCGCCGGGATTACGTTCCTGCCAACTGAATAGGAAAGTTTCCTAACAGTGGCGGGCAAGCCTGTCGTCAACGCCGGATGGACGGTGCGTCCGCGGCGCTGACAAGCTGGCCCACGAACAGGCGAAAGGCAGGTGTCGACCCCATGGCAGGAACCGCCGGCACGCCGGGCACCCCCCGCGTTCTGCGGGCCATGAACGACCGGGCCGCACTGGACCTGCTGCTGGAGCACGGCCCGCTGTCCCGGACCCGCATCGGCAAGCTCACCGGACTGTCGAAGCCGACCGCCTCACAGCTCCTGGCCCGCCTGGAGGCCGCGGGACTCGTGCAGGTCACCGGCACCACCGAGGGCCGCCCGGGGCCCAACGCCCAGCTGTACGCGGTCGACCCGGCCGCCGCGTACGCCGCGGGACTGGACGTCACCCCCGGCCGTATCCGCGCCGCGGTCGCCGACATCACCGGCCGGACCGTCGGCGAGTTCGAACTGCCCACCCCCGGCAGACGCTCCACCCAGCCCGCCGTCCGCCAGGTCACCGACGCCCTGGACGGCGCCGTCAAGACGGCCGGACTGACCCGCGCGGACGTCCACCGCCTGGTCATCGGCACCCCCGGCGCCTTCGACCCCGGCACCGGGCGCCTGCGTTACGCCTCCCACCTGCCCGGGTGGCACTCCCCCACCCTGCTCGACGATCTCGCCGCCGCCCTGCCGATGCCGGTGGAGTACGAGAACGACGTCAATCTCGCCGCCGTCGCCGAACAGCGGCTCGGCGTGGCCCGCGGGCACGACGACTTCGTCCTGCTGTGGAGCCAGGACGGTCTCGGCGCCGCCCTGGTCCTCGGCGGCCGGCTGCACCGCGGCTGGACCGGCGGCGCCGGGGAGGTCGGGTTCCTCCCGGTCCCCGGGACCCCGCTCGTACGGCATGTCACCAAGGCCAACAGCGGCGGCTACCAGGAGCTGGCCGGCTCCCAGGCCGTCCCCGAGATCGCCCGCGAAATCGGCCTCACCGCCATCCCGTCGGGCTCCTACACGGAGGTCGCCGCCGCGCTCGTCGGACAGGCCGCCGCGGAGGATTCCGGGCTCGGGCGGCTGCTTCTGGAGACCTACGCGACCCGGCTCGCGACCGGTCTCGCCTCGCTGGTCTCCGTCCTCGACCCCGAACTCGTCGTCCTCAGCGGGTCCGCGCTCAGCTCCGGCGGTGAGGTGCTGCGTGGCCTGGTCCAGGCCGAACTGGAGGAACTGGCCCCGTCCCGGCCGCGGCTCGTGGTCGGGGACGTGACCGAACATCCCGTGTTGCGGGGGGCGCTGGAGAGTGCGCTGGCCGCCACGCGGGACGAGGTTTTCGACACGTTGTCGCTTCGCTAGAGAAGCCCACGAGGGAAACACCGGTAGTCATCACGCTGCGGGCCGGATGTGGCTGGTCGCGCCCACGCGGCGGAGCCGCAGATCGAGACAGCCCCGCGCCCCTTTCAGGGGCGTTCCGCCCCATCAATGGCCCATCCCCGCCCCGTCCTTGCCCAAGGAGAGCCTGATATGGCTGGAATATCCAGAAAAGTCGTTGTTGCCGTTGCCGCCACCGCCTCGCTCGCGTTGCTCACCAGCGCCTGTACCGGGTCCTCCGAGTCGGGGGCGTCCGACGATCCCAACGCGAAGACCACGATCACCTTCTGGCACGGGTGGAGTGCGCCCTCCGAGGTCGAGGCGGTCCAGGCCAACGTGGACCGGTTCGAGAAGGAGCACCCGAACATCAAGGTGAAGGTCGTCGGCAACATCAACGACGACAAGCTCAACCAGGCGCTGCGCGCGGGCGGTTCGAACGGCCCGGACGTGGTGTCGTCGTTCACCACGTCCAACGTCGGAAAGTTCTGCTCCTCGGGCGCCTTCCTCGACCTGAAGCCCTTCATCGAGAAGTCGAAGCTCGACCTCGAGAAGATCATCCCGAAGCCGATGCTGGACTACACCCAGTTCGAGGGCACCCGCTGCGCGCTGCCGCTGCTCGGTGACGCGTACGGCCTCTACTACAACAAGGACGCCTTCGAGGAGGCCGGGATCAAGGCCCCGCCGAAGACCTGGTCGGAGCTGGCCGAGGTCGCCAAGAAGCTGACGAAGAGCAAGGGCGACAGCTACGAGCAGCTCGGCTTCATGCCGAACTTCCACGGCTACGAGACGGTCGTCGAGCACTACATGTCCCAGTGGGACCGCACCTACTTCGATGCCGACGGCAAGTCGACCGTGGCCAAGGACCCGGCGTTCGCCGAGATGTTCACGTTCCAGAAGAAGCTGATCGACGACCTCGGCGGGTTCTCGAAGCTGGAGAAGTACCGCAGCACCTTCGGCGACGAGTGGGGCGCCAAGCACCCCTTCCAGACCGGCCAGGTGGCGATGCAGCTGGACGGCGAGTGGCGGCTGGGCATGGCCAAGGACGCTGGAGTGGACTTCGAGGTCGGCACCGCGCCGCTGCCGGTCGCGGACGACGAGGTCGACCAGTACGGCAAGGGCTTCCTGGCCGGCACGATCCTCGGCATCGCCCCGCAGAGCGACAAGCAGAACGCCGCGTGGGAGCTGGTGAAGTACATGACGACGGACACCGACGCCGTGGTCGCCTTCTCCAACGCGATCCGCAACGTGCCCTCCACGTTCGAGGCGCTGAAGTCGCCCGACCTGAAGCACGACCCGGAGTTCCAGACCTTCCTGGACATCGCCCAGCACCCGAAGTCGAACACCCCGCCGGCCTCCATCAACGGTGCGACGTACCAGACGACCTTGCAGGACTTCGGCTACCAGTACGAGTCGGGCAAGGTGAAGGATCTCAAGGCCGGTCTGGAGAAGACCGCCCGGCAGATCGACCGTGACATCGAGCAGGCGAAGTAGCGCTCCATGACCACGCACACTCTCCGCGCGAAGCGCCGCAACTCGGCGCTTCGGACGGTGGCGTTCCTGTCACCGTGGCTCATCGGGTTCAGCGTGTTCTTCGCGTACCCGCTGCTGTCCACCGTCTACTTCTCCTTCATGAAGTACGACGGCTTCGGGGTCCCGGAGTTCCGGGGCCTGGACAACTGGACGTACGTCTTCCAGGACTACCCGCTGTTCTGGCCGGCCCTGCGCAACACCCTGTGGCTGGTCGTGGTCATGGTCACCTGCCGGGTGATCTTCGGACTCGGCGTCGGCCTGCTCATCACGAAGATCAAGACCGGTGCGGGTGTCTTCCGGACGCTGTTCTACCTGCCGTATCTCGCGCCGCCGGTGGCCGCGACCCTGGCCTTCGTCTTCCTGCTCAACCCCGGCACCGGACCGGTCAACTCGGTGCTGGAGAACCTCGGTGTGCAGGCGCCCGGCTGGTTCACCGACCCCACCTGGTCGAAGCCGGCCCTGACGGCGCTCGCGCTGTGGGGCGTCGGCGACCTCATGGTCATCTTCATGGCCGCGCTGCTCGACGTGCCCAAGGAGCAGTACGAGGCGGCCGAGCTGGACGGGACGTCGGCATGGCAGCGGTTCCGGTACGTCACGCTTCCCAACATCTCGCCGATCGTGCTGTTCGCCGTCGTCACCGGCGTGATCCAGACGATGCAGTACTACACACAACCCCTGGTCGCGGGGAAGGTCGCCTCGGGCATCATCGGCGGCTCCGGCCAGCAGTTCGAACCGGGCTACCCGGAGAAGTCGACCCTGACCCTCCCCCAGCTCGTCTACAACCTCGGCTTCCAGCGCTTCGACTACGGCTCGGCCTGTGTGGTCGCGCTGGTGCTGTTCGCGCTGTCCATGGCGTTCACGGCCCTGCTGATGCGGCGCCGGGGCGGACTGATGCAGGCAGGTGAACGATGACCCAGCTACTGGAACGGCCCGTCCTCACGGACGACACCCCGTCCCCCGCCCGCCGTACCGCCCGCCGCCGGGCCATGCTGGAGTGGATCGCGATCCACTCGCTCGGCATCGCCGTCGCGCTGTTCTTCACCCTGCCGTTCGTCTTCGTGGTGCTGACCTCGCTGATGAGCGACCAGCAGGCGCTCACCCGCGACCTCGTGCCGGACACCTGGGAGTGGGCCAACTACCGCAAGGTGTTCGACACCCCCGGCTTCCTCACCTGGTGGCGCAACACACTGCTGTACGCGGGACTGGGCACGCTCCTCACGGTCGTCTCGTCGGTCCCGGTCGCCTACGCGCTCGCCAAGTTCCGCTTCCGCGGCCGGAATCTGACGATGATGCTGGTCATCTCGATGATGATGCTGCCGCCGCAGGTGATCATCATTCCGATGTATCTCTTCTGGGCGAAGCAGCTGGACCTGTCCGGCACGTTGTGGCCGCTGATCATCCCGATGGCCTTCGGCGACGCGTTCTCCATCTTCCTGCTGCGGCAGTTCCTCACCACCATCCCGGACGAGTACCTGGACGCGGCGCGTGTGGACGGCTGCGGCGAACTGCGCACCCTGCTCAGGGTCGTCCTGCCGATGGCCAAGCCGGGTATCGCCGCCGTCGCCCTGTTCCAGTTCTTCTACGCCTGGAACGACTACTTCGGGCCGCAGATCTACGCCTCGGAGAACCCCGGCGCCTGGACGCTCTCGTACGGCCTGGAGTCCTTCAAGGGCGCGCACCACACCGACTGGAACCTCACCATGGCCGCGACCGTGCTGGTCATGGCCCCCGTGATCCTCGTGTTCTTCTTCGCGCAGAAGGCGTTCGTCGAGGGCGTCACGCTCACCGGAGTGAAGGGTTGACGATTCATGCGCCATCTCCCCGGGGGACAGCCCCCGGACCCCAGGCCGATGATCGGCGTCCCCGGCCCCAGGAAGCGAGGGAATCTACTGTGAAGCTCACCGTGGTCGGCGGAGGTTCGACCTACACACCCGAACTCATCGACGGATTCGCGCGGTTGAGGGACACCCTGCCGGTGGAGGAACTGGTCCTGGTCGACCCGGCCGCCGACCGGCTGGAGCTGGTGGGAGCGCTCGCCCGGCGGATCTTCGCCAAGCAGGGCCACAGCGGGCGGATCGTCACGACCGCCGACCTGGACGCCGGCGTCGAGGGCGCCGACGCGGTCCTGCTCCAGCTGCGCGTCGGCGGCCAGGCCGCCCGCGAGCAGGACGAGACCTGGCCCCTGGAGTGCGGCTGCGTCGGCCAGGAGACCACCGGCGCGGGCGGCCTCGCCAAGGCGCTGCGTACGGTCCCGGTCGTCCTCGACATCGCCGAGCGGGTCCGCCGCGCCAACCCGGACGCCTGGATCATCGACTTCACCAACCCGGTCGGCATCGTCACCCGCGCACTGCTCCAGGCCGGGCACAAGGCGGTCGGCCTGTGCAACGTGGCGATCGGCTTCCAGCGCAAGTTCGCCGGCCTGCTGGGGGTGACCCCGGCGGACGTCCACCTGGACCACGTGGGCCTGAACCACCTCACCTGGGAGACGGCCGTACGGCTCGGCGGCCCGGAGGGCGAGAACGTCCTGCCGGCGCTGCTGGCGAACCACGGCGAGAACATCGCCGCCGACCTGCGGCTGCCCGGCTCGGTCCTGGACCGGCTCGGCGTCGTCCCCTCGTACTACCTGCGGTACTTCTACGCGCACGACGAGGTGGTCGAGGAGCTGCGCACCAAGCCGTCGCGCGCGGCCGAAGTGGCGGAGATGGAACGCCAGTTGCTCGACCTGTACGCCGATCCGGCGCTGGACGAGAAGCCCGAGCTGCTCGCGAAGCGCGGCGGTGCCTACTACTCGGAGGCGGCGGTCGACCTCGCGGCGGCGCTGCTCGGCGGCTCCGGCAGCCCGTACCAGGTGGTCAACGCCCGCAACAACGGCACGCTGCCCTTCCTGCCGGACGACGCGGTGATCGAGGTGCAGGCGGCGGTCGGTCCCAAGGGCGCGTCGCCGCTGGCGGTCCCGGCCGTGGACCCGCTGTACGCGGGGCTCATGGCACATGTGACGGCCTACGAGGACCTGGCGCTGTCGGCCGCCCTGCACGGTGGGCGCGAGCGGGTCTTCCGGGCGCTGCTCGCGCACCCGCTGATCGGTCAGTACGCGGCCGCGGACCAGCTCACCGACCTGCTGATCGCGCACAACCAGGAGCACCTCGCGTGGGCATGACGGCAGCGGTCCTCGCGGTCGACGCGGGGAACAGCAAGACCGACGTCGCGGTCGTGGCGGCCGACGGCGAGGTACTCGCCACGGCCCGCGGCCGCGGCTTCCGGCCACCCGCCGTGGGTGTGGAGACGGCGGTGAACACGCTGGCGGAGACCGTCGACCGGGCCCTCGCCATGGCCGGCGTCGCCTCCGTCGCGCATGTCTCGGCCTGTCTCGCCAACGCCGACTTCCCGGTGGAGGAGGAGCAGTTGTCGGCGGCGCTGCACGCGCGCGGGTGGGGTACGACCATCGAGGTCCGCAACGACACGTTCGCGATCCTGCGGGCCGGCGTCACCGAGCCGCGCGGTGTCGCCGTCGTCTGCGGCGCCGGGATCAACTGCGTCGGGATGCGGCCCGACGGCCGTACCGCCCGCTTCCCGGCCGTCGGCCGGATCTCCGGCGACTGGGGCGGGGGGTGGGGGCTCGCGGAGGACGCGCTGTACCACGCGGCCCGCGCGGAGGACGGGCGTGGTGGGCCGACCGCGCTGGCGCGCACGCTTCCCGCGTATTTCGGGCTGCCGTCGATGCACGCCCTGATCGAGGCGCTCCATCTGGAGCACATCGCGGTGCGGCGGCGGCACGAGCTGACGCCGGTGCTGTTCGCGACCGCGGCGGAGGGGGATCCCGTGGCGCGGTCGCTGGTCGACCGGCTCGCCGAGGAGATCGTCGCGATGGCGGTGGTGGCGCTGGGGCGGCTGGATCTTCTGGAGGAGGAGACGGCGGTGGTGCTGGGGGGCAGTGTGCTGGCCGCGCGGCATGCGCAACTGGACGCGGGGATACGGGACTTGCTGTCGGCGCAGGCTCCCAAGGCCGTGCCGGGGGTGGTGACGGCGAACCCGGTCCTCGGCGCGGCTCTCCTGGGCCTCGACGCGATCGCCGCGGGCCCGGCACCCCGGGAAAAGGTACGCGACCACTTCACGTAGGGGCTGAGCACGCCCCGCCGACCCCCTGAAAAAGCACCGGCCCGATGGTGCCCCGATCGCACGGTCCCCCGCGCCCCTGGAACCGTGCGGGCCCGGTGGGAGCTGATCGCGCAGTTCCCCGCGCCCCTCGAAACCGGGCGCGGCCTGTGCCGCCCGTTCTCCCCCAGCCGCGGGCTATACGTGCCGGATGTCGGGCGCGGGCCCGGTGGGGCCCGGTCGCGCAGTTCCCCGCGCCCCTGGAAACGTGCGGGCCCGGTGGGGGCTGATCGCGCAGTTCCCCGCGCCCCTGAAAGCGGGGCGTTGCCGCCCCTGCCCCTCCAGCCCAAGCCGCGGGCATGCGTGCCGCCTGGGGCGGCACGGGTGGGCGCGGGCGGCGCCCCGCCAACGCCGGGCTGCGTGACCCACCCCCGCCTCAGCCACCGCGCCGGGCCGCGCGACGACCCGCCTCAGCCGCCCTGTCCGGTGCACGTCGCCACCCCCGTCCCCTTGGGAACCGAACCGGTTCCGGGGGCGTATTCATGGGAAGGGGGGCTTTGAGAAATCAAGATCGTGCGAAGCCCGATGCGAATGTCGGCCCCGCCAGCGATACTTGCGGCGACGGATGACCATGGGGGAGGTCGAAGCAGTGACACAGACGCCGAAGAGCACCACCGCACCACCGGGCCCAAGCACCGGCACCGGCACCCCCACCATGCCCGCGATCCCACCGCAGCAGGGCCACCAGGCCACCCCGCCCGCCCCCACCCCCGCCCAGCCCCGCCGCACGGCGTTCGCCGAGGGCCTGGACCAGCTGCGCGCCGCCGCGACCACCGAGCCCGGCAGGCTCCGCATCATCGGCGCCGTACTCGCGCTTCTCGTCGTCGCGTTCGGCGCGGTCACCGCCTGGCAGACCACCGAGCGCTCGGCCGCCGCCGACGACGTGCTCCACACCAGCCAGCCCCTCAGCTCCGCCGCGGCCGACATCTACCGCTCGCTCGCG
Source organism: Streptomyces sp. NPDC088387 (assembly GCF_044753385.1). Lineage (NCBI taxonomy): Bacteria > Bacillati > Actinomycetota > Actinomycetes > Kitasatosporales > Streptomycetaceae > Streptomyces > Streptomyces sp. NPDC088387. Next base: position 48,065 of record NZ_JBIVNC010000021.1, read on the forward strand.
GACGCCAACACGGCGGCCTCCAGCGGCTTCCTGGCCGGCGGCCAGGAGACCAGAGCCTCCCGCGACCGGTACGAGAAGGACATCCGTACGGCCGCCGAGGGCCTGGTCCGCGCCGCCAACAGCTCGGACCCCGGCTCCGCGTCGGCGAAGACGATCGCCGAACTCAACCGGCTGCTCCCGGAGTACAAGGGCCTCATCGAGCGCGCCCGCGCCAACAACCGCCAGGGCTACCCGCTGGGCGGCGCCTATCTGCGGTACGCGAACGACAAGATGCAGACGCAGATGCTCCCGGCCGCGGAGGACCTGTACACGAAGGAGAACGAGCGGCTGCGCGGCGACTACGCGGACGCGACCCCGTACCCGTGGGTGGCCATCACGCTCGGCGTCCTCGCCCTCGGCGCCCTGGCCTGGGCCCAGCACCGCAACTACCGCCGTACCAACCGGGTCCTCAACCACGGCCTGGTCGCCGCGTCGGCGGCCACGGCGGTGGTGCTGCTGTGGCTGGTCGTCGGCCACACCGTGGCCCGCGCGGGGCTGAACGACTCCTACGACCACGGCGTCCGCTCGCTGAACGTGCTGCACGACGCCCGGATCGCCTCCCTGAAGGCCCGCGGCAACGAGAACCTCACCCTGGTCAACCGCGGCGCGGAGACCGTGGAGGTCAAACCGGGCGAGTTCCAGGACAAGTTCGACGTCGCCTTCAAGCAGTCCATGGAGGACCTCGCCAAGGGGCTGGCGGCCGCGGAGAACCTCGCCGACGACGAGTCGGGTGAGCAGCCTGTGACGGCGGCCACGGGGAACATGAAGGAGTGGCAGACGCGGCACGGCGAGGCCCGCGCCGCCGACGACTCCGGCGACTACCAGACCGCGCTGAACCGGATCATCGGCGCCAAGGCCGACAAGCCGACCGGCGAGTGCTTCGACAGCGTGGACCGCAATCTGGAGACGGCACTCGCGCATGAGCAGCAGGAGTTCAGGCAGGCCGCGGGCGACGGGCTCGACGCGATGACCGGGCTGTCGGTCGGCGCGGCGCTGCTGGCGGTCCTCGGCGGCGCCGGCGCGGTCCTCGGCATCGGCCGCAGGCTTTCGGAGTACCGGTGAAAGGGGGCGTGACGATGCATCTACGACGGTTGCGGGCCAGTCTGCGGGGCTGGGGCGGCGTAGGCGCCATGGCGGTCGTCTGCACCCTGGCCGCGCTGTTCACGCTGCTGCTGCCGCTGGCCGGTCCGGGCGGCGACGGCAGCACCGGTCTGGGCGGGCCGGGTTCCGCCGACGCCTCGCGGGTGAAGGCGGAGGACTGCGAGAACCCGCAGAACCAGAGCCTGCCGCCGTCCACCGCCGACGGCGCCTCGGTCCGGGCGATCAAGGAGCGCGGCTATCTCCAGGTCGGCGTCGACCAGAACAGCTACCGCTGGGGCTACCGCGACCCCAACAGCCAGGCGGAGAACGTGCAGTTGGAGGGCTTCGACATCGACCTCGCGCGGCGGATCGCGCAGGATCTGCTCGGCTCCCCCGACAAGATCCGCTTCAAGGCGATCCCCACCAACCAGCGGGTGCCCGCGATCGAGAGCGGCCGCGTCGACATGGTCGTCCGTACGATGACGATCAGCTGCTCGCGGCTGGAGGACGTCTCGTTCTCCGCGCCGTACTTCCTGACCGGCCAGCAGGTGCTGGCGCCGGCCACCTCTCCGGTCACCGGCTACGACGACAGTCTCGACGGGCAGCGGATCTGCTCGGCGACCGGCTCGACGGCGTACGAGAAGCTGGACGCGGACCGCAAGGCCGGTGAGCTCGCGAAGGACGTCGACATCTCGACGACCGTGCCCAACCAGCTCGACTGCCTGGTGCGGCTCCAACTCGGCGAGGTGGACGCGGTGGTGACCGACGGCGCGCTCGCCGCGAGTCAGGCCGCGCAGGACCCGACGGTGGAGCTGAAGGGCGAGCGCTTCACGACCGAGTACTACGGCGTGGCGATGAAGAAGGGCGCACAGGATCTGGTACGCCGGGTCAACCGGATACTGGAGGACTACCGGGACGACGGTGGTTGGCGGACGTCGTACGACAAGTGGCTGTCGGCGACGATGGGTACGGACTCGGAGTCGGCGACACCGCCCGAGCCCGAGTACGCGTGAACGGCACCACGGCACAACGGCAGAAGACGGACACACCACGGACCGACGGACGAACCACACGACGCGACAGCACCGACAGCAGCGAGAGGTGATCGATGGGCAGCGCGGGACCCACCGGGCCGGTTATGGACCGGGACGAGGTGGACCGTGCGCTGGCGCGGCTCGGTGCGGAGCACGAGGCGATCGAGACGTCGCTGCTCGCCCTTCAGGACCACGCGGGCCGCAGGCTCCTCGAAGGCGCCCGGCTGACCGGTGTCACCGAGGAGCGCTGGGGCACGGCGGAGGCGTCGATCACCCTGCTGTGGGCGTACTTCGACGCGTACGCGGGCGCGTTGCGCTCCGCGCGTGAGATCCGCGCCCGGCGCCGCTGGTCCGCGCGCGAGGACCTGGTCGAGCTGACCGAGCTGCTGCGCGGCGAGTCCGTCACGGTCGCCGGCAGCCACACCGCCATGGCCAACGCGCCGACCCTGTCCGGCACGGGCCGGCTCAGCCAGAGCTTCTCGCTGTCGACGCTGGTCGACCGGATGAACGAGCTCTACGCGAGCTCCCTCGACATGGTGGTCGCGGCCGACGCGGTCTGGTCGGCGCTGCCCGCGCGGATCGATCTGCTCGCCGCCGAGTTGCAGCGCACCCGCAAGCTCGCGCACTCGGTCGGTGTCCGTCCCGGCGAGCATCCGGCGGGCGACGACCTGGAGCGGATCACCCGCACGCTGACGTCCCTGCGTGAGCAGGTGATCTCCGATCCGCTGGCGTACTGGCTGCCCGCGGAGGGCAGTTCGGCGCCCGGCGGCGGCCGCCCGGACACCGCGGTCTACGACCGGGAGGCGCGCGCCCTCGACGAGGTGCGGCGCGAGATCGACGCGGTGCTCGGGGTGCGGCAGGACGCCGAGCAGCGGCTGATCAGGCTGCGGGACGTGCTCAGCCGCGCGGACCGCACCCTCGCCGAGGCCCGTAACGCGCGCGGTGAGGTCCTCGCGAAGATCGCCGCGACGGAGGTGCCGGTCGTCAGCGGCCCGCCGACCGCGCTCCAGGAGCAGTTGACGACGGCCGCGGAGTACCGCAGGCACGCCCAGTGGCACCGGCTGTCGCCGCTGCTCGAATCACTGGAGCAGAAGGCGGAGGACGAACTGCTGCGCGCCCGCGAGTCGTTGACGGCGGTCACCGCGCCGCTGGCGGTCCGCGCGGAGCTGCGCGGCCGGCTCGACGCATACCGGGCGAAGGTGACCCGGCACGGCCTGGCGGAGGACCCGTTCCTCGTGGAGCGGTACGACGCGGCCCGCCGGATGCTGTGGAGCGCGCCCTGCGATCTGCGGGTCGCGGAAGAGGCCGTGCTGCGCTACCAGTACGCGGCCGCGGAGCTGCTCGGCGGCGGGCCCCAGGTGCCCGGCCAGGGCGGGCCTCAGGACCGTAGGGGGTAGGGGGATCGTCATGAGTCAGGCACAGGGGAGTTGTCAGCGGCCCGGCTGCGACGGGTCGTACGAGGACATGGGCGGCGGCGAGCTGTACTGCGACACGTGCGGTCTGGCGCCGGTGGTGTCGCCTGGGGGTATCCCCTCCGGGGAAGGCATGGTCGGTTCGCCGCCCACCGGGATCACCGGTGGTGGCAGGGGGTCGGCGGCGAGCGCGAGTTCCCGCGCGAGCTCGCGCGCCAGTTCCCGTACGTCGTCGCAGTCGGCGAAGTCGCGGCGCTCGGTGTCGGGCCGGCTCTCGCGGGCGCTGTCCGGCAGTTCGACGGGCCGCTCGGTGTCGGTGCGCAGCTCCGGCGCCTCCGCGGGCACGTCGACACGGGGCCGGCTCGGCGTCGGTCTGGTGGAGGTGCCGGCGATCCCGCGTCCGGACCCGCGCGCGATGGTGCTGGACAACCCGGAGGTTCCCGAGCGCAAGCGGTTCTGCTCGCGTTCGGACTGCGGGGCGCCGGTGGGGCGTTCGCGCGGCGAGACACGCGGCCGCACCGAGGGGTTCTGCACCAAGTGCGGGCATCCGTACTCATTCGTCCCGAAGCTGAAGACGGGCGACGTGGTGCACGGCCAGTACGAGGTGGTGGGCTGTCTCGCGCACGGCGGGCTCGGCTGGATCTATCTCGCCGTGGACCGCGCGGTCTCCGACCGTTGGGTGGTCCTCAAGGGCCTGCTCGACACCGGTGACCAGGACGCGATGGAGGCCGCGATCTCCGAGCGGCGCTTCCTGGCGGAGATCGAGCACGGCAACATCGTGCGGATCTACAACTTCGTGGAGCACCTCGACCAGCGCACGGGCTCGCTGGACGGGTACATCGTCATGGAGTACGTCGGCGGCAAGTCCCTCAAGGAGATCGCCAACGACCGCCGTACGCCGGAGGGCCGGCGCGATCCGCTGCCGGTGGAGCAGGCGTGCGCGTACGGCATCGAGGCGCTGGAGGCGCTCGGCCATCTGCACAGCCGCAACCTGCTGTACTGCGACTTCAAGGTCGACAACGCCATCCAGTCCGAGGACCAGCTCAAGCTGATCGACATGGGCGCCGTGCGCCGGATGGACGACGACGAGTCCGCGATCTACGGCACGGTCGGGTACCAGTCGCCGGAGGTCGCCGAGACCGGTCCTTCGGTGGCGTCCGACCTCTACACGGTGGGCCGTACGCTCGCCGTGCTGACCTTCGACTTCCAGGGCTACACCAGTGTGTTCGTGGACTCGCTGCCCGACCCGGACAACATCGAGGTGTTCCGGCAGTACGAGTCCTTCTACCGCCTGCTGGTCCGCGCCACCGACCCCGACCCGGTCCGCCGGTTCGCCTCCGCACAGGAGATGGCGGAGCAGCTCACGGGCGTGCTGCGCGAGGTCGTGTCCCTCCAGACCGGCCGGGCCCGCCCGGCCCTGTCGACCCTGTTCGGCCCCGAACTGCGGGTGACGGACACGGAGTTGTTCCCCCAACTGGACGGAGAGGTGTCGCTGCTGGGGGCACGGGCGATCGTGCGGGGGGCGAAGGCCGGGGCGAGGTCCGGGCCGGGGTCTGCCGCGTTGCCGGCCGGTACGGGGGCCGGCGCGCCGGCGGCCGCGGGTACGGGGGGCGGCGCGCTGCCCGCCGGTGGCACGCCCGGCGTACTGCCCGCCAGTGGTGGACCCGGCGTACTGCCCGCCGGTGGTGGACCCGGCGCGTTGCCGGCCGTTGCCGGAGTGGGCGCGTTGCCGGTGAGCAATGGTCCCGGCGGACCCACCGGTCCCGGCGCTCCCGGCCCGGCAGGTGCCTCCCCCACCCCCCGGCTCGTCAGAGGCGTCGACACCGCCGCCGCGGCCATCGCGCTGCCCGTTCCGCACGTCGACCCCGCGGACCCGAACGCCGGCTTCCTGGCCGGTCTGATGGCGTCCGCGACCGGCGAGCTGATCACCGCGCTGAAGGCGGCGCCCGCGCCGTCCACCGAGACCCGGCTGCGGCAGATCCGCGCCTGGCTGGAGAACGGCGAGTCGGCCCCGGCCATGGAGGCCCTGGACCGGCTGGAGGACGAGCGGCCCGACGACTGGCGTGTGGTCTGGTACCGGGGTGTGGCCGCGCTGGTCACCGGCGACTTCGAGGGGGCCGCGCTGGCCTTCGACGCGATCTACGACGCCTTCCCCGGCGAGATGGCGCCGAAGCTGGCGCTCGGCCTGTGCGCGGAGGTGCTGGGCCAGCTCGACAACGCCGCCGAGTACTACCGGCTGGTGTGGACGACCGACCCGAGCTTCGTGTCCGCGGCCTTCGGGCTGGCGCGCGTCCAGCTCGCGACCGGCGACCGGGCGGGTGCCGTACGCACGCTCGAATCGGTGCCGGAGTCGTCGATCCACTACACGGGCGCGCGGGTGGCGGCCGTGCGGGCGCGGCTGCGGCACCGGGTCGCGACCACCTCCGACGTGGCGTTCCTCGACGACCTGGGGGCCTCCGCGGGCCAGGTCGAGGCGTTGAACGCGTACGGTCTTGACCCGACCCGGCGCGAGCAGTTGGCGACCGAGGTGCTCGGCAGTGCCCTGGACTGGATACTCTCCGGTGGCCAGGGTTCCGTCCCCCCTCCAGCCGCCGGAGGACGGACGCTGCTCGGCAGCGGCCTGGACGAGCGGGGTCTGCGCTTCGGCCTGGAGCGTGCCTACCGCACTCTGGCCCGCCTGGCGCCGGGCGGCGAGGAGAGGATCGACCTGGTGGAACGAGCCAACCGTTACCGCCCCCGGACGTGGGTGTAGTTGATGTCGCAGATGCCCCAGCAGGCCGCTGTGTCGAATTGCCCGAGCTGCGCGGAACCGCTCGAATCGGGCGACCGCTTCTGCGGTGCGTGCGGTTACGACCTGTCCGCGGTGCCGCGGCGGCCGGACGAGAGCCCGACGCTGCCGTTGAACGGCGTGGCGGCGTATCCGCCCGCCGGCGGCTGGCCGGCCGCGACGGACGCCTCCGGCAGCCAGTCGGCCCATCTCCCGACCGACCTCCCAGGCACCGACTCGGGCGGCTCCCCCCTCCACGAGCCCCCTCACCCACCGCCTCCGGCCCACCAGGGCCCGCCCCCGCCGCCGCCCCTGGGCGCCACGGCCCCGCGGGGAGCCACGCCTCCTCCGCCCGCGGGCGCCCCGGCCCACCAGGCACCGCCGCCCCCGCCCCCCGCTCCGACCATGGGTGGCGCCTTCCCCCAGCAGGCTTCGCCGGCTCACCCCGCCCCGTCCGCCGCCCCCGGCGATCCCGTCGCCGAGGTCCGGTTCGATCGGCGGGGGGAAGGGCCGGACGAGTATCCGTTGCAGGCGCCGGATCCGCGGGTGGCCGAGCAGCACGCGCAGGCCGAGGGGGCCTCGCTCTGCGTGGCCTGCCGCGCGGGCCGGGTCGACGACGACGGCTACTGCGAGAACTGCGGGCACGCGCAGCCGCGTGAACGCGACCACATGGAGCAGGAGCTGGGCCCGGTGGCCGCCGTCAGCGACCGCGGGCTGCGCCACCACCGCAACGAGGACGCGTTCGCGGTGGCGTGCACCGCGCTGTCCGACGGTTCGCCCGCCGTCCTGGCGATCGTCTGCGACGGTGTGTCCTCCGCGACCCGCCCGGACGACGCCTCGCTGGCGGCCTCCCGCGCGGCCAGCGAGGCCCTGCTCGCGGCGCTGCCCACGGGCACCCACCCGCAGCAGGCCATGCACGACGCGATCGTCGCCGCCTCCCGCGCGGTCAACTCGCTCGCCAACGAGCCCGCGACGGCCCGCGAACACGCCCCGCACCAGAACGCCCCGGCCTGCACCCTGGTCGGCGCCGTCGTCACCGCCGGACTGCTCGTGGTCGGCTGGGTCGGCGACAGCCGCGCCTACTGGGTGCCGGTCGACCGCACCTCGCCGCCCGCCCGCCTCACCGAGGACGACTCGTGGGCGGCCCAGATGGTGGCGGCGGGCCTGATGAACGAGGCGGAGGCCTACGCCGACGAGCGCGCCCACGCGATCACCGGCTGGCTCGGCGCCGACGCCTACGAACTGGAGCCGCACACCGCGTCCTTCAAGCCCGACCGGCCCGGTGTGGTGGTGGTGTGCACCGACGGCCTGTGGAACTACGCGGAGGCGGCCGACGAGATGGCCCGTGCCGTGCCCGCGGACGCCGCCGTGCGCCCGCTGCACAGCGCCCGGGTCCTGGTCGGTCACGCCCTGGACGGCGGGGGCCACGACAACGTAACAGTGGCCGTCCTGCCGTTCCCGGTCCCGCCGCAGGGGGCAGGATCGGCCTGAGACCGCGGCGGTACGGGGAAGCACCGCGGGTCTCGACCGGCCCACACCGATCACACGGATCAGACGGATCACACGGATCACAGGGGCCACAAGAGCCGCTTCGACAAGAACGTCAGCGGACCGGAGGGGACCGGTCCGCCACCGGCGTCGCCCCGTCTGGGGGCGTTCAAGGGGGATTTGAACAGGGATGGCCAATTTCTCGAAGTCCAGCGTGCCGCAGTTCTCGATGGACGTGTACCAGAACGAGTACCTGCCGGAGGGCGGCCGCGAGGTCAACGCGATCGTCACGGTGACCTCGACCGGCGGCGGCACCGTCGGCAGCGCGGTCTCGGCACCGCACCTCTTCACACCGGGGCAGGGCCCGTCCGCGGCCGTGGCCCTCATGGTCGACTGCTCGGGTTCGATGGACTACCCGCCGACCAAGATGCGCAACGCCCGGGACGCGACGGCCGCCGCGATCGACACCCTGCGCGACGGGGTGCACTTCGCGGTGATCGGCGGCACCCATGTCGCCAAGGAGGTCTACCCGGGCAACGGGCGCCTCGCCGTCGCCGACGCGAGCACCCGCGAGCAGGCCAAGCAGGCGCTGCGCCGGCTGAGCGCGGGCGGCGGCACGGCGATCGGCACCTGGCTGCGCCTGGCCGACCGGCTGCTGTCTTCGGCGGACGTGTCGATCCGGCACGGCATCCTGCTCACCGACGGCCGCAACGAGCACGAGTCGCCCGAGGACCTGAAGGCCACGCTGGAGGCGTGTGCCGGACGGTTCACGTGTGACGCGCGGGGCGTGGGCACGGACTGGGAAGTGAAAGAAGTCACAGGGATCGCCTCGGCCCTGCTCGGCACCGCCGACATCGTCGCCGACCCGGCCGGTCTCGCCGCCGACTTCACGCAGATGATGGAGACGGCGATGGGCAAGGAGGTCGCCGACGTCGCCCTGCGGCTGTGGACGCCGGTCGGCACCACGGTCAAGTTCGTGAAGCAGGTCGCGCCGACGGTCGAGGACCTCACCGCGCGCCGCACGGAGGCGGGCCCGCGTGCGGGCGACTACCCGACCGGTTCCTGGGGCGACGAGTCCCGCGACTACCACGTGTGTGTCGAGGTCCCGGTCGCCGGCATCGGCCAGGAGATGCTCGCCGCCCGCGCCTCGCTGGTGATACCTCAAGGCGACGGCTCGGTGCAGAACCTGGGCGCCCAGGGGCTCGTACGGGCGGTGTGGACCGACGACATGACGGCGTCCACGTCGATCAACCCGCAGGTCGCCCACTACACGGGTCAGGCAGAACTGGCACAAGTCATCCAGCAGGGGCTTGATTTGCGCAAATCCGGCGATTTCGACGGAGCAACGGCCAAACTGGGACGTGCCGTTCAGCTCGCGAGCGTCTCGGGCAACGCGGATACGGCGAAACTCCTTGCGAAGGTGGTGGACGTCGTGGACGCCACGACGGGTACTGTGCGACTGAAGGCGAAGGTCGCGGACGCCGACGAGATGACTCTCGAAACCCGGTCCACAAAGACTGTTCGTGTAAAGAAGTAGCAGCGGAGGTCCGGGACGACGAGGTCCCGGACCACAGCGAGCCCGACCCCTCGGGGTGGGAGAAATCCGGCCGGACGGCCGGAAAAGGAGAGGGGGAAGCGCCGACATGCCGACCTGCCCGAACGGACACCAGTCGGGTTCCGACGACTGGTGCGAGGTCTGCGGTCACCGCATGGCCGGTGCCGTGCCTCCCCCTCCCCCGCCACCGCCCCCCGGCGGCTACGGCTTCCCGCCGCCCGGCGGACAGCAGTCCGGTCCGCCCGGCGGCCGTCAGCCGGAGCTCTGCCCGCAGTGCCGTACGCCCCGTGAGGGCGCGGCTCCGTTCTGCGAGGAGTGCCGGTGGAACTTCCTCACCAACACCGCCACCTCGTACACCCCGGCGGCACCGCGCCCGCCGGCCGGCGGCGGGCCCCCGCCCGGGTTCCAGAACGCTCCCGGGCAGCCGAACCAGCCCGGCTACCTGGGCCAGCCCGGCCCGCCGGGACCGGGTGGACACCCCGGCCCTCCCGGACACCCGAACCAGCCGGGACACCCCGGCCAGCCCGGCGCCCCCGGTCCGACCTACGGCGGCTCGGAGTCGTACGAGTACCAGGGCTCCCGCCCCTCGCAGATGAACCGGCCCGCCGAGCCGATCCCGCCCGGCGGCCCCTACGGCGGTGACCCGAACGGACAGCAGCGCGGCGGACCCGGTGGACCCGGCGGTCCCGGTGGACCGTTCGGCGGCGACCCGTCCCGCCAGGGCCCCCCGCCGCCCCCGGGCGGACCCGGCGGTCCCTTCGGTGGCGACCCCTCCCGTCAGGGCCCCCCGCCCCCTCCCGGTGGCCATGGCGTGCCCGGTGGTGCCCCGCAGGCGTTCCAGCAGCCCGGCCCGCCCGCGCCGCCCGCGTACCCGCAGGAGACGAACCGGCAGCAGCCCGGCGGCCCGTCCTTCGGCGGCGGTGACGACGACTGGGTGCTCTCCCCACCGTCCAACGGCCCCGGCGGCCCGCAGGGCGGTCCCGGCGGCGGCTACGGCTATCCGCAGCCCGGCGCCACCCAGGCGCCGCCCGGCCCGGCCGCCCCGCAGCGCCCGCTGACCTGGATCGCGACCATCGGTCCCGACCGGGACTACTTCATGGCGATGATGCACCGCTCGGGCCCCGAGGCCGCGGGCCTGAACCTGCCCGCGTACTCGCCGGAACAGCAGCGCACCCTCGCCGGGAACCAGCTCACCATCGGCCGCCGCCGCCACTCCACCGGCGAGACACCCGACATCGACCTGTCGGTGCCGCCGGAGGACCCGGGCGTCTCGCACCAGCACGCGGTCCTGGTGCAGCAGCCCGACGGCACCTGGGCGGTCGTCGACCAGAACTCGACCAACGGCACCACGGTCAACGGCTCCGAGGAACCCATCCAGCCCTTCGTCCCGATCCCCCTCCAGGACGGCGACCGCGTCCACGTGGGCGCCTGGACAACGATCACGATCCGCCGCGGTTAGCCGCGGCCGCCGGCGTCACTCCGGCAGGGGCCAGGTGTACGGCCCCTCCGGGGTGTCCAGCCAGGCCCAGGCGTGGGTGCCGGCGACGGTGATGCCGTAGCGCTCGCGCGGGGGGCGGGACTCGTGCTCCCAGAGGGCGTAGGCCTCCTGCGGGTCGAGGCTCGTGCGGGTGAGGGCGACGAGGAAGCGGAACAGTTCGTGTTCGCGGCCCCGGCGCGGGACCCCGCCGAGCGGGGGCGGCTCCTCCTCGGCGCGGCCGTCGCCGCGCAGCGGCACGAAGTAGGCGGGCGTGTGCAGGAACTTCCCCTCGGCGTGGTGCGCGTCCGTGACCGTGAGCAGGATCAGGCCGCCGGCCAGCGGGGTCAGGATCCGGCCGCCTGGCCGGCACTGGGCCGGCCAGGCGCGGGGGATCGACGGCAGGGCGCAGGTCGCGATGATCCGGTCGTAGGGTGCCCGCTCGGGCACACCGCGCGCGCCGTCGCCCGTGACGACGACCGGGTGGTGTCCGGCGGCGGCGAGATGGGCGCGGGCCGCGTCGGTGATCTCCGGTTCCAGGTCGACGCTGGTCACGAGGGTGTCGTCGCCGAGCCGGTGGGCGAGCAGCGCCGCGTTGTAGCCGGTGCCGGTGCCGATCTCCAGGACCCGGTCGCCGTCCTCGACCCCGAGCGCGGCGAGCATGGTCGCCATCAGCGAGGGCTGGCTGCTGGAGGAGACCAGTTCGCCGTCGCGCAGCCGGGTGGCCAGCGGTTCGTCCGTGTAGGCGCCGCGCAGCCACTGTTCCCGGGCCGCGGGGTCCGGGCTCTGGCCCCAGCGGCGCTCGTGGCCGCCGACGACTCCGACGTAGTAGTACGGCACGAAGACATGGCGGGGCACCGCCCGGAACGCCTCCCGCCAGACGGGGTCCGCGGCCCAGGCGCCGCTCGCGTCGATCTCCCGCACCAGCGTCTCCCGCGCCGCCGCGGCGATGTCTTCCGGCTCCCTGTGGAGAGCGTGCGCGCCCATGGCTCCACTGTGCTGCGGTTGGCGGCCGGAGGCGAGGGGTGGTCCCAAGCCTCCGGTCCTCGGTTTTGCACGGGTCGTAGGTAACAACTTTGTGTAGCGGATGAAACCGCAGGTCAGAGGGGTGGGCGAGAGGGGCTGGTACGCCGGTTCCGGAGCGTTACCGGCGACGGAGATCGCTCCGCACACCCCAGCCGTCGGGATCCCCCACCGGCGAACCGCTGTCGATCACCCGGGAGAACTCCGAGCGCTGGAGCCGGGCGCGCAGCTCCGGCGGCCAGGTGGCCCGCGCTGCCTCGTCCGGGTCGGCGGGCTCCGGCTCGCGCACCGGCCGGGGCGGGGCGGCTGCACGGCCCGCCGTGTCCTTGCGCCTCCTGCGCCACACCCGGCGGGCCGCCTCCAGCTCATCCGACAGAGCCGCCATGCGCTCCAAGTTGGGGGCCGTCTTCGCCTGTTCGGCTTCCAGCTCCTCCCGGATCTCTCGCCTACTCCTCATCGTCGTCCTCCTCCTCCTCATCCAGCAGGGCGCGGGCCCGGTCCATGATCGTGTCGGGGTCGTCAGGGGCGCGATGGCTGCGCCCCGGCGGCAGGGCCGGGCGGACGACGGTGGGGGCGGACTGCTGCTCCACGGCGACGACGCGGTACCGCAGCCCGCCGGGGCCGTCGATGAACAAGGCTCCGCCCTCGGTGTAGGGCGTGGCGACGACCGCTCCGGGGTCGACCAGCGGCGGCAGCGGCTCCGGCGGAGTGAACTCCCCCTCCAGCGCCTTGAGCCGGGCACCTGCGGCCTCCAGCGCGTACGCGCGCCGGTCCTCCGGCAGGCTGACGGCCGCGATCCCCGCCATGATCGCCTCCACCACCTCCGCCGACTCCTCGTTGATGCGGTGTTCCAGGGAGACGGTCAGCGCCTCGGGGGCGTCGGCGCCGTGGAGGCGGCGGCGGGACTCATTAATCCCCTTGAGGACGTTGATCGCCTTCAGCCTCGTGTCGGGATCTTCGGCGGCGGCATACTGTGCCTGCGCCATGCGCCAGAGGTCTTGCAACTCGGCATCGCGCATGGTGACGAACGCGCCGACGACCGGCCCGAGGTGGGCCGCCGCCTGCTGCTCGATGATCGCGTTGACGCGGGACTGGGACAGGCCGACCTCTGCGGCGATCCGCCGCTCGGGGACGCCTTTGAGCTTGAGGCCGAAGATCTTCTCGTCCCGCTCGGCCCGGCGGGCCCGGTTGGGCCGCCGCTGCGGTGGTGCGGTCATGTGATCATCCCTCTGTGATCGGTCCGGTGAGGAGAGAGGGGGCCGGGTTCGCGGCCCCCTCTGGGTGTGGATCAGGCGCCTGGAGCCAGCGGGCAGTCCGGGCCGTGGACGAGGCCGAACGGGTCCTTCTCGCAGTGAGGGGGCCCGAGACACGGGCCGTTGACCTGCTGTGTTTCGGTTGTTTCGGGTCCTCGGTTAACCCTCACGAGAGGAGTTGCCTTGGCGTTTACCGGAGGACCCGAAACTGCGGAAACATGATCTTGGTCTGCCCCATCGACAGAGGTACGGAACCGCACCCCGACCCACGCCTTGTACGCCGACCCGACGTCCCCGGCGAACGGGTCGCCCGGCCCGCTCCCATCCGGCCGGGACAGTCTGTCGTTCCGCCGCTGCTGCTTCTTGATCACGCCGTGCTGGCCGAACTCATCGTGATTGCCGAACCGGGCCGACACCGTCTTGTCGTTCCAGACGTGCATCTCCCTGGCCCGGAGCCAGTCGTTGAGGCTCGCCAGCAGGTCGCTGCACCGGATGTGCCGATCCGGGTCGAACTCCAGGCGCTCGTCAATATAGGCGAGCACCACGTCCGACTCCTTGCGCCACTCCATCGTGGCCATCGCCACCCGCTCCGGCAGAGGCGGCATTTCCCGGTTCCGCTGGTACCAGCGCCGGGCGCCCTCGACCATCCAAGCTAGGGCCGCCTTGTGGACCTCGGGGTCTCGCTTGCAGCGGTCCCGCAGCCCAGGGTCCCCGATGCGGTCGTTGGGTCCCACGACGTCTTCGGGGCCCTTGCGGTAGGTGTACGGCCACACCAGGAGGGCCAGCCGCTCCCACGACGCGTGATCGGTCTCGGTGATCTCCGGCCGGTGGTTCGTGTTGACGAACAGGCTGTGCGTCGCGTCGAACACGACGCTGTCCTGCCGGATGTGACGTGCCGTGATCTGCTCCGTGCCGATCGTCTTCTTGAGCCGCTGAGTGTCCAGCCGCCTCGCCTCCGGTGTCTCCTCCAGGGCCGCGTACCGCACGCCCTTCAGGTCCATTAGCTCGGTGGGATGGGCGTCCGGGTTGGCCATCAAAACTCGATCCGACAGCAGTCGGTAGTAGTCGCCGACCGCCCGGGAGGTAGCCGTCAGGACGCAGGTCTTGCCGTTGCGGCCACCGCCGTGGTTCACGAGCAGGATGTCGTCCGGCGTCATGTGTCCGGTGATCGCCTGCCCCAGCCGGAGCTGGAACCAGGCGTGCACGTCCTCCGGCAGCGCCTCCAGGGCCTTGTCCCAGTCCGCGTGCGTCGCTCCCCGGACGTAGTCGGCCCTGGTCACCTTGGTCATGAGCAGGTCCGGGTCGGACGGCCGCAGCTCGCCGCTCGTCAAGTCCACAACGCCGTTGGCGCAGTTGATCAGGTCCGGATGGGCGTCCATGTCGGTGGCCTCCACCCGGACGACGCCCTTGGCGTACGCGAGGATGGCCGTCCCCCGACCCCGGGACAGCAGACGGCCCCAGTTCGCCACCTCGTTGCGCTGCCCGGCCTGCGCCGCTGCGGCGTACCGGCTGAGGACGAACTGACGGATCAGCTCCAGCGGGACCGTGTCGTCTACGTCCTCCCACACCGTCCCGGTCCACCGCATCCAGCCGAGTCCGTGGGCCCAGATGATCGAGCCGGCAAACACCTCATCGGCCACGACGTCCGCCATGGCTGCGTCCGAGAACTTGTCGGTGTCCTCGGTCTTGGGGATCAGCACGGCCGCTGCGGCCCATGCCGCGATGGCCGCCTCGCGCCCGTCCTCGGGCATCCGGGCGAGCACGTCATCAGGGCCGTCGTTCTCGGCCTCAATCACGTCGGGCGGGAGGTCCCAGACGCGCACCTCGGCGGCCCCGGCCTGGTACAGGTGCCGGGCCGCCGTCCGGGCCGCCGCGCGCACCTTCGGGTTGGTGGTGCGGTCGGCGTCCAGCCCAAGCACGATCCGCTTGCCCCCGGCCCAGTCCAGGTCGGTCTTGTCGTGCACGCCGTTGCACCCGTTGAGGCCGAACACGTCGTACTTCTCCGGCGCCCAGCTCGCTACGGCGAGGTGCTGGCAGAAGCCCTCGATCAGCAGAACGTCGGGCGCGCCGTTGCGGCGGGCTGCGCTCAGGTTGGTGGTGCGCCCGGACTGCCAGTCGAGCTTCTGGATCTTGCCCTTGCCGTTGGGCTTGCGCTTGTCGGGGTCGATGCGCCCGGCCGGGTTGGTACCTGTGCCGTCGGTCCAGTCGATCAAGACGCCTCGGGGGTAGTCCCGGGCCTTGACGGCCTGGAGAACATCCACGGTGATCGCGTGGTTGTCGATCAGGTCGATCAAGCGCTCGGGGGAGAGTGCCGAATTATAAAATTCGGTTACGCCCTCGTCCGGCCGGGTACCCTTTGGGTGAGCGTCGTCCACGCTGTTTTCTGAGAGCCGCCCCGCCTGAACGGGGCGGTTTTCGTTTGCGCTCATTCCGCCGACCCCCCGGGGGCCGGGTGCAGCAGCGCACGCAGCCTCTCGATGTGCTCGTCAGTCAGCTCCGGGGCGCGCGCAACAATCCGCGCCACATAAGAATCAAGAGAGTTTGCCACAGCACGCGCTTTGGCGCTGTTCTCGGTGCGGGCCGCGCGTGCGGCCGGTGACATCGTGTACTGCCGGGCCATGCCGGGCCTCCAGTGCAAGCTGAAGCCTCGCACTTGGTCAGGCCCGCTACGGGCTTCGCACCCTCCGGGGACAGATCACCACGGGAGGGGCAGGTGTCGGGGCGCTTGTCCGCTGCCTGCACGGTAATTCTAGCCTTTAATTCAGGTCGCTAAACCTGCCACCCAACCCGCTTGATAACGGTTTGATTGACTTAATTAAATCATCACCCGACTCTCGATCATCAACCTAAATACGAACCGTTCCCGATAATGATCCTTTTTGGCGCATTCTCCGATCCCTGCTACAACGTGGTTTATAAACCAGTCCACGCAGGTCACGAGGAATTAATCATGGACCTAATTCCAATCGCCGAGGCAGCCCGCAGGCTGTCGATCTCCGACGTCACCGCGTACAAGATCGTCAACGCCGGTCGCCTGCGTGCCACCGGCACGCCCGCCCGCGTATCCGCCGCCGCCGTGACCGCCTTGACGGCCGCGCGCCGGTCCGAGGCGCTGCACCGCCGGGGCGGCGCGCTCGCCCTCGCCGAGGAGATCAACCGGATACTCCACCCCGGACATGACGCGCACGGGTTCATGTCCACGCTGGACAACTCACCCCGACGCGAGCCGCTCAAGCTGCTCCATCCGGACGCCTTCGCGATCTTCGGGCGCGACGTGCTGGAGGCCGCCGCCGCGCGCGACAAGCTCGGCGGGTGCCCGACCTGCTGGGCCCGTATGAGCGCCTCGGTCCACCAGACCACCCCGCCCGAGGACGGCGCCGCGCACCGACTCCTCCTCGGGACTCCGTGCGCCGCCGACGCAGTCCGCTGGCGTACGGAAGCCGCCGCCCGCCAGCGGACCGCCGACGCCGTGCGGCTGGCCGACGCCCGGCGCCTCCAGCAGGCTGAAAAGGCGCGCGCCGCCCAGGAGTTCGCCGCCGCCCGCCAGCAGGCCGAGACCGCCGCCTCCAGGCTCCGGACGGCAGCCACGGCGTACGCGGTCGTGGACCCGTCCGCCGTCCGCGAGGCGACCGCCGAGGCCCGCCGCCGGGGGGCGTTCCGGTCGGCCGACAAGTGGCCGGACTGGTGCACCTGCACCGCCGACGTGCAGTGCGCCCGCCACGCCGAGGGTGACCGCCGGGCCGCCCGCCGGGGGCGACGGTGAGTGGGCGCCGCCGGTGGGCGAAGGACCAGACTCCGGCCCACGAAAAGATCTTGACCTTCCTCCAGGACAACGGCGCGACCGGCGCGACGGCGGCGACGGTTGCCGTCCTCGTCGGCGAGAGCGCGAGCCAGGCCCGGCACCGGCTCGACGCTCTGGTCCGCCGAGGACGGGCGGTGCGGACGAGCATCAACGGCACGGTCGCGTACCGAGCCAAGCACCCCTCAACTAGCCCTGAAACCAAGGGAGTTGAACATGTCCGGTGAGCTGGACCGAACCCGGGCCGAGATCGTCGCCGCCGGGCGCGAGGCGATCGCCGACGTCCGCCGGGCGGCCGACGAGGCCGCCGCCGCGATCGTCCGCACGATCGAGGCCGAGACGGGCGAGACCATCGCCGCACCGGTCGCGCCGTCTGTCATGGACGCCAGCCGCGACCAGCTCGCCGAGGCGGACCTGCGGGCCCAGCGCGCCGTAGCCGCGATGGACCAGGTGCTGCGCCGTTGGAGCTGGGGGGACGCGCGGACGCTGGGCGAGTTGATGCCCACCTTGCCCGAGGACGTCCGCGAGCAGATTGCGGATCACCTGGTCCGGGCGGGGCTGTCGTGAGCACCCGCGAGGAGTTGGTCCTGGAGGCGCTGCGGGCGGCCGACGGGCCCGTGTCCGCCGCCGTGTTGGCCCGCCTGAGCCGGACGCCCGTGCGGACTGTGAAGGCGACGCTCAAGGGCCTGGAGCACGAGGGCCTGGCCCGGCGCAACGCGGTCGGTGCCTGGAGCCCGTGTGCCGGCTGATTTATCTAAAGGTCTCCCCGGGGCCCTCTACGCTGCATGGGCATGAGCACAATCAGCGGCCCCGCGACGGCCGTTACCGACACGGGCGAAGCGCCCGTCACCATCAATCTGCGCCAGGTACCCGACGGTCTCCGCAACCCGTACTGGTCCGGCACCATGACAATCCGCTCCGTCGAGGTGTGGCGGGCGATCAAGAACTCGGCGTTGTTCATGTTGCGCCTGCCGGACGGGCGTGAAGGTCCGTTCGACGCGCAGGGGGCGGAGATGCCGCCGACAAGTACGAGGCCCGCCACGTTCCGCATCACCCGGAACGACGGCAACTCCTTCTGACACGACGAGAGCCCGCCGGGCATATCCGGCGGGCTCTCGTCGTGGTCGGTTACTTGTCCCGGCAAAACTCCTCGCGCTCCTCGGGGGTGTGGGTGCTGACGATC
Organism: Streptomyces sp. NPDC088387; assembly: GCF_044753385.1. Taxonomy (NCBI): domain Bacteria; kingdom Bacillati; phylum Actinomycetota; class Actinomycetes; order Kitasatosporales; family Streptomycetaceae; genus Streptomyces; species Streptomyces sp. NPDC088387. The sequence goes on from NZ_JBIVNC010000021.1 coordinate 66,172, forward strand.
ACGGGCCCGCCCTGGCAGCGGACTTCCCGTGCCCCCGGCAGCTCCGCCCCGAGATCGGAGGCGATGAGCAAGACGTACGCGATGCCCCCGAGGGCGATCCACTGCTTCGGCGAGTTCATCATCGCGGCCTCCTGCGTGTGGTGCGCCAGCCCAGCGGACCCGGCAGATCGGCTGACGTGGTCCGTCGGCCGGTGGTGCTCCAGGTCCGGGCGAACGGCCCGACCTTGATCGTGACGCTGACCGACTTCCGGCCGAGATTGAGGTGCACGCCGGGGAAGATCCGGATCCTCTTGCGAAACGTGATCGCCACCGGTCACACCCCCAGCGCGCGGGTTACCGCGTCGATGAATGGGCCAGGCCCACCGGTGATGACGACCATGGCGGAGATGGCCATCAAGATCTGTGCGCGCGCCTGCTTCGCGGCGAAGAGCAGGACCGCGAGGACGACGATTCCGATCAGTGGGGTCATCACAGGTATCCGCCCCCCGCCTGTTCCTTGGCCTCACGCAGACGGCGTCCGGCGGTGGCCTCACTCACCCCGAGGATCTTCGCGGCGGACGACTTGGTGAGCCGCTCGCCGTCCTTGATCCGTCGGCTCAGCTCACTGACCTGATCCGTCGGCTCAGTGAGCTGAGCCGAGCCGGGCTCACGGCTCGTGAGCTGAGCCTGATCCGACTTGAGCTGAGCCACCGCCCGGCCCACCTGCTCCGGTGATCCGCTGACCGTGGTGAACCGGGTGCCGCCGACGTCCACGGCGATCCGCTCCCAGGCGTCGTGCTTGAGCCGGTTGAACGCCTCCTTGCGGAAGAGCAGCCAGATCAGCCCCGTCAGGGTGCGGTGCCGCAGCTCGAACACGACCTCGAAGGCCAGCGGAGCGGCGGCGAGTACGGCGGCCGTCGTCCAGCCGCCCAGGGCGTACCCGTGAGCGCCGTTGACGACCGCGCTCGCCAACAGCGCGCCGGTCATGGTCAGCCGGGACCCGGCAGCGGCCCACGGGTCGGCCCGGCGCTGGTAGACGAGGAAGCACGCCGCCATGGCCACGACGTCGAACACGGCGACCGCGAACAGGGCCACCAGCCAGGGTGCCCCGGCCTGGTCGTGCAGAAGGGTGCTCAGGGACCAGCCGGACAGCACGAGTCCAGCCGCCCCGAGGACGAACAGGGCGAAGTCCGGGAAGACTTCGGCGATGGGCCGCCGGGCCTTCCGCTCCTTCACCGGCATGGGTGCGAGCATGGCGTTACTCCTCTTCCTGAGCAGCGGTGAGGGCGAAGCCGTCGGCGGTCGCTTCGACCTGGCCTCGGGCGGTCAGTTGCTGGATCTTGCGGTGGACGGAGCCGGGATTGCGGCCGGTGCTGCGGGCGATCTCCCGCACGCCCGCCGAGCCCCCGAGCAGAGCGCGTTCGACGGCCTCCGCGAACTCGTCCGTGCGCCCGTTGCGTGTTGCGTGTTGCGTACGTCCGACCAGGTCAGAGGCGTGCGCAACGGGCGCAACGGCAACGCGTGCGGACGCCTTGACGAGCGAGACCGGCCGGGCGAACTCGGGTGCGGCGTAAGGGCCCTGACGCTCCAGGGCGGCCAACTGACCCGTGCTGAGCCACAGCCCGTACACGACCCGGGGCGGGGACATGGCCCGGACCGGGGTCCAGATCAACATCTGTCCCGAGCGGGCTAGGCGGTGCGGCGCCCACCCGGCGGCGACGAGTTCCTTCAGCGCAACTTGAGCGGCCTCGCGGGTCTGCAACTGGTGCACGATCTTGCAGCTGAACTGGTCCCTGATCTCGCTCGGGACCGAATCAGTCTTGGGATCCTGAAGACCGAACCAGAGGTGAACACCCAGCTCGCGCCCGGTCTGGATGACGGTCACGAGGTTGCGCATGCCGGAGGCGCTGAGCATGTTGAGGAGCCGCGATTCGTCCATGATGATCGCGAGGTGCGGCGGCTCCGCCATCAACGCGCGGGCGGGCAGCTCCCGGGTCACCAGGTCGGAAAGCCGGGCCTCGATGGCGTCCATCGTGTCGAGCACCGGCACCTTGTGGCGGTAGGCGCGGACGCTGGCACCCCACTTGCCGTCCCATGCCTCCAGGCTCCAACGGGGGTTGCTCAGCGCCCACGCGGCGAGGACGCGCAGAGTCGACGACTTTCCGGATCCGGTCAGGCCGACCACCATCACATGCTGTGCGGGGTCGATCCGCTCGAACCGGCCGAACGGACCCCGGCGGGCGATCCGGACTGTGGGGCGGATCCGGGGATCCGGACGCCACGCGAACATCCGGATCCGGACCGGATCCGGGACGGCCGTCAGGATCCGCTGAACCAGCGGACGGCGGGCCTCTTCTTGCTGCTTGGCGGTCTTGCCCGCCTGGATGGCCCGGCGGGCGTCGCGGATGGCCTTGTGCTCGCGGACCTTGCCCTTGGCGCGGAACCAGGCCCAGACGGTGAGGCCGAGGAGGGCGAGGTAGAAGTACGTCACGACAACGCACCCCCGGCCTGGAGGTAAGCGAGCAGGTCCGCCGTGCGGACGCGCTGTTGACCGAGGGACTTGAGAACCGGTACGGGGAACTGACCCCGGGCCGCCAGGGTGAACGCGGTGGTGCGGCTGATGTTGAGGGCACGAGCCGCCTGGGTCAGGCTGACGACGGCGGGCCAGGTGCGGACTTCGTCGAGCGTTGCGGGTGGTTCGCCCACGGGGCGCCTCCGGTCGGGACGTGACCCGGAACCCGCACACAGAAAGACCACGGAACCTGATGCGGGTTCCGTGGTCTGTGGTCGTCTTGCTGGTCCCAGAGTACGGGGCCGTACGGCTGCGGTCCAGGGCGTTCGGGGGCGTACCTCACCCAATCTGACCTGGGGCGATTTAAGTTAATCAGCCGGCTGACGGGTCAGACGTTGAGGGCCCGGAGCGCGTCCGTGATCAGCCGGTGCGCGTCGGCCCCGTAGACCGCCGACTCCCGCAGGGTGTTCCAGGTGCGGAGGTAGGTGTTGACGCTCGCCTCGTCCTCCACCCACAGCTCGCTGTGCCAGGTCTCCACGATCACGCGGCTGTCGTCGTAGACCCAGAAGGCCGTGGCGGGCGGGATCTTGAGCGAGGCGCTGAAGGGGATGATCCCCAGCTCGACCGTGTCCAGGCCGACGGCACCGGACAGCCGGTCGAGCTGCGCCGCCAGCACCGACGGCGAACAGATGAGCGCCCGTAGCGCGGCCTCCCACAGAATCAAGTGGAAGCGCTTGGTGGGGTCGTACAACCCCTCCTGCCGCTTGACGCGGGAGCGCACGGCCTCCTCGGTGTCGCGGGGCGACTGCTGGAGTTCCGCGTACCGGGTGAAGATCGACCGCGCGTAGTCCGGCGTCTGCAAGATCCCGAAGATCATGGACGATTCCCAGCCCCGGAACACGGAGGCGTCCCCGTGTGCGGCGAGGTGTGTGTCCTGCACCGGCTTGTGACCGGCGGCGAGCTGCCGCCGCCATGATCGGATGTGCGACTCGAAACCGCGCAACCGGGCAAGGAGTTCGTCGTACGCATCCGGCTGGCCGGTCCCCTCGGCCCACGCGCGGAGATCCTCCGGGGTAGCGGTCTGCTTGCCGTTCTCCAGCTTGGAGACCTTGGGCTGAGGCCACCCGAGCAGCCGGGCGAGTGCGGAACCGGTGAGCCGACCGTCCGGGGCCGACAGCCGCAGCTCACGCAGCCGGACACCGAGCGCTTCACGTGACTGCTGGTAGTCGGTCGTCACCGGTTCCGCTCCCTGGTTACTCGCTGGCGGCGAGCCTCGCCGCGAACTCCTCGTACGGCACGGCGTAGTGCGTGGCTGCGTCGCGCACCTGTGCGTACCGGTTGACCGCCACCGGCTCAGTGATCAGCTCCACGTTCACCAGGTGGTCAGCGTCGTCGAAGTTGAGCAGGGCCACCAACCGGGAGTCGAAGATCCAGAAGTCCTCCGCCGGGAGCTGGAGACGATCGGCGTCGGCGCGCTGAAGCTGCCGGATGTCCTCGCCGACGGAGCTGTTGCGCCGGGCGTTGTCGAGCAGGTAGAGCTGCCCCGGGGTGGGCGGACTGTCGACGATGCGCACACGCTCGAACCGCTTGCCCAGCGCGACCTGTTCGCGGCGCTCGGCGCACCACTCTGCATCCCGGCCCTCCCAGTCGACCGGCTCGCCCCGGAGGAACTGGGCGTATGTGTCGGTGACCTCGTCGGAGGCGTAGCGGCGGCGGGTCTCCAGCCGCCAGGCCGTGTGCTTGAACTGAGTGAACAGCCGGTCGAACTCGTCCAGGCCGATGGTGTCCGGCACTCGGGTGACCTCCTTGGGGCCGAAGTCGACGAGCAGTTCGCGGGGGACGACGATGGGCACCTCACCTGCGCCGAGGTGCCGGAGGCGGGCGATGTCCTCGGGATCGGTGAGGGCGGGGCCGTGAATGATCACCTCGCCGGTGTCGAGGTCTTCGTGCACAGCGGGGCAGCCGTTGACACCGCTCCCGGTGCCGTTGAAGCGCAGGCGACGCGCCATGATCGGTTCCTTTCGCAGGGGTCTTGTTGATCAGCCTCGCCCCGGGGTTCACACCCCCGCTATGGCCTCCCAGCCACGTCGGAAGAATTCCCGGATATAGACCCTAGCTACCCGCGAATAACTGGGTATAGGCGCTAGCCGCCTCAACTGCCCGTCCACAACGTTTGGTTCATGGTCACTACAGACAAGCCGGGCACCACGGATGCCCTGGAAGCGGTAGAGGTGCTGCGGGGAGCACTGACGGCGGCGGGGATTGTCCTGCCGTCCCTGGCGGCGGATGCGGGGTCGCCGTCGCTGAATCTGATCAACCTGGGCCGGGTGAGGGCGGACGTGGCGGTGCGGCTCGCCGACGTGATCCGCCGGGGGTGCCCATGAACACGTACACACCGGAGGTCGGCGAGTTCGTGTGGGATGCGGGGGCGGGCAGGGTCGGGCGCGTGATGGGACACGTGGGTGCCGGCTGTCAGCTCCGGCCGCCGGGTGGGGGCCTGGAGTGGGACGCGCGCGGCCCGCTACGGCCCGCTACGGCGGCGGAGAAGCTGTCGGCGGGCGTGGCGCTGGCCAACGCCCGGAGCCGGGGAGAGGCGCAGTGAGCGCGCCGGTGCAGGGCCGGGTGCCGCTGTCGGCGGAGTGCGCGCTGGGCCAGCGAGCGGGGTACCGGGACGTGCACGGCCAGTGCCGCCAGACGCGGGACATCCCGCTGCCGCACGGTGGCGGCATGCTGCTCGCCCGGCGGTGCGGCTGCTCGTGCCACCGGACGCGCACGTAACTCCCAACAGCACGACGCCCGGCCGGGCAGCAACACCGGCCGGGCGTCGTCGTGTTCGTGGTGGGGGTTGGGCTGCGACGCACAGGCAGAGGCCTGCTGATCCAATTTGTCTAGATCAGCTAGTCAAGTTTCGTAACCCTGCAAAGGCGCCTGACCAGTAGAAACGCCCGAAAAAAGTTCACGAAACCGAAAGTTTGCGAAACCGCCGCAGGTAGGGGTCTACTACGCCTCAGCACAGCTTGGGAGGGCGATCCCCGAACAGGACTGTGTGCAAGGTCACTTGAGGAGTTCTGCGACCGAAGCAACGCCGAGGAACACCCCCGGAACACGTCAGCAATACCCCAGGAATGTCTCAGCAGTACCCCAGGAGCACGTCACCCATTTGCAGTCGGCCGAATCCCGATTGTCGGGGACTTCCCTAGACTCCTCACCACATGCGAAGGAGCCCTACCACCGCCCAACTGGCCTAGGAACCGAGGGCGGGAGCGGGCTCCCTGCGCGTGCCCCTACCGACGCGAAATCAGAGGAGACCCATGCACCATAACCAGTCCGGGCCTGACCTGCACAGGCAGAGTCGGGCGCGGCGGGCAGCCGAGTGGGTGAAGCGCTACCGCCGCGCTCTCGTACTGCGGGTTCTGTACGGCGCGGCGTACGGCGCGAGCACCACGGGCGTCAGCCTGCTCCTGGTCTGGCTCCAGTCCCGGCTCTGAGCGGAAACAGTCCGGCGGCCCCTCCACGTCATGGTGGAGGGGCCGCCGTGTCAGAGGCTCTCGTGTGCGGGGTGGGGTCAGGCTGCGGTCTCCCACCTGAGCCGGTCGGTTACCGGATCCCGCCAGCCCTGCGACGGCGTGATCCGTACCTGACCGAGGAGTCCGGGCGTCAGCAGTAGGGCCGCCACAGCACGCTGCCGGGGGAGATCAGCCGCCCGCCACCAGGCGACTAGGTCGGCCGCCGGATCCGATGGCAGCAGCTCCGCCAGCGGATTGGGCTCGGTGAGCTTGGTCAGCGTGGCGTCCAGGACGGCGATGTCCTGTTCGATCTCTTCAATGTCAGCGGTCCGGGCCAGACGGGCGCGCGCGGTCTTCGGCCGGGGCGCGGCTTCCAGCTCATCCAGCTCGCGGCGGAGCCGGTCCCGCTCGGCCCGCGTTGCCTGCTCCTCCGGGCCGTCGGCGGGGCGCTGGCGCAGCCGGGCAACCCGTTGGGGCGCCGCGAGGTACGCGAGGAGGACGCCCAGCTTCCGTTGGGTGGCGTCCAGGTCGCCGATGACGATCCGGTCCACCTCCTCCTTGGGGACGCGCACACAGCCCTTCTTCGCGCACTCGTATCCGAGGAGTCCCTTGCGCTGGCGGACCGTGATCGGGCCGCTGCACGGGTCGCACACAAGCGCCGCCGTCAGCACATGCTGAACGCCGGTGTCGAGGTAGGTGCGGCGGGCCGGGTCGGCGAACAACCGCTGAACATGACCGAACACCTTGCGCGACACGATCGCCTCGTACCCCGCCCACGCGACGGGGACCAGCTGGCCCTTGTGCGAGCGCAGCCCGGCGTAAGTGGGCCGGGTCAGCATCTCGCGCAGATTGCCGTCGTGGAACGGCTTGCCGGACGGGGTGACGATGCCCCGCGCTGCCCAGTCCTGTGCGATGGCGTAGACGGGCTCCGGGAGCGCGTCGGCACCGGCCGGGTTGGTGTAGAGGAGCGCCACGGACGAGTCGTCCAGGCGGTTGTCCGCAACCCCGCCCGCACGGACGAACAGCTCCGCCATGAGCGCCCCGTCGCCCGGCGCCGGGTACTGCCGGACGCAGCGGGGGCGGCCGTCGATGATCTCGTACTCGCGGGCGTAACCGAAGGGAGTGCGGCCGTGCGGACGGCCCTCCTTGGCTGCGGAGTTCACGCCTCGCACGGTACGGGCGGACAGCCGCCCGGCCTCGCGCTCCGCGTCGTTAATTCCCGCCAGGAGGGCGTGCCGGTCGGCGTAGTTTCTCGCGTCGTACGTGCGGCCGGTCTCGCCTTCACTGGTTATGTGGATCATGTAGGCGCCCCGGGCGGCCAGATCGACGATCTTCGTGCCCACGCCCATCTCGCGGGACAGGCGGCTGATCTCCCACAGCACCAGCACGTCACCGGGCTCACCGAACGCGCCCGACTCCAGGTCGGCCAGGAGCTGGTCGAAGTCGTCACGCGTGCGGCTGGCGTAGCGGCTGGCGCTTCCCGTGTCCCGGTACGCCTCGCCCCATGTCCACGGACCGTGCTCCAGCTCAGAGGCGATGTTGTCGGTGTGCTGGTCGGTGATGGACCGCGCGGTGCGTCCCTTGCCCTTGGAGACCCGCAGGTACTCGCGGGCTGTCCGCGTTGCCACCTCGGTGGCTATCTGTGCCGTAGTGATCGTCATTGCCCCTCCTGTGACGCCGTGTGCTCTTTCACCCCCAATTGTGTTACCCACAATCCGTACCTGTCCTCGGTCACCCCGTCTGAGACCATGGACGGGTGAACGAGATTCGGCGCGGCACGCTTCAGGAGCAGACCTTCTACGAGCAGGTCGGCGGGGAGGAGACCTTCCGCCGCCTGGTCCACCGTTTCTACCAGGGGGTGGCCGAGGACCCGATCCTGCGGGCGATGTACCCGGAGGAGGACCTGGGCCCCGCCGAGGAGCGGTTCCGGCTCTTTCTCATCCAGTACTGGGGCGGCCCGACGACCTACAGCGACAACCGGGGCCACCCCCGGCTGCGGATGCGCCACGCCCCCTTCGCCGTGAACCAGGCGGCGCACGACGCGTGGCTGAAGCACATGCGGGTCGCGGTCGACGAACTGGGCCTGAGCGAGGAGCACGAGCAGACCCTGTGGAAGTACCTCACCTACGCCGCCGCATCGATGGTGAACACCCCGGGCTGACCCAACTCCCGCACTGAGGCCCGGATTCCGGTCGCCGAACGCCGGATTCCGGTCACAATCCGGTCAAGTCCGGTTCACTTTCGCTTACCTCGGGCCTGCCCCCTCTGACAACATCATCCGGAGGTCCGGACCAGTCAGGGGGACGACGGGGACGACGGGGGGCGTACCGGGTGGGGTTCACGGGGGCTGTGAGGTTCGTACTGCTGCGCGGACGGGCACACCGTCTGCTGCTGGCGGCCGCGTTGCTCACCGTGCTGCTGACCACGGCCGTACTGGCCACGCTCGCCGCGTACGCGGGTGCGATCGGTGACGCCGCGCTGCGCCACTCGCTTCAGGACCAGCACAACGCCGCCGACGCCTCGCTGATCGTCAAGGCCGACGTGGACGCCGATCAGCGCGCCGCCGCGGACGGCGCCGTGGCGGACGCCGCGCGCCGTACCTTCGCGGGCCTGCCGGTGACCGTACGGACCTTCCAGCGCTCGGGCCCGTACGCGCTGCCCGCCGCACTGCGGCCCAAGGACTCCAAGGCCTCCCCCGACGAACCCGACCTGACGCACTTCGCCGCCCTGGACCGCTCGCAGGTCCGTATCGAGTCGGGCCGGCTGCCGCGCACCGCGCAGGGTTACGTCGAGGCCGCCGTCCCGCACACCACCGCCGAGCGCCTCGGGCTGAGGGCCGGCGACCGGCTCACCCTCACCGACCGCCTCCGCGGCCCCGACGTCCGGGTCCGGATCACCGGCGTCTACCGCCCGACAACCCCCTCGGCGGCGTACTGGCAGCTCGACGAACTCCAGGGCCGGGGCGTCAAGCAGGGCGGTTTCACGACCTACGGCCCCCTGCTCGCCGCCGACGGGACGCTGACCGGCGGCGCGGTGAGCACGGGGACGTCCGGGTGGCTGGCGTCGGCGGACTTCACGGCACTGACCACGGACCGGATCGACGCCCTGCGCGAGGCGGCCCGTACCGGCGCGTCGGGCCTGCGCGAGCAGGAGGCGCTCAGCGGCACCACGGCCGCGAGCACCCAACTGCCCGCCGTACTCGACCGGATCGAACGCTCGCTGCTCGTCTCACGCTCCACCCTGCTGATCATCGCCCTGCAACTGGTCCTCCTCGCGGGCTGCGCGCTGCTGCTCGTGGCCCGGCTGCTGAGCGCCGAACGCGCGGGCGAGACAAGGCTGTTGCGGGCCCGCGGCGGCTCGCGTGCCCGGATCGCCCTGCACGCGGCCCTGGAATCGGTGCTGTTGGCCGTCCCCGCGCTGCTGCTCGCGCCCCTGCTGGCCGGACCACTGACCCGACTGCTCGCCGGACAGGGCGCGTTGGACCGGATCGGGCTGCGGCTCGACGTGTCCGGGGTGGGGGACGCGGGCGTCTGGCTGGTGGCGGCGGCCGCGGCGCTCGGCTGCGCGCTCGCGGTGACGCTGCCCGCGCTGGCGTCGGTCGGCTTCCGGGCGGGCCGGGCGCGGGCGCTGCCGGGCGCGGTACGGGCGGGCGCGGACGTCGGCCTGCTGGTGGTGGCCGGGGTCGCGTACTGGCAGACCTCCGGTGTCGTCGCCGACGACACCTCCGGCACCCTGGGCATCGATCCGCTGCTGGTCGCGGCGCCCGCGCTGGCCCTGCTCGCCGGGACCGTGCTGACGCTGCGGCTGCTGCCGCCGGTGGCCCGGCTCGCGGAGCGCAGGGCGGCCGGCGGGCGCGGCCTCGCTGCGGCGCTGGCGGGCTGGCAGCTCAGCCGGCGTCCGATGCGCGGCGCGGGCCCGGTGCTGCTGCTCGTCCTCGCCATCGCGCTCGGCATGCTGGCGATCGGACAGGGCGCCTCCTGGGACCGGTCGCAGGACGACCAGGCCGACTTCCGGGCGGGCACACCGGTCCGGGTGGTGGGCGCCGGGGAACCGGAGCCGGGGCGTGCCGTCGAGTACGCGGGCCTGCCGCACGTCGACTCGGCCGCGCCCGCCGTCCGCGGCGGGCAGACCCTGTCCGGCAACCGGACCGCGACCGTACTCGCCCTCGACACCGGCCAGGCCGCCGGTTCGCTCCTCATGCGCCCCGACCTGGCCGACGAGCCCGTGGACAGGATGTTCAGGTCCCTGGCCCCGAAGGAGAAGCCGGCCGGCGCGACCCTGCCCGCGGGCACCGCCGAACTCCGGGTGACCGCGTCCCTCGCCGGCGCCTCACCCGGCACACGGGCGGACGCGCTGGTGACGGCCCTGGACGCCAACGGTGTCCCGTACGACTTCCCGGCCGGTCAGCTCCTGGCCGACGGGCGCCCCCACACACTGACCGCCGACGTGAGTGCGGCCGTCGGCGAGCTCACCCTGACGACGGTCGAGATCGCCGTCGGCCAGCCCCTCGGCCGCCCGGAGCAACACCGTTTCTCGGTGCGGGAGTTGAACGTCGAGGCGACCGACGGGACGGTACGGCGGGTGGCGCTGCCCGCCGACTGGGAGGCGAGGACGGAGGGCGAGAACCCCGACGAGGACGAGCTGGCGGATTTGCTCGACGACGACACCATGCCGACCAAGCCGCGGCTCGTCTCCAAGCAGCCGCCGACCGCCCAGTACGGCACGGGCTACCGCCCCGACGAGTTCTCCTACGCCACCATCGTCACCACCCGCCTCCAGGTCGCCCAGCCCGCCCTGCCCCCGCTCACGGCCGTCGCCACCGACCGCTATCTCGACTCCACCGGCGCCCGCACCGGACAGAGCGTCGACCTCACCCTCGGCGGCGAGACCCTGCCGGTGAAGATCGTGCGCTCGCTGCCCGTACTGCCGACCACGCCCGAGGACAGCGACGGCGGCGCGATCCTTCTCGACCTGCGGGCCGTCAACCAGATCCTGCACGTGCGGTACGGGTCGGCCGTGCTGCCCACCGAGTGGTGGCTGGGCACCTCCGCGCCGGGCGCCGCCGCCGACGCCCTGCGCACCCGCCCGGAACTGGACCCCGAGCAGGTGATCGTGCGCGACGAAATAGCCGCCGAACTCCGCGACGACCCCTTCGGCGCGGGCCCCGAGGCCGCCTTCACCGCGGCCGCGGGGGTCGCGGCGGCACTGGCCGCGGTCGGGTTCGCGGTGAGCGCAGCGGGGTCGCTGCGCGAGCGGGACGCGGAGTTCGCCGTACTGCGCGCCCTCGGCGCCCCACGCCGCCGGCTGGCCCGGACCATCGCCGCCGAACAGGGCGTACTGGTGGGCCTGGCGCTTCTGGTCGGCGCGGTCCTCGGTGTGGTCCTCACCCGGACGGTGATCCCTCTGATCGTCCTCACCTCACGCGCCACCCGCCCGGTCCCGGAGGTCCTCGTCGAACTCCCGCCGGCCGGAGTGGCCGTACTCCTCGCGGCGGTGGCCGTGACGCCTCTGGTGGTGACGGGGGCGCTGGCCCTGCGGCGCACCGACCCGGTGGCCTCGCTGCGGGAACAGGGCGGTGAGTGACGTGCGACGACCCGGACGCCGTACGGCCGCGGCGGACCACTCCCCTGCGCTCGCCGCCCCCTGGATCCGGACCCGGCTGCGGGCCGCGCCGGCCGCCGCCTGGGCGTTGCTGGTGCTGGTCGCGCTGACCGCGTGTCTGGCCGCGGTGTTCCCGCGCGCGGTCGACCGGTACCAGGACGACGGGCTGCGCCGGGCGCTCGACGACGCCGGGGCCGACCGTTCCACCGTGCAGCTGGACGCGCCGGAGCCCGACGTGGGCCTGTCCCTCGCCGAGCGGGAGAAGGCGCTGCGGCCACAGACACTCGCCCGGCAGTTCGTGAAGGTCGGCGAGGCGGCCGAGGCGCCCTTCACGCCCGACCGCCACGAGTCGGCGTACGGCGTGCGCACACTCGGCGCCCTGCCCGTGCCCGAACGCTGGATTCCGCAGCCCAGCGGACTGCCCGCCCAGGTCACCCTGGTCGCCCAGTCGGGCCTCGCCGACCACAGCCGGCTGGAGTCGGGCCGCCTGCCACGGGTGAGCGCGCCGCCGGTGACCGCCCGGACGCCGGAGGTGGAGGCCGCGGTCAGCGCCGAGACCGCCGAGCGTATGCACATCAGGACCGGTTCGGTGATCCACGTCCCCGGCGTGGGCCGCGAGCCCCTCGCCGTACGCGTCACCGGCGTCTTCGCGCCGACCAACCCCGGCGGCTCCTACTGGTCGACCGTGCCCCTGCTGCGCACCCCGGCCCTCGTCCGCGTACCGGACGACCCGGACCGCGGCGGCTACTGGCTCGGTGCCCTGCATCTCGCCCCCGAGGCCGCCCCGGCGATGCTGGGCACGGACGGCAAGCCGTCGCGCTACTGGTATCTCGCCCCCGCGACCGGCCCCCTGCACGCCCACGACCTGTCCCGGCTGCGGTCCGCCGTCGCCGGGCTGGAGTCGGGCCCCGGACTGCGGGCCGTGCGCCAGGCCACCGACATACGCACCGAGGTGCAGACCGACCTCGACGACGTCGTCACCGAGTACGAGCGGCTGCGCGCCGGCGTGCGCCCGCTGATCGCCGTCGCGGCCGTCGGCACCGGCACGGTCGCCGCCGTGGTCCTGGTCATGGCGGGTGGTCTCGCCGCCGAGCGCCGCCGCAGCGAACTCGCCCTGCTGCGCGCCCGCGGCGCCTCCCTGCGCGGCCTCGCCGCCCGGCTGCTCGGCGAGACGGCGGTCGTCGCCGTGCCCGCCGGCGCGGCCGGACTGGGGGCCGCGCTGCTCCTCGTCCCCGAGGGCCGCCGTACGCCCGCGCTGCTCGCCGCGCTTGCGGTCACCGTCGCCGCCGCGGTCGCCCTGCCGCTGCGCGCGGTCGCGGCCCACCGGGTCGTGCGGGTGCACGACACCCGCGCGGACGTGACGTCCGTACGTCCGTCCCGACGCCGTACGGTCGCCGAGCTGACCCTGGTCGTGCTGGCCGTCGGCGCGGTCGTCACCCTGCGCCGCCGCGGTACCGCCGGTGACGAACTGGCCTCGGTGGCACCGGTGCTGGTCGCCGTGATCGCGGCGCTGGTGCTGGTGCGGCTGTACCCGCTGCCGTTGCGTGGCCTCGCCCGTCCGGCCGCCCGGCTGCGGGGCGCGGTGGGGCATCTGTCCCTGGCCCGCGCGGGCCGCGGTTCGGCCTCCGCCGTACTGCCGCTCCTTGCCCTGTCGATCGCGCTCACCACGGCGGCCTTCGGCGGTTCGGTGGTGGCCGGGGTGCACGAGGCCCGCGACCGGGCCGCCCTGCTCGCCGTCGGCGCCGACGCCCGCGTGGAGGCGACGGCCCCGCTCCCGGCCGACGTCCCGGACCGCGTCCGCGAGGCGCCGGGCGTACGGTCCACCAGCGTCCTGAGCGTCGACTACCAGGCCCACCCCAACGCGGGCCGCCAGTCGGTGCCGTTCGTGGGGGCGGACGTGTCCTCCTACGCGGCGCTGGCCACGCACACCGGGCTCGGCGGGTTCGGCGCGGACGAGTTGCGCCGGCCGACCTCCGACCGCGATCCGCTGCCCGCCCTCGCCTCCCGGGTCACCGCCGACACCTACGGCACCCGCCCGTTCCCGGTCCGCCTCGGCGACGGCACCACGGTCACCGTGCGCATCGCCCTGGTCCGGGAGAGCACGCCGGCGGTGGCCGGCACGGAGTTCCTGGTCGTGGACCGGGCGGGGCTCGGCAGCGACGCGGCGCGCCCCACGGCGGTACTGGCGACGGGGTCGGCGATCGGCGGTGACGGGATGCGTGCGGCCGCCGCCGACAGTGACGCCCATGTCCAGCTCCGGTCGGAGGAGCGGGAGCGGTTCGTCGACTCCCCGCTCCAGGCCGGCGTCGAACGGCTCTACGCGGCGGCGGTGGTGGCGGGTGCGGGATTCGCCGTGCTGGCGCTGCTGTTGTCGCTGCTGCGTGCGGCGCCGGAACGTGCGGCGCTGCTGGCCCGATTGCGCACGATGGGGCTCACGCGGGCGCAGGGGCGGCGGCTGCTGGTGCTGGAGTCCCTGCCGCAGGCGGCCCTCGCGGCCATGGGCGGCGCGCTGACGGGCTGGGCGACGATCCGGCTGCTCGCGCCGGGCGTCGACCTGACCTCGATCGCCCTCCCTTCCGACACCGCGGCGACCGTCCCGGCCGAACTCCACACGGACGCACTGTCCTTGGCCGTCCCCGCCACAGCGGTCCTCCTCCTCACCCTCACCGTGGCCACCACCCAGGCCTGGTGGACAGGACGACGATCCGCGGTAACGGAACTGCGGGCGGGGGATGCGCGATGACGCCGGACGCGGCCGCAGGTAGCCGCGCCAGTCGCCGTAGCTGCGGGCAGGCGTGCCGCAGGGCGGCACGGGCGGGCACAGCGGCACTCCGTCGGCGCCGGGTTGCGCAACGCCACGCCCCCACGCCCCGCACCGCCCAAGGAGCCCCATGACAACCAACCCCACCCTCACCGACCTCGCTCAGAAGGCGGCCGCGGCCCGCAACACCCCCACCTACGGCCACGACGCCCTCATCACCTGCGACCGCCTGGTCAGGATCTTCACAACGGACGGTGTGGAGGTCCAGGCCCTCCAGGGCCTCGACCTCCTCGTCCGCAAGGGCGAACTCATGGCCCTGGTGGGCGCGTCCGGCAGCGGCAAGTCCACCCTCATGAACATCCTCGCCGGCCTGGACACCCCCACCGCGGGCGCCGCGAGGGTCGCAGGCCGCGACCTCCTCACGATGACCGCGAAGGACCGCCTCGCCTACCGCCGCAACACCGTCGGCTTCGTCTGGCAGCAGACCTCCCGCAACCTCCTTCCCTACCTGACCGCCGCCCAGAACGTCACCCTGCCCATGCAGCTCACCGGCTCCCGCCGACGCCGCCGCGCCCAGACCGAACGCGCCCTGGAACTCCTGGAGTTGCTCCAGGTCCCGGACTGCCGGGACCGCCGCCCGCACCAGATGTCCGGCGGCCAGCAACAGCGCTGCGCGATCGCCGTGGCCCTCGCCAACGATCCCGCGGTGCTGCTCGCCGACGAACCCACCGGCGAACTCGACTCCCACACCGCGGAACAGGTCTTCGCCGCGTTCCGCGACGCGAACGAGCAGCTCGGCACGACCATCGTCATCGTCACCCACGACCAGGCGGTGGCCGGCGAGGTCCGCCGTACCGTGGCCATCCGGGACGGCCGTACCTCCACGGAGGTCCTGCGCCGCAGTGAGATCGACGCGACGACCGGCCACGAGACGGTGGTGGCGCGCGAGTACGCCATGCTGGACCGGGCCGGCCGCCTCCAGCTCCCCGCGGACTACACCAGGGCCCTGAACATGCGTGACCGGGTGGCGCTGGAACTGGAGCCGGACCACATCGGGATCTGGCCGGACGACAGCGACACGCACTGAGGCGAGGCGGCGGACCGGCAGGTCAGCGCACGCTGATCCCCAACGCCCCGGCACCCGCCCGCCGTACGGCGACGGACCCGTAGGGCGTACGCAGCCGCAGCCACGCTCCGGAGGAGAACAACCCGGCCTCCTCCAGGGCCTCGTTGCGGAGGAAGCCCAGCGACTGGGCGGCGTGCACGGCACGCACCGGCAGTCCGGTCTCCCCGACCGTCCGGGACCAGATCTCCCGCCCGATCCGGTCGAGTTCGGCCCGCGTCCGCAGCTCGGGCACCAACTCCCGCGTACGGGCCTTGAATTCGGCGACGACCGCACCGACCAGCGCACGCAGCGCGTCGGGCTCCGGCAGCCCGGACAGGGGCCGCCATCCGCCCCGGGGGGGCAGTACGCCGGCCCAGGGCGGCCCGGTCACGGCGTCCGGCACACCCGTGGTGGCGGCCGCCTCGTCCACGGTCTCCAGCAGCTCACCGGCGGAGACGGTCACGTCGAGGACGACGTCGAGCCCGTTCTCGTACGGCTTGGCCAGGCGTACCGCGCGGATCGCGAGCACCTCGAAGGAGGGCGGCCGGCCGAAGACGGCGAGCGTGGTGCCCGCCGCCTGGAGCCGGACCGCGGCTCCACGGTCGTAGTGGAGCAGCCGGGAGAGGAAGGCCGCGAGGTCCGCCGCCTCCCCCTCGTCGGCGAGGTGGAGCACCGTCATGCGGCGACGGCCTCCTCCTCGTCGTCCCGGTAGCTTTCGAGGAACTCGCGTTCCTCGCTGGTGATCCGGCGCGGGCGCTGCGCCTCGAAGTCGAACGGCACGATGACCGTGGAGGCGCGCACATAGACCAGGTCGTCGTCCTTCACCTCGTAGGTGATGGTGAAGGACGCGGCCCTGATCTCGGTGATCCACAGCTCTATGTCCACCGGGTGGTGCCGGTGGACGAGCTGCCGCTTGTAGTCGATCTCGTGGCGCGCCACCACCGACCCCTGTTTGAAGTCCTTCTCGGGACGGAACAGGAAGTCGATCCGGGCTTCCTCCAGGTAGCGGACGAAGACGGCGTTGTTGACGTGGCCGTACGCGTCCATGTCCGACCAGCGGAGGGGGCAGCGGTAGATGTGGCGCAAGATCGATCAGTCCCGGGTCAGCTTCTTGTAGGTGGCCCGGTGCGGACGGGCGGCGTCCGCGCCGAGGCGCTCGATCTTGTTCTTCTCGTACGACTCGAAGTTGCCCTCGAACCAGAACCACTTGGACTCGCCCTCGTAGGCGAGGATGTGCGTGGCCACGCGGTCAAGGAACCACCGGTCGTGGGAGACGACCACAGCGCAGCCGGGGAACTCCAGCAGCGCGTTCTCCAGCGAGGAGAGGGTCTCCACGTCGAGGTCGTTGGTCGGCTCGTCGAGGAGCAGCAGGTTGCCGCCCTGCTTGAGGGTGAGCGCGAGGTTGAGGCGGTTGCGCTCACCGCCGGAGAGCACCCCGGCCGGCTTCTGCTGGTCGGGACCCTTGAAGCCGAAGGCCGACACATACGCCCGGCTCGGCATCTCGACCTGACCGACGTTGATGTAGTCGAGCTCGTCGGAGACGACGGCCCACAGCGTCTTCTTCGGGTCGATGTTCTCGCGGCTCTGGTCGACGTAGGAGATCTTGACGGTGTCGCCGACCTTGATGGTGCCGGTGTCGGGCTGCTCGAACCCCTGGATCATCTTGAACAGGGTGGTCTTGCCGGCGCCGTTGGGGCCGATCACGCCGACGATGCCGTTGCGCGGCAGGGTGAAGGAGAGGTTGTCGATGAGGACCTTGTCGCCGAACGCCTTGCTGAGGTTCTCGACCTCCACGACGACGTTGCCCAGGCGGGGGCCCGGCGGGATCTGGATCTCCTCGAAGTCCAGCTTCCGCATCTTGTCCGCCTCGGCGGCCATCTCCTCGTAACGGGCGAGGCGCGCCTTGGACTTGGCCTGGCGCCCCTTGGCGTTCGACCGCACCCACTCCAGCTCGTCCTTGAGCCGCTTCTGCCGCTTGGCGTCCTTCGCACCCTCGACCTTGAGCCGGGTGGTCTTGGTCTCCAGGTACTTGGAGTAGTTGCCCTCGTAGCCGTGCAGGCGGCCGCGGTCGACCTCGCAGATCCAGCCGGCCACGTTGTCCAGGAAGTACCGGTCGTGGGTGACGGCGACGACGGCGCCGTCGTACTGCGCGAGGTGCTGCTCCAGCCAGTTCACCGACTCGGCGTCGAGGTGGTTGGTGGGCTCGTCGAGGAGCAGCAGGTCGGGCGCCTCCAGGAGCAGCTTGCACAGCGCCACGCGGCGGCGCTCACCACCGGAGAGGGTGGTGACGGGCCAGTCGCCGGGCGGGCAGCCCAGGGCGTCCATGGCCTGCTCCAGCTGGGCGTCGAGGTCCCACGCGTTGGCGTGGTCCAGGTCCTCCTGGAGCTTGCCCATCTCCTCCAGCAGCGCGTCCGAGTAGTCGGTCGCCATCTGCTCGGCGATCTCGTTGAACCGGTCGAGCTTGCCCTTGACCTCGGAGACACCCTCCTGGACGTTCTCCAGGACGGTCTTCTCCTCGTTCAGCGGGGGCTCCTGGAGCAGGATGCCGACACTGGCGCCCGGGGAGAGGTACGCGTCGCCGTTGGACGGCTGCTCCAGCCCCGCCATGATCTTCAGAACGGTCGACTTACCGGCACCGTTCGGGCCGACGACGCCGATCTTCGCACCCGGAAGGAAGTTCAGGGTGACGTCGTCGAGGATCACCTTGTCGCCGTGCGCTTTGCGCGCCTTGCGCATGGTGTAAATGAACTCAGCCAAGAGAAACCGTCCGGCAGCTTGAAACTGGCAGTGGGCAGATACACCCCATCTTGCCTGACGTCCACCCTCGGGTGGTAACCCGTTTGCCGGGACGCCCGTGACCTGGACTTTCCCCACCTCCACCGGCGTCCGCCGGAGCCGGCGCCTTCGGGTCGGCTCCGGCTCCCCCGGTCAGGCATCTGCCGCTAGGGCCGGTCCACGTCGCCCAGGTCGGTGTCGTCGATCATGCGGTTCCACTCGTCGATGACCGCCTGACCGTCGATGACCTTCTGCACCGAGGCCTGAATCGTCCTGAACTGTGGCCTCAGGCGGCTGCTGCTTCGGGCGGCGCCCCCGACATTGTCGGAGAATCCCTGAAGCTGGGCCGTCGTTTCCCTGGTCACACCGGCCAGCTCCCTGATCTCCTTGAAGAAGTCGTGGGCGGCCTGACGATCCTCCGGCGACAGATCACCCTCACCCGCGAGCCTGATGAAGCCAATGATTCCCGGGTCGATTGCCGACAACTTCGCCCAGTACTGGGAGCCCAGCGCGTCGACCTCCGCAACGGGTTCGGCAAGGCGTTCCGCGAGTTGTTCCGCCACACGCATTCGACCGGCGAATCCGCCCCCTCGGTCGTCGGAGGTGCCGATTTCCTGAGTCGCCCACGTCGAGGCCTGACCGATGACCGCAATCACCGCGGCGAACTTCTGGATGATCTCCAGCCAAGCCGGAAGCGCCTCCTCGGCC
Source organism: Streptomyces sp. NPDC088387 (assembly GCF_044753385.1). Lineage (NCBI taxonomy): Bacteria > Bacillati > Actinomycetota > Actinomycetes > Kitasatosporales > Streptomycetaceae > Streptomyces > Streptomyces sp. NPDC088387. The sequence continues at coordinate 85,119 of NZ_JBIVNC010000021.1, forward strand.
TCCGCCATGACCTCGATAAAGCCGGGCGGCTCTTCGGCGGCCTCCTGGGACATCTCCACGGGCCGGGCGGGAGGCGCGGACTCCAGGATCGCGGAGATCCTCAGGGCGAGCTTGTGGACCGCTTGCCGGTAGACGGGGGAGTCCTCGTCCTCCAGTCGAAGCTCACGCCAGTCCACCCACTGCCGTCTGGCGATCAGCTCGACGACTTCGTCGGCCGGCTCGCCCTCGGTCTCCTGCACGAGCTGCGGGACGTTCACGTAGTGAATGGGGAGCAGCAGCTCGTCCAGCCCAAGGCTGGCCGCATGCCCGGAGAACTTGATCACCTCGCGCCTGCATTCCTGGCTCTTGAGGAACTTGGGTGTGACGACAGGGATCAGGAAGGTCGTTCCGGTGAGCGCGGATTCGAGTCGTATCCGCCATGCGTCACCCCACTCGATCGACCTCTTGTCGAGGAAGATTTCAAGCGGCTCACCGGTAATCATCTCGAATGCACTGGCGATAAGCTCGGACAGGCGTACGATTCGCCCGTCGTCCAATTCGTCGTCGCGGTGCGTGTAACTCCAGAACCCGGCCGACTGCTCGTTGTTCATAAAACGCGAGGGTAGTGAATAGGACTGGAGCACATACCGGATTTCGTAAATTACGTGGAATGGAGCGGTGGCAGTGCCCTCAGTCGACGATCGCGACCCCGTATCCCCGGGCGAGGGCGTCGAGACCGTGGTCGTAGCCTTGGCCTACGGCGCGTAGGCGCCAGAGCGGGCCTCTGCGGTAGAACTCGGCGAGCAGCATGGTGCGCTCGGTCGTGGCGGCGTCCAGTGTCGCCTGGGCGATCGGCGCTCCGTTGCCGCCGGGTGCCACGCCGATCTGGATGGCACCGACCGTCCCGAAGGTCGCGGTGCCGTCGATCGCCGCCGCCACGACGACCTTGCGGGTCGCAGGCGGCAGGGATGCCAGGTCGAGGGCGATGGTCTGTTCGGCGGGACCGCCGGTCAGCAGCCGGACCGTCCCGGCGGGGCACTCGGGAGCTCCGTAGAAGACGAAGTCCTCGTCGAAGACCACCTGTTCGTCCTCGTCGAGGAGGAAGGCCACCACGTCGATCTCGTCGTCGGCGTGCGGGGCCCAGCCGGCGGTGACATGCCACTCCGGTACGGATCCGCCGTGCGGCACGGGCAGATCGATGACGCCGCCTCTCGGCACCACCCGCGGTGCCTGGAACCGGAGAGTCGTCTCGGCCGGGGCGGCGATCGCCGGATCGGCAAGCCAGTGGACGTCGTGCACAGGAAGCTGGAGGGCGGTGATGCGGTTCATCCGCCGGTCGTCCTCCCCTCCCGGCAGGAGTACGACGTCGCTGACGCTGGCGGAGAGGTTGATCGCCGCGGAGCCGCCCAGCTCGACGATGCGTGTGCGGGCGGCCACCGCATCGGCATGAGTGCCGCCGAGCACCAACACCCGGCGCCGGGCGAGAGATCCACTGCCCGGGGTGCCCGTCGGGGGCTCGGGTTGGCGCGGTGCGTGGACCGATGCAGCAGGCACGACCGGTGAAAGAGCCGGCGGTTCCTGGACGGGTACGGCCGTGACGGTACTGGTCGGGTACTCCGAAGGCGCGCGCTGATCCTCGTCCGGCTCGGTCCCGGGCGCCGTCACGAGGACCGTCGTCGGCTCGTGAACCGTCCCGGGTCGCACTTCCGCCAGCAGTTGCAGGAAGGTGTGCTCGTCGATGACCGGCACACCTTCCGCGCGTGCGCGTCGGGCCTTGGCCGAGTCGGGCGTTCGTTCATTGGTGACCAGCACGCTGGTGTGTCGGCTCACGGAGCCCATCATGTTCAGCCCGGCGGCCACTCCTCGCCCGATGAGTTCGGCCCGGGCATGGGTTGTCTCACCGGTGATCGCGACCTTCATCCCCTGCTGGAGACGCGCATCGGGAGTCAGCCGACCCGGATTGCGGTAGGCACAGGGCGTCTTGGGCGGCTTCGGCGTGAACTGGGACTCGGCCCGGGGCGGGCAGGTCACCAACGGCAGGGGCAGATCGAGCTGGGCCGCCTCACGAAGCGAGGCCCGCAGAATCCCGGCCAGTACCCGGGTGTCGTCCAACGCGTCGTGGGCCCGCAGCTGAGGGATGCCGTAGTGCGCGGCCAGTGTCCCGAGCTTCATGTCCTCCGTCGGCGGATCCACCTGCCGGTTCAGTGCCAGGGTGCACAGCCGTCGTGACACCGGCAGCCACATCCGCGCGCGAGCGAACTCGTGGGCCAGGAAGTCGTAGTCGAACTGCGCGTTGTGGGCCACCAGGACCCGGCCCTTCAGCATTGCTCCGATCCGCTCGCCGACCTGGTCGAAGGCCGGCGCACCCCGCAGCCGTTCGGCCGTCAGCCCGTGCACGTTCACCGGACCCGGATCGCATCCCGGATCGAGCAGCGTCGAGAACTCCCCCGTCTGCTCACCGTCCGGACCCAGCGTGATCACCGCGACGGACAACACCCGGTCCCGCCGGGGCACGAGCCCCGAGGTCTCGACGTCCACCAGGGCCCAGTCATGCGCGTAGTCGCCCGTGACGGGCACGTCCACGGAAGCGTAGGAACGACTCATGGCGCCAAGGGTGAGTGGACAAGTCACCCCTCTTCAACCCGCATGACCATTTACCCCGGTATGGAACCGTACGGGTGACCTACAGACCAGGCGCTTAGAAGGCGCTTGGCCTGTAGGTCGAGTGGTGAGGGAGCTGCGGTCGTGAGTGGCTGCGGTGTGCCGGAGCGTCAGTCGTTGGTGGGGGACTTCTTGTTGCGGACGAGGATCAGGGCCGTGCCGCCGATGATGACCAGGCCGATGGCCACGCCGCCGATGAGGGGGGTGGCTCCGGAGCTGCCGGTCGCGGCGAGGTTGAGTTCCTCGGAGGTGCCGCCGACCGTGGCGGGGCTGGGTTCGCTGAGGATCTGGGTGGACTCGCCGGCCGTCATGGTGCTGGTCTCGGTGAGGCAGTCCAGGACGCCCGTGAAGCGCTTCTCCAGGCCGCCGGGGCCGGTGATCGTGAAGTCGTAGGCCTGATCCTCCTGGAGGGGGATCGTCACCGTGCGGGTGGTGTCGGCCGGGATGCTGTGCTCGGTGCCGAGGAGTTCGAAGGTGAACGGCTCGTCGCCCCGGTTGGCGGCAGTGATGTCGACGCCGCCCTCGGCGCAGTTCTCCGCGGCGGACAGCGCCGGGACGGAGCCGGTCTCGGCCCATGCGGCGCTCGCCGTCGCGGTGACCGTCGACTCGCTGGAGCCGGCGAGGATCTGCGTCTGGCTGCGGCCCTCGGACGCGAAGGCGCGGCCCACCGGCACGGTCGTGGAGGCGTGCACGGTCAGTTCGGCCGTGCCGTCGGCGGCGCCGGAGGGCACTTTGAAGAACAACTCGGTGCCGTTCTTCGCCGTGTTGACGTCCTCGCCGTCCTCGTCGACGATCCGCACCCCCGTGGTGGCCGCGTCCGCCGGGGGCGCCACCGCCACACTGTCCGCGTCGGTGCGTACGGTCACCGGGCCGAGCAGTTCGCCCTGCCGGCCGGAGACCGCCGGCGGGTCCAGCGTCAGCGAGGCGCTCGGCTCCGCCGCCGAACCCGCGTTCTTGTACAGGTAGTCCGCCAGCTTCTCGGCCTGCGGGTCGACGGCGTCGACGTCCGCCGCGTCCGAGTAGCGCCAGATCGCCACCTGTGTGCCGGCCGCCGCGTCCTGCTCGGTGAACTCCGCGCCGATGCCCGCCTTGCGCGCGAGTTCCGCGAGGTCGTTCACCTGCGGGTAGGAGTTCTCCAGGATCCAACGGATGCGGCCCGCATCCTTGTTGGCGCCGAGAGACGTGCCGCTCCACGGCGTCTCGCGGTACTTCGCGTCCTTCTGCGTCGGGTTGTACAGGTCGACGCAGTACGTCTGAAGCATCCCGCCGCCGTCGACGGACATCCCGAACAGGCCCGCCGACACCTGCTGGTCGCCCTCCTCGCCGTGGATGACGGCGTCCCCGTACGTCTTCAGGCCGCCTATCGTGGCGATCGCCCCGCCCTGGCCCGGCGTTGTCCCGTCCGCCACGGCCTGACCGGCGGCGGCCAGCACTCCGACGGCGACCAGCCCGGACACCAGCGCGGCGGCGGCCGGGCGGACCGCCCCTCGCCCACGCACCAGCGACGCGAACGGCACGGACAACGAAGAAAGCACGGAATTCCCCTTCGTGCAGGACCCATTGACGTGGGGAGTGGTCCCACCAGCAGAATCAGCAGCCTCTGGAGCCACGCCCGGCATCCTAGGGAGACCGGCGGCCCACGTTTCCCCGTGATCCCAACGGGGAACACATCCGACTCGGAATTGTTATCGCCGGGGCGTCCTTGAGCTGGGCTTATCGACAAATCCACCGGTGTCTTCGGCATAGATTCGCCGATAAGCCGCACTTCATCTCAACTGCGGGTGAGGGCTGACATCACGCCACCGCCACGGGGACCTGCTGACGTTGTCGGGCTTCGCCCGCGTCGCCGTCGCCACCCTCGCCACCCTCGCCACCCGAGTCGCCCGCGTCGCTCACGCCGGTGGGGTCCTCAGGTGGTGTCTCCCACTGCGGCTCCGGCTGTGCCGTCTCCCCCGGCACCGCGTCCCCCTTCAGCAGCTTGCGGAACGCCGACGTACCCCGTGACAGGTCGTGTCCGATCGCGATCGCGTCGATGTCGGCCGACGTCCAGTTCTGCCCCTCGCGCACATCCGTACGTACCTTCAGCCTGCCCTGCACGATCACCGGATCGCCCAGCACCAGCGACGCCGAAGCGTTCGTCGCGAGCTGCCGATTGGCCCACACGGTGAAGAAGTTGGTGTGTCCGTCCGTCCACACCTTCTTCTCCCGGTCCAGATAGCGGGCAGTCACCGCCAGCCGGAAGCGCGCCGACGGACCCGACGCCAACTCCCTGTACACCGGCTGCGTCGCCACGTTCCCCACCACGCAGATGCTCGTCTCGTTCATGACCGACACCTCTCCCTCGCCCGGCCGCTCACGCCGGGCGGAAACGCCCACGGGCCCGTCCCGTACGGCTGAGTCCACGGCGACCGGTTCCGTGGTGGTCGCCGTGGACTCAGAGTGCCTGCGTCTGCCGACGGTCCGCCGGTCGCTGTGGACCGCCGTCCGCCTGTGGAAAACTCCGCCACCCGAAGGGGTGGTTCCGGTTCAGCCGCCTCCCACGCCGACCACCTGTGCGTACTGCTCCCGGACCTCCCGGTAGCGGAGCAGTTCCGCGGCCACCGGGTCCAGTACGCGGGCCCGGCCGCAGCCCGCCGCCGCCTCCCGCAGCCGGCGTTCCGCGTCCAGGCCGTAGCGTCTGGCCGGACCGCGGGCCGCCAGACGGCAGCTCCACTCCACGATCGGGCCGCCGACGATGCCGATCACCATCAGCAGGACCGGCACTCCCAGGTTCGGCGCCATAAAGCCGCAGATCTGGCCCACCAGCCACAGACCGCCGACAATCTGAAGGATCGTCATACACGCCTGGGCGAACACGGCGACCGGCCACCAGCCCGGCCTCGGCGGGCGGCCCGGTGGCAGTCCCGCGCGCGTGGCGAGATCGTCCAGCGCCTCCGGCAGGCCGTGCGAGCCGCGTGCCGCCGCCTCGCGCACCGCAAGCGCCCAGGGCGCGGGCAGCCCCGCCGACGCGCGGTCGGCGACCAGCCGTACGGCCTGCTCGACCCGCTGGCGCGCGGTGGCCTCCTCGTCTGCCTGCGCGCGGAGCGGCAGCCGGCCCGTCGGCGGCTCGCCCCGGTCCTGGTACCAGCGCCACAGCCGCAGCCACGGCGTGCCGCACGCGCGGTTGGCGTTGCGCAGCCACGCGCGTTCGGCGGCCTCGCCCGCGGCCGTCGCGCCGACCGAGTCCGCGAGCCGCGCGGAGAACTCGTCCCGCGCCTCCTCACTGAGCCCGGCGCGCCGCCCCGTCGCGTAGACGGGCCGCAGCCGGGCCGCGGCGGCGTCCATGTCGGCGGAGATACGGCGCGCCGCGGCGCCTCGCTCGGCCACGAACTGACCCAGCGCCTCGCGCAGTTCGCCCACACCGTCGCCGGTCAGTGCGGAGAGGGCGAGGACGTTCGCGCCGGGTTCGCCGTACTCCCCCAGCGCCATCCCGTCCTCGTCCAGCAGCCGGCGCAGATCGTCCAGGACCTGCTCGGTGGCCTCGCCGGGCAGCCGGTCGGTCTGGTTGAGGACGACGAACATGACCTCCGCGTGGCCCGCCATCGGCCGCAGATAACGCTCGTGCAGGACCGCGTCGGCGTACTTCTCCGGGTCGACGACCCAGATCACCGCGTCGACCAGCGCGAGCACCCGGTCCGCCTGCTCGCGGTGCGCCACGGCCGCCGAGTCCAGGTCGGGCAGGTCGACCAGGACGAGCCCGCGCAGCTGGGCCTCGGCCTCCGCGTTGTGCATCGGCCTGCGGCGCAGCCGGCCCGGGATGCCGAGCCGGTCGATGAGGCTCGCCGCGCCGTCGCTCCAGCTGCACGCGATGGGCGACGACGTCGTGGGCCGTCGTACGCCCGTCTCCGAGATCGTCACGCCGGCCAGCGAGTTGAACAGCTGCGACTTTCCGCTGCCGGTCGCGCCCGCGATGGCGACGACGGTGTGCTGCCCGGACAGCCTGCGCCGGGCCGCCGCCTCGTCCAGTACGCGGCCCGCCTCCGCCAGCGTCCGGCTGTCGAGGCGGGTGCGGGAGAGTCCCACGAGTTCGCGCAGCGCGTCGAGGCGCGAGCGCAGGGGGCCGTCGAACGCCAGGGGCATCACCGGCTGCGCGCCGGGGATCCGTGGTTCGACGACCACGGGGGTGGCGGGTTCGGGGGTCTCGTCCTCGTTCACCCGCCGCGCGATGAGCCCGTCGTCCCACGCGGGCCCGTCCGACTCCGGCCGACCGTCCGTGGGGGTGTCGTCCGTACGGGCGTCGGCACGGCGTCCGTACGCGGCACCGGCACCGGGCTTTTCCGGCCGGGGCAGGTCCTCCCAGCGGGGCCGCACGCCGGGTCGGGTGCGGTCCGCGCGGGGCGCTTCTTCTTCGCGCACCCGCTCGCCGATACGGGACCGCTCCGCGCGGGGCGGGGTCTGCGGGGCGTCCTCCGCGCGGGGCAACTCCCCGGCCCGGGACCGCTCCGCGCGGACGGGCTGTTCGGCACGGCGAGGCTGTTCGGCACGGGGAGGCATCTCGGCACGGGGAGGCATCTCAGCACGAGAAGGCCGCTCCGGGCGGGAGGGCTGTTCCGCGCGGGAGGGCTGTTCCGCCCGGGGAGGCTGCTCCGCGCGGGAGGGCTGTTCCGCGCGGGTCGGCTTCTCCGGGCGGGAGGGCTGTTCCGCGTGGGGAGGCTGCTCCGCGCGGGATGGCTGCTCCGGGCGGGCGGGCTGTTCAGCACGGGGACGCTGCTCCACGCGGGAGGGCAGTTCAGCACGGGGACGCTGCTCCACGCGGGAGGGCAGTTCAGCGTCGGAGGTCTCATCCGCACGGAGAGGCTGCTCGGCGCGAGAAGGGCGCTCCGCGCGGGGAGGCTGCTCCGTGCGCGCAGGCTGTTCCTCCCGGGGAGGCCGTTCCTCACGGAGAAGTCGTTCCTCCCGGGCAGGGCGTTCCTCGCGGAGAGGCCGTTCCTCGCGGGGAGGTCGTTCCGCGCGGGGAGGTTGTTCCTCGCGGGACCGTTCGTCCACGTGGGGACGGTCGTCCCGAGAGGAGGAGGCGCCGGCGGCCGTGTTCTCCCCCTGGGAGGCGTCACCCGTACGGGACACCCCCTCCCGCGCGGAGTCATCGCCGCGAGCCGACTCGTCCGTACGGGACCGGTCACCGCGCGGAGCGCCCTCCCCATCGCTCCCCGAGACTTTCTCCTCCGCGCGGGGCGCCTCCCGCTCAGGGGATTCGACCGCCGTCCCGCCCGCGCCCTCCGACGCCGTATCGCCGGAGGCCGCCTGATCGAGCGCCGGCTCCAGTTCCTCCTGGAGTTCCCCCTGCGGCTCCCGCACACGTTCACGCTTCCTGGAAGCCACCCGCGCGGAATCCGCACTCCCCTTCGTCCCCGTCGCCGTCCCCCCGGAGTCCTCCGTACGCCCCGCCTCCTCCCCCCGCTTCCCGGACCCCGTCCGGACGGGGTCCTCGGTGCGGGTTTTCGCGCGTGAGCGGGTCGGGTGTTCCGTGGCCGGTTTCTGGGTGCGGGCCCAGGAACGGGTACGGGTCGTCGGTTCCTCCGGGCGGGACTTCGCTTCCGCGCGGGAGTTCTTTTCCATGCTCATACGGGACTTCCCCTCCGTGGGTGAGACGTCCTCGTCGACTCCGGCGCCGTCGTCGGTGGGGTCCTGGTCAGTGACGGCAGTCACCGGTCACCTCTCCTTCTGAAGTACGGACAGCGCGGCGATGAGTTCGGCCTGGGGTTCGGGATGGACGTCGAGCGCGTCCAGTGGGGCGAGGCGGCGTTCGCGTTCGGTGTGCATCACGCGGTCGAGGTGTTCGCCGAGGAGCCGTCCGCCGCGGTCACGCAGCCGCAGCGCGCCGTGGGCCCCGATGCGCTCGGCGAGTCCCTCGCCCGCCGTACGGGCCCGGCGACCGCCGAGCAGCGCCGTGGCGACCAGTGCGGCGATCACCTCGGTGTCGGGCGCGACATTGCGGTCGAGGTCGCGGACCTCGTCCTCGGCGTACTCCTCCAGCTCGCGCCGCCAGCGTCGTACGGCCATCCCGATCCGGTGCTCGGCGGTCTCGGGTGACGTGTCGCGCCGGCCCAGTTCGGGCGCCTCCGCGGCGGGCTCGCGGCGCCAGGACTCGTCGACGCGTTCGTCGGCGGCGGTCACGGCGCAGACCAGAAGCTCGCTGAGGCTCTCCACGAGCGCGTCGAGGAGTTCGGCGGCGGAGCAGTCGAGCGGGAAGGCCCGCCAGCGCTTGAGGGCGTCCCCGGCGAGTACCGCACCGGCCTGCAACCGGCCCCGTACGCGCGCGTGCTCGCTGTCGTAGGCGCTGTCGACGGCGGAGGTGAGCCGCAGGGCGGCCGCGTACTGGGCCGCGGCGGCCCCGGCCAGCTCGGGCATGCGGGCCTTGAGCGAGTCGAGGACGCCGTACGCCGTGCGGGCCATGGAGGACTGCCGGGCGGCCGGGTCCTGGGCCTGGTGGACGAGCCAGGCGCGCAGCGGCGCCACCGCGGTGGCCGGGAGCAGCCCGCCGCCCCAGGCCGACTCGGGCAGCTCGGGGACGGTGAAGCGGGGCACGTCGCCGAGTCCGGCCTTGGTGAGCAGGGCGCCGTACTGCCGGGACACCTCGGAGACCACCTGGTGGGGTACGCGGTCGAGGACCGTGACCAGCGTGGCCCGGTACTCCTTGGCGGTGCGCAGCAGGTGCCAGGGCACGGCGTCGGCGTAGCGCGCGGCCGTGGTGACCATCACCCAGATGTCGGCGGCGCAGATCAGCTGGGCGGCGAGGACCCGGTTGTCGGCGACGAGGGAGTCGATGTCGGGGGCGTCGAGCAGGGCGAGGCCGGGCGGAAGCGTTTCGGCGGTCTCGATGCGCAGGACACGCGCGGGGTCCGCGCCCGGGAGCAGCAGATCGTCCTCGGCCTCCTGCGGGGGCATCCAGACACGGGCCAGCTCGGGCAGTACCCGCATCCCGCTGAACCAGTGATGGTCCTCCGGATGGCACACAAGAACCGGCGTCCGTGTGGTGGGTCGCAACACACCGGCCTCGCTGACGCGCCGCCCCACGAGGGAGTTGACGAGCGTCGACTTGCCGGCGCCGGTGGACCCCCCGATGACGGCCAGCAGTGGTGCGTCGGGCTCTCTCAGCCGGGGCACCAGATAGTCGTCCAGCTGGGCGAGCAGTTCGTCGCGGTTGGCACGCGCGCGTGGCGCCCCCGCCAGAGGCAGCGGGAAGCGTGCGGAGGCGACACGGTCGCGCAGGGCGGAGAGTGCGTCGAGCAGCTGAGGCCGTACGTCCAAGGTCACCACATGCGAAGAATGCCCAATTTTAGGGGAATTCTGAAGCATATGAGCATGTCTGCGTGCCGATAGGACACAAGGGACGCAAGGTGCGACCGGGACATGGCCGCAAGCGAGGCATAACGAGTGCACAACACCCGGGGCGCAAGACGCCAAAAGCGGTGCACGATTCGTACCTGCCTGCGATTATCAGGACCGCTTCACCGAACCTCCACATTGAGCCACGGAGGCGAAGCAACAGGGACAAGGAACGCGGAGCTTTATCCTTGTCTCCGGCAACGTCACGGATCCGCCCGCACCCGGGCACCACGACAGAGGCCACACCAGGCCCCCGTAGCTCAGTGGATAGAGCAGGCGCCTTCTAAGCGCTTGGCCGCAGGTTCGAGTCCTGCCGGGGGCGCTTCTGGGTTTTCACCAGCGCCACCGCCCTTGGTCAGCCGTGTCGCTCTTCGTCAGTCCTGCGACTCTCCGCCGGCCCGGCCGCTTCTCGCCGACCCTGCGACTCCCAGCCAGTCCAGCCGTTACTCGTCAGCCCTGTCGCCTGGAGCGGTATCCGGCGATTTTCGCCAGGTTTCCGCAGCGCTGCATCGAACACCAACGCCTGCGTCCCGCCTGGGACTCGTCGAGGAACAGCAGCGAACACTCCGCACGCTCGCACTCCTTGACCTTCCCCAGCAGGGGGCCGCCGACGAGGGCCACGGCGTCGCGGGCGACGGACGCCAGTACGGCGGGGACCACGTCGTCGGCCGCCCACCGCACGCTCAGCCCGCCCTCCCGCGCGGCCAGTTGGGGTGTCGGCGGCTGGTGCGCCGCCGCCTCGTTGACGTGTACGACGTCGGCGTGGTCGACCGGGAGGCCGCGCCGGGCGTGGTCGACCAGCCGGTACACGGCCTCGCGCAACTCCCGGGCCCGGTGCAGGTCCCGCGGTGTGAGCGCCGTACCGTCGACGCCGTCGCCGAGGCCGGCCTCGGCGACCCAGCGGGCCAGGGCCGGGCCGTCCGGGAGGCGGTCCAGACGGTCGGTGTACCGCATACCGAGCGTGCCGACGAAGTTCAGGCAGAGGCGCCCGCCCAGGAAGGGGAACGCCATCCGGGGGTCGCCCGCGGCCAACACCTTGGATCCGCCATCACCTGAAGCCATGGCCCCAGCCTACCGTCCGAACACCGGCTCATCCGGTGTCGACCGCCGGTGGGGGTAGGGCAGGGCTCCGGGCGCGCTCAGGCCTCTCGGACCGTGAGGACGGTCTTCCCCAGATTCGCGCGCTGCTCCAGATGCGTATGGGCCGCGGGCGCCTCGCCGAGGTCGAACGTGGCGTCGATCGGCACGGTCAAGCTTCCGCGGGCCACGCGGGAGAGGAGTTCGGCGAGGTCCTCGCGCGGGTCGTAGCCGTCCTCGATCAGGCCGGTGATCTGGAATCCGTGGATGCGGGCGTTCTTCGTGTAGAAGTCCCGCGTGTCGATCGTGCTGGGCTGGAGGGCCACGTTGGCCATCGCGACGACCCGTCCGTTGCGGGCGAGGCCGCGCAGGCTCTCACTGAAGGCGTCGCCGCCGACGAGGTCGAGCGCCACCTGGACACCCCGGCCGTCCGTGAGCTCGCGGATCCGCTCCACGCGCTCCTCGCCGGAGAGCTCGCGCGAGTCCAGTACGTGCTCGGCCCCGAGCGACCCGACCCACTCCCGCTTGCTCTCGGAGCCGGCGGTCGCGATCACCGTCGCGCCGAGGTCCGCCGCGATCTGGACGGCGAGACTGCCGACCCCGCTCGCACCCGCGTGGATGAGGACCGTCTCGCCGCGCCGCAGGTCGGCCAGCCGGTGCAGGGTGTACCAGGCCGACAGCCCCGCGGTCGGAAGAGCCGCGGCGGCGGTGAGCGGCACGTCGTCAGGAACGGCCACCACCGCCGCCGCGGGCACCGCGACCCGCTCCGCGTAGAAGCCGGGCGCGTTGGTCGCGCCGGTGGCCACCACCCGCTGCCCCACGGCCACGTCCGAGACCCCGTCGGCGACCGCGGTCACCGTCCCGGCGCCCTCGAGGCCGAGGCGGAGCGGAGGCGGCCCCGCGCGGTGGTAGCGGCCGGCGCGGGCCAGGACGTCGGCCCGGTTGACCCCCGCGGCCTCGACCGCGATCACAACCTCGCCGGGCCCGGGGACCGGGTCGGGAACCTCACGGAGTTCCAGGGCCTCCGGCCCGCCGAACTTCTGCACCACGACAGCACGCATACGAAGCCTCACTCTCCGACAACACGTCCAGAAGCCGCTCTTCCAGCGACACTACATGAACCGGTGTCCGACGACACTGTTCGAACCGGTGTCGCCTGCCGTCGGGGTGCCGATCCATGTCACGATGGGCTCGGATCCAAGGGCCTGGATCGTGGGAAGGAGTGGCCGTGCCGTCCGTCGAGCCCCTCGTGCTGGACGTCGTCAAGGACGTACTCGGCATCAACCACGTGGAAGCCGGCGACAGCTTCTACGACTTCGGCGGCTCCTCCCTCCAGGCCATGCGCGTCTGTGTACGGCTGGAGCGTGACCTGGGGTTCGCCGTCGACCCCGAACTCCTCCTGGACAGCGACTCGCTGGGCGATTTCGCGCAGGCCGTGGCCCGGGCGGGCGCCACGGCACAGCACAAGGGACCGGCATGAGTCCCCTCCCCTTGATTCACGAGGCCGTCGCCGTCCGGGCCGCCGGCCGTCCCGACGCCCTCGCCGTCGTCCACGGCCAGGAGCGCGTCACCTACGGGCAGTTGGAGGCGGCCGCGGACGCCTACGCCACCGTGCTGCGGAAGTACGGGGTGACCCACGGCAGTTACGTGCCCGTCGCGCTGCCGCGTTCGGCGCAGCTGATCGCGGTCCTGCTCAGTGTGCTCAAGTGCGGTGCCGCGTACGCGGCCGTCGACCAGCGCTGGCCGCGGGCCCGGGTCCTCGAACTCCTCGACGCGCTACGGCCACCCGTACTCGTCGCCCGTTCACCCGCACCCGGTGACGCTTCGGGCGCGACCGTCCCGACATGGGCCCCCGCCTCCCCCGACCTGGAGGTGACTCCGCCCGCCGGACCGCCGCTCCCCGGCAACGATGTCACCGGCGCCGACCCCGCCACCGTCTTCTTCACCTCCGGAACCTCCGGCAGATCGCGGGCCGTGGTGTCTCCGCATCGGGCGACGACCCGGTTGTTCGCGGAGCCCACCGACTGGTGGGGTCCCGGGCAGGTCGTGTTGCAGGCCGCGCCGGTCGCCTGGGACGCGTTCTCGCTGGAGGTGTGGGGGACGCTCGCGACCGGCGGCACCTGCGTCCTCGCGGGCACCGATCATCCGATGCCCGCACGGCTGCGTGCCCTGGTGCGGGAGTCGGGTGTCGACACCGCGTTCCTGACCACCGCCCTCTTCCATCTCTTCGTGGAGGAGGACATCGACTGCTTCGCCGGAATGCGGTCGCTGCTCACCGGCGGCGAACGCCTCTCGCCCGCACTCGCCCGCCGTTTCCTCGACCGGCACCCGGGCATTCGGCTGACCAACTGCTACGGCCCGGTGGAGAGTTGTGTGTTCTCCTCCACCCACCGGATCGAACCGCGCGACTGCGAGGGCGGTACGGGGGTGCCGCTCGGGCGTCCGGTCCCCGGGACGGAGATCCACGTACTGGACGGGGAGATCTGTGTGGCCGGGGACGGGCTGGCGATCGGGTATCTCGGGGATCCGCTGCTGACCGCCGAGCGGTTCACCACCGTGCCGGTCGAAGGGCGGCCCCGGCACGTCTATCACACCGGTGACCTGGGGTTTCTTGACGCCGACGGTGTGCTGCACTTCCGGGGGCGCCGGGACCGGCAGGTCAAGGTCTCCGGGCATCGGGTGGAGCCCGAGGAGATCGAGGCGGTCTGCCGGCGGATCGGCGGGGTGCGGGACTGCGCGGTCGTGGCCGTACCGAGAGAAGACGGCGGTGGCGTCCGGCTCGCCCTGTTCTACGCCCTCGGCAGCGGGGTGGACGACCGGGAACTGTCGGCCGCCGACGTGCGGCGGGAGTTGCGGGCCCGGCTCCCCCGGTACCTCCTCCCGCACACGGTCCAGCGCCTCGACGCCTTCCCGCTGACCGCCAACGGCAAGGTGTCGCACAGCGCGCTGTCGGAGCTGTCCGCACGCGTGCGGACACCGTCGGAGACGCCGGCCACGTCCCCCGCCGCGCCCAGGAGCCCCTGATGGCCCCTCCACCCGGTGACGGAGCCGAGCCGCCCGGCATATCGGCGCGGTACCCCATGTCCCACGAGCAGGAAGGCATCTGGCTCAGGGACCAGGCGACCGACGGCCCCTCGGCCTACGTCGAGAACTGGGTGTACCGCCTACGAGGCCCCCTCGACGTCACCGCGGTGCGAGCCGCGCTGAACGGCATCGTCCGCAGACACGAGTCCCTGCGCAGCCGCCTGCACTTCGCCGACGGCCGGCCCGTACAGGACGTACTGCCACCGATGGACGTACCACTGACCAGACGGCGGACGACACCCGAACGGCTGCCCCAGGCGCTGCGCGCGGCCGTCTCCCGGCCGGTACCACTCGACCAACCACCCCTGCTGCATGCCGAGTTGCTCGACCTCGGCACGGACGACTCCGTGCTCGCCGTCGCCGTACATCACGCGGTGGTGGACGGCTGGTCGCTGCGGCTGCTCGACGAGGAGTTCAGCGCGCTCTATCGGGCGGCTCTGCACCAGGAGCCGCCGGGTCTGCCCCAACTACCCTTGCAGCACGGCCCGTACGCCCGAACACAGCGCGCCTCCGAGCCCGCCGACGCGCTCCTCGACTTCTGGCGTGACGCGCTCGAAGGCGCTCCGCCCGAGTGCGCCTTCCCCGTCGACCGTCCGCGCCCGGACGCGCTCAGTGTGCGCGGTGACCAGGTCGACTTCGCCGTGGATCCCGAGGTCGGCCGTCGGCTGCGGGTGCTGTGCCGGGAGACCAAGGCCACGCCGTACGTGGTGATCGCGGCCGCGCTGGGTGTACTGCTCGGCAGGCACAGCGGGCAGGAGGACGTGGTGCTGGGGACCCCCGTGTCCCGCCGCGCCGGGACACAGCTGGAGCCCATGGTCGCCTGTCTCACCGATCTGATGCCGCTCCGGCAGCGCGTCTCACCGTCCGGGTCCTTCCGGGAACTGGTCCTGCGGACAAGGCGGACCGTCCGCTCGGTCGTCGCCCACCGGGACGTGCCGTACGGCAGGCTCGTCCAGCTCGGCGGGGCAACATCCCGTACGCGGTCGCGTTTTCCGCTCTTCCAGGTGGTGCTGACCGTGGACGACGGCGAGGCGCCGGGGCCGACCCTTCCGGGTGTGTCGGCCGAGCGGCTGCGTCCGCACGGGGGTACGGCGAAGTTCGACGTGTTCGTCCATCTGACGCCGGAGGAGGGCGGTTTCCGGGGGCGGCTGGAGTACGCGACCGATCTCTTCACACGCGGCAGCGCCGAGCGGCTCGCGCAGCGGTTCCGTGCGCTGCTCACCGACGCCGTCGGCCACCCCGAGCAGCCCGTCGGTGACCTCGACGTCCTCACCCCCGACGACCGTCGGTTGCTCGACAGTTGGGCCGTCGGGCCGACCGTCCCACCGCCCACCGTCGTGCACGAGGCCTTCGTACGGACCGCCCTGCGGGCTCCCGACGCGCCGGCCGTCGTCCATGGCGGGGAGGAGTGGAGTTACGGCGAACTGCACGCCGCCAGTGATGTGTTGGCAGCGCGGCTGATCTCGGAGGGGTACGGGGGGCGGCGGATCGGTGTGCTGCTGGACCGTTCCGTGCGGCAGCCGCTCGCCGTGCTGGCGGTGCTCAAGGCGGGTGGGTGCTGTGTGCCCGTCGACCCGAACTACCCGCCCGAGCGTGTTGACTTGATGCTCCGTGACAGTGAAGTGCCCGTGGTGCTGACCGACCGGCGACAGGAGGAGCGGGGGCTGATTCCCGAGGGCGTCCGGGCCGTACGCGTGAACACGGATACGGATACGGACACGGACACGGACGCGCGCCCCCGCGCCGGTGAGCCGCCGCCGACCTCCGCGCTCCCCGCTGCCTCCGCTGTCCCCGCTGTCTCCGCTGTCCCCGCTGTCTCCGCTGTCTCCGCTGTCTCCGCTGTCTCCGCGGACGATCCCGCCTACATGATCTACACCTCCGGCTCCACCGGGCGGCCCAAGGGTGTGCTGATGCCGCACCGGACGCTCGCCGGGCTCGTCGACTGGCAGGTGGGCCGGTCGGGTGCCCGATCGGCCGCGAGGACCTTGCAGTTCGCGCCGCTCGGTTTCGACGTGGCCTTTCAGGAGCTGTTCAGCACCTGGGCCGGAGGCGGCACGCTCGTCTTGGTGGACGAGGCACACCGGCGGGATCCCGAGCGGCTGCTCGCACTCGTCGACCGGCACTCCGTGACCCGGCTGTTCCTGCCCCACGTCGCTCTTCAGCAGCTGGCCGAGTTCGCGGTGTCGGAGGGGCGGCGGTGTCCCTCGCTGCGGGAAGTGGTGTGCGCGGGTGAGCAGTTGTTCGTCACACCGGCCGTCCGGCAGTTCTTCGGGCGGTGCGCCGACGCCGTACTGGAGAACCAGTACGGTCCGTCCGAGACCCATGTCGTGACCGCCGAGCGGCTGGGTGGTCCGGCTTCGTCCTGGCCCGACCGGCCCGGCATCGGACGGCCCGTCGCGGGGGCGCGCATCCACGTCCTGGACGAGCGGCTCCACCCCGTGCCGCCGGGTGTCACCGGCGAGATCTGCATCGGCGGTCCGGGCGTCGGCCTCGGCTACCACGGGCAGCCCGCGCTCACCGCGGAACGGTTCGCGCGAGGGCTGTACCGCAGTGGTGACCTGGGGCGTTTCCTGGCCGACGGCCGGGTGGAGTTCCTCGGGCGGCGCGACGGGCAGACGAAGATCCGTGGGCACCGGGTGGAACTCGGCGAGGTCGAGTCCCTGGTCAAGGCGGTGCCGGGTGTCGCCGACGCGGTGGTGACGGCGTACGAGCCGGCCGGGGGCGGCAGGCGGCTGGTCGTGCACTACCTGGGCCGGGGTGAAGAGGCCGTCGGCGGTGGGGAGTTGCGCGATGCGCTGTCCCGTCGGCTGCCCGAGGCCGTGGTGCCGTCCGACTACGTCCTGCTGCCGGCGTTTCCGCTGACCCCCAGCGGAAAGGTGGACCGGGCCGCGCTGCCCGCGCCGCGAACGGAGAGCCACGGTCCGCGGAGCCGCGCGGCGACCCCGGTCGAACGACAACTCGCCGCCGTGTGGAGTGAGTTGCTCGGAGTGCCGGATGTCCCGTCCGACCAGGACTTCTTCGCCCTCGGCGGGGACTCGCTGCTGGCCGTACGCCTGCTGCTGCGGGTGCGGGAGGAGTGGGGCGTACGGCTCACGCTCGGCTCGATGCTCGCCGCGCCGACCGTGGCGCGGATGGCCGCGCTGCTCGACACGGGCGGCAACTCGCGGCTCTCCGGGGCCGATCGGGTCCGTACGGACGTCGTCCTGGCCGCCGACATCGTGCCGGAGCCGCCGGTCCGGCCGTCCGTGGCCGACCCCGCGGCGCTCTTCCTCACCGGGGCCACCGGGTTCCTCGGGGCACATCTGCTGCACACGCTGCTCGCGAAGACCCGCGCGGACGTGTACTGCCTGGTGCGCGCGGACGATCCGGCGGCGGCGTACAAGCGGCTGCGCGGCGCGCTGGAGCGCTACGAGCTGTGGGACGAGGCGTCCGCGCGGCGGGTGGTCGCCGTGCCCGGCGATCTCGCGGCACCGCTCCTGGGGCTGTCCGAGAGCACCTTCGCGGACCTCGCCCGCCGGCTCGACGCCGTCTACCACTCGGGCGCGGCCGTCAACCTCGCCCTGTCCTACGAGCAGTTGAGGGCGGCCAATGTGCTCGGCACCGGTGAGGTGGCGCGGCTGGCAGCCCGGCACCGGACGGTGCCGCTGCACCACATCTCGACCGTCGGCGTCCACACACCCACCACGGCCGCTCCCGTCCGCCCCGGCGATCCACTGCCACCCGGCAGTGCGCACCACAACGGATACGCGCTCAGCAAATGGGCGGCCGAACGGCTCCTCGACCAGGCACGCGCGCGTGGGCTGCCGGTCTCGGTCTACCGGCCGACCCGCATCACCGGGTCCACCACGACCGGCCTCGGCCCGTCCTCCGACTTCCTGTGGCTGCTCCTGAAGGGGTGCGTCGAGGCGCGGCTCGTCCCGCACGACCTGGACGAGGCCTTCGACCTGGTGCCCGCGGACCACGTCGCCGAGGCGGTGGTGGCGCTGTCGCGGATCTCCGGGGGCGGGTCACCGACGTACCACCTCGCGAGTGAGCGGCGGACGACGCTGGCCGCGATGGCCCGAAGTCTGCGCGCCCTCGGCTATGCCCTGACCGAGGTGCCGCCGGCCCGCTGGCGGGCCGTGATCGAGGCGGATCCCGGCAACGCGGCGTATCCGCTGCTGCCGCTGCTGCCGGCCGAGGCGGGGCCGGGCAGCGGGGACGGCGGCGCCCTCTTCGACGCGCGGAGCACCCGGGACGCGCTGAGCGGGACCGGGGTCGTACGGCCCGAGGTGGACGAGGCGCTCTTCGCGCACTACGTACGGACAGGCGTCCGGACCGGCCTGCTCCCGGGACCCTAGGCCTCGCCGGGGCCCTAGGCCTCGCCGGGGCCCTCTCCCAGCCCGCCCGCCCTCGCCGACCCCAGCGCCCCCATCGACTCCAGTGCCCTCAGCAGTGCCGCCAGGGCCGGTCCCTCGTGGTCTGTGCGCCAGGCCAGGTGGAGGTCCGCGCGGGTGGTGCCCATGCCGGTCACCGGGCGGAAGACGACGCCGTCCACGTGCAGGCGGCGGGCCGCCTCGGGGACCAGGCAGATGCCGAGGCCCGCGCCGACGAGGGCGAGCAGGGTGTGGACCTGGCTGGCGTGCTGGACATAGACCGGGGCGGCGCCGACCTGGTGGAAGAGGCGGCGGAGCAGGTCGTGGAAGTAGCGGGCCTCGTCCGGGTCGTACATCAGGAACGGCACGCCGTCGAGGTCCCGGACGTCGGGGGCGGCGGGGCGGGTCGCGAGGGGGTGCCGGGCGGGGAGGGCGGCGATCAGGCGCTCGCGGGCGAAGGGGAGTTCGGTCAGCTCCGCGGAGTCCACGGGCGGGCGGACCAGGCCGACGTCCAGGTCGCCGGCGAGCAGGGCGGCGCGCTGGGCCGAGGTGACCATCTCGCGCAGGACGAGGTCGACGCGGGGCAGCCGGGCGCGGGCGGTGGCGAGGACGGTCTCCAGATGGACGTAGCCGGAGCTGGCGGTGAAGCCGAAGGTGATCGTGCCGGTCTCGCCCGCCATCGCGCGGCGCGCGGAGTGCGCCGAGCGCTCGGCGAGCTGGAGGATCCGGCGGGCGTCGGCGAGCATGCTGTGCCCGGCCGCGGTGAGCCGTACGCCGCGCTGTGAGCGGTCGAGGAGCTGGACCCCGATCTGCTGCTCCAGGGCCTGGACGCGGCGGCTGAGCGGCGGCTGGGTCATGTTGAGGCGGACCGCGGCCCGGCCGAAGTGGCCCTCCTCGGCCACCGCGACGAAGCCGACGAGCTGTTCGAGTGAGAACACGCGACGGGCACCTTTCCTCGGCCTCCCCCGCGCCCACGGGGTGGGATCCGCTGCGATGCGTGACACGCATCGTGGCATGCGGAATCGGTGTTGGACGTGCATGAGTGTCGCCTCCTAGCGTCACGCGGGACAAGTGACGCGGGTCGCGCGGGACGGTGACCGGCGTCGGCACACCCGCCGACCCGTCCCCGGGAGCACCGCCGCGATGACCGCCTACTCGCCCGCCGACCTGAGCCGCCGTGTCGGTTCGGGCCTGTTGTCCTTTCCCGTGACGCACTTCCGGCCCGACGACAACTCCTTCGACGAGGCCGCCTTCCGCGCGCACATCGAGCGCCTGGGCGCCCACGAGGTGGCGGGGCTGTTCGCGGCGGGCGGCACCGGCGAGTTCTTCTCGCTGACGCTGCCCGAGGTGGAGCGGGTGGTCGCCGCCGCAGTGGACGCCGTGGGAGGCGCGACGCCGATCCTGGCCCCGGCCGGCTACGGCACCGCCACCGCCGTGGAACTGGCCCGGTCCGCCGAGCGGGTGGGTGCCGACGGTCTGCTGCTCTTCCCGCCGTATCTGACCGAGGCGTCCCAGGAGGGGCTCGCGGCGCATGTCGAGGCGGTGTGCCGGGCCACCTCGCTCGGCGTGATCGTCTACAGCCGGGCGAACGCCGTGTACGAGCCCGAGACGATGGCCCGGCTCGTCGAGCGCTGCCCGAACCTGATCGGCTTCAAGGACGGCACCGGCGATCTCGACGCGATGACCCGGCTGTACGCGCTGATCGGCGAGCGGCTCACCTACGTGGGCGGCCTGCCGACCGCCGAGACGTACGCGCTGCCGTATCTCGAACTCGGCGTCACCACCTACTCCTCCGCCCTGTTCAACTTCGTCCCCGAGTTCGCGCTCGCCTTCTACCGGGCGGTGCGCGAGCGCCGGCACGCGGAGGTGCTGGGCATGCTGAGGGAGTTCGTGCTGCCGTACACGGAGATCCGCAACCGCAGGAGCGGGTACGCGGTGAGCATCGTCAAGGCCGGACTGACCGCCACCGGCCACCACCCGGGACCGGTCCGCCCGCCGCTGACGGATCTCGAACCGGACGAGGTCGAGGCCCTCGCCGCGCTGATCAAGGGCATCGGCGGCTGACAGGTCATCACCCGCGACCTCAAGGTCGCCGACGCCGCGCCACGGCCGCTCCCCGTCGCCCGCCCCAGGTACACAGTCCTGCCCGCCGCACAGGAAGGCCCCGTCCATGAGCACCGAAGACGCCCGCCCCGCAGCCGCCCCCGCCGCCACCCCGTCCGTCGCCGCGATGCGGGTCGTGCCCGTGGCCGGTGAGGACAGCATGCTGCTCAATCTGAGCGGCGCGCACGCCCCGTACTTCACCCGGAACCTGGTGATCCTGACCGACACCGACGGGCGTACGGGGGTCGGCGAGGTGCCCGGCGGCGAGGGCATCCGCGCCACCCTGGAGGAGGCGCGCGACCTGGTCGTGGGGCGGCCCGTGGGCGATGTGCAGGCGGTGCTGCGGGCCGTACGGACCCGGTTCGGCGACCGGGACGCGGGCGGGCGCGGCGCGCAGACCTTCGACCTGCGGGTCACCGTGCACGCGGTGACGGCGGTCGAGTCGGCTCTGCTCGACCTGCTGGGCCAGTACCTCGGCGTACCGGTCGCGGCCCTGCTCGGCGAGGGCGTCCAGCGCACCAGCGTCCCCGTGCTCGGTTATCTCTTCTACGTCGGTGACCGGCGCCGTACGGATCTGCCGTACCGGGACGAGAGTGACGCCAAGGACGCCTGGGAGCGGCTGCGGAACGAGGAGGCGCTGACGCCGGAGGCGGTGGTGGCGCTGGCCGAGGCGGCGCGGGAGCGGTACGGCTTCCAGGACTTCAAGCTCAAGGGCGGGGTGCTGGACGGGCGGGCGGAGGCGGAGGCGGTCACCGCGCTCGCCGAGCGGTTCCCCGAGGCGCGGATCACCCTCGACCCGAACGGCGGCTGGCTGCTCGCCGACGCGATCGGGATCGGCCGCTCGCTGCGGGACGTCCTCGCGTACGCGGAGGATCCGTGCGGCGCGGAAGGGGGTTTCTCCGGGCGGGAGACCATGGCCGAGTTCCGGCGCGCGACCGGGCTGCGGACGGCGACGAACATGATCGCGACCGACTGGCGGCAGCTCGGGCACGCGGTGAAGGCGGACGCGGTGGACATCCCGCTGGCCGACCCGCACTTCTGGACCATGAACGGCTCGGTGCGGGTGGCTCAGCTGTGCGACGCCTGGGGGCTGACCTGGGGTTCGCACTCCAACAACCACTTCGACGTGTCGCTGGCGATGTTCACCCAGGTCGCCGCCGCCGCGCCGGGTGACATCACGGCGATCGACACCCACTGGATCTGGCAGGACGGACAGCGGCTCACCCATGAGCCGCCGGTGATCGAGGGCGGGGCGATCGCGCTGCCCGAACGGCCGGGGCTGGGTGTGGAGTTGGACATGGAGCAGGTGGAGGCCGCGCACCTGCGGTACCGGGAGCTGGGGCTCGGGGGGCGGGACGACGCGGCCGGGATGCAGTTCCTGATCCCGGGGTGGCAGTTCGATCCGAAGCGGCCCGCGCTGGTGCGGTGACGCCGCCGCCCGCGCTGCCGACCGCATCCCGCGCGGGCCCCGCTCCCCAGACCCGTGCCGTGCCGGTGTCGTCGAGCAGCGCCGCGAGGAATCCCCAGTTGGCGTTCCACACCAGCCACGCGACCGAGGCGTCGAGCCGCCCGAACTCCTCGTACACGGTGAGAGCCGTCTCCAAGGGGGCCTCGAAACCGCCGAGTTCACGGGGTGTGAACAGCCGGAAGGCACCGCTGTCACGGAGTTCGCGCAGCAGGCTCTCGGGGAGGTCGCGGGCGGCCTCCATCTCGTCGGTGGCGTCCTTGATCGCGGGCGCGAGGCGGGCGGGGAGGTCCAACGGGGTGGCCGGGTCGGTGAGTTGTGTCGTCATGGTGGTCTCGCTCAGCAATCTCGGGGGGTGACAGGTGTCATGTGATGCGGGGGGGCCGCAGGGGGCGCGACGGGGCCGGGGGCTCGGTCAGTCGTCGGTGGGGAACTGGTACAGGCCGTACTCCGCGACCGTCTCGAAGCCCATCCGCCGGTACACCGGGAATCCGTCCGGGCTGGACTGGAGGGTGGCGAGCCGCAGGCCGCGTTCCCGGCCGGCCGCGAGGGCCGCCGCGGTGAGCGCGGTGCCGATGCCCTGGCGGCGCTGGTCCTCGGCGGTGGTGACGACGTAGACGCCGGCCACGCCGTGGGCGGCGTAGAGCAGCGCGGTGGCGACGGGGCGGCCGGCGCGGCGGCCGAGGAAGCGGGTGATACGGGCGGAGTCGGGGCGGGCGATCTCGTTGCGCGCGACGTCGTCGCGGAGGCCGGCGGGGACGCCGAAGGAGGGGGTGTAGGTCGCCACCCACTCCCGCAGGGCCGGCTCGCCGGTCACGGTCTCGATGCGGAGGTCGTCGGGTGCGGCGGCTGCGGGGTCCGCCTTGTCCGTCTCCAGCGCCATGATGGGCATCGCGCCGAGCCGTACGGCACCGCACGTGGTGAGTGCGGTCTCCGTGCCGGGGGCGGAGTCGGGGCCCACCCACCACATCCAGGGCAGGCCGCTCAGTTGCCCGCGGGCATACGCCATCGAGTCCTCGGCGGTGGTGGTGCCGGTGAGTCGCAGTACGCCGTTGAGCTGGCCTTCGGCGATTCCGCTGCGGAAGTAGGTCAGGGGGCCGCCGGCGCCGGCCGGGGCGCCCCAGCCGAGCCAGTAGTCACGGCAGTTGGCGAGCTGGGCGTCCAGGGAGTGAGTGTGAAGAGTGGAGGTGCTCATGGCGACAAGACCGTGGGCGGGGCGGAAAGTTCGATGGGGGGCGTGTGAGGCGCGTCACGTGTCTCGCCGGGGGGCGGCGGGCCGCTCAGGTTCAACTCAGGGCACCGTGCAGATTGTTCTCGTTCGTACGGAACCCTCTGATGAGTGCGGCGATTTTCTTCGCGTTGTATTGTGCGCGCCCGCCCGCGATGGTGGCGGGGGGACCGACGTCGGTGAAGGGAACTGCCCGATAGAACTCTTCCAGGATCCTGGGCGGCGTTCCCAGTTCCGCCGTTACGGCCGAGAACAGCTGGACCATCTGGCGGATGTCACGACCTCCGGAGTTCAGGATCAGGTCGGTGAACTGCCCCGCATAGCTGTTTCTCTGCTGGGGCGTCAAGGTGGGAATCTGCCTCCCCACCATCATCGCCGCCGTGACCAGTTCCACCGACTCCGTTTCCGCGAGGGATGTCCAGACCTCCTGAAGCGCTGCCGCCGAGATCGCGATTCCCCGCTCGCTCATCAGGTGACCCACTTGAGCCATGCTTATCAGTCGGGCATTGTGATCCAGCCCCGCGGAGTTGGGCGCCGAGGCTGGGAACATCGTTGCCTGCGTCCGCCCCAGGGCGCCCACGGAATTCTGGTAGGAGTCCCTCAGCTCCAGCAGAGCCGCTGTGACACCCCGACTCAGTGCGCGCTCCAGAACGGGCAGATGACGTGCGGAAATCTCCGCCCCGGAGGCGATGGTACGGGCCACCGCGTCGATCCTGGCGCCATCGAGCAGATCGTTCAGGAGCTTGGGCGTGACAGGGTCTCCGTGGTCCGTGAGCTTGTCGATCGCGTAGTCGTTGTCAATGGCCGAGATGCGTTTCCCGCTCGGCGCCGAGGGGTCGTAGAGGATATTCGCCAGGTTGGGGTCGATATCCGGCATTCCCATCCTGTCGTTGTTCCCGAGCCAGGCATCGGCGACCAGGAGCAGTCCCAGCTGCCGCAGGGATTCATCGTCCGCCACCAGCGCGTTTTTGTCGGTTTCATTCAGTCCGTTCAGCGGCCTCCCGGTCAGGGATTCCATGACCATGTAGTGACTGAAGGTCTCATCCTCAAGGGTTTCGCGGTAATCGTCGTCGATGTCGTCGGTCTGCATAAAGAGAGCGCGCAGCCTTGCGCCTTCCTGCGAGTCACGCGAATACACTCGACTCTGCGGCGTCGTAATGCCAAAGACCGACCGAATCGCGTTGTCCGCGTAGTAGGCCCGTTCACCATCTTCGGGGTGGAAAACCTTCGCGTAGACCGTTCTGCCCGTCGGGTCGGAAATCCTGAATGCCGCTCCCTCGTCGCGGTTGGTCACGTTCAGGTCGGCGGGCCATGTGAGTGGTGACGCCTCATGCAGCGGCCTGGGGGTGGAGCTGCCGGCTCCGTGGATCCCCGGGGCGGGGAGATGGGCGGCCGGGTTGGCGCCGCCGGGCACGGTGGTGCGGTCGTTCGGCACGATCGCCGCGGCGATGGTCGCTCCGCGGCGGGCCAGCGGTTCGTACGGGGTGATGGGCAACCGGCGGTGCCACCGGACCACTTCCGCGTCGTCGACCAGCTGCGCGGCGGTCTCGGCGTTGGTCAGCCTGATCACCTCGAGTCGGACGTGACCGACCAGGTCGTTGAGTTGACTCGGGGTGAGGGACTGCTCGTGCGGGTGGCTGGCGAGCCAGTTGCGCAGTTGGGTGGGGATCAGCTGGGGTTTGAGGCCCCACACCGCCAATTCGTGGGCGGTGCGGCGCCAGTCCGCCTCGGCTCGCCGGGCGACGAGGACGGAACGGGCCCAGGCCTGGCCGGCGGAGTTGTCCAGCGCCCGTCCGTCCGGGCCCATGCCCGCACCACGCCGCGCCGCTTCCGTACCCTCGGCGATGTCGAGCACTTTGATCGCGGTCCAGTGGTCCGACCAGGCCTGGAGCCGGTCCCGCGGGAACCCGGGGGTGGCCAGGTCCTCCGCTGCCGGTGCCCGGTCCGCGAGCCTGTCGAGTTCGGCCGCCCAGCTCTCCGGAGCCACTTGCCGTGCACGCAGCAGATCGAGACCCGAGGCGACCGCGGTGTTGTCGTCCTGCGGCTCCCGGACGCCGAGGGCCACCTCGTCCGGGAACAGTCCGTTCGGCGCCACGTTCCTTCGGAGTTCCGCCTCGGTGAGCGGTCCGAGGTGGCGGTACCGGCTCCAGCCGTCGACGTAGTCGAGTCCGGACGGACGCTCCTGCCCCCGGTCCCACAGCTCCGCCGCCCGCATGACCTCGTGCAGGGTGTGATGGCCGCCCAGGAGGAAACCTCCCAGCATGCCGAGAAGTACCTCTCGCATGTCGAACTGACGGCGGTAGTGGTCGCCGAGGTGCCGCACCGCGTCGAGGAGGACCGCCGCGCTTCCGGAGGTTCCCGTGGTCACGAGCCCACCCGTGTGCTGAGCGTTGCGGTGCAGGTCGGACGAGACGGGCATCGTCATGTAGTCCGCCGCACGGCTCCACCGCAGCCGGCTCTCACCCGTCGTGGTGTCCTGAAGGACGGAGAAGGCGCGTTCCCGGTAGCTGAGCGGCGGCTGGACGTCCTCGGGCCGTTCCGTGGTGTACACCTCCGGGCCGGTCCTGCGCTGCGACCGCTCGGCGCGGATGGCCGGCACGATCTCCAGATCGGGCAGGAGCCCCGTCAGGGCGCGGCCGGTCACGGCCGAGTGGAACGCCGCGAAGACCTCCCGGAGGTTTCCTTCACGGATCGCCTGCTGGAGTACCAGTCGGTCGACACCAACGCCGCCCACCGCGCCCGGCCGGGTGAGGCCGAACAGCACCAGCCTGTCCTGGTCGTTCGCGCCTACGAGGTTCCAGGCGGCGACCGTGACGTTGCGCAGCTCACGCAGGGACTGCTGACGGGTACTCAGGTACTGACCCAGTCGGCGTTCGAACACCGTCGCGGCCGCCACGTACCGGATCCGCTGCATGTCCGACGCGGAGGCGGGCAGGTCCTGCCAGGCCTGGGGCGGGGCTCCGCGCTGCTCGGCCGGTGTGTCGGCGACGGGCTTCCCGATGAACCCGCCGACCGCACGCGGTCGGGCCAGGATGTCGTTCTCGTCGACCCTCACCTCGTCCAGGTCGACACCGAGGTCGTTCAGTACGGCGTGCGCGCCGACGACTGCCCATTCAGCATCACGCAGCGCCGATTCCGCGTCCTCCGGTGAGGTGAGTGACGCCGACGATCCCTCACGGGAGTTGTCGTGGCGCGTCCGCGCATCTTCCGCGTCCGCCCGCGCACGCTCCAGTCGCGCGACCGCTTCCGAGTAGTGCGCCAGACCGGCATCGGTCAGAAGCGTGCCCGCGGAGGGCTCGGTCCGCGACCGGCTTGGGGCGGCAGGGCTCTCCGACCCGTCCCGCTCCGGGGCGGGGCCCTCCCTGTCCTCTGAGATGGGGTCCAGTCGGCGTCCGTGCTCGTTGGGAGCCGGCCGGGGAAGGGCGGACGCCGTGGCCTCCGCGTACTCCAGCTCCCCGTCCGCGTCGTCCTGGGACACGCGCCCCGGCTCGGTCTCGCCGAAGTCCCAGTGGGAGTCGTCGGATTCGGAGTTCGAGTCGTCCGCCTCGGGGGTGACGGAGGGCCGGGTCCGGCTCGGACCGGGCTGGGGCCCCCGCGTGTCCGGCGCGTTCGGCTCGTCCCTGCGGGCGGCGTCCGTAGCGGGGGCGGAATCGGGAACCAGCCCGGTCAGATTCAGCGCCGTCGTCCACCGCAGATCGGCCAGTTCGGGAATGCGCGCCCGTCCGCCAGTGGGCGAGATCAGTTCCTCGGCCGGGTGGAGGAGATTGCCGGCCACATCGAACTCCAGTGAGCGGAACGGTCCCAGCTCCGCCAGCTCGTTCGTCACATACGAGGGTGTGGGGCCCACGGGCCACTCGATCCGGCCATGTACGTTGGTGGCCATCAGCGGGCGGCCCGGGTAGCCGTCATGGCCCCGGACGATCAGCGCCCTGGCACCGTGTCCGGCGTCCAGCAGACGCTGGATCAGCCCGTCCAGCCCCGGGCGTGCCGGACTGCCCGACGGCCGCAGAGCCAGCCGTGCCGTGAGCCGCAGGGCCGCGTCGGCGTCGATCAGAGCGCTGATGGCGGTGACGCGAGCCGCTGTGTCCCGCCGGGCTCCGACACCCACCAGTTCGTTCATCAGCAGGAGCGCGCGCTGGGCGTTGCTCACCGTCAGCGCCGAGAGGGGTGCCCTGGCGGGGGCCGGACGGCTCCCGGCCTCGGGTTCGGCCAGCAACCACGCCTGGGTGTACAGCTGCGGCAGCCTCGTGTCGAGATCGGCCAGCCGGCGGTCCACCTCGGCGCGCACCGCCTGTTCGAAGGTCAGCTCAGCCCGCCAGGCGGTCCGGTGGATGGTGTCGAGTTCGGCGTCCATGGCCAGGCCCTGCACCATGGCGAGCAGCCGGAGCGGCAGCGGCCAGTTCCGCTGCTGTCCGTCCGGTGTCAGCACCGGGGGCGCGTCGCCCAACCGCGGATCGCGGGCGAAGACATGTCCCGCGGGATCCGCCCACATGCTGTACGGCGTGCCGTTCGCCAGGATGACGTCCATCCGTACCGGGACGGCGAGTCGGTGGGCCACGCCGCGGACCAGGTCCTGCGGGGACTGCTGGAGGATGTCGGCCTCCATGCGCAGGGGCGGCAGTGGCGTGTCGGTCGGCTCGCCCGTGAGTGACCGCCGGATGTCCCTGACCTCGTCGGCCAGCGCCGTGAACTGCCGCTCGCTGGTGCCGGGCCTGTCCAGGAACTGGCGGGGGTTTTGGAAGTACTCACGGTGCCGGTCCAGGAAATCGGTCACCTGTTGGCCGGGCTGCCAGCCTGCGACATGTGCGTTCGCGGTCGCTGCCGCGGTCACGCCCGCCCGTACGGTGTCCAGCGCCCGGCCGATGTGGTGCGGCGCCAACTCGACGTCCGTGGCCCTGACGTCGTACCGGAGTACCGCCGCGTCGAGGCGTTCGGTCGCGCCCTGCCGAACGGCCGCGGCGATGCCGCGGTGTGTCCGGTCGGTGCCCGCGTCCCGGCTCCTGGCGTACTCGGTCAGTATCGGCGTCATGTCGAAGGACTGGGCCGTGCCGAGCGCCCGCCAGTTCGTGTCCGTCGGCAGCGGGGTGGGCGTCTGCTGCAACCGCGCCTGAAGTTCGGCGACCTCGTGCGCGAACAGGTGCACGGTCACGGTCCCGACGATCGGTTCGCTGCGGAAGTGGCCCGTGTCCTTGGGCGACGGACGGAACACGTTGTGACTGAAGCGTTGGCCTTCCAGGTGGTACTGGCCGGTCAGCTCCACCAACTGGAGCTCGCCCTGCTGCTTCGCGTGCTGCTCACGCCGGTAGTTCTCGGGGAACGCGGTGCCCAGGTTGCTGCTGGTGACCCGGGGCTGGCTGGTGTCACCGGCCATGCTGTGTGCCGGGATGGGCAGTCCGGACCCGGTCGTCGGCGGGTCGTGCGGGGCGAGTGTGCCCGAGCCGTTCACACCCACGCTCACGCCGGGGCGCCAGCGGTCGGTGCTGTCGTTGTGGCTGGTGCCGCTCTGGTGCTTGGAGTAGCGGCCGATGCCACTGCCGCCGATCGTGCCGAGCACCGTGAGGCCGGACAGCCTGCCGACCAGGGAGACCCGGGCCCGTGTACCGGAGTGACCGGACAGGTGCAGGTCCGGCGCCATGACGTACTCGTCGCCGCCGGTCGCGTCGAGCAGGTGGTTGCCCAGCTGGCTGGGCAGGAACATGTCCTCGAAGACGGGGCTGTCGTGGACCTTCGGATTGCCGGCGTCGGAGCCGAACATGTCCCGCAGGAAGCGGCGGGCGGCGGGCAGGGCGTCCATCGACACACCGGCCACGAACCGGTCACCCGGCAGCTTCGGTATCTCCCGCAGGTCGGGCAGCCCCGCCGGCGGCGGTGCGGGCCTGAACTGGCCGATACCACGCGGGATCTGGACGTAGAGCTTCCCGGTCGCGGTGATTCTGACGGGTACGGCGCGATCGGGGTCGAGCCGGCGGACAGCGATGTTGTTGAGGGGCCGGCCCGGTGCCTCCTGCTTGATCACCTCGACTTCCAGTCGGTGGTCGTAGACCATTTCGAAGTGACCGTTCCACGCGTACGTGGTCATCTCCGTCACCGCGTTCTCGGAGCGGCTGACTCCGCGGTGCCGTCCTTCGCTGATGGACAGGTTGAGCTGGTCGTGGTTGTTGGCGACACCGCCGCCGACCTTGCCGACGGTGAAGGCCTGGCTGCTGTCGACCGACTGACCCAGCGATGTGGCGACATAGCCGTGGCTGTACTCCTCGATGCCGGTCTCCGGCCGGATCGCCACCAGCCGGGGCGCCCCCAAGAGGAAGTCCCGGATGTTGATCTTGATGTACTGGCCGAAGCCGTAACCCAGTGGGTGCGCCAGGGTGAAGCTCTGTCCGTGCTTGCCGATGAAGTTGTTCCAGAAGGCGATGTCGCGGCCGGGGGCCAGCAGCGCCTGGAGGAAGTTCGTCCCTTCGCCCATCTCTCCGAGCCGGTTCCCCTTCTGGTCCCACAGCGTCGGCCGCGAGGCCAGCAGACGGGGCGCCGCCTGCTCGACGGCGTCCATCACCAGGCTGTAAGTGGACACTCCCTCGTCATACGTCACCCTGGTGATACCGCTGAAGCCGATGTGGTTGCCGTCCGCTTCGAACCGCTTCAGATAGTCGGGCACGCTGACAGCCGTGTCCTCGTCGGTGAGGGGGCCCAGGTTCACGCCGAACCTTGTGTTGAGTTCGGCCCTGATGCCGGCGTCGAAGACGAGCAGTTCTCGCCGCTCGTGCAGGTCTTCCAGTAGTCGGGCCAACTCCTCACGACTGCGGGTCAGTTGGACGTCGAGGGCGTCCAGGGTGCCCTGCGAGGTCTCCGGCAACCAGCGGTTCAGCACACCCGCCACCAGGTCACCGGCCAGCTTGGTCTCGTTGGCGTTCCACCGGTTGAGTACGTCGACCAGCTGCTTGTCGGAGATCGGGACGTTGCCCTTGCCGTAGTCGTCCAGGGCCAGCGGTTCCGGGAGCAGGAACAGCATCTTGCGGTCCGTGTAGCGCTGGTGGTTGGAGTCGTGCGTGGCCACCGGCAGCTTGGACCGTTTCTCCAGCCGGCTGGTGACGTCGAAGGCGACGTCCACGGCGAAGGCGTAGGCCCGGTTGAAGTCCAGCTGGATCCGCTCGTCACCGCCGGTGCGGCCGTCGCTGGTGGACGTGTTCCGCTGCACGGTGCGGGAGGCGTCCACGCCGCCCTGGATGTGGCCCGCCCCGGCGTCGTCGGTGGGTCCGCCGACGGTGACGTCAGCCTGAACGAAGCGGATGCCCTTGGAGTTGTTGTTCGAGGTGTTCGTCTGGTCCAGCGTCAGGTTGATCTTGCCGACCACGTACTTGCCATCGGTGGCCCCGGCGAACTTCGCCTCGTCCAGGGACGACTTGAGGTCGACGGCGGCGAACGTGTCCCGGACGATGCCCGGGTCGAAGAACTGGACCGAGGTGTAGGTGCCGTGCGCGGTCTCGGTGAAGAAGGCGCGGAGCATGGTCGGGTCGAGGAACGTGCCCACTTCCGCGTCCGCGTTGCCCTGCGGACCCAGCAGCGGACGCAGCGTCGGGGTTATGGCATGTCGAATGCCGCTGGCGTCCAGGAAGTAGATCACGCCGCGGTCCAGTACCTCCGGGGGCAGCTTCCGCCCGTTCAACACACCCGGGTCGCTGGTGTCACCGAGGGGCAGCAGGTAGGCCACTGATTCCTGGGCCTTGGCCTCGATGACATGGTCACGCGTGCCGGGCTGCGCCATGCCTCGCACACCGCTGTGCTCGTACTCCATGGTGACGGTGTAGTTGTCGAACAGCTTGTGCTTGTGGAGGACTCCGGGGTACTCCAGGAGTTCCGGGCGGTTGTGCAGATGGGAGGCGCTCTGGCTGGCGCCGATCTGACGGAACAGGTCGAAGCCGACCCCCCCGCCGATCAGCTGCTGGAAGGCGGCATTGATCCGCGCGCTGAGGGTGAGCCGGGTGCTGCCGGAGGTGGACAGACCGGCGGTGCCCATCCCCATCGCCAGGTTGACCGCGTGGTAGTCCTCGGTGCTCCCGAGATACTCCGACTCCTTGCCGG
This sequence comes from Streptomyces sp. NPDC088387, assembly GCF_044753385.1. Classification (NCBI taxonomy): domain Bacteria; kingdom Bacillati; phylum Actinomycetota; class Actinomycetes; order Kitasatosporales; family Streptomycetaceae; genus Streptomyces; species Streptomyces sp. NPDC088387. The sequence goes on from NZ_JBIVNC010000021.1 coordinate 116,512, forward strand.
ACGGCCTCGCCTTGATGCTGATGCGTACGGCGTCGGTGTCGGTGTTGAGCCCAACAGCGCCCCGGGGCACGGTGAGCCTGAGGACCAGCTCGTCCTGGCGGATGTGATCGAAGTGCGACTCGAAGCCCTGGAGCGAGAAGTACTTGTCGATCATCTCGGCGTTCTTGATCTGCCGGTCGAGTTCGCCCTTGTTCGCGTACCAGGCGGTGCCCTCGATCGCCGGCGCGCCCTGGAGCGGGCGCCCGTCGGCTCCCCGGGGGGCGGGCTTGGGCAGAAAGCCGTTCTGTTCCAGGTGCGCGACGACCTGGTCCCGCAGGGTGCGGACGGTGTCCGGGGAGACGTCGACCAGGCCCATACCGATGCCCTTGCCCAGTGCGACGTGGGGCGGCAGCTTGCTGTGCGGGGAGTTCGGGTCCAGCGTGTCCTTGGTCTTGAGCAGACCCGGCGCGTACTCGACCGTCTTCGTGGCAGCGGGCGGCGCCGTCGGGGCCGGGTCCGGGTCTTGCTGTGGGGATGAGGACGGGACGGGTGCCGGGGGCTGGACCGCCGCGGGGTCTTTGAGCGCGTCCAGGTCCACCGGGAGTCCGTGCTCCAGCGCCAGGTGCTCCGGCATCCGGAGCAGGCCCCGGCTGACCGTCGCGTTGGTCGTGACGGCCGGCTTGTCAGGGACCAGAACCTCGGCGGTCAGCACGAACTCCGACGCGTAACCGTTCGTCCGGCCACTGAAGCGGGGCACATCGACCCACAGACCGGCCCGGCCCGCGCTGACGGTCGCGGAGTTCGACGACGTCAGCGACGCGGAGACACTGGCGTTCAGATGGAACGCCGACTCGGTGAAGGGGAGCGGCACCGCGTCGAAGGTCACGTTCGCGAAGGTGATACTGCTGGAGTTCGACACCGTGTGGCTGCCGTTCGCGCCCTTGATGTTCGTCCGTACGTTCTCCAGGTGCGCCGTGTCGGAGGTCTCGCCCACCCGGGTCTCACCCCCCTGCCGGGCAGCGTGCAGCCGGACCACGGCAGCGGCGTGGCCATCCTTGCCCCGGATGCTGAACGTGTAGCCGTCCTCGGACGCGTTGTCGAGCCGGGCGTCCAGGTTCCACAGCTTCTGGAGCAGTTCGTCACGGCCCGCACTGCCGATCTTCAGCGAGACACCCTGCTGCTTCAGGCTCGCCAGCACGTTGTCGGCGAGCTCCGGTATGCCGCTCAGGCCGGAGACGTAGTAGTACGCCGGCACCTTCCCGGCACGGTCGCGGACCTGGTCTCCGGCCGCCACGACCTGCTCGGGCGCCTTCTTCAGATAGTGCTCGGGCGTCCACACCAGCAGGCGGTCGGAGGGCGCGGTCGCCACCGTCTCCGGGGTGATGTTCCGCCAGGCCTGCCCGGAATCCTTGCGCACGCTCACTGACCAGTTGGGCTCGTACGCGACGAGCCGCGACTCCGACCGGGTGTCCTCGACATGGCCCGCCTCGGCGTCCGAGATCGCGCTGGTGGTGCGGCTGTTGCCACTGAGCGTCCCGGAGAGGCCGGCACCGATACGGACCGCGTTCAGCTTGCCGCCCACCCCGACGCCGTACGACGCCGAGAGATTGGCCCGCCACGCACCGGTCGAACCGCTGTGGCTCACGCTGTCGGAGCCGATGTGGAACACACCGTTGATGGTTTCGTTGGAGTGGAACCGGTCGCGTACCTCACTGGGTGGATCGAAGAGCGCCTTGGGCCCGTTCGAGACGGGCTCCTCCTTCTGCTTGCCCTTCCACTGCACCGGTTTCCCGGCCGCAGTCGTGGCGGTTGCAGCCTTCTGGAGGGACGCGGTCGCCGGACCGTTGAACGACCCCTCGGGGTCCAGCACTTCGCGCGGATCCTTCGGATTCAGTGAGATCAGCGCCTCGACCGGCCCCAGGGGCACGACCAGGCCGTCACGCTCGGCGCCCCTGTCGTCCTCGATCAGGTACCGGTAGTTGCTCAGCAGGCGCTGTGCCAGTCCGTCCATGGCGTCTTTGGAGAGCGTCCGCACGCCGGCTTCGGCGGCCAGCCGCTCCACCGTCGCCCGCACCGCGTCCAAGCCGGGGAGCCCGGCCCGCGGAACGCCGATGGCACGGGCGGCGGCAGGAACGTCGACCGAGTCGCCGAGCCCGGGGGCGAGCGGCCCCGGTCCGGGCGGCGGGGGTGGCGGCGCGGTCGGCTGCTGGTCCAGGGGCTGCTGATCCTGGGCCTGGTCCTGCGGCGGGGTGGTCGGGTTCGGATCCGCGGGCGGGGGAGGCGGGTCGGACCGACCGGCTTCCGGCTCCGCGGTCCGGCCCAACGGGGTCTCGGCCAGGGGGACCTGGACCCGCGGGGTTTCGGGCGGTTGGGGTTTGGGCCGTACGACCGCCTCGGACAGTTCGGCATCGGGCAGTTCGGCATCGCGCAGTTCGGCATCGGACAGTTCGGCGTCGGGCCGCGAGACTCCGGGGGCCGGGGGCTGCCGGACGGACTCCCCCACCGTGGGCAGGGTGGCGTCGGGCCGGACGGAGAGGGGCACACCCGTGACTGACCCCGGGGTGAACCGCAAGAAGCCACCACCGGCCCGTATCTCGGCCTCGGTCGCCCCCTTCGGAGTCAGCACACCACCCACGAACGCCGTGCCCTTCGAGCTCGCGATGACGTCCCTGCCGAGCAGGGTCGCGAGATCGGACGCGATGAGATCGCCGCGCGGCATGGTCAGCATCGGGGTGACGTCCGGTGCCAGCGTGTGCAGCAGAGCCGCCAGGTCCGCCTTCGCGACCCGGTTCCTCCCGGCCGTCACCCCGCTTTCGTTGTCGACGTTCCCGAAGACGAGCACCGTGTTGGTCTCGGGAAGGACCGGAAGCAGGTGCTGCATCTCCACGTCCCGCGTATCCACGTCCCGCGTATCCGCGTCGCCGCGTGCCGGAGCGTCGCTTCCCGGCAGCCACAGCGTGACGAGACGCCCGTCCTGCGAGCCGGTGACGGTTTCGCGTTGCAGGGTGTCCATGGGCATACGCGAGCCGAGGCCGGAGCTCCGGGTCGGGGCCGGCGCCGCGCCGTCCTGGAGGGGGGAGGTACTCGCCCAGTGGTCCGCGACGCCGAGGCTGCCCAGCCGGACCGTACGCCCGAACCCACCGAGCGGTGCCGGGTCGCCCACGCCCTCGGTGTCGGGGGTGAAGACCTGGATACGCAGGCCGTACTGGTACGCGGCCGCACGGACGACGGCCGCGCTCGTCCGGTCGTCCCAGCGGCCCCCGGTGGCGATGTCCTCGATGAGCTGCCGGCGTTCGCTCGGGGCGGAGGGATCGTCCTCTCCTTGCCTGACGGGCAGTCCGACGGCATCCCAGATCCCGGCCTCGTGCCTGCCGAGCCGGCGCGCGGTCTCACTGTCGATGGTCAGCTGCGCCCGCAGGGTGTCGGCCAGTTGTCGCCGCATGGTCAAGGGGTCGGTGTCCAGACCGGCGGAGCTGTTCAGGGCCCGGAAGAAGCCCTCGCCGTCGCCCGACTCGTCCGTGATCCGCAGCCCGCGGGCTGCGAGAATCGGCCGGAGATCCCTGAACTGGTCCTCCGCGACCCGCGATTCGCCTGCCGCGGGAGTGTCCTCGGCCGTTCGGGTGGAGGCCTCCGGGTCCGGTTCCACGGTGGGTTGCGGGTCCGGCTCGACGACGGGCCGCGGGTCCGAGGCCACGGAGGGTTGCGGGTCCGAGTCCACGGAGGATTGCGGGTCCGAGTCCACGGAGGGTTGCGGGTCCGGCTCGGCGACGGGCCGCGGGTCCGGCTCGGTTCGGGTGCCGAGCGTCGGCTCGCCCGTCAGGACGGTGGCGAGGGTGACCGAGGTGTCGGCGTCCACCGGAACGAAATCGGTGCCGAGCGCCGACTCCAGGAACTTCGAGGGCAGCGCGCCCTTGGCCAGCTCGGGGAACTGCCAGGCCCGGCTGCCCAGCGCGAGGAGATCCTCCGGCGGATCGACCAGGTCGCCGTACTGGTCGACCTCCAGCGCGCGGAACGGTCCCCTCGACACCGTGTCGGGGGCCGCGACAGCGCGCCCGTGTTCGTCGGTCCAGGCGATCCTGCCGTCGGTATTCTCCGCGAACTTCGGACGCCCGTCGAACCCTTCGGCGTTGGTCAGGACAAGCGCCCTCGCGCCTTCGCCGGCGTCGGCGAGCCGCGATGTCAGATCCGCGATGGCGTCGGGGCCGCGCAGCTCCCGGACGGCGACTGCCTGCGCCAGCTTGCCGACGGAGGTGGGATCGACGAGACGGGTGATCCCGTCCAGGTCCACAGGGCCCCGCCGGCCGCCGTCGCGAGCCAGGTCACGCAGTTCGTTCAACGCGGTACGGGCATCGCCCACGACCCGGTCCGGGAGCGCCGCCCGGTTCCAGGCCGCGCCGCCCCGGTCGTGCTCGCCCGCCAGGAACGCCGCGTTCCTGAGCAGTTCCGGCAGCCGCGGGTCGGTCGTGGACAGACGGGCCATACGGACGTCCGCCTCGTCCCGTACCGTCCGCTCGAACGACTGCTCCGGGGCACGTGTCTGGTGGGCCGCGGTCAGTTCGCCGTGGTCGAGCCCCAAGCCGACGGCGATTCGGCGCAGTTCGGGAGAGCCCGGCCAGACGGAGTCGTCGTTCCGTGAGAGGGACTCGACCTCGTTGATGGACGACGTCTCGCTGTCCAGCCCCGACTTGTCCGTCGTCCTTACGCTCGTGGCGTCCGTGGAGTCCGTGGCGTCCGTGGAGTCCGTGGAGTCCGTGGTTTCCGAGACAACCGAGAGATCCGAGACATCAGAGGCGCCCGTGGCGTCGGACATGTCCGAGAACACCACGGAGTCGGCATCCGAGTCGACATCGGAAGCGGTGTCGGAAACGGTGTCGGAGGTGGCGTCGGAAGTCGTGTCGGAAGCGGTGTCGGACAACACGCGGAACACGTTCTCGCCGACGTGTGGGGAGTTGATGCCGCGCGGGGTCGTCTGAGTGTCGATGGAGGGGCGGGGGGTGCTCGTGGTCTGGGTGGTGGGGCGCGGGGAGTTCGCGGGGTCGGTCGTGGCACGGGGCGGGTTGGTCGCGTCGGTTGTGGGACGGGGGGCGTTGGTGGTGCCGGGGTTCGTGGTGTTGGTGCCGGGGTTGGTCGTGACCGGGGTGTCGGTGGATTGGGTCGGCAGCAAGCGGGGGGCACCGCCCTGGGGCCCGGCTGCGGGCGTCTGAACCGGGTTGGGTGCACCGCCGGACGGCGTGACGGACGGCGGTGTGACGGTCGTCGGAGTCGCGGGAGGCGGCGTGACGGACGACAGCCCTATGGGGGTCGGAGTGAGCGGGATGATGCTGATGGGCGGGTTGGGGCTGGTCAGGAAGGTGTCGGCGTTGTTGACGGGGCCGAACGTGCCCAGCGCCTGGTTCGACGTGCCGTTCGTCGACGTCATGGACGTGGTCGACGGCATCGATGTCATGGACGTGGTCGACGGCGTCGACGGCGTGGAAGTGGTCGACGTAGGCGGTGTGTTGGCCGACGTGTGGGTGGAGGTCGACACGGGTGTGGACACCGGGGCGGCTTCGGAGACAGTGGGAAGGTGTGTGGTGCCGAAGACGTTCGTGGAGAATTTCTGGACGTCGGTCATCAGGCCTTTGATGACGCTGCCGTTCCATGACCCGAAGGTTTCGAGTCCGCCGCTGACCCGGCCTCCGACCAGTCCGGACAGGAAGGTGCCGGAGGCGGTCTGGAACTTCTTCGTCGTGAACAGGTTGTAGGCGACTTCGGACGCCGTCTGATGCACGCCCTCCGCCAGACCCAGCCCCACGAACATCGAGAACTTGCGTCCCCAGTCCGGCGCCAACGCCCGCCCCACCCCCGACGACAGTGCGCTGCGCACATGGTCGCCGACATCGGGCGGCAACCGCCGCGCCAGCACCCCGTCCAGCAGGTCGGGAAGGTTCTTCGCGGTCAGGTTCGCGGCCAGGGTGTCCGCCCACTCCCGGCCCAGCGCCCGCGCCGCACCCGGCGCCATCACCCCGTCGAAACCCCGCACGAACGCCGTGCCCATCTGCTCCCGGAACCCCGGCAGTAACCCCGGATCCCCGCCATCACGCTGCAACGTCGTCACGAACGACCCCACACCATCGGCGACATCACGGGAGAACACCCGCCCCTGCGCCACGGCCGGACCCAACCCCAGCCCCAGGCCGCCGCCGGGACCGCCATCCGTGTCCACCCGCACACCCGGCCGGCCCACCGGCAACGGCCCACCACCGTCAGTCACGTCGTCGGCCAGATCGTCCGCCTGCTTACGTCCCGGCCACCACGAGCCCCCCGACCCCGGCACCAACTCCTCACGCAGCACCTTGAACACATCATCGGTGAAGTTACGGGTGAACATCTTGCCCAGCAGGTTCGCCACCGCCATCGCCGCCGGCACCACCATCGGCGCCAGAGCCCCCTGCACCGC
>NZ_JBIVNC010000022.1:0-115499 GCF_044753385.1 Streptomyces sp. NPDC088387
CCGACCCCAAGCCCTACCTCTGGACCAAGACCGCAGACGAGATCCTTGAACGCCTCGCCTCTTATCTGAACAGAATTCCCGACTCAGAAGACTAGCGCGCCACCGGCTGCTCCGCCGCCAGATACGTGCGGCGGAGGAAGCGCATCAGGGTCTTCGCGTCGAACTGCACCACCGAGACACCCTGCGCCGAGTGGAACTCGACGACCGCCTGGACCCTTCCGCAGGGCCACACCCGGACCTCTTCCGTGCCCACGGGGGCGCGCAGCCCCTGTTCGAGCAGGGTGCGGGAGAACGTCCACTCGTGGGGGCCGGGCAGACCGATCCGCACGGATCGTGGGTCGGCCTCCGGGTCGTAGCGGAGCACCACGGGGACGACGTCGCTCGCCTCGGGAAGGTCCGTGTCGGTGACGATGTGGGCTCGTGCGTACTGTTCGACTACAGACATCGTGCGGCCCCTTACCCAGCGTGACCTGTGCGGAAGCTGTGGATCCGCTCCCACTCCAATGTCGCACACTTTCCCGGTTGCGCTCCCGGGCACCCTCCGTACACGCATACGAGACGTTCCCGATACCAGGACGCTCTTGCACAGCGTTCGCATCAAGCCACATCATCGAACCGTGCATGTACCTGACGGATTCATCGATGCCCCCACCTCCGCGGTGGCCGGAGTCGTCGCGGCGGGCGCCGTGGCGGTGAGCCTGCGCGGCGCGCGCAGGGAACTCGACGAGCGCACCGCGCCGCTCGCCGGACTCGTCGCGGCGTTCATCTTCGCCGTGCAGATGCTGAACTTCCCGGTCGCGGCCGGGACCAGCGGACATCTGCTGGGCGGGGCGCTGGCGGCGATACTCGTCGGCCCCTACACGGCCGTGCTGTGCATATCCGTCGTCCTGCTGATGCAGGGCATCCTCTTCGCCGACGGCGGTCTGACCGCGCTCGGCGTCAACATCACCGACATGGCGATCGTCGGTGTCGTCGTCGCCTACGCCGTCTTCCGCGGTCTGGTCAAGGTGCTGCCGAACGGCCGCCGTACGGTGACGGCCGCCTCCTTCGTCGCCGCGCTGATCTCGGTGCCGGCCGCCGCGCTCGCCTTCACCGCGCTGTACGCGGTCGGCGGCACCACCGACGTCTCCCTCGCCAAGGTCACCACCGCGATGGTCGGTGTGCACATCCTCATCGGCATCGGCGAGGCCGCGATCACCGCCCTCACGGTCGGCGCCGTGATCGCGGTACGGCCGGATCTCGTCTACGGCGCCCGCGATCTGCGCCGCCCGCTGAAGCTGCGGGTCGGCGGGGAACTGGTGGACGCGCCGGCCGCCGAGCCCGTGCCCGTCGCCGCCCGTACCTCGCACCGCGCGGTGTGGCTCAGCGGCCTCGCCGCCTCCCTCGTGCTGGCCGGTGTGGTCAGCTTCTACGCCTCCGCGAGCCCCGACGGCCTGGAGAAGGTCGCCCAGGACAAGGGGTTCATCGACTCCGCCGAGGAGCACACCAACGCCGACTCGCCACTCGCCGACTACGGCGTCAAGGACGTCGACAACGCCCGGCTGTCCGGCGGTCTCGCGGGCGTCATCGGCGTCACCGCCACGATCGTCGCGGGCAGCGGGATCTTCTGGGCGGTGCGCCGGCGCCGCAGCGACGACACCTCGCCGTCGTCGACCACCGTAGAGAACGTCTGACCCGCGGATGGGTGCCGGGCACGCGCACAGGCTCTACCGGCACGGGCACTCGCCCGTGCACCGGCTGCCCCCGCACACCAAGCTCGCCGCCACCTTCGGCTTCGTGATCGTCGTGGTCTCCACACCGCGCGAGGCGATGTGGGCGTTCGGGCTGTACGCGGTGCTGCTGGCGGGTGTCGCCGCCCTCGCGCGCGTGCCCGCCGGGTTCCTGCTGAAGCGGCTGCTCATCGAGGTGCCGTTCGTGGCGTTCGCGGTACTGCTGCCGTTCGTGGCGGAGGGCGAGCGCACCGAGGTGCTCGGTATGTCGCTGAGCGTCAACGGACTGTGGGGCGCCTGGAACGTGCTCGCGAAGGGCACGCTCGGCGTAGCCGCGTCCGTACTCCTCGCCTCCACGACGGAACTGCGCGAACTGCTCCTGGGCCTCCAGCGGTTGAAGCTCCCCCCGCTGCTCGTGCAGATCGCGTCCTTCATGATCCGCTACGGCGATGTCATCACGGACGAGATGCGGCGGATGCGGATCGCGCGGGAGTCGCGCGGCTTCGAGGCGCGTGGTGTGCGCCAGTGGGGCGTCCTCGCCAAGTCGGCGGGCGCGTTGTTCATCCGCTCCTACGAGCGCGGCGAGCGCGTCCATCTGGCCATGATCAGCCGGGGGTACGCCGGTGCCATGCCGGTGATCGACGAGGTGACCGCGTCCCGGGCGCAGTGGTCGTACGCGCTGACCCTCCCGTTCGCCGCGCTGGTGGTCTGTCTGCTGGGATGGGTGCTGTGACGGAAGCTTCTCTGGAGGTCTCGGGCCTCGCGTTCGCCTATCCAGACGGACACCAGGCCCTGTTCGGCGTGGACTTCCGTGTGCTGCGCGGCGAGCGCGTGGCACTGCTCGGGCCGAACGGCGCCGGCAAGACCACGCTCGTCCTGCACCTCAACGGCATCCTCGACGGTGGCGCCGGCACGGTGACCGTGGCCGGGCTGCCGGTCGGGCGCAAGCACATGGCCGAGATCCGGCGCAAGGTCGGCATCGTCTTCCAGGACCCGGACGACCAGCTCTTTATGCCGACCGTGCGGGAGGACGTCGCGTTCGGGCCGGCGGCGGCCGGGATCAAGGGCGCGGAGCTGGAGGCCCGGGTGGACCGGGCGCTCGGGCAGGTGGGTATGGCGGAGTTCAGGGACCGGCCGCCGCACCATCTCTCGTTCGGCCAGCGCCGCCGGGTGGCGGTCGCCACGGTGCTGGCGATGGAGCCGGAGATTCTTGTCCTGGACGAGCCGTCCTCCAACCTCGATCCCGCGTCGCGGCGTGAACTGGCCGACATTCTGCGGTCGTTGGACGTCACCGTGCTGATGGTCACGCACGATCTGCCGTACGCCCTGGAGCTGTGTCCGCGGGCGCTGATCCTCAGCGAGGGGGTGATCGCGGCGGACGGGCCGACGGGCGACCTCCTCGCGGACGACACCCTGATGCGGGCCCATCGCCTTGAACTCCCCTTCGGCTTCGACCCCCGCGCGGTCGGAAGCGCGTGAGCCTGCGGGCACGTCGTGCCCCTTGGGGGTGACGGCCGTCGGGCGGGCGCGGCACCGTCGTGCCCCTTCGCGCAGTTCCCCGCGCCCCTGAGGTGGGCACTCCGACCCCGGCCGAGCTGGCACCGCACCCGGACGACGGCCGGTCGTTCCAGGGGCGCGAGGAACCGCGCGAAAGGGCCCCACCAGGCCGCACCCGAACGACGACCGGTCGTACCAGGGGCGCGGGGAACTGCGCGAACGGGCCCCACCGGGCCGCACCCGGACGACGGCCGGTCGTTTCAGGGGCGCGGGGAACTGTGCGAAGGGGTCCCACCGGGCCGCACCCGGAGTGGAATCCCGGGGAAGTTCGCGGTGTTACCGCCAGTGCAGAGGCCCACCACCGAAACGGAGTGCTGTCGTGGACATACAGGGCACGGTCGCCCACGGCTTCGAACCGGTCCAAAACGCGTTCGCGAAGAACTTCGAGACCCTCGGCGACCGCGGCGCGGCCGTCACCGTCTACCGCGACGGACACCGCGTAGTAGACCTCTGGGCCGGCACACGGGACGTAGACGGCACCGAGCCCTGGGACCACGGCACAGCCCAGATCGTGCGCTCGGCCACCAAGGGCGTCGCCGCCGCCGTACTCCTCCTGCTGCACCAGCGCGGCGAGCTGGACCTGGACGCACCGGTCGGCGAGTGGTGGCCGGAGTACAAGGCCGCCGGCAAGGAACGCACCACCGTCTGGCACCTGCTCGCGCACCGCGCCGGCGTACCCGCCCTCGACCGGCCGCTCACGCCCGAGCAGGCCGCCGACCTCGCGTTCGCCGCGCGGGCCGTGGCGGCGCAGGCGCCGGTGTGGGAGCCGGGCACGGACCACGGCTACCACGCGCAGACGTACAGCTGGCTGACGGCGGAGCTCGTGCGCCGGGTCACCGGACGGTCCGTCGGCGAGTGGATCGCCACCGAGATCGCCGGTCCCGTGAACGCCGACTTCTGGCTCGGGCTGCCGCCCGCCGAGGCCGCGCGCGTGGGGCGGGTCGGCCGGATCGACCCGCCGGAGTCCGGCGCCGGGGGGCTGCGGGCCCGGCCGAAGCGTGCCGTGTCCGAGGCCTACGCCGATCCCGGGTCGCTCACCCGGCGTGCCTTCGGCGCGATCACGCCGGCGCCGGACGAGAACGACGCCGGGTACCGTGCCGCCGTCCTTCCCGCCTCCAACGGGATCGCCACCGCGGACGGGCTGGCGCGGGTGTACGCGTCGCTGATCGGGGAGGTGGACGGTGGGGTGCGGCTGTTCACGCCGGAGACGGTGGAGCTGGCTCGGGGGGAGCGGTCGGCGGGGGCGGATCGGGTGCTGGTGATCGGTACGCGGTTCGGGCTCGGTTACATGCTGGACGGGAGTGCGTCGCCGTTGCTCTCGCGTGCGTCGTTCGGGCATCCGGGGCGTGGCGGTGCGCTGGGCTTCGCCGATCCCGAGTCGGGGGTCGCCTTCGGCTATGTCACGAACGGTTTCCGAAAGAGCGTGACGGCGGACCCGCGGGCGCAGGCCCTTGTCAGGGCGGTACGGACGTCCATCGCCGCCGCCTGAAATCGCCGTACCACCCGCGCAGTTCCCCGCGCCCCTGGAGGCAACGGCCGCCGGTCGGGTGCGGCAGCGTCGTGGCCGCTCGCGCAGTTCCCCGCGCCCCTAAAAGCCTCCCGACGACCCCGCGTAGCCGCGTAGCTGCGGGCAATCGTGTTGGCGCGGTGGCACCCCGTTGGTGCCGGGCCGCGCCAATGCCCCCGGGGCTAGTGCGGGGCCGGTACTCGGGATGTTGACGGGACCGTGGGGAGGGTGCGTTTGGTGAGGGCTGTGAGGGTCGTGCCGGGGCCCAGGTCCAGGAAGGCCGTGGCGTCGAGGTCCTCGTGCAGGACATGCAGGGTGTCCACCCAGCGGACCCGGCCAACCAGTTGGCGGGCGCAGAGCTCACGCCAGCGACTGCCGCCGTAGTGGACGGCGGCGTCGACGTTCGCGACGACCGGCAGCGCGCCCGCCCGGAAGTCCACCAGTTCAAGCGCCCGCCGCAACGCCGCACCGGCCGCCTCCATGTACGGCGTGTGGCAGGCCGCGCCGACCGGCAAGACGCTGTAGCGCAGACCGGCGTCCGCCACCCGCACCCCGGCAGACTCCACTGCCGACCGGCTCCCCGCGATCACCGTCTGCCGCGGGCTGTTGTGGTTGGCCACCCACAGGTCGGCGCCCTCCGCGCGAGCGGACTCCACCAGCTCCGCGACCTGGTCGATCCCGCCGCCCATGACGGCGGCCATCGCCCCGGGCCGCTGCCGCGCCACCGCGGCCATCGCCCGGCCCCGCTCGCCGACCAGCCAGCCACCGTCGGCGACCGACAACACCCCGGCGGCCACCAGCGCCGAGTACTCGCCGAGGCTGTGTCCGGCGACGGCGACCACATGGGTCTCCGGGTCGAGCCGGCGGAACTCCGACCAGGCCAGCAGGGACGCGGTGAACACCGAGATCTGCGCGTGGTCGGTGCGCGACAGGGTCTCCTGGTCGGCGGAGAGCAGCAGTTCGGCGACGTCGAAGCCGGACGCCCGGGACACGGACTCGACGAGTTCCCAGGACGGGGTGTCCCGCCACGGCTCGCCCATGCCGGGCCGCTGCACCCCCTGACCGGGGAACAGAGCGGCGTACCGCGACTCGGCGGTGGACCCGTGAACCTGCGCAACCATGATCTTCCCTCTCGGTGTGTCCGATGACGGCCGGGAATATCGTCCGGGGGGTCCGCTCAAGTCCCGGATCGGTTTTCACTCAAGCCGCGCAAAAGGAATCGGCGGCTTTTTCCCGCCTTGAGTCAGGCATTGTCCGGCACCCCGAATCCTGCTGATGGGCGGCCCGTTCGAGAGGACGTCCGGATGGGAGGACCAGGCATGACCACCGTGGTCGAGAAACCGGAGAAGGAGAGAACACCGGCGGAGAGTCCGGTGCCGTTCGCCGAGCCGGAGCCCGCGCGTCCCGACACCGTGCACGCCCGCGTCGAGGAGCTGCGCCGGCTGCGGGCCGAGGTCCGGTCGGGGCCCGGCGTGCGGGCCACCGAGGCGCAGCACGCGAAGGGCAAGCTCACCGCCCGCGAACGCGTCGAACTCCTCCTCGACGAGGGGTCGTTCACCGAACTGGAGCCGCTGCGCCGGCACCGCGCGACCGGCTTCGGCCTGGAGCAGCGCCGCCCGCACACGGACGGTGTGATCACCGGCTGGGGCACGGTCGACGGCCGCCAGGTCTTCGTCTACGCGCACGACTTCCGCATCTTCGGCGGCGCGCTCGGCGAGTCCCACGCGGCGAAGATCCACAAGCTGATGGATCTGGCGGAGGCGTCCGGCGCTCCGCTGGTCAGTCTGTGCGACGGGGCGGGCGCCCGCATCCAGGAGGGGGTGACCGCGCTCGCCGGGTACGGCGGCATCTTCAGCCGCAACGCCCGCTCCTCGGGGGTCATCCCGCAGATCAGCGTGATCCTCGGCCCGTGCGCGGGCGGCGCCGCCTACTCCCCCGCCCTGACCGACTTCACCTTCATGGTGCGGGGCGTGGCACAGATGTTCATCACCGGCCCGGACGTCGTGCAGGCGGTCACCGGCGAGCGGGTGAGCATGGACGAGCTCGGCGGCGCCGACGTGCACGCGTCGGTGTCGGGGGTCGCGGCGTTCGCGTACGACGACGAGGCGGGGTGCCTGGAGGACGTACGGCATCTGCTGTCGTACCTGCCCTCCAACAACCGGCAGGCGCCGCCCGCGGTGGCCGCCGACGATCCGGCGGACCGGCGTACCGACCGGCTGTCCGACCTGGTCCCGGCGGACCCGGCGCGCGGCTACGACGTACGGGAGGTCATCGAGGAGATCGTCGACGACGGCGAGTACTTCGAGGTGCAGCCGACCTGGGCGGCCAACGTGGTGTGCGCGCTGACCCGGATCGACGGGCACGTGGTGGGTGTGGTCGCCAACCAGCCGATCGCGAGCGCCGGGGTGCTCGACATCAGGGCGAGCGAGAAGGCGGCGCGGTTCGTGTCGCTGTGCGACGCCTTCAACATCCCGCTGGTCACCATGCTGGACGTGCCGGGGTTCCTGCCCGGCGTCGAGCAGGAGCACGGCGGCATCATCCGGCACGGCGCCAAGCTGCTGTACGCCTACTGCAACGCCACCGTCCCGCGGATCCAGCTGATCCTGCGCAAGGCGTACGGCGGTGCCTACATCGTCATGGACTCCCGCTCGGTCGGGGCGGACCTGTCGTTCGCCTGGCCCACCAACGAGGTCGCGGTGATGGGCGCGGAGGGCGCCGCCAACGTCATCTTCCGGCGCCGGATCGCCGCCGCGGACGATCCGCCGGCGATGCGGGCGCGGATGGTCAAGGAGTACAAGGCCGAGCTGATGCACCCGTACTACGCGGCGGAACGCGGTCTGGTGGACGACGTGATCGAGCCGGGTGAGACCCGTGCCGTGCTGGCCCGTTCGCTCGCCATGCTGCGCACCAAGCACCGGGCGCTGCCGCAGCGCAAGCACGGGATCACCCCGCTGTGAGCGGGCCCGGGAACACCGCCCCGCTCCCGGCCGACGTGCTGCGCGAGGCCGCCTTCCGTGTGGTGCGCGGCGAGCCCAGCCCCGACGAACTGGCCGCGCTGGTCGCCGTACTGACGGCCGTACGGGCGCGCGCGGCGGCGGCCGGGCCTGCCGCCGAGCCGGCCGTGCCCCGGGCGACCTGGGACCGCGCCCAGAACGGCTATCACGGTCCGCTCGCGTGGACCGGCCGGCCGCCCGCTCCTTGAGTTCGCTTTTAGCCGGCGATTGGCGACCCGCCTCGACAATGAAAGTACGTGAAATCACGTGAGGGGAAAGGGAATTCCGCTCCGTCTCACGCCGTATCAGGAGGACGAAAGAGATGACCCGCGCCGAACAGAAGTCCTGCCTTCCGGGCGCCGCGAACCTTGAATTCATGCGCACCGTGGACCGTTCTCTCCTGCACCGCTGGGCGCTGTCCGAGGTGTTTCTCACGGACGCCCGCAAGACCGGTGAGGAGGAGTATCTCGCCGCCGCCCAACTCCCCCCGCTGCACGCCTACTACACCGGCCACACCTCGCGGCTCGGCAGCCCCGACCCGATGCTGCTCCTGGAGTGCTGCCGGCAGGCGGAGACCTACGGCGGCCACGAGTACGCCGGGGTCTCGCGCAGCAGCAAGTTCCTGCTGCGGTCCTGGTCGATGGAGCTGCCCGGCCTGCTCACGATCCCGCGGCAGGAGCGCCCCGGCGAGCTGCGGATCTCCGTGCGCACCACCAACCGCCGCGGCACCCCGGGCGACGTACGCCGGCTGACGTTCGGCATCGACATGAAGCTCGCCCAGCGCTGCCTCGGCTTCGTCCGCATGGACGTCGGCTACATCCCGTCCGAGGTCTACGAGACGGTCCGCCTCCAGGGCCGCGGCCGGCCGCTGGTGCCGTTCCAGGACCTGAAGCGCGAGACGGCCTACGTCGATCCGCACCTGGTCGGCCGCAGCGACCCGGCCAACGTGGTGCTCGCCTCCGCGACCGTGGGCAGCGACAACGCCTCCGCGACCGTGCGGGTCCCGCTGGACAACCGCAGCATGTTCGACCACGGCCAGGACCACGTGCCCGGCATGGTCCTCATGGAGGCCGCCCGCCAGCTCTGCCTGCTCGGCGTCTCCGACCTGTGGGGCGCCTCGGTCAGCCGCAGCACGGTCGCCGGCTTCGAGTTCTCCTTCACCCGGTACGCCGAGCTGGACGCCCCGGTGTCGGTCCACATCCGCAAGACCGAGCCGTACACGCACGAGGACAACCTCAGTCTGATGCTGCCGGACCTGCGGACCTTCCACATCGACTTCGAGCAGGACGGTGACGTCATCGCCTCCGGCCAGATGCACACCACGACCGCGTCGACCGGCGTTCCGCTGCTCGACGGCGAGGAGTGCGCGTGAACACCGCCGAGATCTGGCTCGCGCCCGCCGAGTGGCTGCCGCCGACCGCCGAGAAGACGGCGGACGCGCTGGCCGCCGGCCGGGTGACCGCCAACGAGGCGGACGCGATGGGCTACGAGCAACTGCCCGTCTCCGCCGGCCTGTCGGCCCCGCAGATGGCGGTGCGCGCGGCACGCGGCGCCCTGTCCCTGGCCGGTGTCGCCGCCCGTGACCTCTCCGCCGTCCTGCACGCCTGGACCTACTACCAGGGCCACGACTTCTGGTCCCCCGCGCACTTCGTGGCCGCCGAGACCGGCGCCCGCGAGGCCGTCCCGACCGGGATCCAGCAGATGTGCAACGGCGCCGGGGCCGCCCTGCGTCTCGCCGCGCACCAGCTCGCCGCGGACCCCGGCGGCGCCCCCGTCCTCGTGACCACCGCCGACCGCTTCGCACCGCCGGGCTTCGACCGGTGGGGCGGTGACTACGGCGTCTGGTACGGCGACGGCGCCACCGCGGCCGTCGTCGGCGCCGGCCCCGTCCCGGAGGGCGCGCTGGCCCTGCGCGCCCTGCACACCCGGGCGGTGCCCGAGCTGGAGAGCGCCCACCGTGACGTGGGGGTCTTCCACGACGTACCGCACGAGGGCGGCGCCGCCGTGCAGGTCCGGCGCACCAAGAAGGCGTACTTCACCGACCACGGCAAGGCGCCCTTCCTGGACCGGCTGCGGCGGGAGACCTCGGCCGTACTGGCCGCGGCGCTGGACGAGGCGGGCTTCGGGCCGGTCGGGCCGCGGCTGAGCGCGGTCCTGCTGCCGCGGCTCGGCCGGGCCACCGCGCGGGACGTGTACGGGCCCGCCGTCGCCGAGGTCACGGACGCGCCGCAGGTCGACCTGGGCGAGCGCACCGGCCATCTGGGCGCCGGCGACCTGCTGTCCAACCTGACCGCGCTGGCCGCCGGGTCCGGGCCGCACCGGCTCGAACGCGGGCAGTACGCCGCGGTGCTGAGCGCCGGCGCCGGATTCACCTGGACCGCGGTCGTCGTCCAGCGGACCTGAACCGCCCCGCCTCTCCCGACCCCCACCTCGTCCCGTTCTCACCTCGTCCCGTTCTCACCCCTTGAAAGGCACTGTCATGACGATTCCTCCGCGCGAGGGCCCCGGTGAGCGGCGTCCCGTCCTCGTCGTGGGCGCCGGTCCCGTGGGGCTCGTGCTGGCCACCGAACTGCTCGCGCAGGGCGTCCCGGTCCGGCTCGTCGACCACGCGGCCGCCGGCCCCGTCCAGCACTCCCGGGCCAGCGTCGTCTGGCCGCGCAGCCTCGAACTCCTCGGCCGTATCGGCGTCTCCGAGCCGCTGATCGAGCTGGGCAACCGGCTGGACTCGGTGGAGTACTACTCCGACAAGCGGCCGCTCGGCGCCATCGAGATGAGCCGGCTCACCGACACCCCCTATCCCTTCGGTGTGGTCGTCCCGCAGGACACCACCGAGGAGGTGATCCGCACCCGGCTGGCCGCGTACGGCGGCGAGATCGAGTTCGGCTCGCTCACCGGGCTCGACACCTCGGGCCCCCGGCCGGTCGCCGAGCTGACGCGGGCCGACGGCACCACCGAGACCGTCGAGGCCGACTGGGTGGTCGGCGCGGACGGCGCGCACAGCGCGGTGCGCCGCTTCGCCGGGATCGAGTTCCTCGGCTCCGGCAACGACGTGCTCTTCGCGATCGGCGACGGACCGGTGGCCGGCGACATGGACCCGCACGCACTGGTCTACGGCTACTCCCGCTCGGGTGCGCTCGGCATCGCGCCGTTCGGCGGCGGCCAGTTCCGGCTCGCCATCAGCGTGCCGGACTGGCAGGGGGAGCAGGGGCCGCCGCCGGAGCTGTTCCAGAAGTTCGTCGACGAGCGTTCCCCGCGGCCCGGGATGGTCGGGGAGCTGGCCTGGTCGACCATCTTCCGCGCCCGGCGCCGGGTGGCCGAGACCATGCGCGCGGGCCGGGTCTTCCTCGCGGGCGACGCCGCCCATGTGTTCAGCGCGGCCGGCGCGCAGGGCATGAACACCGGCATCCAGGACGCGGTCAACCTCGCCTGGAAGCTGGCCGGAGTGGTGAACGGCGTTTTCGAGCCGGGCATCCTCGACACCTACGACACCGACCGCCACCTCGCCGCCGAACGCATCGTGCTGACCACGGCGAAGCAGACCAGCTGGGGCCTGTTCAAGCGGCGCCACGAACTCGCCCTGCGCGACGGCGCCGTACGCCTCGCCCACCGGACCGGCGTGCTCCAGCGCTTCGGCGCCCCGCTGATGGCCCAGCACGACGTCAGCTACCGGCCCGCCGAGACGCTGCGCGACACCCTGCCCGGACTGACCCGCAGGGTCCGCGTCGGCGACCGGCTCCCCCTCTTCGCCGCGCACGGCACACCCCAGCCGGGCGCCGAACGCTGGCCCTCGATCGACCCGGCCCGGCTGACGCTGCTGCTGTGGGCGGGCGAACGGCAGGACGCCGGGTGGGTCACCGCCCGCGACGCGGTGACCGCCGCCGCGCCCGCCGGGGTGCCGGTACGGGACATCTCCGCCTGGCCCGGCTTCACCCCGCTGCTGGGCACGGCGCCCAAGGCGGTGCTGGTCCGCCCGGACGGCCATGTCGCGGCCCTCGTCGCGCCCGAACCGGCCGGTGTGCGTACGGCGTTGCGGCGGGCGGGCAGCACGTTCCGCGCGGGGCGCGCCCGGCTCACGGCCGTCGTCTCCTCGCACGAGGACGCGCCGCACACCACCGAGGAGCTGGTCTCATGAGCCGCGCCGCGGTCCTGTGCGGCCTGGGCGGCGCGCTGCCCACGACGGCCGTCTCCAACGAGGAGCTGGCCGGACAGCTCGACACCTCCGACCAGTGGATCCGGACCCGTACCGGAATCCGGTCCCGGCATGTCGTCGCGCCCGGCGAGGCCACCTCCGATCTCGCGGTGGCGGCCGGTGCGGACGCCCTCGCCTCGGCCCGGCGTACGGCCCCGGTGGCCGACGTGGACCTGGTCGTGCTGGCGACCAGCACCCCCGACCGGCCCTGCCCGGCGACCGCGCCGGACGTCGCCCACCGGCTGGGGCTCGGCCCGGTGCCCGCCTTCGACGTGGCCGCCGTGTGCACGGGGTTCGTGTACGCCCTGGCCACCGCGTCCTCGATGATCACCGCGGGGGTCTCGGAGCGGGCCCTGGTGATCGGCGCGGACACCTTCTCCACGATCCTCGACCCGGTCGACCGCACCACCCGGGCCATCTTCGGCGACGGAGCCGGAGCCGTGGTGCTGCGGGCCGGCGAGGCGGACGAGCCGGGTGCGCTGCTCGGTTTCGACCTGGGCAGCGACGGCTCGGGCGCCGACCTGATCACCGTACGGGCCGGCGGCTCCCGGCAGCGCTCCACGGGCGGACCGGCGGACGCCGGGGACCACTTCTTCACCATGGACGGCCGCCCGGTGTTCACCCAGGCCGTGCTGAACATGAGCCGCTCCTCGCAGGAGCTGATGGAGCGGGTCGGGTGGACGCCGGCCGATCTCGACAAGGTCGTGGCGCACCAGGCCAACATCCGCATCCTGCACGCCGTGGGTGAGCAACTCGGCCTGGAGGAGAAGCAGATCGTGGCCAACCTCGACCGGGTCGGCAACACGGTGGCCGCCTCGATCCCGCTCGCCCTGCGGGACGCCGCCGCCGACGGCGAGCTGCTGCCGGGCCACCGGGTCGTCCTCACCGGCTTCGGCGGCGGCCTCACCTGGGGCTCGGCGGCGCTGGTCTGGCCGGACCTGGCCGCCGGGTGACCGCCCCCGCCGCCCTCACCGGCCCCACTGACCTCACCGAACCCACTGACCTCACCGAACCCGCCGTTCAACGCGGCACGGCGACCACGAAGAACAACAACAAAAGCAACACCAATCCGACAAGCAGGATCCTCGAAAGGAACCCCATCATGAGCGCTCCCGTCATCGCGGCCCAGGAGTCCATCAAGCACCGCGTCTCCGCCCTGATCAGCGAGAAGTTCGGCCTCGACGAGGCGGAACTGCTGTCCGGCGTCACCTTCGACGAGCTGGAGATCGACTCCCTCATCCTCGTCGAGCTGAGCCTGATCCTGCGCAAGGAGATGGGCATCGTCCTGGTCGAGGGCGAGCTCAAGTCGTCCTTCACCCTCGACGAGGCCGTCTCCGTGATCCGCGCGAAGGCGGACCAGGCATGAGCGGCGTCGCCCGGGGCCGCGGCGTCGCGGTCACCGGCATGGGCCTCGTCACCCCGGCCGGCATAGGTGTGGAGGAGAACTGGCGGCGCGTCCTGTCGGGTGTGTCCGCCGCGGCCACCGACCCGGAGCTCAAGGGCGAGAAGGTCGACATCTCGTGCCGGGTCCCCGGCTTCGACCCGACGGCCGAACTGGGCCGGCGTACGGCCTGGCGGCTCGACCGCTTCACCCAGCTCGCCGTGGTGAGTGCCCGGCAGGCGGTCGCCGACTCCGGTCTGGACACCGGGTCCTGGGACTGCACCCGGGTCGGTGTGGTCATCGGCAACTCCCTGGGCGGCGCGGCCACCCTGGAGAAGCAGCTGCGCACCTACTCCGAGGGCACCCCCGAGGACGTGTCGGCGCTGATGATCCCCATGAGCATGGTCAACATGGTCGCCGGTTACGTCGCCATGGACCTGCGTATCCACGGACCCAGTCTGGTCACGGCGACCGCGTGCGCGTCGGGGGCGTCCGCGATCGGTACGGCCCGCGAATGGCTGCTGTCCGGGCTGTGCGACGTGGTCCTGGCCGGCGGCACCGAGTCGGCGATCAGCCCCGGCACACTCAACGGCCTGTCCCGGATGGGCGCGTTGTCGGGCCGGGTCGACGATCCGGCGGCGGCGTCGCGTCCGTTCGCGGCGGACCGGGACGGCTTCGTGGCCGGCGAGGGCGCGGCGATCCTCGTACTGGAACGCTGCGAGGACGCCACCGCCCGCGGGGTCCGGCGCTACGCGGACATCGCCGGGTTCTCCGCCACGTCCGACGCGCACCACGCCACCGCCCCGCATCCGCAGGGCGAGGGCCTGGCCCGTGCCCTGCACGCCGCGATGGCGGACGCGGGGGTGCTGCCCGGCGAGGTCGAGCACGTCAACGCGCACGGCACCTCCACGCCGATGAACGACCTCACGGAGGCCCGCGCCCTGCACTCGGTGCTCGGCGACAGCGCGGCGATCACCTCCACGAAGGGCGTCACGGGACACACCCTGGCCGCGGCGGGGGCGGTCGAGGCGGCGTACACGGCACTCGCCCTCTACCACGGGGCCGTGCCGCCCACCGCCAACGTCGAGTCCCTCGACCCGTCGATCGACGTCGACATCGACGTCGTCACGGGGGCGGCCCGGCAGCGGCGGATGAGCGTCGCGGCGAGTACGTCCCTGGGGTTCGGGGGGCACAACGCGGCGCTGGTCCTCACGGCGGCGTGACGGGGAGGGGGTGGGGTGTGACGCCCACCCCCTCTTTCCGCTCAAGGCATCGACTTCTGAAGGGAGTTCACATGACTGCGCGTCGTCTCGGTCCGACCGGGCCGGCCGTTCACCCCGTTGGCCTCGGGTGCATGGGAATGAGCTGGGGGTACGCCGAGTCCCAGCGCGACGACACCGTGTCGGTGGAGGTGATCCGGCGGGCCCTCGACGCCGGGCCGCTCCTGCTGGACACCGCCGACGCCTACGGCAGCGGCCACAACGAGACCCTCGTCGGCCGCGCCCTCGCCGGGCGCCGCGGTGACGCCGTCGTCGCGACCAAGACCGGCATCGTGGTGGACGACCTCGCGACCCGCACGCTGAGCCGGAACGGTTCCCCGGAGCACATCCGGCGCTCGGCGGACGCCTCACTGCGGCGACTCGGCGTCGAGGCCATCGACCTGTACTACCTCCACCGGGTCGACCCCGCCGTACCGCTGGAGGAGTCCTGGGGTGCGCTGGCCGAACTGGTGCGGGCGGGCAAGGTGCGGCGGCTCGGGCTGTCCGAGGTGACGCGGGAGCAGGCGGACGCCGCGCATCTTGTCCATCCGGTGTCCGCGGTGCAGTCCGAACTGTCGCTGTGGACGCGGGAGCCGCTCGATCCGGGGACCGGGATGGTCGGGTGGTGTGCGGAGCGGGGCGCCGCGTTCGTGCCGTTCGCTCCGCTGGGGCGGGGGTTTCTGACCGGGCGGTACGAGGGGCCCGGGGACTTCGAGGCCGGGGACTTCCGGGCCGCCAACCCGCGGTTCAGGGGGGAGGCGTTCACGGCGAACCTGCGGATTGTGCGGGCGGTGGAGGAGGTGGCGGTGCGGCACGGGGTGACTGCGGCGCAGGTCGCGCTGGCGTGGGTGTTGGCCCAGGGGGACCACGTGATCCCCATCCCCGGCACGAAGCAGCTCCGCTACCTGCGGGACAACCTGTCCGCGCCGGACCTGACCCTGACCCCGGCCGACCTGACCACCCTCTCCACGATCCCGCCGGCAACGGGCAACCGCTACTGACCTCCGGTCGCCGTCCGGGTGCGGGCCGGTGGGGGCTGATCGCGCAGTTCCCCGCGCCCCTCAAAGCCAAAACCCGCACAGCCGCGGGCAATCGTGCCGCAGGGCGGCACGGGTGGGCGCGGCGGCACCCCGTCGCGCCGGGCTGCGCGAACGCCCCGCAGGGCCACCCCCACCAGCCGCAACTCGCCGCGCCGCGGGCTGCGCGACGCCCCCGGTCGACAGGACAACACCGGCATCCTCGACAACGTAGGAGTACAGCATGTCCGAACCGCACGCCCCGCAGGGAACCGTCGCCGTCGTCGGCCTGGGCCGCACCGGCCTCGCCCTCGCCCGCCACCTCACCACCGCGGGCCTCACCGTCATCGGCGTCGACAACGACCCCGCCGCGATCATCCGTGCCCTACAGCTCAGCCCACCCCACCGCCCCCGCACCCTCACCCGCTTCCCCACCGGCATCGCCAAGGCCGACCTGGTCATCGAGGCCGTCCCGGAACCCCCCTCCCTCAAACGCCTCGCCCTCGCCGAGATCCGCCGGCACCGCCGCCCCGGCACCCCCGTCCTCACCACCGCCCTGACCACCCCCCTCCCCGATCTGGAGGACGCCGCCGGCCCCGACCTCCTCGCCCTGCGCCTCCTCACCACGGACACCCTCGACGCGGTGGAGCTGGCCCGCGCCCCCGGCGCCGCGGACACCGCCGCCAAGCGTGCGGAAGAGATCCTCTCGACCGCCGGCATCACCGTGCACCACGTCGCCGACCGCCCCGGCTCCCTCGCCCCCGGCCTCCTCTTCGGCCTGCTCAACCGCGCCGCGTGGATGGTCCACGACGGCTACGCCACCGCCGACGCCGTCGACACCGCCGTACGGCTCGGCTGCGGCTGGAGCAAGGGACCGCTGGCCCTGCTGGACACGATCGGCCTGGACACCGCGCGGGACGTGCTCTCCCGCCTCGGCGACACGGACGCCGGCGGCCACGCGGCCCCGGCCCCGGTCTTCGACGAGTTGATCGCCCAGGGGGCCCTCGGCCGCACCACCGGCCACGGCTTCCACCACTACGACGGTGACGGCGAGCCGCGCCGTCAGGTACTGCCGACCGCCCCGCCCGGCTGCCGGGTCGCCGTCGTCGGCTCCGGCACCATGGCCACGGGCATCGCGGAGGCGTTTGTGCGCGGCGGCTTCCACACCACCCTGCTGGCCCGGACCGAGGAGAAGGCGGAGGAGGCCGGGGAGCGGGTGCGCTTCGCCACGCAGACCACGGCCCCGGACCAGGACCAGGACCCCGACCAGGACCCGGACGAGGCGCTCCGGCGGGCCGGGTTCACCGCCACCGCCGACCGCTCCGTACTGGCCACCGTGGACATCGTCGTCGAGGCCGTCGTCGAGGACCTGGACGTCAAGCGGGCGCTCTTCGCCGAGCTGGGCGAGGTGTGCGCGCCGAGCACGCTGCTGGCCACCTCCACCTCCAGCCTCCCGGTGGCCGCCTGCACCGAACCCGCCGGGCGCCCCGCCGACGTACTCGGTCTGCACTTCTTCAACCCGGCGCCGGTGATGAGGCTGGTGGAGCTGGTCCCGGTGGACGGCACCAGCGAGCACACCCTGGCCAGGGCCCGCGCGGTGGCCGAACGGCTCGGCAAGGAGACCGTGCAGTGCGGCGACCGGGCCGGTTTCATCGTCAACGCGCTCCTCTTCCCGTATCTGAACCAGGCGTTGGAGCTGCTCGACGCCGACGCGACGACACCCGCCGCGCTGGACGCGGCCGCGCGGAGCGTGGGCCGTCAGCCGCTCGGGCCGGTACGGCTGCTCGACACCGTCGGCACGGACGTGGCCCTCGCGGTGCAGCGCCGGCTGCACACCGACCCGCGCTGCCGGGCGCCCGAACCGGCCGCGCTGCTGGAGCGGTTGGTGGCCGCGGGCCATCTCGGCCGCAAGACACCCGGCAAGGGCACCCGCACCTATCTGACCGCCCGCGCCAAGGCGACGGCGGTCACCCCGCCGGCCCAGGTGCCGGCCACCGTCTGACTCCCCTTCTCCCTCCGATCCCCTTCTCCCCCGATCCCTTTCCCTCCCGATCCCCGCAAGGAAGGCACCTGCCCATGTCCGCTTCCCCGGGAGCCCCGAACACCCCCGTCGAGATCGCCTTCTTCGACGTCGACGAGACGCTGATCACCGTCAAGAGCATGTTCCGGTTCCTCGACTTCCACTACCGCGAGCGCGGTCTGCCGCCGTCCGCCTACCAGGAGGCCGCGGGCACCCTGCGGCGCCGGTCGGCGGAGGGCGTCTCGCGCCTGGTGACCAACCGCGAGTACTACCGGCTGTACGCCGGCCGCCCGCGCGGCGAGCTGTTCGCGCACGGCCGGGACTGGTTCGACGTCGAACTCGCCGCCGGGACGCTGCTGCACGCGCCGGTGGTGTCCGCCCTGCGCCGGCATCAGGCGCAGGGCGCGCGGATCGTGCTGGTGTCGGGCTCGTTCCGGCCATGTCTGGAGCCGGTCGCGGAGCTGCTCGGCGCCGACGAGATCCTGTGCAGCGAGCCGGAGTACGTGGCCGGTCACTGCACGGGCCGGGTGGCGCGCCCGGTGATCGGGGTGGAGAAGGGCCGGCTGGCGCGCACGCTGATGCGGCGGCGCGCGGTGTCCTCGGCGCGCGCCGCCGCGTATGCGGACCATGCCTCCGACCTCGAACTGCTGCGTTCCGTCGGGCACCCGTTCGCCGTGGGCGACGACATGGTGCTCGGTGCCCATGTGGCCCGGGTGGGCGGCGGCACGCTGCCGGGGGTCGGTCAGGGTGGGGCGGTCGTCAGCCGACGGGCGCCTTGGCCACCGACACCAGTGCGGTGAAGCACAGGTTGTCGTCCTGATGGGCCGTCACCAGGAGCCGGGCGCGGCCGAGTTGGTCGTCGGGCAGCAGCTGGGCGTCGACCCGGCAGGGCGAGTCCAGCTCGACGTACCGGTGGAAGATCGTCTCCATGGCCTCGGCGACGCCCGCCCGGGGGTGCCGGATGGTGCGCGCGGCCTGCTTGGCCGCTTCGAGCAGCAGGATGCCGGGCGCGTGGTCGCCGGGGTGGTCGAAGTACATCGGGTGGTGGGTGTCTATCCGCAGCAGCCAGCGGTCGCGGGCGTCGGTGGGTGAGAGCACCGCGTCGCGGAACTCCTCGCTGGCGCCGGAGACGGGCGGCGGCAGCGGGCGACTGCGGGCCAGTTCCAGCATCCGGTGCGCGTCGCCGTACGGGCCGCGCAGCCGCTGGTAGATGGCGGGCGGCTGGATGTGGAAGCGGGTGTGGGCGGTGGCCAGCTGCTCTCCGTCGCGCAGCACGGTGATGTCCAGGGACAGCCCGGAGACCCGGCCGCGGCGGCGGACCACGTCGTGGCAGCGGACGTGCAGTTCGGGCCGGCCGCCGGTGCCGCCCTCGCGCAGGGCCGGCAGGTTCAGCGCGTACCGGTACTCCTCCCAGAGCAGCCGGTGGCCGAACGGGATGTCGTAGCCGGCGTGGGCCAGCAGCGGAAACGTCTGGCGAATCGTTTCGGTGATCAGGACGGCGTCGTCCTGGCGGCTGTGGCCGGTGGCCACGACGCCACTGGTGTCCGTCCAGTCCGCGGCGACGAGGAACTCGTCCTCGCCCAGGCGCTCAAGGCCCGACAGCAGTACCTGGTCGGCGTGTTGTTTGTGGACGAGGTCCTTGGTGACCCTGGCCGGACTCGATGCCGCAGGCGTGACCATCTCGCTCATAAGTACTTCCCCCTGTGTACTAGCGCTGAAAAGCGCTGCCCCCGCGCGCTGGCGGAGCCGCGCTACAGCAAGTAACATAGAGGACGTTCTTTTTTTTGTCGAGACCGGGGCGCAGCCATGGCACCAGCGAAGCAGGAGCGCGTACTCAAGCAGGAACGCGCCATCCAGACCCGAGAGCAGCTGTTGAGGGCTGCCGCGGAGGTGTTTGACGAGTACGGCTACGCGGGCGCCGGGATCAACAAGATCCTCCAGCGTGCGGGGGTGACCGCGGGGGCTCTTTACTTCCATTTCAAGAACAAGCAGAACCTCGCGGTGGAGGTGATGAACGCCCAGCGCGACACGATCGAGCCACATGTGCCCACCACGGGCCTCCAGCGGCTGGTGGACATCACCCTCATCTGGTCCCACTCGCTCCAGGCCGACCCCGTGCTGCGCGCGGGCGTCCGGCTCACCGGTGAACAGGCGAGTTTCGGCCTCCAGGACTCCACGCCGTACGCGGTGTGGGCCCGCAGTTTCGAGGAGTGCCTGGAGGCGGCGCGCGACCAGGGCGAGCTGCGTGAGCACGTCCGGATCGACGAGCTGGCCCAGTTCGTCGTCGGCGCGTGTACCGGTATGCAGGAGTACGCGCAGGTCGTCTCCAAGCGGGCCGACCTGCCGGCGCGTACGGCGAGCATGTGGCGTCTGCTGCTGCCCGGGGTCGCCACCGAGGCGGCGCTCGACAGGATCGAGAACGGCGAGGAACGCGCCCTGTCCCTGTGGACGACCGTGAGCGCGCCCGACCAGGGAGGGGAACCCGACCATGACTGACCGCCTGCGGCGACTGCGGCTGGCCGCCGTCAACATCGACGGTGTCCTGCTCAACGACACCTTCAGCCCGCTCATCCACCAGTTCGTCACCCGCCGCGGCGGGGTCTACTCGGCCGACGTCGAACGCGGTGTCTTCTCCCAGCGCCAGGTCGACGCCGGGCTCGCCATGGCTGCGGCGGTTCCCGCGGAGCTGACCGGGGAGGAGGCGCTGGCGGCGTACTTCGCGGAGCGTGCGGAGTATCTGGCCGATCATCCCGTGGAGGTCATGCCGGGGGCGCGGGCCCTGCTGGAGCGGCTGCGGGCGGCCGGGCTCGACGTGATCTGCTACGGCGGTCTGGCGAAGTCCCACTTCGACGAGCATCTGGGGGCGCTGGCGGGGCTGTTCACCGCGCCGGGGTACCTCTGCACGAACGACGTCCGTCCGGGGCTGCGGGAGATCACGGCGCACTTCGGGCTGCGGCACGGGGAGGTGCTGTTCGTCGACGACGTGGCGCGGGTGGGGGAGGCTGCGGCGGCGCTGGGGGCGCCCTTCATCGGGCACCCGAGCCACTTCGAGCACAGCCATCAGGCGCGCCTGATGCGGGAGGCGGGGGTCCGTCATATCGTCTCCGACCTGTCGGAGATAGACGCGGGGCTGTTGCACGCGCTGGACAGGGAGGCGGCGAGGTCCGCACCCCTGGCAACTGCCGCCCAGTAGTGCCCCTGCGGGTAGTCGTGCGAGTGCGGGTGAGTGGGGGCTGATCGCGCAGTTCCCCGCGCCCCTGAAAGCACAAACCCGCGTAGCCGCGGGCATGCGTGCCGCCTGGGGCGGCACGGGTGGGCGCGGCGGCACCCCGCAAGCGCCGGGTTGCGCAACGCCCCCCGCGCCGGCCCGCACCGGCGGTACCCGGCCGACGCCGGGCGGCACAGCGCACCACACCCGCGTCACACCGCCAGCGTGCCGCCCTCGACGGGGACCGTCGCGCCGGTGACGAACGACGATGCCGGGCTGCACAGCCACAACGCCGCCCGAGCCACCTCCACCGGCTCAGCGAATCGTTTCTGTATCGCGCGGGCGAAGAACGTGTCCGCCATCCCCGGCGCCCCCGCCACCACCGCCTCCATCATCTCGGTCATCGTGCTCCCGACCGCCAACGCGTTCACACGGATGTTCCGGTCCCCGTACGACGCCGCCGCCGCCTTCGTCAGCCCGATCACCGCGTGCTTCGCGGCGACGTACGGCGCCCCCACCCCCGTGGCGACCAGCCCGGCGACACTCGCCGTGTTGACGATCGTCCCGCCCCCGCAGGCCAGCATGGCCCGGATCTGGTGCCGCATCCCGTTCCACACCCCCCGCACGTTCACGTCCATCACGGCGTCGTAGTCGTCGTCCGCCATCTCGTGCAGATCGCGCCCGAGCACCGCCAGCCCGGCGTTGTTGAACGCCGCGTCCAGCCGCCCGAAGCGCTCCACCGCCGTCTCCACGACCCGCGCCATGTCCGCGCCGCGCCGCACGTCCCCGGTCACCGCGACCGCGTGCCCCCCGCCGGCCTCGATCTCCTTCACCACGGCGTCGAGCTGCTCCTGGCGCCGGGCGGTGACCACCACCCGCGCCCCGTGCTCGGCGAAGAGCCGCGCCGCCGCCGCGCCGATGCCCGACGAGGCCCCCGTGATCATGACTACCCGGCCGTCCATCTCGCACAGTTGATCGATCATGCGGGCAGCCAAGCAGCCGAACGGCGGACCGTCAGCCACTCTCGGGCACCTTTACCGGCCAACCTGCCAAGAACGTCCTCAACTGCTCGTTCTCCCGATCTCTTGGGTAATTCTTGACCTAGGCTGGATGCCGTTCGGGACGTCCCGCGGCACGCGGGAACAGCCGACGGAGAGGGTGTGCGAACTCAGGTGGCGAAGCAGGAGAGGGCGGAGCAGACCCGGCAGCGGCTCATCGAGGCGGCGGCCGCCGAGTTCGCCGAGCGGGGTTACGCCGGCACCTCCCTGCACGGGATCGTGCGATCGGCCGGGGTCACCATGGGCGCGCTGACCTTCCACTTCCGCAGCAAGTCGGCCGTGGCGGACGCCGTGCACGAGGCCGGCGTCGCCGCCACCCGTGCCCTGGTCCACGACCCGGCCCCCGCACGGGGTCTACAGGGCGTCCTGGACACCGTCCTCGCACTGGCCGACGCACTGCGCACCACACAGAGCATCCGGGCCGCGGCCCGCCTCACCCGCGAGGGCCACACAACAGGACCGGGCTGGTACGACTCCTGGGCGCCCGGACTGCGTACGGCACTGGAGCGGTCCTGGAGCGGTGAACGGCCGGACGGGCTCACCCCGTCGACCGCGGGCTCGCTCCTCTTCCACGTCCTGCTCGGTGTGGAGGCGGCCGCCGCCGCGCCGGACGCCGTGCGCACGGTCACCGGCGACGGACCGGAGAAGAGCCTCGCGCACGCGCTGACGGCGTTCGGCACACTTCTCGCCACGGCGGGCAGTGCACCGGCCGTGGCGCCGGGCACCCTGAACTGACCCACCTCCCCCTTTGCGGAAGTCCGTGTTCCGGCGCAACTCCCGTCACTGAACGCACCGTTCCGCACACCCGCCGTACGACTTCACCGGACGCGCGGGCCGCCATCACACCCCGCTCCAGGAGATTTCCGTACGGAATCCGGCCACGCCCCGGCCGATCCCGCCGCAGTTCAGACCCCCTGGACACCCTCCCGCCCTCGACTCCTCACTCCGGCCGCCCCGCCGACCACGCTAGAAACATAGAGAATGTTCTCTATACTTCTGGCGACAGGAGAGAGGAGCACGCCCATGCACGCGGCCAAGGACAACGTCTGCGTCCTCGACGCACCGGCCCCCGTCTCGCCGGGCCTCGCCTCACCGAGCCTCGCCTCACCGGACCTCGCCTCACCGGCCCAACGGCTCTTCGCCCATCTGCCCCGGGCCGACCAACGACGCTGGGCCGGCGTGTATCTGAAGGGGCTGCTGAGCGCCGAGGGCAAGAAGACGCTGCGGCGGATGGCCGCGTCGGTGACGTCGTCGCCGACGGCGGCCCAGTCGCTCCAGCAGTTCGTCAACGACAGCGCCTGGCGCTGGCGGCCGGTCCGCGCCGAACTCGCCCGCTGGGCCGGTGAGATCACCGCCCCGCACGCCTGGACGCTCGCGCCGGTCGTCATCCCCAAGCGGGGCGAACTGTCCGTCGGCGTCCACCGGCGCTTCGAGCCGGTCTCGGGACGTACCGTCAACTGCCAGCTCGCGATAGGGGCGTTCCTCTCCGGCGACCGCGGAGACCTCTCCGTGGACTGGGAGTTGTACCTGCCGAGGCGCTGGACCGAGGACGAGCGGCTGCGGCACCAGGCCCGTGTCCCCGACGGCACCCGGCACACCTCGGCCGCCGCGCTGTGTCTCGCCCTCGCCGACCGGCTGGCGCGGATCACCCCACGGATGCCGCCGGTCGTGGTCCACACCGAGGGGCATCTGGACGCCGGGACGGTCATCGAGGGGCTCACGGCACGCGGCCTGGACTGGATCGTGGCCGTGCCCGACACCTTCCCGCTCTCCCCCGACACGACGACCCTGCCCAGGTCCACGGAGACGGAACCGGCACGCAGGCTCCTGCGCCGCCACCCCACCCCGGGCCGGACCCGTTTCACCCTCACACGCGTGACCCTGCCGTCCCCCGCGGGCCCCCGCCCGGCCCTCCTGGCCGGCCCCGGAACCCCCGCCCACGACCGGCCCACCCGGACCTGGCTGACCAGCCTTCCCCCCGCCCGGCAGGGTCAGGCCCTCGCGCTCATCGGCTCCGCCGAGGACTCCCGGATCGGCGTCGCCGAGGCGGAGTCGGGGCTGTACGACTTCGCCGGCCGCTCCTATCCGGGCTGGCACCGGCACGCCACGCTGGTCTCGGTCGCCGCGGCCCACCGCGCCCTCGGCCACGAGGTCTGCCCGCCCCTCGGCGCCGACGTTCCGACGACCACCCCGGGCACCGGCTGACGACCGCCGCCCAACGGCCCGTCCTCCCCCCACACAGCACCACAGGAGACCCGCATCGAGGCGGGATTCCTCCTGATCTGTTCACCGCACACCGCCCGCTGTGCCGGACGGTGACGCCCACTTTGAGGAGGGGCTGTGGAGTTCCGTGTTCTTGGACCGATCGACGTCCGTGTGCAGGGGCGTGACGTCACCCCCAGCGCACCCAAGCAGCGGCAGGTGCTCGCCCTGCTCGTGGCGCGGGCCAACCACCGTGTGTCGGTGCCCGCGCTGCTGAACGAGGTGTGGGACGGCGAGCCGCCGCGCACCGCGACGACCGCCCTCCAGACGTACATAGGGGCGATACGCAAGGCGCTGGCCACCGCGTCCGGCACCGGCGCCCGCGAGATCGCGGACCACCGCCTGGTCACCGACGGCAATGGCTACGTACTGCGGCTGGCGGACGACGAATGGGACCGGCCGCGCTTCGAGAGCCTGGTCCTGGAGGCCCGTGGCCTGCTGGAACGGCGTGAGGCGCACACCGCGGGCGAGGTGCTCGGCAGGGCGCTGGCGATGTGGCGCGGCGCGCCCTTCTGCAACGTCCGGCACGGCAGCCGGCTGACCGCGCAGGCGCGGGTGCTGAACGAGGCGCATCTGGCGGCCTGCGAGGCGCGTATCGACGCGCTGCTGCTGTGCCGGCGCTTCCAGGAGGCGATCGGTGCGGCCGTCGCGCTGGTCGGCGACCACCCGTACCACGAGAACGTGCACGCCCAGTTGATGCGGGCGCTGTACGCCTCGGGGCGCCGGGCGGCGGCGCTGGAGGTCTACCAGTCGCTGCGCCGCCGGATGACGGACGATCTCGGCATCCCCCCGTCCCCGTCCACCACGACCCTGCACCACGTCATGCTCCAGGACAGCCCGGACCAGACCTACCTCGCAGCCGCAGGAGCCGGCACCCTCCTCTAACACCCCCTCACCAGGGACGCGAGAACCCACAACAACGGGAGAGCCACCCCCCTCAGGGCCGCGGGGAACTACGCGACACCCCACGACGACGCGAGGACCACCCCCACACACCAGCCCACCACCCCCCTCAGGGGCGCGGGGAACTGCGCGACAAGCCACGACGACGGGAAAGCCACCCCCTCGCATCAACCCGGCAGACGCCCACGGTCGTCCCCGCCCCAGAGACTCTCCACGGCCCGCGACGCCCCACCCGCATCCCGCACCACCCCCATGGCCACCCGCACAAACTCCCGCAACCGCGAAGTCTCGTGCCCGGTACGCCAGATGAACGCGTACTCGATCGGCACCGCGTCCGAGAACGGCCGGAAGACCAGCCCGGGCCGGCTGTAGTAGTGCGCCCCCGCGGCCGCCACCGGAGTCACCCCCTTCCCGGCGAGCACGAGCGACAACGCGTCCTCCCAGTGCGTGATCGCCTGCCCGTGCGGAATGGGCCGCCCCGACGGCGTCTGCCGCGGGAAGTGATGGTCCAGCCAGTGCGCCGGCGCGTTCCCGGCGACCGTGAGCAGCGTCGCCTCCGCGAGGTCCTCCACACTCACCGCGTCCCGCCGCGCGAACGGATGCGCCGACGACATCAGCAACACCCTCGGCTGCGAGACGAGCACCGGACCCAGCGTCAGATCCGGCTCCGCCACGGGCGGTTCGGTGACCTGGAGCTCCACCTCACCGGCGCGCAGCGGACCGTACGGGTCGGAGATCTGCACCTGCCGAATCTGTACGTCCACCCCCGGATGCCGGCGCCCGAACACCTCGGCGACGCTGTGCAGCAGATGCCCCGTGAACGCACCCGAGAAGCCGATGCGCAGCGCGCCCGTGATACCCCGGCCCGCCGCCATCGCCTTCGCGACGGCCTCCTCGATCCCCCGCCACGCGGGCGCAAGATCGTCCCTGAGCTGCTCCCCGATGGGCGTGAGCACCACATGCCGGCTGGTGCGCTCGAAGAGCCTGGCGCCGATCCGGCGCTCCAGCCGCGCGATGGTCTGGCTGACCCGGCTCTGCGACACCCCCACCCGCTCGGCGGTCCGGCCGAAGTGCAGTTCCTCGGCGAGGGTCAGGAAAATCTCGATCTCCTGGCGTTCCACGACCCGATCCCCCTGCCTCTCGTCTCCGCCGCTCGCGGCAGCTCACAACCGCTCACGGCCGCTCACAGCCGTGACCTTGAACGATGAGCCCGGCGAATCGATCGTTGCACAGATCGTTCTTGTTGCGCAGGGCCCCCGAAACAAGGCTGGTGCATGCCACACGGATCGTATGGAAGGACCCTCATGGCTGTCACCGAATCCTCACCGCCCGACACCACACTCACGGGTGCCGCAAGTGCACCCGCCGCCGCTCCGGTCACCGACGGGGCGGTCTTCGCCCCCCGCGAGTGGCTGGTCCTGATCACCCTGTGCTGCGCGACGTTCATGTGCGGCCTGGACTTCTCCATCGTCACGGTCGCCCTGCCGGAGATCGGCAGCGGCCTCGGCTTCTCCTCCGCCGGCACGCTCCAGTGGGTGGCCACGGCCAGCCTGCTGCCGTCGGCGAGCCTGCTGCCGCTGTTCGCCCGGGTCGCCGACCTGATCGGCCGCAAGCGGCTGTTCACGATCGGCGTCGCCGTCTTCACCCTGTTCTCCGTCGGCGCCGCCTTCGCGAACAGCCCCGGTGTGCTGATCGCCACCCGGATCGGCCAGGGCACGGCCGCCGCGATGATCGCCCCGTCCGCCATCGCCCTGATGACCGGCTACTTCGCCGAGGGCCCCAAGCGCGCCCGCGCGCTCGGTCTGAACGGTGCCGTCATGTCGCTGGGCTTTGTGCTCGGCGCGCTCGGCGGCGGTGTCATCACCAGCGGCTTCAGCTGGCGCTGGACGATGGTCGCGCTGTGCGTGATGGGTGTCGTGGCGCTGGCCGGGGCGCTGGCCCTGCCGTCGATCCGCGAGTCCGGTGCCGCGAAGCGGATGGACATCCCGGGCGCGATCCTGGCCACGCTGGGCCTGTTCGGCCTGGTCTACGGCATCTCCACCGGCGGCGACGAGGGCTGGACCCGTCCGGCCTCGCTCGGCCCGATCGTCGGCGGTGTGCTGCTCCTGGTCGCGTTCCTGCTGGTCGAGCGGCGTCACCCGGAGCCGCTGGTGCCGCTGTCGGTGCTGAACCGTCCGACCGTGAAGTGGTCGGGGCTGTTCGGTGTCATCACGTTCGGCATGTGCGCCGGTACGACCGTGCTGCTGAGCCTGTACATGCAGGACGTGCTCGGTTTCACCGCCCTTCAGGCCGGTCTGAGCTACCTCGGTGAGGGCGCGGCCGCGATGCTCGGTGGTCTGTACGTGGCGAAGCTGCTGACCCGCTTCGGCGGTGTGCGGGTGCTGACGGCGGGCCTGCTGATCCAGGGCGTCGGTACGGTCGCGATGTTCACCCTGCCGGTGAGCGTCAACCTCACCGCGCTGCTGGTCACTTCGTCGGTGATGGGCCTCGGCCACGTCTTCAGCGTGGTCTCCTTCATCACCGTGATGACCTCGGGCGTCTCCGAGGAGGACCAGGGTGTGGTGGGCGGCCTCTCCCAGCTGCCGCAGTACGTGGCCGCGATCGGCGTCTCCGGCCTCAGCGCGATCGCCGCTGCCCGCACGAACGCCCTTGCGGGCAGCGGGGACGCGACCGTCGCGGACACCCTGGGCGGCCTGCACGCCGGCATGGTCACCGCCGGAATCGTCGCCCTGGCCGGCGGCCTCCTGGTAGGGGCAGTACTCCGCAAGCGCAACCCGGCGTAGGCGCCACCGTGGTGCCCGTCCCGTGCCGTCCCTCGTGCCGACCGCCTCTGCGGGCAGTCGTGCCGCGGGGGCGGCACGGGTGGGCGCAGCAGCATCCGTCGCGCCGGGTCGCGCAGTTCCCCCGCGCTCCTGGAGAGCCTCGCGACACACGCGCCTCAGAGACAACCGACGCAACCGTGCAGGGGCGCCACCGAAGCCGCCCGCAAGGAGAACCCGTGACGGACGACAACCGCCTGCGCAGACCCTCCGCGGTGTGCTC
Source organism: Streptomyces sp. NPDC088387 (assembly GCF_044753385.1). Taxonomy (NCBI): domain Bacteria; kingdom Bacillati; phylum Actinomycetota; class Actinomycetes; order Kitasatosporales; family Streptomycetaceae; genus Streptomyces; species Streptomyces sp. NPDC088387. The sequence goes on from NZ_JBIVNC010000022.1 coordinate 28,105, forward strand.
CCTCCACCTGGGCGACCTCAAGGTCAGCTACGTCCCCGACGGGGCCATGCTCCTCAAGCCCACCGGCCTCCTCCCCACCACCGCGGCCACGGACTGGACCACCCACGCGACCCACCTGAACGACACCCACCGCCTCGTGGCCAACACCGGCGGCCTCCTGGTCGAACACGGCCCCCGCGCCCTCCTCATCGACGCCGGCTTCGGCCCCCGCGCCGTACCGGAGGACCCCGCCCACCCGCACCGGGGCGCGATGCACGGCGGCGCGCTCCCCGGCAGCCTGGCCCTGCTGGGCCGCTCCCCGGCGGACATCGAGACGGTCGCCTTCACCCATCTGCACCCCGACCACATCGGCTGGGCCCTCGCGGACCCGCCCCTCTTCACCCGCGCGACCTACCTCGTCCCGAAGGCGGAATGGGACACCCGGGAACACACGACCGCGCCCCTGGAGCACCGCACGGAGCTCGTCCTCCCCGGCGACGAGATCTTCCCGGGAGTCCACGCGCTGGCCCTCCCCGGCCACACCGCGGGCCACACGGGCTTCGTGATCGCCTCCCGGGGCACCCGCCTCCTGGCCTTCGGCGACGCCCTGCTCTCCCCGCTCCAGGTGAGCCACCCCGAGTGGTCCGCGGTGGTGGACGAGGACCCGTACCAGTCGGAACGCCACCGCCGCCGTCTGATCACCGAACTGCTCGAACCGAACACCCTCGGCTTCGGCATCCACTTCGCGGACGTGGTCTTCGGACAGGTCCTCCGGGACGGCAGTTCCGCCGCCTGGCACCCGATCGGCGCCCGCGCCCTCTGACGCAGACAATCCCGCCCGGACAAGGGTCCGCCACTGGACCCCCGCGGGCCGACACCCCACTCACCCCGACCGCAGCATCAACCCGATCCCCACCACCAGCAGCCCCGCCGCGGCCACCCTCGGCAGCCCGAACCGCTCCTTGAAGACCACGGCCCCGATCGCCGCGCCCACGATGATCGACGACTCTCGCAGCGCGGCGATCGGCGCGAGTTCGGCCTTGGTCTGGGCCCACAGGACAAGGGCGTACGCGGCGACGGACATCGCGGCGCCGAGCAGGCCGATACGGGCGAACGGCCGCAGCAGGCCGGGGAGTTCGCCGCGCAGACGGTACAGGGCGTACGCCGGGATCACCGCGCCCTGGACCGCCATCAGCCAGGCGATGTAGGCGAGCGGGGAGCCGGATGCGCGTACGCCGATGCCGTCGACGACGGTGTACACGGCGATGGTCAGACCGGTCGCGAGGGCCGCGCCGATCGCGGGCCAGTTGGGGCGTCGCCCGCGCAGCCCCCACAGCGCGACGCCGGTCAGTCCGGCGCAGGACAGCACGATTCCGGCCGCGGCCCAGCCGTCCGGCACCTCGTGGGCGAAGACGGCGGCGATCACGGTGACGAGCAGGGGCGCGGTGCCGCGGGCGATCGGGTAGGCCTGCCCGAAGTCGCCCAGCCGGAACGACTGCATCAGCAGCGCGTAGTAGGCGATGTGGATGGCGGACGAGGCGAGGAGGTACGGCCACGCGCCCGCCGCCGGGAACCCGGTGAACGGCACGGCCGCGAGCCCGATGAGCAGCCCGCCGCCGGAGATGAGGGTGAAGCCGACGAGTTTGTCGGTGATGCGGTGGGCGATGGCGTTCCAGCCGGCGTGGGTGACCGCGGCCGTCAGGACGGCCGTCGCGACCAGCGGCGTCACGCGGTCAGCTCGCGCACGTCGACGAGCGTGGCGCCCGCGTGTGCGATCAACTCCTTCGGCTCCATGGGGAACACGGCATGCGGATCGCCCGCGGCGGCCCACACCACGTCGTGCGCGAGCAGCGACCGGTCGGCGAGCACCCGCGTCCTCGTCCGGTGCCCGAAGGGCGGTACGCCGCCGATGGCGTACCCGGTCGTCTCGCGTACGACGTCGGCCTTGGCGCGGGTGACCCGCTCGACGCCGAGTTCCTGCCGGACCCGTTCCACGTCCACGCGGGACGCGCCATCCATCAGTACCAGTACCGGTACGCCGTCCGCGGCGAAGATCAGTGACTTGCAGATCTGGCTCAGCTCGCACCCGATCGCGGCGGCGGCCTCGGCGGCGGTCCGGGTGGCGTCCGGGAAGCGGCGGATCCGGGCGTTGAGCCCACCCAGACCCAGCTCGGCGAGGGCCTCGGCGAAACGGGGGTGTGCTGCGGACTCCGAAGTGGTCATGGACGGCACGCTAGCGGTGCGTGTACGGCGCACGCGAACGGCTTTCAGGGGCCCGCCCCATCTACCCCTCACAGCACGGCTGTTGGACCATCGGCCCATGACACAGCAGCAGACCCCGGCGGTCGCCTACCTCGAAGCCCTCCGTGAGCGCCTGACGGCCGACGGCTGCGCGGTGACGTCCGACACCTGGGCCGGGCAACGGGTCCTCGTCGGCAGCCGCGCCGACCGCAAGGCCCGCTGGATGGGCACCAAGGTCAAACTGTTCGTGTACGCCGCCGCCGTGCCCGCGCTCGACGTGCCGGCGATCGGCGAGTTCAGCGTCTGGGCCATGACCCGCGCGAAGGCCGACCGGGGTGGCCTGCCCGGCGCGCGCAACGCGGCGATGGTGCTGGCCGCACTGGTCAGTGAGAACGTCGACCCCGCCGCCGCGCAGTGGGCCGCGCAGGACGCCAGGACCGTGGACACGACGGTGGTGGGCCGCCCGATCACGGTCGAGACGGGCCCGCAGTCCGTCCGTACGACCATGTACCGGGGCAGGGTCATGTGGGGCGGCATGTTCACGGGCCACGTCCTGGAGAAGGCGGCGCGGTACTTCCCGTAGGGGTAGGTCAGTTGTGCACGTGCGCGACGAATTCGCCCCAGGCGGCGACCAGGTCCCGCGACTGAACCCGGTGGAGCCGGACGCCGAGTCGGGCCGGGGTCTGGTGATCGTGGACGCGCTGGCGGACCGCTGGGGCGTGGCGCCGGGACCGTGCCCTCGGAAGACGGTGTGGGCGGAGGTGGACGTCAGCCCGCGAGGAGCGGAACCGCCGTGGCGGAATCCTCGCCGCCGGGGCCGGTGACGGGCCGGACCCCGGGCGCCGGTCTCAGTCCGAGCAGCCGGTCGGCGATCCGTCCGCCGTGGCGGAAAGAGCCACCGAGTAGCCCGCTCCGGAGCCGAACTCGGGTCCTGGCTCCGGCTCTTGGGCCTTCAGGTCCTCGGCCGTGAGGAACCGGACGTTCAGCGTCGACGTCCCCTCCCCGGTGGCGGGTGTGAAGCAGAGACCCGCCGACCGGTCGGTGCGGGACAGCTTCCAGCCGGCGGGACCCGCCACGGCCCGGTAGTGGTCGAGCAGGTCGCCCTTGTCACCCGGGAACACATAGGTCCGCTCGGCGTACAGCCACGCCTCACCGCTGTCCTGCCAGCAGCCGGCGTCCGCCTTCTCGAAGCCGTCGGGCACGGTGGCCCCGGGCGGGCGGGAGTCGAGGACGCCGTCCGACCGCAGCGCGTCGACCCGGCCCCCGGTGCCGTCGCAGCCGGACTCGTCGGCGGCGTCCAGGAGGGTCCGGCAGCCGCCGAGCGCCCCGACCGCCAGCGCGGCCGCGAGCAGAACACGGACGCAACGGCCGGTTCCCGTACGAGATATCAAGCCGGACTCCCTGAGTGACGTACGGCGAAAGGCGCAGTCACCCTACCGGCCACCCGGCATCAGGAACCACGGATCAGTTCTTTGATCTCGGGCAGCTCCGTCGCGGAATCGACGTTGACGTAGATGACGTCGTCGGCCGACCGCTCCACCGCGATGGCGACACCGGGATCCACCCCCTTGATCTCGTACGCGGTGGTCGGGGTCGGTGCCGTCTCACCGTCACTGTCGTCGCCCGGAGTGTCGTCGCACGGCGGAAGAGAGGCGGCACCGAGCCTCTCCCCGAGCGCGAACCCCTTGGCCTCCGTCCCCACGTACCTGCTGTTCCCGTACTCGACCAGGGCCGCACACGACGCGGACGCCTCTCCGCCGCCACCGTCGGGTGCCGCACAGCCGACGCACACCGTGACCCCGGCCGCCACCAGCAACGCCCACGCCGGTCGGCTCCGGACGGGCAAGAGCGTGCCTCTCATCGGCGTATCTCCTTCTGCATCGGATGCTCGGTCATATGAGCTCCGACGCCGGGCACGCCGTGTTCGTTCGAACAGCCCGCGGTCGCGCTGCCGCCGGGCACAAGGAAGCCGGTGAGGGCAGCCCCGTCCCCACGGAACCCTCACCGGCTGGTCTTGTTGTCGGACCCGGTACGCCGGACCCGGTGTGTCAGACCCGGTACGTCAGGCGCGTACCAGTTCCTTCTTCTCGTCGGGGTCGGCGTCCTTCTGGGCGTCGATGTGGGCGCGCAGCCCCTCGCCCTCGACGTCGACGTTGGGCAGGGCGCGGTCCAGCCACTTCGGCAGCCACCAGGCCTTCTTGCCGAGCAGGGCGAGTACGGCCGGGACCAGGGCCATCCGCACCACGAACGCGTCGAAGAAGACGGCGATCGCGAGGCCGAAGCCGATCATCTTGACCATCGCCTCGGAGGAGCCGATGAAGCCGGAGAAGACGGCCATCATGATGATCGCGGCGGCGGTGACGACGCGGGCACCGTGCTTGAAGCCCGTGACGACGGCCTGGCTGGGCTTCTCGCCGTGGACGAACGCCTCCCGCATCCGGGTCACGAGGAAGACCTCATAGTCCATCGCGAGACCGAAGACCACACCGACCATGAAGATCGGCATCATCGACATGACCGGTCCGGTCTCCTCGACGCCGAGGACGCCCGCGAACCAGCCCCACTGGAAGACCGCGACGACGGCGCCGAGCGCGGCGAGCACGCTGAGCAGGAAGCCGAGGGCCGCCTTGAGCGGGACGAGGATCGAGCGGAAGACGGCGATCAGGAGGAGGAAGGCCAGGCCGACCACGAGCGCCAGGTACGGGACCAGCGCGTCGTTCATCTTCTGCGAGAAGTCGATGTTCATCGCGGTGGCGCCGGTGACGTAGATGTCGGCGTCCGTGTCGGCCTTGATGCTGCCGCCCGCGTCACGGATGGAGTGGACGAGGTCCTCGGTCTGGGTGGACGAGGGCTTGGAGTCCGGGACGACGGTGATGGTGTAGGTGTCGCCGGCCTTGTTGGGCGCCGGCGGGGCCACGCTGACCACACCCGGCATGTCCTTGATCTCCTCGGAGACCAGGTTGGCCGCACCCTCCGGGTCGGCGCTGGACTTGGCGTCCGTGACGACCATCAGGGGACCGTTGAAGCCGGGGCCGAAGCCGTCGGAGAGCAGGTCGTAGGCGCGCCGCTGGGTCGTGGACGTCGGCTGCGAACCGTCGTCGGGCAGGCCCAGTTCGAGCGAGGCGACCGGTACGGCGGCGGCGCCGAGGCCGAGGACGCCGAGCAGCAGTACGGCGACGGGCCGGCGGACGACGAAGCTCGCCCAGCGGGTGCCCATGTTCGGCTTGGCCTCGGTGTCCGTACCGGCACTGTCCTGCTGCTTGCGCCGGCCCAGCAGCTTGGACTTGGCGCCCGCGGGCTGGATCCTGCGGCCCGCGTACCCGAGCAGCGCCGGGATCATGGTGAGGGCGATCAGTACGGCGATGACGACCGTGCCGGCCGCGGCGAAGCCCATCTTGGTCAGCATCGGGATGTTGACCACGGCGAGGCCGGCGAGGGCGATGACGACGGTGAGGCCCGCGAAGACCACCGCGGATCCGGCGGTGCCGACGGCCCGTCCGACGGCTTCCTCGCGTTCGCGGCCCTCGGCGAGTTCGGCCCGGTACCGGGAGACGATGAACAGCGCGTAGTCGATGCCGACCGCGAGGCCGATCATCATGGCCAGCGTGGAGGTGGTGGAGCCGAGGTCGAGGGTGTTGGCGAGGGCGGTGATGACGGAGACACCGATACCGACGCCGATGATCGCCGTCAGCAGCGGCAGTCCGGCCGCGACCAGCGAGCCCAGGGTGATGACGAGGACGACCGCGGCGATGCCGATGCCGATGATCTCCCCGGCGCCGGTCTCCGGTACGGCCTGGAGCGCGTCACCGCCGATCTCGACGGTCAGCCCGGAGTCGCGCGCGGTCTCGGCGGCGTGCTCCAGGGCCTCCTTGGAGGAGTCCTTGAGTTCCATGCCGGAGACGTCGTAGGTCACCGAGGTGTATGCGACCGAGCCGTCCTTGCTGACCGCGTTGGTCTTGAAGGGGTCGGTGACGCTCGCGACCTCGGAGCCGTCGGACAGCTCCTGGACCGTCTTGTCGACGACGGCCTTGTTGTCGGCGTCGGACATCTTCTCGCCCGCGGGGGCCTTGAAGACGACACGGCCGGTCGCTCCGTCGGCACTGGTGCCGGGGAAGCGCTCGTCCAGCAGGTCGAAGGCCTTCTGGGCCTCCGTGCCGGGTATCGAGAAGGAGGAGGAGCCCGCCGCGGGGGCGGTGGCGGCGCCGGCGCCGGCGAGTGCCAGCAGGGCCACCCAGAGGAGGGCGACAAGATGCCGTCGCCTGAAGGCGAGCCGGCCGAGTTTGTAGAGGAACGTGGCCACGAGGGCGTACTCCCGGTCAGGTCGTGGGGTCTTTCGGGGCAGGGTTGACCAACCCTGGCGGCATCGCAGGGGTGATCGGCCCGACGACGTGAGCGGTGACGTCAGGTGGGCTGTCTGAGAGGGGAGCTCAGGTGGTGGAGGTGACGCCCAGTGCGGGGAGCACCACGGCGTCCATGTACGAGATGAGGAAGTCACGCGTGGGTGGCAGATCGTCGAGCAGCGTCCGCGTGGCGAACGCGCCGATGATCATGTGCGGCATGTACTTCCGGGCCGGGTTGTCCGCGGGGATCTCGCCGCGGTCGACCGCACGCTGGAGCACCCGCTGCATCGCCGCCATCTCCGGCTCGATGAGCAGTTCCCGGAAGGCGCGCAGCAGGTCGGGATTGCTGTGCATGGCGATGGCCATACCGCGCATCAGCGCCGCGTTCTGCTCCATGGTGCAGTCGTCCTCGCGCGCCATCATGGCGTGCAGGTCGCCGCGCAGGGAGCCGGTGTCGGCACTGTGGTCGCCGCCGGGCTTGTTGTGCCGGATGGCGTGTGCCACCAGCTCGGCCTTGCCGCCCCACTGGCGGTAGAGCGTGGCCTTGCTGGAGCGGGTGCGGGTGGCCACGGCGTCCATGGTGAGGGAGTCGTAGCCGACTTCCCGGAGCAGATTGAGCACGGCCTCGTACAGCTCGGCCTCGCGCTCGGGCGTGAGGCGACTGCGACGCACCGTTGCGACCTCAGTCATGTCCCTCGCCTTCCTCTCTCTGCTCGCCTTCGAACGACACGGTTTCGTACACGAATGAATATAGCGTGAGAGCAAGCGAAACGAAACCGTTTCGTACGTGGGCTGTGTCACCTCTGTCGGGCCTGGATAAAGAAATGGCAAACCCGGTGGGGCTCACATGTACGAGTTGCCCGGGTCCATCCCCCGGAAAAACATGGGGAGGTGAGCTATCTGCGCATGCCCCATCTCCACGGCGACCTGCTGTGCTTCGTGGCCGAGGACGACCTCTGGCTGGCCCCCCTCACCGCGGCGGGCGACGGCGGGGGCCGCGCCTGGCGCCTCACCGTCGACCGCACGAAGACCGCCCACCCCCGCTTCTCCCCCGACGGCGGCCATCTCGCGTACACGAGCTGGCGCAGCCTGGTGCCCGAGATCCACCGGGTGCCGGTGGCCGGCGGCGAGGCGCGGCAGCTGACGTACTGGGGCAGCGCCGACACCCGGGTCTGCGGCTGGACCCCGGACGGCGAGATCCTCGCCGTCGCCTCGCACGGCGAGCCCTTCTCCTACTTCACCTGGGCCTACAAGGTCCGCCCCGACGGCGACCCGGGCCGCAAGCTCCCCTGGGGCCCGGTCTCCGACATCCAGGTCGCCGACCTCGCCGGCGAACGGCAGTCCCTGCTCCTGACCGGCACCCCGCCGCACGAACCCGCCGCCTGGAAGCGCTACCGGGGCGGCGCCACCGGCCGCCTCTGGCTGCACGGCCGCCGGCTCCTGGAGCATGTCGACGGTCATCTCTCCTCCCCGCTCTTCGTCGGCGACCGGATCGCGTTCCTCTCCGACCACGAGGGCGTCGGCAACCTCTACTCCTGCGCCCACGACGGCTCCGGGCTGCGCCGCCACACCGACCACGACGCCTTCTACGCCCGCAACGCGTCGAGCGACGGCACACGGGTGGTGTACCAGTGCGCGGGCGACCTGTGGCTCGTGGACGATCTCTCCGCCGACTCCGTGCCGCGCCGCCTCGACGTACGGCTCGGCGGGCCGCGCGCGGGCCGGCGGCCCTACCAGGTGCCCGCCGCGCAGCACGTGGACGGTCTCTCCGTCGACGAGACCGGCCGGGCCGGCGCGGTCGTGGTACGCGGCAGCCTGTACTGGCTGACCCACCGCGACGGACCCGCCCGCACCATCACCGACACCCCGGGCGTCCGCGTCCGGCTCCCCGAGATGCTCGGCTCGGGCGGCCAGGTCGCCTACGTCACCGACGCCGAGGGCGCGGACGCCGTCGAGATCGCCTACCTGCCGCGCGCGAGCGGCGACCGCCCACCCCGGCGGCTCGCCGCGGGCGATCTGGGCCGGGTCCTGGAGCTGGTCTCCGACCCGCAGGGCGAACGCCTCGCCCTCGCCTCGCACAACGGCCGGCTGCTGCTGATCGACGCGAGCGAGGGCTCCAACGGCGAGGTGACCGAGCTGATCCACTCGCTCAACGGGCCGGTCCGGGACCTCGCCTTCTCACCGGACGGATCATGGCTGACCTGGTCGCACCCGGGCATCGGCCGCTCGCTGCGGCAGATCAAACTGGCCCGGATCAAGGACCGGCTCGTCGTCGACGTCACCAACGGCCGCTTCGAGGACGAGAACCCGGTCTTCACCCGCGACGGCCGCTATCTGGCGTTCCTGTCCTGGCGCGGCTTCGACCCGGTCTACGACGTGCACACCGGCGACCTCTCCTTCCCGCTCGGCTGCCGCCCCTACCTCGTCCCGCTCTCCTCGGCGACCCCGTCCCCCTTCGCCCTGTCGCCGGACGGCCGCCCGGCGGCGGGCGGCCTGGACCCGGTGGAGGACGACGAACCGACGGACGGCGAGGGTACGGGGACGGGCGCGGGCACCGGTCCGGTGACCGTGGAGACGGAGGGCCTGGAGAGCCGGGTGACCCCGTTCCCGGTGGCGGCCTCCAAGTACTCGGCGCTGTACCCGGTCGCGGGCGGCGGGCTGGTCTGGCTGCGCTGGCCGATCTCCGGCGCGCTCGGCGAGACCTTCGCCAACCCGGACGACACATCGGGCCGGCCCACCCTGGAGTACTTCCACATCACCAAGGCGAAGAAGTCCGAACTCGTCCAGCATCTCGACTGGTTCGCGGTCAGCGGCGACGGCTCGCGGCTCGTCGTGGTCGACGAGGACGAGCTGCGGGCGATCCCCTCGACGGAGGTGGGCGACTCCGACTCCACCACCTGGATCGACCTGCGCCGCATCCTGCACGAGGTGGACCCCGGCGCCGAGTGGCGCCAGTCCTACGCCGAGGCCGGCCGGCTGACCCGCGACTACTTCTGGGACCCCGGGATGTGCGGCATCGACTGGGACGCGATCCTCGACCAGTACCGCCCGCTCGTCGACCGGGTCGCCTCCCCCGACGAGTTCGCCGACCTCCTGCGTGAGGTCCTCGGCGAACTGGGCACCTCCCACGCCTACGTCAGCGCCGCCCGCCGCAACGAGGGCCCGCCCCACTACCAGCGCCGCCAGGGCCTGCTCGGCGCCAACTTCGTCTGCCGGGACGGCGCCTGGGTCGTCAGGCGGATCCTGCCCGGCGAGTCCTCCGACTCCAAGGCCCGCTCCCCGCTCGCCGGCACCGGCATCCGCGAGGGCGCCGTACTGACCCATGTCGACGGCCGCCCGGTGGACCCGCTCACCGGCCCCTACCCGCTGCTGGCGGGCGCAGGCGGTACGACGGTGGAGCTGACCTTCACCCCGGCGGAGGGCGAGGCCGGCCGCTCCCGCCGGGTCGCCGTCGTCCCGCTCCTCGACGAACGCCCCCTGCGCTACCAGGACTGGGTGGCCAAACGCCGGGAGGTGGTACGGGAGTTGAGCGGCGGGCGCTGCGGCTATCTGCACATCCCCGACATGGGCGGCTCGGGCTGGGCCCAGTTCAACCGCGACCTGCGCAGGGAGGTGTCCCGCCCGGCCCTCCTCGTCGACGTACGCGGCAACGCGGGCGGCAACATCAGCGAACTCGTCGTCGAGAAGCTGACCCGCACGATCCTGGGCTGGGACCTGACCCGCGACGCCCAGCCGGTGTCCTACGCCTCCAACGCCCCCCGGGGCCCGGTGGTGGCGCTCGCCGACGAGGCCACGTCCTCCGACGGCGACATGATCACGGCCGCCTTCAAACTCCTCAACCTGGGGCCGGTGGTCGGCCAGCGCACCTGGGGCGGGGTGGTCGGCATGACCGGCCGCCACCGCCTGGGCGACGGCACGGTCATCACGGTGCCGATGAACGCGGCCTGGTTCGACGCGTACGGCTGGAGCGTCGAGAACCGGGGTGTCGTCCCGGACCTGGAGGTCCTGCGCACCCCGCTGGACTGGGCGGAGGGCCGCCACGCCCAGCTGGACGACGCGGTACGGGTGGCGCTGGAGCTGCTGAAGTCGGCGCCGGCGGCGACCCCGCCGGACTACAGCGAGGTCCCCGACCGGTCGAGACCGAAACTGCCGGCGCGGAAGAGGGAGTAGCGGTGTACGCGGCCGACGCCTCCCAGTATCTCCCGGTGCCGGGCGCCGGATACCGGCCGGGCGCCGGGCGCCGGATGCCGGATGCCGCGTGCCGGATGCCCGATGCCCGATGCCGGGCGCCGCGTGCCGGGCGCCGGGTGGCGGGCGCCGGGCGCCGGGTGCCGGATGCCGGATGCCGCGTGGCGGGCGCCGGACGCCGGGCGCCGGGCGCCGGATGCCGGGCGCCGCGTGCCGGATGCCCGATGCCCGATGCCGGGCGCCGCGTGCCGGGCGCCGGGTGGCGGGCGCCGGGCGCCGCGTGCCGCGTGCCGGGTGCCGGTTGCCGGTTGCCGGTTGCCGGTTGCCGGGTGCCGGGATGATTCGGCGGTGGGCGCTACGGCCGGTCGACCTCGGCGCGCAAGGTGTTGTAGTCGGCGAACACCGACTCGACGTGCTCGCGCGTCAGCCCGTACCGGGCCAGGTCGTAGGTGTGGCGGACGCTGCCGCGCGGACGCGCGACGACGCCGGGCAGCCGGGCCGCCTCCGCGTCGGTCCAGTCCGCGCCGATCGCCTCGTACAGCTTGGGGGCGCCGGTCTCCGGGGCGGTGCCGAGCCACGAGTAGGGCACGTCCACGATCGCGTCCGCGGGCATCGCGGCCCGCGCGCGCAGCGCCCGCGTCATGCTCTCGCCGAGCAGCCGCAGCCAGTCCTCGCCGATGGCGTGCGGATCGCGCGGGCTGACACTGACGGCCATGCCGGTCTCCACGAGGCTACAGAACGAGGCGACGGCGGTGACCGGGTCGCGGTGCGTCCACACCAGGGTGGCGTCGGGGAACACCGCGCGCAGGGCGTCCAGTTGGCCGAGGTGCATGGGCGACTTCAGCATCCAGCGGCGGCGGGGCCGGCCGTACTGGAGGAGCTGGAAGATCTGCTTGAGATAGCGGTAGTCGGGGCCGAAGTCGTGCGCGAGATGCCAGTCGCGGTACGCGGGGATCCGGGCCTGCGACAGCGGCTGGGTCGCGTGCGGCAGCGCCCAGGTGTCCTCCTCCGGGCCCTCCGCGAGGACGGGGTGGATGTCCCGGAAACGCGGGATCAGGAGGTTGACGATGCGCTCGGTGGCGCGCGCGGCCATCAGCGCCCTGCGCCGCTCGCCCGGTGTCGGTTCCGGGCCGGGGGCCATCAGCTCCCACATGCGCGGACATCGGTGCCGCTCCGAGAGCGCCAGCACGGCGTGGGTGAGGGTGGTGGCCGTACGGGGCAGTCCGACGACGAACACCGGCCGCTCGACGGGCTCGTCGGCGATCTCCGGTATCTCGGCGAACAGCCGCCGCACCCGGGCCCGGTTGGCGAGATGCCGCTTCACATGCCCCTGGGCCTGCTGCCAGCCGAACGGTGTCAGCGCGGGCTCCGCGGCCCACTCCCGCAGCAGGAACCGGAACCCGTCGAGGAACTCCTCGTCCCCGCCGCCGACTTCACCCCCCGCGGTGCGGGCCACCATGCGGTCGAAGACCCGGTCCGGATCCCGCCGCGAACCGAACGCGGGCCGCGCGGCGGCATTGGCGAGCACCCGGGCCAACGGCGGCCGGGGTTCGGCGAGTTGAGAAGACACGGCGGACGACCCTTCTGAGGTACGGGAACGACGGCGTGGGGCGCCCCGAGTCCCGGGGCACCCCACGCCATCCAACCTCAGCCGGTCCGACGTCTAGACGTCGTGGTCCCGGTCGAGCCGCTCGTCCTGCTCCGGGCGGCCACGCTCGGGCATCGGGTGCCCCTCGTGGCGCCGCCCGCGCTCCTCCCGCACGGGGTCACCCTCACGCCGCCCCCGCTCCTCCCGCATGGGATCGCCCTCAGGACGCCCGCGCTCGGGCCGGCCCTCACGCTCGGCACCGCGTTCCTCGGGCGACCGGCCCTTGGCCTCGTCCATCCTGTTCTTCGCCTGCTGCTGGATCTGCTCGGCCCGGTCCTGGAACTTGTCCTTCATGCCCATGTGGTTTCACTCCCGTAGTGGGTGGGTGAGGGATGTGGCCCCGAGGGGGGGCCTCCACCAGGCAAACACGAGCGGACAGGGCACGCATTTTGATCAGTGACGTTCGGTAGCCACCGCCCTGGCCACCTCGTCCGCGGTCCCGCCGGCCCCCACCAGCCCACCGGTCATCCCCGCCGTCCGGGGCGCGAACCGCCGCATCTCCCGCTGGCCGACGGCCCCGATCACCCCCGGCAGACACCCCCGTACCCCCTGCATCCCGCGCAGCCACCACTGCGCGTACACATGGCTGCTGCGCCGCTCGATGCCGGCGACGATCCGGTCCACCGCGGGCCCCAGCGGATACGTCTTGTTGGCCGGCCACGGCAGACGCTGCCGCAACTCCCGCATCACGTCGTCCTGGTCGGCCCCCCGCACCATGTCGGTGTCCGTCCACGACAGATAGGCGACGCCCACCTTCACACCCTGGTGCCCGACTTCGGCACGCAGACAGTGGGCGTACGCCTCCACACCCGACTTGGACGCGCAGTACGCCGTCATCATCGGCGCCGGTGTCATCGCCGCGAGCGAGGCGACCTGGAGGAGGTAGCCCCGGCTCTCGGTCAGCACCGGCAGGAACGCCCGCGCGGTGACGGCCGATCCGATGAGGTTGACCTCTATGACCCGCCGCCACGCGTCCGCGTCGGAGCCGGCGAACGGCCCGCCCGCGGCGACCCCCGCGTTGGCGACGACGATGTCCACCTTCCCGAACCGCTCCTTGACCTCCGCCGCCACCTTCGCCATCGACGTGTGGTCGGTGACGTCGGCGTACCAGTGCCCGCTCTCGCCGTGCAGCCGGTCCGCGACCTCCTTGAGGACGTCCGGCTCCAGGCCGACCAGCGCCACCGTGGCACCGCGCGCCGACAGCTTGCGCGCGAGGAGTTCGCCGACGCCCCGCGCCGCCCCGGTGACGACCGCGACCTGCCCCTGAAGACTGACCCTGCTCATGCGCTCTCCTCGGCGTGTGCGGTACGGACATGGGTGGCCGCGAGTGCGCGGATCCTCGCGGTGACCAGCTGTGGTGCCTCGATCGGTGTCATGTGGCCGAGCCCCGTCAGCTCGGTGAGTCCCACGCACTGGGGCAGCGCAGCGGCCAGCCCACGCGCGTGCACCGGGGGCGTGAGCCGGTCGCCCGTGCCGACGACGACCGCCGTCGGCACCCGCAACCGCCGTACGCCGGCGTCGAGATCGATCCCGGCCAGGACGTGCGACCAGGCGACCCTGGCACGGCGCGGACTGGCGGTCACGATCCGCGCCCACGCCTCCACCATCTGCGGACTCGAACCGGCGCCCATGGTCGCGTACTTGACCACCGCGCGCGTCACGGGCGTGACCGGACCGAGCGGGGCGCGCGAGCCGAGCACCCGCCGGGTCAGCGCCGTACGCAGCCGTCCCGGCCGCATCGGCAGCACCGTCGACTCGGCCACCAGCCGCGCGCTGCCGGTACTGCACAGCAGCACGGCCGCCGTGTGCTCCCGGAACCCGGCCCGTCCGGCCGCCGCCAGCACCGTCATGCCGCCCATCGAGTGCCCGACGACCACCGCCCGCTCCCCCGGCGCGAGGGCCGTGGCCAGTACCGCCTCCAGATCGTCGGCGAGGGTCTCCGCGCTGTACCCGGGGTGGGCGGGACTGCGGCCGTGGCCGCGCTGGTCGTAGGCGACGACCCGGTGGTCGGCGGCGAGGGCGCGGATCTGCGCGGCCCAGACGGCGGTCGAGCAGGTCCAGCCGTGTACGAGGACGACCGCGGGCGCGCCTTCGGGACCGTGCAGTTCGACGTGCAGCCGGGCGCCGTCGGCGGAGACGGCGGTCAGTTCCCGCTCGGGCACGGGCGGCGCGTAGGGACCGGCGACGGTCCGGGTCAGCCGGCTCACGCGGGCACCTCCACCGGGGCGTGGGCGGGCGGGTCGGCGAGCGCGCCGGGCGCCCGCAGCACCATGTACTCGTTCATGTCCACGTGCCGTGTCGCCCGCCGGAACTCCGTCGTCGTCCCCGGCCAGACCGTCGTGTTGCTGCCCCTCGCGTCCAGGTACCAGCTCGTGCAGCCGCCGGTGTTCCACACCGTGCGCCGCATCCGCTCCTGCACCCGCCGGTTCCAGGCGCCGACGGCGCTCGGGCGGGCGTCCAGCGCGACCCGGCCGCCCAGCACGTCCAGCCGCCGCATGTAGTCGGCCAGGTAGTTCAGATGGGACTCGATCATCAGGATCATCGAGGAGTTGCCGAGGCCGGTGTTGGGCCCGATGACGGACATCCAGTTGGGGAACCCGGCCGCCGAGGCGCCGCGCAGCGCCTCCATGCCGCCCTTCCAGGCCTCGGCCAGGCTCCGCCCGTCGGCGCCGATCACCCGCTCGGCGATCGGCACGTCGGTGACATGGAACCCCGTACCGAACACGATCGCGTCGACCTCGGTCTCCGTGCCGTCCGCGGCGACGACGGTCGAGCCGCGCACCTCGCTCAGGCCACTGGCGACCACGTCCACATTGCGGCGGGCGAGCGCCGGGTAGTACTCGCTGGACAGCAGGATCCGCTTGCAGCCGATGCGGTAGTCCGGGGTGAGCTTGGCGCGCAGCGCCGGGTCCTTGATGGCGCGGCCCATGTTCCGCAGGGCGAACCGCTCGACGAAGCCCAGCTCCTCGGGGCGCTTGGTGAACGCCTGGACCTGCAACTCCCGGATCCCCCACAGCACTCCGCGCCGGACCTGTCCGGTGAGGGGCAGCGTGCGGTGCAGCCAGCGTTCGGGACCGCTGATCGGCCGGTCGGTGCGTGGCAGCACCCACGGCGGCGTCCGCTGGAACAGCACCAGCTTCGCCACCTCGGGCTGGATCGCCGGCACGATCTGGATCGCGGAGGCGCCCGTGCCGACCATGGCGACGCGCTTGCCGCGCAGGTCGTAGTCGTGGTCCCAGCGCGCGGAGTGGAAGACCTTGCCGGGGAAGGAGTCGAGCCCCGGGATGTCGGGCACCTTGGGGTCGGACAGCGGGCCGGTGGCGGAGACGACGACATCGGCGGTGAGGGTGCCGGTGCTGGTCTCGACGACCCAGCGCAGGCCGTCCCCGTCCCAGCTCATCCTTGTCACCTCGGTGTTGAACCGCAGGTGCGGCCGGAGCCGGAACACGTCGGCGACCCGCTCCAGATAGGCGCGGATGTGCTCCTGCCCGGAGAAGGTGCGCGGCCAGTCGGGGTGGGGCGCGAAGGAGAAGGAGTAGAGGTGGGAGGGCACGTCACAGGCGCACCCCGGATAACTGTTGTCGCGCCAGGTGCCGCCGACGCTGCCGGCCCGTTCCAGGACCACGAAGTCGGTGATCCCCTCGCGGCGCAGCCGTACGGCCGCCCCGAGCCCGCCGAAGCCGGACCCGATCACGGCGACCCGCACATGCTCGCGACGCCCGTGTTCCTGGTGCTGGGTGCGCTTGGCCATCCCGTCGCCTCCACACATCGCCGTCGACTCTGCCAGTGAACACTGGCGCAATTGGGAGAGTAGAGGAGAGCCGTACTGACCGGTAGGGGTCCGGGCGAGGAAAGTTACCGACGGTACGACTTAGGGTGCGGAGGTGACTGAGAACGGTGCGGACGTGCGCGAGGACGCGGAGAAGCCCGAGTACCGCATGGCGGAGCTGGCCCGGCTGGCCGGCATCACGGTGCGCACCCTGCGCTTCTACCGCGAACGCAAGCTGATCCCGCCGCCCCGCCGCGAGGGCCGTATCGCCTGGTACGACGACCACCACCTGGCCCGGCTGCGGACCATCGCGGCGCTGCTGGAGCGCGGCCACACACTGAACGGCATCGCCGAACTCGCCGAGGCCTTCGACCACGGCCGTGACGTCGCCGACCTGCTGGGCGTCACCCCGACCGAGGAGACCCCGGTCCGCCTCACCCCCGAGGAACTCGCCGACGCCTTCGCCGGCCAGGCCACCCCCGAGAACCTCGCCGCCGCGCTGGACCTCGGCTACCTCGGCACCGACGGCGACGAGATCGTGCACATCAGCCGCCGGCTGCTCGACGTCTCCGCCGCGCTGGTCCGCGAGGGCATCCCGCTCTCCGAGGTGCTGGGGGCGGGCCGGCTCGTCCGCGAGCACGCCGACGCGCTGGCGGACCTCTTCATCACGCTGATCCTGCGCCACTCCCCGGAGGAGGACCTCACCCGGCTGCGCCCCCTGGCGAAGAGCGTGGTGGAGGCGGAACTCTCCCTGGCGATGGACCGCCGCCTCCAGCGCCCCTAGGGCGTGTTTCGAAAGTCCCGTCGTCCGCCCGGAGCTCGGCAGGCGGGACTTTCGAAACACGCCCTAGGCGTAGACCACGGTGACGGGCGCGTGGTCGGACCACCGCTCGCCGTGCGTCGCCGCCCGCTCCACCAGCCCCTTGACCGCGCGCTCCGCGAGCCCGGGGGTGGCGACGTGGTAGTCGATGCGCCAGCCGGTGTCGTTGTCGAAGGCCCGCCCCCGGTACGACCACCAGGAGTACGGCCCCTCCACGTCCGGATGCAGCGCCCGTACGACGTCGACGTAACCGCCGGCCGCCGCGTCGAACACGGTCGTGAGCCACTCCCGTTCTTCAGGGAGGAACCCGGAGTTCTTCGTGTTGCCGCGCCAGTTCTTCAGGTCGGCCGGCTGGTGGGCGATGTTCCAGTCGCCGCAGACCAGGACCTCGCGCCCGTCGGCGGCGGCCCGCTCGCGCAGCTCCTTGAGGTGGCTGAGGAACTCGTCCATGAACCGGACCTTCTCGTCCTGCCGCTCGGTGCCCACGTCCCCGGACGGCAGATAGAGGGAGGCGACGGTGATGCCGGGCAGATCGGCCTCGACGTACCGCCCGCTGGTGTCGAACTCGGCCGACCCGAACCCGATCCGCACCCGGTCCGGCTCACGCCGGGTGTACAGCGAGACCCCCGCGCGCCCCTTCGCCGCCGCCGGAGCGTGCACCACATGCCAGCCCTCCGGCGCACGCACGTGCTCGGGCAGCTGCCCGGCCTCCGCGCGCACCTCCTGGAGACACACCACATCGGCTTCGGTGCAGGCGAGCCACTCCACAAAGCCCTTCTTCGCGGCGGCACGCAGCCCGTTCACATTCACAGAGGTCACAGTGAGCACGGCGGCACGATACCGGCACACTGGAGGGCGACCCGTTCACCACCCGCATGAATCGATATACAGTGATCAGCATGAACATACGCCGCCTACCGTTCGACCACCCCGACGCCGTCAAGCTCAACGACGAGGTCCAGGCCGAATACCACGAGCGCTACGGCGACGGCGGCGACGCCACCGTCCTGTCCCCCACGGACTTCCGGCCGCCCGGCGGCGCCTATCTCATCGTCTACGACGAGTCGGACCGCCCGGTCGCCACCGGCGGCTGGCGCAGCCAGGACCAGAACGGCGAGGGCAACGAGGACGGCGACGCCGAGCTCAAGCGCATGTACGTGGTCCGCGACATGCGCGGCCGCGGCCTCGCCCGGCGGATCCTCACCGCCCTGGAGGACGACGCCCGCGCGGCGGGCCGGACCCGGATGGTCCTGGAGACCGGCACCGAACAGCCGGAAGCCGTCGCCCTGTACACCTCCAGCGGCTACGAGCCGTGCGGCAAGTTCGGCTACTACCGCTTCCACGAGTCGAGCCTCTGCTTCGCCAAGCGGCTGTGACAACACGAAGAATCCCGCCCGATCAACCGATCGGACGGGATTCTCGTGTGCGGTGGACCTGTGGGGATTTGAACCCCAGACCCCCTCGATGCGAACGAGGTGCGCTACCAGACTGCGCCACAGGCCCTTGCAACGAGTGAAACCTTAGCACCCCGATCGGTGTGCTTGGAAATCCGTTCCGGGCGGGGCCGTGGGGCGAGCGTCACAGGTGGGAGGGGTCGCGCCCGGCGGGGTGCCCGTCCGGCGGACCCGGCCGACATGGCGTCCGGGCCTACTCGTTGGCGGCGCGGGGCCGCTCGCCGTCCTCGTACTGGTCGAAGAGCGGGGTCCGTCCGCGCTCCCGTGCCCGTCGCGCCGAGGCGGCCCGGCGGGCGTCGCTGCGTACGTCCTCGTCCTCCCCGGAGTCGGCGTCGTCGGCCTGCTCGTCGTGGTGGCCGGCGGCGTGCGACTCGGGTTCCTGCTCCTGCGGGACGGAGCTGGACCGGGCCGAGCTCCAGGTGTCCGGGGCGCCGAGGTCGACGTCCGCGGTGGCCCGCGGCGCTACCGGCGCGGTCACATACGTCGGCAGCGGCACGGGGACCGGGTCCCAGCTGTCGCCCCTGCCGGGTCCGCGCTGGCGCTCACGCTGCTGGTCGACCCACTCCGCGTGGTCGGTCTGCTCCACCAGGGCACGGCGGTCGGCGGCGAGCGCCGAGAGGCCCGGGTCCGTCTCCGGCTCGGGTCCCTCGTCCGGATCGTCGCTGTCGAGGGTGGTGGCGGAGGCGGGCCGGCGCGGCTGGCGCCCGCGCTCCCGCAGCCGCTGCGCGGCGACCTCGGCCCGGCGTCGGTCCATCTGGAAGGCGAACCGCCGGCGCTCCTGGCTGCGCAGGTACGCGATGTAGACGCTGAGCATCACGGCGGGCACACCGGGCGCCCAGAGGAAGGCGAGCCCGCCGACGGCCGCGACGATCGCGCCGAGCGTGAAGGCGAGGAAGAGCATCATCGTCGTACGCCGTCGGCGTGCGAGCACCTTCGAGCGCTGGGCGCGCGCGGCGGCCGCCTCCGACCCCGGTGTGCGCTGGGCTCGCGCCGCCCGCTTGGCGGCGGGCGCGGCGGACCGCTCGCGCGTGGGCGCGGGCACGGAGGGGGAGTTGGGCGTGGGCGCCCGGCCGGACCGGGGTGCGTGGTCGGACCTCGGGGCGGGCGCGGGTGCGGGTACGTGGTCGGACTGGGGCGCCGGCGAGTCCGCGTGGACGCGCGCCGCTCGTGCGCTCTCGGCGCCCGGGGTCCGTACCGCCGCCCGTGCCTGGGGACGTGCCGGAGGCATGGCGAAGGCCCGGACGTCCACCGAGTTGGTGACGCTCGGGTCGGCGGCGGGCTCCCCCTCGTCGGCGGAGCGCGCCTCCAGGTCCTTGGCGTACCGGCGCTCCATGCCCGCCCGTCCGGACAGCAGCCGGATGGCGGTGCTGAAGCGTTCCGTCGGACGGGCCTCGTTCAGCTCGTCCTGCCTACGGAGCCACATCGGCACCAAGTAGGCGGCCCAGGCCCCGACAATGACTGCGTAGATGAGGCCGCTGCTGCTCACGCCTCACACGGTAGAGGGGTTTGCGTGAGGCCATCCGCCAATTGGGCCGGTGTGTCGCACGATCTGGCTGATATTTCGAACTTTTTTTGTGACCGATGCGATCAGCAGGCCACGCGGGCCGCGAATTTAATGCCCTGAGGCGATCCTGGACCGATCAATTTCGAACACTTATTCAATTTCCGGGTTACTGGGGATTCCCGGGGGTGTTCTGCCGGTCCCAGGGCGCACTCTGCTGGTTTCGCGCCGTACTCGACTGGTTCGTCGTTGCGCTCGACTGGTTCGTCGTTGCGCTCGACTGGTTCGTCGTTGCGCTCGACTGGTTCGTCGTTGCGCTCGACTGGTTCGTCGTTGTGCTCGACTGGTTCCTCGCCGCGTCCTCCGAGCGGGACCGCCGCCAGCGGGCGAGCAGGCCCTCCGGGACTTCTTCCGCGGTGAGCGCGAAGACGAGATGGTCGCGCCAGGCGCCGTCGATGTGGAGATAACGGGGCCGCAGGCCCTCCTCGCGGAATCCGAGTTTCTCCACGACCCGCCGGCTCGGTCCGTTCTCGGGGCGAATGCACACCTCGATCCGGTGCAGACCAACGGCCCGGAAACAGTGGTCGACGACCAGCGCCACCGAGGTCGGCATGACACCCCGGCCGGCCACGGACTGGTCGACCCAGTAGCCGACGTGCCCGGAACACATCGAGCCCCAGGTGATCCCGGCGACCGTCAACTGCCCGACGAGGCGCCCCTGGTACTCGATGACGAAGGGCAGCATCCGGCCCGCGTTCGCCTCGGCACGCAGGTGCCGCACCATCTGCCGGTAGGTCGGCCGGTGCGCGATCGGCCCACCCGGTGCGGGCGGCGGAATGGTCGCCTCCCAGGGCCGCAGCCAGTCGCGGTTGCGCCGGTTCACCTCGCGCCAGACCCGCTGGTCGCGCAGCTTTATCGGCCGGAGGACGATGTCGCCGTCGACCAGCACGACCGGCCAGGTTGGGCTGTTCAGCTGGCACCCCCAGGGCGTCTGGAACGATCACCGGCGTGCGCGGGACCGCCGGCCGGGGTGGGGTGACCCGCGGAGGGTCCGTGGTCGCCAGCGGGTCCCGTCGCCTGCGGATCGCCGGCCGGCCTGGTGTGGTCGCCGCCGCGGATCTGGTCCACCGCGTGCGTCAGCAGTGGTTCCAGGACGGCCAGTCCGTCCTTCACCCCGCCGGTGGAGCCGGGCAGATTGACGATCAGCGTGCCGCGGGCGACCCCGGCCAGGCCCCGCGAGAGCACGGCCGTCGGCACCTTGTCGCGGCCGAACGCGCGGATCGCCTCCGCGATCCCCGGCACCTCGATGTCGAGCACCGCGCGGGTGGCCTCCGGCGTGCGGTCCGTGGGCGAGATCCCGGTGCCGCCGGTGGTGACGACGACGTCGTAACCGGCGTCGACACCCGCGCGCAGGGCCGCCTCCACGGGGTCGCCGTCCGGCACGACCTGCGGGCCGTCCACGGCGAAGCCGAAGCGCCGAAGGCCCTCGGCGATCAGCGGGCCGCCCCGGTCCTCGTAGACACCGGCCGCGGCGCGGTTGGAGGCGGTGACGACCAGCGCGCGGTAGGCCACCGTGTCCGGGGCGTTCACGGCCGGCTCCAGTCGCCGGACTTCCCGCCCGTCTTCTCCTCCACCCGAACGTCCGTGATGACCGCTCCCTTGTCGACCGCCTTGACCATGTCGATCACGGTGAGCGCGGCGACGGAGACCGCGGTGAGGGCCTCCATCTCGACACCCGTGCGGTCCGTCGTGCGCACCGTGGCGGTGATCTCCACGGCGTCGTCCGCGACCGACAGATCCAGTTTCACACCCGAGACCGACAACGGGTGGCACAGCGGGATCAGATCCGGGGTGCGTTTGGCGCCCATGATGCCCGCGATCCGCGCGGTGGCCAGCGCGTCGCCCTTGGGCACGCCCTCCCCGCGCAGCAGCTCGACGACCCGGGGCGACACGAGGACGCGCCCGCTCGCGCGCGCGGTGCGCGCTGTCACGTCCTTCTCGGAGACGTCGACCATGCGGGCGGCGCCCGCGTCGTCGATGTGGGTCAGGCGGTCCTGCGTGCTCACGTGTGGCGCTCCCGGTCCGGGCCCGTCGCGGTGCGGCGCACGGGCCTGTTGTGCGCGACACGGTACCCCCAATCCGAGGAGGTCAGCCGAGCAGGACCACCTCGACCTCGGCACCCGGCTCGACGCTCTCGACGTCCTCAGGAACGACGATCAGCGCGTCGGCGTGCGCGAGCGCCGCGACGAGGTGCGAGCCGGCGCCGCCGACCGGTGTGACGGTCCCGTCCGCGTACCGGGCGCGCAGGAACTGCCGGCGGCCTTCGGGCGAGGTCAGCGCCTTGTCGGCGACGAGCCTCGCGCGCGTGCGCGGCCGGTGGACGTCGTCGAGCCCCATCAGCGTGCGGATCGCGGGCCGCACGAACAGCTCGAACGAGACGTACGACGACACCGGGTTGCCGGGGAGGGCAAGCAGCGGGGTGTGCTCGGGGCCGATGGAGCCGAAGCCCTGTGGCTTGCCGGGCTGCATGGCGAGCTTGCGGAACTCGATGCCGCTGCCCGCCTGGTCCTCGTCGCCGACGTACGACAGGGCTTCCTTGACGACGTCGTACGCGCCGACGCTCACACCGCCCGTGGTGACCATCAGGTCGGCGCGGACCAGCTGGTCCTCGATGGTGGTGCGCAGCGTCTCGGCGTCGTCGGCGACGGCCCCCACGCGGTAGGCGATGGCGCCGGCGTCGCGGGCCGCGGCGGTGAGGGCGAAGCTGTTGGAGTCGTAGATCTGGCCGGCGGCGAGCTGCTCGTCGGGCTGGACGAGCTCGCTGCCGGTCGACATCACGACCACGCGCGGGCGCGGCCGCACCCGTACCGTGCCGCGGCCGATCGCGGCGAGCAGCCCGATCTGCGGCGGGCCGAGGATCGTGCCGGCCTCCAGCGCGCGGTCGCCCGCCTTCACGTCGCTGCCCTTCGCGCGTACGTGCGCGCGTGCCTGCGCCGACCGGTAGACCTGCACCTGTCCGGCGGCGCCTTCGGGGGCCAGGCTGCGCGCCCGCATCCCGGTGACCGGGCCCTCGCCCAGGCCGCCGTCGGTCCACTCGACGGGGACGACTGCCTCCGCGCCGGGCGGCAGCGGGGCGCCGGTCATGATGCGGGCGGCCTGGCCGGGGCCGACCCGGACCAGGTCGGACTGGCCCGCCGCGACGTCCCCGACGACCTCCAGGGCGGCCGGGAACTCCTCGCTCGCGCCGGCGACGTCCGCGACCCGCACCGCGTACCCGTCCATCGAGCTGTTGTCGAAGGGCGGCAGGGACACCGGCACCGTGACGTCCTCGACCAGGACGCAGCCCTGCGCGTCGAGGAGCTGGAGCTCGATGGGGTCCAGCGGGCGAACGGTCGCGAGGATGTCCTCCAGGTGTTCGTCCACCGACCAGAGGTGTTCCTGCCCGGCGGTGCGGGGCGCGGCGGTGCTCAAGTGCCTACATCTCCTCGGTGACGTAACTGCGAAGCCAGGTCCGGAAGTCCGGGCCCAGGTCTTCACGTTCGCACGCGAGTCTGACAATGGCACGCAGGTAGTCGCCGCGGTCGCCGGTGTCATAGCGGCGGCCCTTGAAGACGACGCCGTGCACCGGGCCGCCGACCTTCTCGTCCTGGGAGAGCTGCTGGAGCGCGTCGGTGAGCTGGATCTCGCCGCCGCGGCCCGGCTCGGTCTTGCGCAGTATGTCGAAGATCGCCGGGTCGAGGACGTAGCGGCCGATGATGGCGTAGTTCGACGGGGCGTCGGCCGCGGCCGGCTTCTCGACCAGGTCGTGCACCTTGACGACGTCGCCGTCGTCGGTGGGGTCCACGGCGGCGCAGCCGTAGAGGTGGATCTGCTCGGGCGCGACCTCCATGAGCGCGACGACGCTGCCGCCGTACTGCTCCTGCACCTCGACCATCCGCTTGAGCAGCGGGTCCCGCGGGTCGATCAGGTCGTCGCCGAGGAGGACGGCGAAGGGCTCGTGGCCGACGTGCGGGGCGGCGCACAGGACGGCGTGGCCGAGACCCCGGGGGTCGCCCTGGCGCACGTAGTGCATGGTCGCGAGGTCGCTGGACTCCTGCACCTTGGCGAGCCGCGCGGCGTCGCCCTTCTTCTGAAGGGCGGACTCCAGCTCGTAGTTGCGGTCGAAGTGGTCCTCGAGGGGGCGCTTGTTGCGGCCCGTGATCATGAGGACGTCATCGAGGCCCGCCGACACGGCCTCCTCGACCACGTACTGGATCGCAGGCTTGTCCACAACAGGCAGCATCTCCTTGGGAGTGGCCTTGGTGGCCGGCAGGAACCGGGTGCCGAGACCTGCTGCGGGAATGACAGCCTTGCTGATCCTGGGGTGCGACTGAGTCATGCCCGCAACCTTATCCGGTGCCTTTGAGGGGAATCTGGGCCGCCGGTTGGTTGGCTCTCATATGAGCGCAATGGAACGGTACGGGAGCGACGAGTGAGCCACATCGGACGTGGAGCCGACACTGACAAGCGAATGTTGCGGCGAGGATTCCTCGCGGTGAGAGGGAGGTTGACGGCGGATGTCGTCCGGGACTCCGGGCGGGCGCTGGCCGCGCGGGCGCTGGAACTGCCCGAGCTGACGCACGCGCGCACGGTGGCGGCGTACGTCTCCGTGGACAACGAGCCCGGCACGATCGCGCTCCTGGACGCGCTGCGCGCGCGGGGCGTGCGGGTGCTGCTCCCCGCCCTGCTGCCGGACAACGACCTGGACTGGGGCGCGTACGCCGGTGAGGGCTCCCTCGCGCGTGTCCAACACGGCGGGAGGATGGCGCTCTTCGAGCCGGCCGGCGAGCGGCTCGGCCCGGACGCCGTGACGGCGGCGGACGTGGTGCTGCTGCCGGGGCTCGCCGTCGACGCGCGCGGGATGCGGCTGGGGCGCGGCGGTGGGTCGTACGACCGGGTGCTCGCCCGGCTGGAGCGCGCGGGCGCCCAACCCGCGCTGGTGGTGCTGCTGTACGACGCGGAGGTCGTGGCGGAGGTCCCCGTGGAGGCGCACGACCGTCCGGTGGACGCGGTGGTGACGCCGTCGGGCGTACGGCACTTCAGGACCGCCTGACCCGCCCCCAAGAAGTGGCCGTTGGTCGAAAGGGCCCTCCACGCGCGCGTGGAGGGCCCTTTCGACGTCTGCCGTCAGCGGTTCACGGCTTCAGTACGAGGGTGTCGCTGGTGCTCTTCTCCACGGCGTCCGCGGTGAACGACCAGTCGAGGAGTTCCCCGTCGGCCCACTTGTCCGTCTGGTCGGTGTAGTGGGCACTGTAGGCGTGCCCCGAGGCGCCGGTGAGGTTGATCCACTTCGACTTGTCGAGGTCGTCGAGGTTGACCACCATGCGCATGGACGGCACCCAGACGACGCCGTAGCCGCCGGCCGCGTTCCAGCCGGTCGCGTTGACCGCGGCCTCGCCGCCGCCGAGCTTCCAGGGGCCCCGGTTGAGCATGTACTGGACGTAGGAGGGGCCCTCGATGCCGAGCGTCTGGTTCTTCAGGAACAGGCGGTGCAGCCGGCCCCAGCTCCAGCTGTCGACGTCCTTGCCGAGCTTGGCGGTCAGCTCCCAGCGGGCGTCGATCATGGCGCGCTTGAACAGCTCGTCGCGGTTGGTCGCCGCGGGGCGGTTGACGCCGGACTCGGGTGTGGACCACCAGTCGCTGTCCGGGTCGTCCATGAGGTTGCGCACGACCTCGAACCAGCGGTCGCCGCCGTCCGGCTGTGCCATGTCGGCGTCGCGCTTTCCGCACTCGCGCACCTTGGTGTCGTCGTCGACGGGCCCGGTGTTCTCGGCCGGGTCGACCCACAGGCACTGGCCCTTGACCCGCAGCTCCTTGGGCAGCTTGTTGCCGAAGGCGAGCTTGAGGATGTTGCGCCAGACCGAGTTGAAGTAGGCGGCGGCCGCGGAGTCGGCGTCCTGGGTGTAGTCCCAGCCCTCCAGCATCTTCTGGGCCTCGCGGACGTCCTTGTCGCCGACGTCGATCTTCAGCAGCGCGGGCACGAGCAGCCGGGCGATCTCACTGCTGTTGTCCAGCTGCATCTGCCGCATGTCGTCCGTGGAGATCTTGCCGCCGCCCTTGATCTTCGACTCGATCAGGTCGGTGATCCGCTGGCTGCGGGTGCCGTAGCCCCAGTCCGTGGTGAGGGTGTACGGGTACTTGTCCTCGTCCACGACGGCCTGGTTCGCGGTGACGATGTAGCCGCGGTCGGGGTCGTACTCGTAGGGCAGTTCGTCCTGGTCGATGAAGCCGGTCCAGGTGTACTTGGCGTCCCAGCCCGGCGAGGGGATGGAGCCGTCGACGCCCTTCGCGCGCGTGGGGATCTTCCCGGGCAGCGTGTAGCCGATGTGGTTCTCGGTGTCGGCGTAGATCAGGTTCTGGGACGGCACGTCGAACTTGGTGGCCGCCGCGCGGAACTCCTCCCAGTCGGTCGCCTTGTCGATCTCGAAGACGGCGTCCATGGAGGTGCCGGGGTCGAGGGCGGTCCAGCGCAGGGAGATGCCGTAGCCGTCGCCGCGGTCGGGCGCGGAGGTGTCGACGGTGGCCTTCTTGCCGACCTGGACGAGCTCGTCGTTGCGGTCGGAGAGCAGGGGGCCGTTGTTGGTCTCGCGGACGACGATCGTCTTGGAGGTGCCGCCGGCGACCTTGATGGTCTCCTTGCGGGTGGTGAAGGGCTTCACCTTGCCGTCGTACAGGTAGCCGTCGCCGGTGAGCTTCTCCAGGTAGAGGTCGGTGACGTCGACGCCGGAGTTGGTCATGCCCCAGGAGATGCTCTGGTTGTGGCCGATGATCACGCCGGGCATACCCGCGAAGGTGTAGCCGCTGACGTCGTACTGGCAGGTGCTGGAAACCTTCCGGCAGTGCAGGCCCATCTGGTACCAGACGGACGGCAGTGAGGCCGACAGGTGCGGGTCGTTGGCCAGCAGCGGCTTTCCGCTGATGGTGTGCTCGCCGCCGACGACCCAGGAGTTCGAGCCGATGCCGTCGCCGTTGACGCCGACGGCGTCCGGGACGGTCTCCATGACGTTCATGAGGCCCGTGAGCTGGGACTGGAGGTCGGAGGAGTCGGCGGAGACGCCGGTGCCCGTGCCGGTCCCTGTACCGGTCCCTGTGCCTGTGCCTGTGCCTGTGCCCGTCCCGGGGTCCGTGCCAGTGCCGGTGCCGGGGTCCGTGCCGGTCCCGGTGCCCGTACCCGTGCCGGTGTCGTCCGTGCTGCCGCCGTCGCCGCCGTCGAACGTCTGGGTGAGCTCGTCGTACTGGCCCTCCTGGACGATCGCCTGGTTGCGGTCGTACGGGTACTGCGGGTACAGCTCGGCGATCTGCTGCGGGCCCAGACGGCTGGTCATCAGGGCGCGGTCGACCTCGTCCTGCATGTTGCCGCGCAGGTCCCACGCCATCGCCTTCAGCCACGCGACGGAGTCGACCGGGGTCCACTCCTGGGGCTTGTAGTCGTTGACGAACCCGAGAGCCGCGTACTCCAGGGAGATGTCCTTGCCGTCCTTGCCCTTGAGGTAGGCGTTGACTCCCTTGGCGTAAGCCTGGAGGTACTTCTTGGTGGAGTCCGACAGCGTGTTGTCGTACTCCTCCTTCGCGATCCGGTCCCAGCCCAGGGTGCGCAGGAACTCGTCGTTGTCGACCTGGCCCTTGCCGAACATCTCCGACAGCCGGCCGGAGGTCAGATGGCGGCGCACGTCCATCTCGTAGAACCGGTCCTGCGCCTGCACATAGCCCTGCGCCATGAACAGGTCCTCGTCGGACGAGGCGTAGATCTGCGGGATGCCGTAGCCGTCGCGCTTGACGTCCACCGGGCCCGACAGGCCCTCCAGCGTGATCGAACCCGTCGTCTGCGGGAAGGACGCGCGGACGGTGCTGATGGTCCAGTACGCCCCGTACGCGAGGCCTCCGACAATCGCCAGCACAAGTACCAGTACGACAATGCGGGCTCTGCGTCCCTTTTTCCTGCCGGACTTGCCGGGCTTCTGACCCGTTGTGGCGGTGGTGTTGGGGGGCATCGCTGTCCTTGCTGTCCTCACGCGAGCGGCAGGGCGGGTTGTGCTTTTGACTGAGCGCTGGAGCAACCATAGGCGCAGGGCCTGTGGGCACTTGACGCGGAGTGGGGAACGAGCGCGCACGGGCGTTCGATCTTGTCCGGGCCAGCGTCAAGAAATCGTCAAGAGTTAGGTAAGGTAACGAAGTAGTTGGACACGTGGTTCCGTGTGCCGTGTCCGATGTACGTGTTCTGCTCACGCGCGTGGTGCGCACGTGGGGCCAGGGAAGGGAACGGCCGCTGACTGTCCACGACCTCAACGAACTCCTGCTCGTCTGCTCGCTCGTCCTGCTCGTCGCCGTCGCAGCGGTCCGGATCTCCTCGCGCAGCGGGCTCCCCAGCCTGCTCGTGTACCTGGGCATCGGCGTCGCGATGGGCCAGGACGGCGTCGGCGACATCCACTTCAACAACGCCGAGCTGACCCAGGTCATCGGGTACGCGGCCCTGGTCGTGATCCTGGCCGAGGGCGGGCTCGGCACGAAGTGGAAGGAGATCAAACCGGCGCTGCCGGCCGCGTCCGCGCTGGCGCTGGCGGGCGTCGCGGCGAGCGTCGGAGTCACCGCGGCGGCGGCGCACTACCTGGTCGGACTGGACTGGCGGCAGGCACTCATCATCGGGGCGGTGGTGTCCTCCACGGACGCGGCCGCGGTCTTCTCCGTACTGCGGAAAATCCCCCTCCCCGCGCGCGTGACGGGCACGCTTGAGGCCGAGTCCGGCTTCAACGACGCCCCGGTCGTCATCCTGGTCGTCGCCTTCTCCACGGCAGGCCCGGTCGACGACTGGTACGTCCTGCTCGGTGTCATAGCGATGGAGCTGGCCATCGGCGCCGCCATCGGCATCGCGGTGGGCTGGCTCGGGGCGTGGGGCCTGCGGCACGTGGCGCTGCCCTCGTCCGGCCTCTACCCGATCGCCGTGATGGCCATCGCGGTGACGTCGTACGCCGCGGGCGCGCTCGCACACGGCAGCGGATTCCTCGCCGTCTATCTGGCCTCGATGGTCCTGGGCAACGCCCGGCTGCCGCACTGGCCGGCCACCCGCGGCTTCGCCGACGGACTCGGCTGGATCGCCCAGATCGGCATGTTCGTGCTGCTCGGGCTGCTCGTCACCCCGCACGAACTGGGCGACGACATCCTGCCCGCCCTCGTCATAGGGCTGGTGCTGACGATGGTGGCCCGCCCCCTGAGCATCGCGCTGTGCCTGACGCCGTTCCGGGTGCCCTGGACGGAACAGGTCCTCATGTCCTGGGCCGGACTGCGCGGCGCCGTGCCCATCATCCTGGCGACCATCCCCATGGTGAACGGCGTCGAGGGCAGCCGCCGCATCTTCAACATCGTGTTCGTCCTGGTCGTCGTCTACACCCTCGTCCAGGGGCCGACCCTGCCGTGGCTGGCCCGCACGCTGCGGATCGGCGGCGAGTCCGAGGCGGCCGACCTGGGTATCGAGTCCGCGCCACTGGAGCGGCTGCGCGGGCATCTGCTGTCGGTCGCGATCCCCGAGGGGTCACGGATGCACGGCGTCGAGGTGAGCGAGCTGCGGCTGCCGGGCGGCGCCGCCGTCACACTGGTGGTCCGCGAAGGAAAATCGTTCGTTCCGCTGCCCACGACCGTGCTGCGGCGCGGCGACGAGCTGCTGGTCGTCACCACGGACCCGGTCCGGGACGCCGCCGAGGCGCGGCTGCGCGCGGTGGGCCACGGCGGAAAGCTGGCCGGGTGGCTGGGCGAGAACGAGGTACGCAGGCGGTCACCGGGACGGGGCGGGGAGCGGCCCGCGGGGCGGGGCGGGTGAGCGGGGCGCGACGCGCGTTCCGCAAGGCGGTGAGGGCTCCGTTCAGGCCCCCGTCAATCGCAGGTCACCCCCTGCATGGTGCTCACTTTCACAAGGTCACCGCCGCTCATCGCCTGTACGATGAAGGCCGACCTGATCGAACCAACTCTGTCTGACGCAGAGCTGGCGCGACCGTATGGCGGCCGAGAAGCCCTTCTGACCTGGGCGCCGGTATCTACCGCAGTTCCGCGCAAGAGGACAGCTCTCGGCGCCCCCGCACGGGCGCGCTACCAGGCGGCAGAAAGGCACGGGCCGTGGTTTCCGCGGTCACCAACGAGCCGTCGAAGAACTCGCCGGAAATCCCCCGCCCGGGATACGGGCGCCTGCTGCGCACGCCGGGCGCGTGGACGTTCCTGCTGCCCGGCTTCGCGGCACGCCAGCCGTTCGCGATGCTGACGATCTCCATCGTGCTGCTGGTGCAGCACACCACCGGCTCCTACGGCGCGGCAGGCGCCGTCGCGGCCGTCACCGGCGTCTCCATGGCGCTGTTCGCGCCGTACAGCGGCCGTCTCGCGGACCGCCTCGGCCAGCGGGCCGTCCTGATCCCCGGCGTGCTGGTGCACACCTTGTCGGTGCTCACCCTCACCGGGCTCGCGCTGGCCGACGCCCCGCTGTGGGCGCTGTTCGCGGCGGCCGTGCCGACCGGCGCGTCGGTGCCGCAGATCGGGCCCATGGTGCGGGCCCGGTGGGCCACCAAGGTCCAGGGCACGCCCCTGATGACGACCGCGGCCGCCTTCGAGTCCGTCACCGACGAACTCACCTTCGTCGTCGGCCCGCTGCTGGCGACCGCGCTGTGCACGGCCGTCGACCCGGCCGCGGGACTGGTCGCCGAGGCGTCGCTGACGCTGGTCGGCGGAGTGCTGTTCGCCGCGCAGAAGGGCACCCAGCCGCGGGTGTCGAGCCGTGGGCACGCGCGCGTGGAGCACGTTTCCGCGCTGCGGGTCCCCGGGGTGCGGGTGCTGATCGTGGCGTTCCTCGGCATCGGCGCCGTCTTCGGCGGTATGCAGGTGTCGCTGACCGCGTTCGCCGAGTCGATCGGCGAACCCGGCCTGAACGGCGTCCTGTACGGCACCTTCGCCGCCGGCAACATGATCTCCGGCATCGCCTGCGGAGCGATCGCCTGGAAGTCCGCCCCGCAGCAGCGCCTCCTCGTCGGCTACGCCGCCCTCGCGCTGACCGCCTCCGGACTGTGGGCCGCACACTCGGTGCTCGTCCTGGCGGGCCTCGGCCTGCTGGTCGGCATGAGCATCGCGCCCGCGCTGATCAACGGCTACACCCTCGTCGACGGTCTGGTTCCGGCGGGGGCCCGCACCGAGGCGTTCACCTGGCTCACCGGCGCGGTCGCGCTCGGCCAGGCGGCGGCCGTCACGGTCGCCGGTCAACTGGAGGACCGCTTCTGGGACGGTGCCGGATTCCTGGTGCCGATGGGCGGGACCCTGCTGGCCCTCGGAACCGTCCTGGCCTTGCGTTCCCGGCTGTCGACGCCCTCGCGCGCCCGCACCGTCGCACGTGGCGTGGGTCACCGCACACCGGTCGCAGTGGACTGATCCCGAGGAATACGTCACTATGGACCGTCGTTAGCACTCATCGAGTAAGAGTGCCAGGAGGAAGACAGTGCCGACGTACCAGTACCAGTGCACCGAGTGCGGCGAGGGCCTCGAGGCGGTGCAGAAGTTCACCGACGACGCCCTGACCGAGTGCCCCAACTGCGGTGGCCGCCTCAAGAAGGTGTTCTCCGCGGTCGGCATCGTCTTCAAGGGTTCCGGCTTCTACCGCAACGACAGCCGCGGCTCCTCGTCGAGCAGCAGCACGTCGTCCTCGAAGCCCGCCGCGGCGTCCTCGGACTCCAAGTCGACGTCGACGTCCTCGTCCTCGGACTCGAAGTCGTCCAGCTCCAGCGGTTCCAGCGGCTCGGGCAGCTCCACCAAGAGCTCCGCGGCGTAAGGCCGCCGGGCCGGGTCCGCGCCGGTCCAGATCTGCTTGCAAGACCCCGCCGTCCTCCCGACGGCGGGGTCTTCGCCGTCTCCGGACGCCCGCGGGGGGCCCGCCGGGGGGCGCGCGGCGGTGGGACGCACCCGGGGGCACGCGCGGCGGCCGGGCCGGTTCCCGCTCACGCGTGGCGGCTAATGTGCTCGGCATGGCGAACGCAGAGATCGGTGTCATCGGCGGATCCGGCTTCTACTCGTTCCTGGACGACGTGACCGAGGTGCGGGTCGACACGCCGTACGGGGCCCCCAGCGACTCCCTCTTCCTCGGCGAACTCGCCGGCCGGCGGGTCGCCTTCCTGCCCCGGCACGGGCGCGGCCACCATCTGCCGCCGCACCGCATCAACTACCGGGCCAACCTCTGGGCCCTGCGGTCGGTCGGCGTACGGCAGGTCCTCGGCCCGTGCGCCGTCGGCGGCCTGCGCCCCGAGTTCGGGCCCGGCACGCTGCTGGTCCCCGACCAACTGGTGGACCGTACGAAGTCCCGGGCGGGCACCTACTTCGACGGGTCGGCGCTGCCCGACGGGAGTGTGCCGAACGTGGTGCACGTGTCCCTGGCCGACCCGTACTGCCCGAACGGCAGGGCGGCGGCGCTCAAGTCCGCACGCGGGCGCGACTGGGAGCCCGTGGACGGCGGCACGCTGGTCGTGATCGAGGGGCCGCGCTTCTCCACCCGTGCCGAATCGTTGTGGCACCAGGCACAGGGCTGGTCGGTGGTCGGTATGACCGGGCACCCGGAGGCCACGCTCGCCCGCGAGTTGGAGCTCTGCTACGCCACGCTCACCCTGGTCACCGACCTCGACGCGGGCGCCGAGACCGGCGAGGGCGTCTCGCACGAGGAGGTGCTGCGGGTCTTTGGTGCCAACGTCGACCGGCTGCGGGGCGTGCTGTTCGACGCCGTGGCAGCGCTGCCGGCGACCGAGGACCGCGACTGCCTGTGCGCGAACGCGCTGGGCGGGATGGACCCCGGGTTCGCGCTGCCGTAGGGCCGGCGCAGGCGCGGAACTTCACGTTCGGGTGAGGGAGTTGTCCACAACCGGGCGGTAACACACCGGCCGCGGCAGGAATCGGCGGGAGGCCTCATCGTGGGCTGACCAGCCGATTCCGTCGCAGGTGGTGATCGCCGTGTCCGTCCTCCCCCGTTCCTCGACCTCCGCTCCCCCACATCTCCTCCCCCATGTCTCTCCGCCCGCAGCTCCCGAGCCCGCGGCGCCGGGTCCGCCCGGCACCGACGCCCCGCCGACCTGCGAGGTGCCGCACTTCGACCCCGTGCGGGTGCGGGGCGCGGGGTATCAGGTGCGCCGGCTTCTGCGGCACCGGCAGCGGGCGCTGGCGGCGGGCCTCGCCGTGACCGCGGCGGCACTGGTGGCGGCGGGACCTCGTGGGCCGGCGGACACCGGGCACGGCGAGCGGGCCCGCGGGCATCCGGTGGCCGAGCGCGGGTCCGAACGCCGGGACGGGCAGACCGTGACGGCCCCGGTGCGGATCGCCGAGGCCGCCACGGTCACGCTGCTGCGGCCCGGTGACCGGGTCGACGTCATCGCCGCGCCGGAGACCACGACGGGCGGGGACGCCGAGGTGGTGGCACGGGGCGCGGTGGTGGCCGGGGTGCCCGGATCCGGGGCCGGGGCGTCGGACGGTGCCCTGGACAAAGCCGGGGATGAGACCGGTGTCGGCGGGGCACTTGTTGTGCTGTCGGTGCCACGGTCGGCGGCGGCGCGGCTGGTCGGTGCCGGCGCCACGGCGCGGCTGGCGGTGGCGCTGTGGTGAACCAGGGACTTCTGACAGTGCCCCAGCGCGTGTCAAGTCCCTCGTTCGAGCTAAGGAATTGGACAGGACGGCGTCGCCCTGACGTAGGTTGCGGAGCGGTCTGCTCCACAACGTGCGCGTGCGAAGGAAGGCTCCGAGGTGAGCGAGAAGAAGGAACCGGGTGTCTGGGACGGCTTCAAGGCCTTTCTGACACGCGGAAACGTCGTCGATCTGGCAGTAGCGGTGGTCATCGGCGCCGCCTTCACCAACATCGTCAACTCCGTGGTGAGGGGTGTGATCAACCCGCTCGTCGGCGCGATCGGCACGAAGAACCTCGACAGCTACAGCTCCTGTCTGAAGGGCCCGTGCGAGCAGGCGGCCGACGGCACCGTCTCCACCGGGGTGATGATCCTCTGGGGCTCGGTCCTGGCTTCGACGCTCAGCTTCGTGATCACGGCGGCGGTCGTCTACTTCCTGATGGTCCTGCCGATGTCGAAGTACCTCGCGCGGCAGGCGGCCCGCCAGAAGGCGAAGGAGGGCACCCAGGAGGTCATCGAGATCACCGAGCTGGAGGTGCTCAAGGAGATCCGCGACGCACTGGTCGCCCAGCGCGGCTCCGGGCACAACGAGCAGTAGCGCGAACGGCCGGCCGGGTCCTGCGGGCGGTACTCCGCGGGGCCCGCGCGGCACCGTGGCGGGACGCGGCTCAGATGTGGTGGGGCGGCTTCTCGTCGAGGAAGCGCTTGAGGTCGTCGGCGCTCTCCGCGCTCGGCCGGTCGCCCCAGCCGCGGTCCGTGTCGTCCGAGGACTGCGCGTCCAGCGGGTCGTCGAAGACCAGCGTGGGCTTGGGTGCGGTCGGCTCGGGGTCGGGGGCGGTACTCATGCCTCCAGCGTACGGCCCCGGGAGGACGGCCCGCCCCGATGCGCCCGGCACGGCTCCCGGGCGGCCTCCGCGCAGGATTTTCCGGCCGGTATCTGCTGTGCTGGATGTCATGACATCCAGTGCGACACCGCCGGCGGCCCCGTCCGGCCCGCCGGCGCCCCGCAGACCACTGCGCCCGCTCACCGCGCGGGGCCGTGAGGAGGCGCACCGCGCCTCGACCCCGCTAGAGCTCTTCTTCGACCTCTGTTTCGTCGTCGCCGTCGCCCAGGCCGGCGTCCAGCTGGTCCACGCGCTGGCCGAGGGACACGTGGGCGAGGGCATCCTCAACTACGCGATGGTGTTCTTCTCCATCTGGTGGGCCTGGATGAACTTCACCTGGTTCGCCTCGGCGTACGACAACGACGACGTGCTGTACCGGGTGGTGACCCTGGTCCAGATCGCGGGTGTGCTGGTGCTCGCCGCCGGTATCTCGCGCGCCTTCGACGAGCACGACTTCCTGCTCGTCTGGCTGGGCTACGTGATCATGCGGGTGGCGATGGCGACCCAGTGGCTGCGGGTGGCACGCAACTGCGAGGGCCCGGAGAGAACAACGGCCCTGCGGTACGCGTCCGGGGTGCTGTTCTGCCAGATCGGCTGGCTGGGGCTGGTGGTCCTGCCGGAGGGCGCCCGCGCGTGGGTGTTCCTGGTGATGGTGGTCGTCGAGCTGGGGGTGCCGGTCTTCGCGGAGCGGAAGTTCACCACCACCTGGCATCCGCACCACATCGCCGAGCGGTACGGCCTGTTCACCATCATCGTGCTCGGCGAGACGATCGCCGCGGCCACCGTCGCCGTGAAGTCGGGCGTCGACGAGCACGAGGCGCTCGGTGATCTGCTGCCGATCGCGGCGGGCGGCCTGCTCATCGTGTTCTCGGCCTGGTGGATCTACTTCGTCGTCCCGATCCACGGCCATCTGCGCGGCAACCGGCAGGCGTTCCTGTGGGGGTACGGCCACTACCTCGTCTTCGCCTCGGCGGCCGCGATCGGCGCGGGCCTGGAGGTGGCGGTCGAGCAGGCCGTCCACGAGGCGCACATCTCGACGCTGGCCGCGTCCGCGGCGGTGACGCTGCCGACGGCGCTGTATCTGCTCACGGTCTGGGGGCTGCACTCGCGCTACTTCAAGGTGGGCATCGCCCAGCAGCTGGTGCTGCCGACGGCGGCGCTGCTGGTGATCTGCTGCACGTTCCTCGGCCACTGGGCGGTGCTGGTGGCCGGCGTCGTGACCACGGTGGCGGTGGTGGCCGGCGAGACGCTGACCACCCGCCGGGTCTACCGGCAGCGGTCGCCGAGAACGACCACCACCCCGGCCTGACGCCCGCGCGGCGCGCGCCACCGCGGGGAGTGTGCGGGGCGGGCGAGACTTGGGGCATGACAGTTGACGCTCTGACGGAT
The DNA here is from genome assembly GCF_044753385.1 of Streptomyces sp. NPDC088387. Lineage (NCBI taxonomy): Bacteria > Bacillati > Actinomycetota > Actinomycetes > Kitasatosporales > Streptomycetaceae > Streptomyces > Streptomyces sp. NPDC088387. The sequence continues at coordinate 63,979 of NZ_JBIVNC010000022.1, forward strand.
GTGGCGGGGGTGCGGGTCGGGCACGCGACCCGCACCGGGGACGGCCGGCTCACCGGCACGACGGTGGTGCTCGCGCCGGAGGGCGGGGCGGTGGCCGCCGTGGACGTGCGCGGCGGCGCCCCCGGCACCAAGGAGACCGACGCCCTCGATCCACGCAACGTGGTGCAGCGGGTCGAGGCGATCGTGCTGACGGGCGGCAGCGCGTACGGGCTCGACGCGGCGTCCGGTGTGATGGCCTGGCTGGAGGAACGGGGGCGCGGGGTGCGGGTCGGGGTGGACCCGTCGCACGTGGTGCCGGTGGTGCCCGCGGCGTGCCTCTTCGACCTGGGGCGCGGCGGCGACTTCCGGGCCCGGCCGGACGCGGCCACCGGACGCGCCGCCGTCGAGGCCGCGGCGGCGACCGGGCCGGGCGCGCCGGTACCCCAGGGGTGTGTGGGGGCCGGTACGGGGGCCGTGGCCGGCTCGTTGAAGGGCGGGATCGGCACGGCGAGCACGGTGACGGAGTCGGGGTTCACGGTGGCGGCGCTGGTGGCGGTCAACGCGGCGGGCTCGGTGCTGGATCCGGAGACGGGGGTGCTGTACGGGGAGCTGTTCCAGGGGCGGGTGAATTATCCGCGGGCGGAGATCCACGAGGCCGCGCGCCGGCGGATCGCCGAGACCGAGGCGCGGCACGCCCTGCCTCCGTTGAACACCACACTGGCCGTGGTCGCGACGGACGCCGTCCTCTCCAAGGCCCAGGCGCGGATGCTGGCGGGCACGTCCCACGACGGCATCGCACGGGCCGTGCGCCCGGTCCACCTGATGCACGACGGCGACACGGTCTTCGCGCTGGCGACGGGCACCCACCCGCTGGAGCCGGCCGACCCCGTGGTCCTGAACGAAGTCCTGGCGGCCGGCCCGGACATGGTGATGCGGGCGATCGTCGAGGCGGTACGGGCGGCGACGCCGGTGGACGGGCCGGGAGGAGCCTGGCCGTCGTACGGAGAGCTCTACGGGTGAGCGGCGCCCGACGAGTGAAGTGACACAGGCGGCGGCACCGTTGAAGTGACACCGGCGGCGCACCGTCCCGGCGGCCGGGCCCGCGTGGGCGATTGTCGCGGTTCTGTCACGCGACGGTACGGCTCGGCGACGGGCGGAACCCCACCCGGCCCCGGCCCCCTCTTTCCCCACGCAACGGAGCGGATCACACACTTCACACGAACCTGGAGCAGCCCGTGACAACGCCGGACATAGCAGCGCGGCGCGCACTCGTGGCCTGTGCCGCCCTCGTGGTCGGCGGCCTCGCCCTGACCGCCTGTGGTGGAAACGCCAACGCCAACGACGACAAGGGCGGTGCGGACAAGCCCGGGAACGCGGCGGCGAAGCTCGTCATCTCGGCGAAGGACGGTTCCACGGGCGCGTCGATCAACGCGACCGGCGTGAAGGTCACCAACGGCACGCTGACGTCCGTGAAGATGACGGACGCGGCCACGGGCGAGGCGGTGGCCGGCGCGACCACCGCCGACGGCCGCGGCTGGAAGCCGAAGGAGCAGCTGGAGCGCGGCACGAAGTACCGGATCTCGGCGACGGCGAAGGGGACCGACGGCCAGACCGCGACGGCCAACTCGATCTTCACGACGGTCAGTTCGGCGAACAGCTTCATCGGGACGTACACGCCGGACGACGGGTCGACGGTCGGGGTGGGGATGCCGGTGTCGTTCACGTTCGACAAGGCGATCGGCGACAAGAAGGCCGTGCAGTCGCACATCTCGGTGACGTCGAGCGACGGACAGCCGGTGGTGGGGCACTGGTTCGGCGAGCAGCGCCTGGACTTCCGGCCGCAGGAGTACTGGAAGGCCGGTTCCAAGGTCACGATGAAGATCGACCTGGACGGTGTGGAGGGCGCGAACGGTGTCTTCGGGGTCCAGAAGAAGACGGTGGAGTTCACGATCGGACGTTCGCAGGTCTCGACGGTGGACACGAACACCCAGACCATGACGGTCGTACGGGACGGCAAGGTCGTGAAGTCGCTGCCGATCTCCGCGGGCAGCGCGGACAACACGACGTACAACGGCCAGATGGTGATCTCGGAGAAGTTCGAGCAGACGCGGATGGACGGCTCGACGGTCGGCTTCGGCGGGGAGTACGACATCCCGGACGTGCCGCACGCGATGCGGCTGACGTCGTCCGGCACGTTCCTGCACGGCAACTACTGGTACGACAAGGGCAATCCGCCGTTCGGCGTCAAGGGCACGAGCCACGGCTGCGTGGGCCTGGCGGACGTGCGGGGCGCCCAGGGGGACACACCGGCCAAGTGGTTCTACGACAGCTCGATCGTCGGTGACGTGGTGATCGTGAAGAACTCGCCGGACACCACGGTGGCGCCGGACAACGGACTCAACGGCTGGAACATGTCCTGGAGCGAGTGGCAGGCGGGGAGCGCGGTCTGATCCACGGGGAGCACGGGCGGTCCGCCGCGAGCCCCCTTGATCTCTCCAAGGCCTTGGTGACCAGCTATTTTTGACGGATCTTCGGGTCGCGCGGGAACATCTCGCGCGACCCGCCCGTTTTCCCGGCGTACGTTTTCTCGGTTCCCGGACATGATGTCCGACCGAGGGGCTACGGTATGCACCCACAAGGTGACATGCAGCAACGCCGGGAGAAACCTTGAGCGTTCCGTACGAGACGGCAGCGTACGAACCACCAGAGTCGCCGGAGTCTCCGGAGGAGCACCTCGCGCGACTGCTCGGCCGCGCCCTGAACTCCTTCGAGCTGCCCGACGACACGATACGGCGGCTCGACTGCGCGCTGGCGCACGACAGTTCGCTGCACTCCGCGCACCACAGCGCGGGCATGCACCGCGAGACGTACCGCCACACCTGGCTGCTGGCCGACGGCTCGGCGCAGACGCTCTGGGAGCTGGTGCACAACACCGCACCGGCCGGCGGGCCCCAGCACGAGGTGTACGTCGACGAGGAGGAGCTGCGCGCGGCGACGTCCCGGCTCCCGCTGCCCCCGGACACCCCGGACTTCGAACTGCCGGTGCAGGTGCGGCTGGCGCCCGTCCCGGCCCGCCGGCACTCGTACGTGCCGGACGACTCCGCGGATCACGCGCGCCGGCTGCTGCGCCGCGCGGAGAACCCGGACCGGCCGAACAGGGAGATGGCCGCGCTGCTCGCGACGGCGTTCGCGCACCAGATCACCCAGGCCTTCGGGCGCCCGTGCCGGGCGGGCCGCGCGGGACTGGGCTACTCGCTCTACGAGCACGCGTTCTTACTGCGCGACGGCAGGGAGGTCTCCCTCTGGGAGGTCGAGCACACGGTCACGCCCGACGGGCGGCACATGTGCGAGGTCTACCCGAGCGAGAACGCGGCGCGGGAGGCCATGGAGCGAAGGGCCGCGCAGGTCTCGTCCTGAACGGGCCGCAAAACCAACGGGGTTGACCGCTCAGCGGCCGTCGGCCAGGTTCCGTACCAGGCCCGCGAAGGCGTCCTGTTCGGCCGGGGTCAGTTCGACGGACTCCAGCTGCGGCGCGGACTGGCGCTGGCGCGGGAGGGCGAGCAGCGCACGGCGGTCCGCGTGCCCCGGGTGCCGCGCGCTGTGACCGGCACGGCCGGTGCGCCCGAAGCGCAGGACGCGTGCCACTCCGAACAGCCAGCCGACCGCGGCCGTGCCGAGGAGGACCAGGACCGTCCACTGGAGGGTCGAAAGGTGCTCAGGCATGCGCCCCAGTAGACACCACGGCCCGGGACTCTGCGCCCGGACCGTGATCTATCTCGCAGTTATCGCGAACAACTCACAGCGTCCTCAAAGGGACGGAACCACTCCCGGTGTTATGCCGCCACCGGCTGCTTCGCCTCCGCCGCGGCGGCCGCCTCGCCGCCCGCCGTCTCCGGGGCGCCGGTGCCCGGTGCCGGCTTGCGCATGCTCTTCAGTACGACGACCAGGGCCGCCGTGACGCCCACGCCCGCCGCGATGGCGACCAGGTAGAGGAACGGGTTGCCGATCAGCGGGACGACGAAGATACCGCCGTGCGGTGCGCGCAGGGTGGCGCCGAAGGTCATCGACAGGGCGCCGGTGACCGCGCCGCCCGCCATCGAGGCCGGGATCACGCGCAGCGGGTCGGCCGCCGCGAACGGGATCGCGCCCTCGGAGATGAAGGAGGCGCCGAGCACCCAGGCGGCCTTGCCGTTCTCGCGCTCGGTCCGGGTGAAGAGCCTGCCGCGCACGGTCGTCGCCAGGGCCATCGCGAGCGGCGGCACCATACCGGCCGCCATCACGGCCGCCATGATCTTCATCGCGGAGTCGCTGGGGCTCGCGACGGCGATCCCGGCGGTGGCGAAGGTGTACGCGACCTTGTTGACGGGGCCGCCGAGGTCGAAGCACATCATCAGCCCGAGGAGGCCGCCGAGCAGGACGGCGTTGGCGCCGGAGAGGCCGTTCAGCCAGTCCGTCATGGCCTCCTGGGCCTCGGCGATGGGCTTGCCGATCACCACGAACATCAGGAACCCGACGATCGCCGCGGAGATCAGCGGGATCACCACGACCGGCATGATGCCGCGCAGCGCGGCGGGAATCCGCACCTTCTGGACGGCGATCACCACACCGCCGGCGATCAGACCCGCGGCCAGACCGCCGAGGAAGCCGGCGTTGATGGTGAGGGAGATCGCGCCGCCGACGAAGCCCGGCACCAGACCCGGCCGGTCCGCCATGCCGTACGCGATGTATCCGGCGAGGACCGGGACGAGGAAGCCGAAGGCGACGCCGCCGATCTGGAAGAGCAGGGCGCCCCAGCTGTCCGCCTGGGTCCACACGAAGTGGTCCATCACGGACGGCGCCTTGTTGATCTCGTAGCCGCCGATCGCGAAGCCGAGGGCGATCAGCAGACCGCCGGCGGCGACGAACGGGACCATGTAACTGACGCCGGACATCAGCCACTTGCGCAGCCTGGTGCCGTAGCCCTCGCCGGAGTCCCCGGCGCGCTCGACGGGTGTGCCGGCGGGCGCGGGCGCCCCCGTGACCTCGCCGCGCGCAGCCTTCTCGCGTACCTCGGTGATGAGTTCGGCGGGCCGGTTGATGCCCGCCTTCACCCCGACGTCGACGGTCGGCTTCCCCGCGAAGCGGTCCTTCTCCCTCACGGGCACGTCATGGGCGAGGATCACGGCGTCCGCCGCCGCGACGACCGCCGGGTCGAGCCGGGTGAAGCCGGCCGAGCCCTGCGGCTCGACGACGAGTTCGACACCCGCCTCCCGCCCCGCGTTCTCCAATGCCTCGGCCGCCATGTAGGTGTGCGCGATACCGGTGGGACAGGAGGTGACAGCGACGATACGAAACGGACGCTCATCGCCGGCAGAGGAGGCCCCCGGCACCGGGCCGCCCACACCCTCGGCGCCCGCGCCCTCGCCGTCCGCGCGCCCGGCGCCCGCGCGCCCGGCGCCCGAATTCCCGACGCCCGCGCTCTCCGCGCCCGCGCCCGTCGCCGGGCCCGTGCTGCCCGCCGGGCCCGTGCTGCCCGCTGTGGCGCCGGAGGAGGCCGCCACCGGCGCCACAGCGGAGTCGTCCCCCGCGCCCTCGGGCCCGCCCGCCTCCGCACGCCCGATCACGTCCACGCCCGGGCCCTGGGGCACCTCCCCGCCCGGGCCCCGGGGCACCTCCGCGCCCCCGTCCTGGGGCGTATCCCCGCTCCCACCCCGGGTGACGTCCGTGTCCCCGCCCCGGAGCACCTCCCCTCCCCCGACCCCAGCCACATCCCGGCCCCCGGCCCCGGTCTCGTCCGCGTCCCCGCGGATCAGCGCCGCCGCCGACTCCGCGTCCCCCGCCGCCCGGAGCGCGTCCGTGAACGCGGTGTTCATGAGGTGCCTGGCGAGGGACGACAGGATCGTCAGGTGGGCGTCGTCCGCGCCGGCCGGTGCGGCGATGAGGAAGACCAGGTCGGCGGGGCCGTCCGGGGCGCCGAAGTCGATTCCGGCGGCGCTGCGCCCGAAGGCCAGCGTCGGCTCGGTGACGTGTGCGCTGCGGCAGTGCGGGATGCCGATGCCGCCGTCGAGGCCGGTCGGCATCTGGGCCTCGCGGGCGGCCACGTCGGCGAGGAAGCCCTCCAGGTCGGTCACCCGGCCCAGGGCGGCCATCCGCTCGGCGAGGGCGCGCGCCGCCGCGTCCTTCGTGTCGGCGGACAGGTCGAGATCGACCAGGTCCGCGGTGATCATGTCGCTCATCGCGGGCTCCTTCGCACGCGTATCGCCCGGGGGGACGGGTGGGTGGGGGTGGGGTGGGTGACACGGGCCCGGCGCCTCATGACACCGGCTCCGTCAGTGCGCGGCCGGCCGGGATGTCCTGCGTGACCGTCACCGCGGTCGGGTCCAGGTCCGCCGGCGTCGGCATCACGCTGCCGGGAAGCTGAACGGCGGCGGCGCCGTGCGCGGTGGCGGAGGCGAGGGCCTCCGGGCCACGCCCGCCGGCGATCAGGAACCCGGCGAGGGAGGAGTCACCGGCGCCGACGTTCGAACGCACCGCGTGGACGCGCGCGGTGGCGAACCACGCGCCCGCGTCGTCCACGAGCAGCTGCCCGTCCGCGCCCAGGCTCGCCAGCACGGCGACCGCGCCCATCGCGCGCAGTTCCTCGGCCGCCTTGACCGCGTCGCCGACCGTCGAAAGGGGGCGTCCGACGGCCGCCGCGAGCTCCTCGGCGTTGGGCTTGACCACGTCGGGCCGGGCCCGCAGCGCCTCAAGCAGCGCGGGCCCCGACGTGTCGAGCGCGATCCGCGCTCCCCCGGCGTGCGCCCGCGTGACGACATCGGCGTACCAGGACGGCGCGAGTCCGCGCGGCAGGCTGCCGCAGCACACGATCCAGTCGGCGCCCGCGGACCGCTCCCGCACGGTGTCCAGGAGCAACTCCTGTTCCGCGGCGGACAGTTCGGGTCCCGGCGCGTTGATCTTCGTCAGTACGCCGTCCGACTCCGCGAGCGCGATGTTGGAACGGGTGGCCCCGGCCACCGGGACCGGCGCGACCTCGATGCCCTGCGCGTCGAGCAGGTCCGCGACGAGCGCGCCGGGCGCTCCGCCCAGGGGCAGTACCGCGACCGTGCGCCGGCCGGCGGCGGCCACGGCCCGCGAGACGTTCACTCCCTTGCCGCCGGGGTCCATACGCTCACCGGTGGCGCGGATGACCTCGCCGCGCTCCAGGGCGGGGACCTCGTAGGTCCGGTCGAGGGAGGGGTTCGGGGTGACGGTGAGGATCATGCGCGTACTACTTCCGTGCCGCCGCGCTCGATGGCGGCCGCGTCCTCGGGGCTCAGCCCGCTGTCGGTGATCAGGAGGTCCACGTCGCCCAGGCCCCCGAAGCGGGCGAAGTGCTCCTGCCCGTGCTTGGCGGAGTCGGCGAGCAGCACCACACGCCGGGAGGCGCCGACCGCGGCGCGCTTGACCGCGGCCTCGGCGAGGTCCGGGGTGGTCAGACCGTGCTCGACGGAGAAGCCGTTGGCGGCCACGAAGAGCACGTCGGCGCGGATCTCGGCGTAGGCGCGCAGGGCCCAGGCGTCCACGGCGGCGCGGGTGCGGTGCCGGACGCGGCCCCCTACGAGGTGGAGCTGCATGCCGGGGTGGTCCGCGAGGCGGGCCGCGGTCGGGAGGCTGTGGGTGACGACGGTGAGGGAGGTCTCCAGGGGGACGGCCGCGGCCAGCCGGGCCACCGTCGTACCGGCGTCGAGGATCACCGTGCCCTCGGCGGGGAGTTCGGCGAGGGCCGCCCTGGCGATGCGGTCCTTCTCGTCGGCGGCGGTGGACTCGCGCTCGGTGAGGTCCGGCTCGAAGTCGAGCCGCCCGGCCGGGATCGCCCCGCCGTGCACCCGGCGGACCAGGCCGGCCCGGTCGAGGGCCTTCAGGTCCCGGCGGATCGTCTCCGCGGTGACCTGGAACTCCTCGGCGAGCGACACGACGTCCACCCGGCCGCCGTCACGGGCGAGCCGGAGGATCTCCTGCTGCCGCTCCGGTGCGTACATGTCCGTTCGCCTCCGACTGTGCCCGAACGTGTGGTTTCAGGGGGAGGCTACGCGCGGATTTCCGGAAAGTAAACAGGTTCGGGCTTCAACCAGACATGAACGGACTTCGCAGTCCACCTTCTCGGACGTACGCCGAAGGGCCCGGCACCATCCTCGGCGCCAGGCCCTTCATCGGAGACGTCCTGCGGGAAGTCACTCGGTCAGGAGACGAGCTCCCGCTCCGGCTCGACCGCACCCCGGTCCACCGGAGCCCCGGTCTCCCCCGCGGCCCCCTCCAGGTGCTGGACCGGGCGGCCCGGCAGCGCGAACATCACCAGGAAGATCACCGCCATCAGTCCGGCGACCCACCCGATCGCGTTCTGGAAGCCGTCCACGTACGCCGCGCCCGTCGCGGCGGCGCCGGCCGCACCCTCCGCCCCCGGAGGCACCCGGTCGTCGATCACCCCGAAGAAGACGACGGAGACCAGGCCGAGACCGAGCGCGTTGCCCATCTGGGCCACGGTGTTGATCAGCCCGGACGCCGAACCGGCGTGCTCACGCGGCACACCCGAGAGCACCGCGTCGGTCAGCGGGGCGACGATCAGACCCATCCCGGCGCCCATCACGACCAGCGGCAGCGCCATCTGCCAGGGCGCGATGGCCAGGCCGTACCGCTCGGACTCCCACAGGTACAGCAGCACACCGACCGCCATGGTCGCGGCGCCCGCCTGGAGCACCTTGCGGCCGAAGCGCGGGACCAGCAGCTGCACGGACAGCCCGGCCGCGACCGACACGGCGATCGAGAACGGCACCCCGGTCAGCCCGGCCTTCAGCGGCGTCCAGCCGAGGCCGGTCTGCATGTACAGCGTCCAGACCAGGAAGAACACACCCATCACCACACCGAACAGGGTCTGTACGGCGATGCCGGCCGCGAAGCTCTTCACCCGGAACAGCGACAGCTCGACCAGCGGGGACCCGTCACGCGCCGACTTGAGCCGCTCGTACGCCACCAGCGCGCCGAACACCACGAGCGCGCCCGCCATCGACACGTATCCCCACACCGGCCAGTCCAGCTCGCGGCCACGGGTCAGCGGGTAGAGCAGCATCAGCAGACCGGCGGTGACCAGAGCGACGCCCACGAGGTCCAGGCGCAGGGCGCGCGGGGCCTTGGACTCGGTGATGAAGCGGCTGCCGAGGATCAGGCCCGCGATACCGACCGGGAGGTTGATCAGGAAGATCGGGCGCCATTCGAGGCCGAACAGGTTCCACTCGGTGAGCAGCGCGCCCAGCAGCGGACCGGACACCGCGCCGAGTCCGACGACCGCGCCGAACAGGCCGAAGACCTTGCCGCGTTCGTGCGCCGGGAAGGTGGCGTGCACGATCGCCAGCACCTGCGGCACCATCAGCGCCGCCATACCGCCCTGGAGGATGCGCGAGGCGACCAGCATCTCCGGGTTGGCGGCGAACCCGCACAGCGCCGAGGCGAGCGTGAAGCCGCCTATACCGACAAGGAAGATCCGCTTGCGGCCGTGGATGTCGCCGAGCCGCCCGCCGGTGATCAGGCCGGCGGCGAAGGCGAGCGCGTAGCCCGCGGTGATCCACTGGATCTGGCTGAAGCTGGCACCGGCGTCCTGCTGGATGGACGGGATGGCGATGTTGACGATCGTGACGTCGACGAGGTCCATGAAGGCCGCGGTCATCACGATGGCCAGCGCGAACCACCGGCGCCGGTCACCGGTGCCGGCACCCGCACCCGCACCCTGCTGCGCACTGAGAGTCGTCTCGGAAGAGGTCATGGTTTGAAGCTACGGCCCCATTAGGTCAGATCGTGTCCTAGTGGTACGGCATCCTCGAACTCATGACGACGGACACCCCGGCACGGCTGCTGACCCTCCTCTCCCTCCTCCAGACGCCCCGCGAATGGCCCGGCGGCGAGCTCGCCGACCGGCTCGGGGTCTCCCGGCGCACGGTCCGCAGAGACGTGGACCGGCTGCGCGAACTCGGCTATCCGGTACAGGCCAGCATGGGCTCGGACGGGGGGTACCGGCTGGTCGCGGGCAAGGCGATGCCCCCGCTGGTGCTCGACGACGAGGAGGCGGTCGCGATCGCGGTCGGGCTGCGCGCCGGTGCCGGGCACGCGCTGGAGGGGGTCGACGAGGCGTCCGTACGGGCCCTCGCGAAGCTGGAGCAGGTGCTGCCGGGGCGGCTGCGGCACCGGGTCGCCACGCTTCAGTCCGCGACGACTCCGCTGACCAGCGGGGACGGGCCGAGCATCGCGCCCGAGACCCTGACCACGATGGCGTCCACGGTCGCCGGGCACGAGCGGCTGCGGTTCGCCTACCGCTCCGGCGACGGCGCCGAGTCCCGGCGGCTGACCGAGCCGTATCGCCTCGTCTCGACGGGACGCCGCTGGTACCTCGTCGCGTACGACCTCGACCGCGAGGACTGGCGCACGTTCCGTGTCGACCGGGTCAGCGAACCCTTCGCCACCGGGGCGCGGTTCTCCCCGCGGGAGCTGCCTACGGGGAGTGCGGCGGAGTATCTGCGGCGGTCGATCCGACGTCATCGGGAGACGTACGAGTTCGCGGTGACGTTCGCCGCGTCTGCGCCGGTTGTGGCGGCGCGGCTTCCTGAGTGGGTGGGGGTGCCGGAGCCGGTCGGGCCGGACAGTTGCCGTCTGCGGGGGACGACCGCGGATCCGGTGGAGTGGTTGGCGGTGCGGCTGGTGATGCATGGCTTTGAATTCACGGTTCAGGAACCGGCGGAACTTGTGGGGTGTGTGCGGGAGTTGGGGGGGCGGTTGTTGCGGGCGGGGGGCGGGGAGGGGGGCGCGTGAGCGGCGACGGGGCCTGTTCTTCGGCCGCGGGCCGGTGGTGGGCGGTCGCGCAGTTCCCCGCGCCCCTTGAGGTTCGTCCTCGGCCGCGGGCCGGTGGGGGCTCGTCGCGCAGTTCCCCGCGCCCCCAAAAGCCGTCGTCGGCCGCGGGCCGGTAGGGGGTCGTCGCGCAGTTCCCCGCGCCCCTGAGGTTCGTCTTCGGCCGCGGGCCGGTGGGGGCTCGTCGCGCAGTTCCCCGCGCCCCCAAGAGCCGTCGTCGGCCGCGGGCCGGTGGGGGCTCGTCGCGCAGTTCCCCGCGCCCCTAAAGGGCGTCGTCGGCCTGAAGGGATTCTTCGGGGTGGGGTGGGTCAGAGTGGCTGCCAGTGGAAGTTGCCTACTGCTGCGAGGTTGCGTATTGCCGTCTCGGCGGGGCCGTCCGGGCCCGCGGCCGGGGCGTCGCCGGCCGCCCAGGACTCGACGGCCACGCGTACGGCCGCGCTGGCGACGGCGGCGGCGAACCGCAGTCGTGGGGACACCACGGGTTCCGGGCCGTCACCCGCGCCGGGTCCATCACTACGAGTGTCTCCGGCAACGTTGTCGCCGCCTCGGGCCCCCGCGTCCGGTCCCGCTCCGGCGTTCCTGTCCGGTCCGGCGTTTCCGTCCGGGCCCGGCGTCATGCGGGCCAGTAGTACCACCGCCAGGGATGCCTCTCCCGAGCGGCAGACCTCTGCCCAGACTCTGCTCAGGGACGGGCTGGTCCCGGCCAGGCGGACCAGGGTGCGGACCCAGTCCCAGGACGCCGCCGAGATCCCGCCGCCGGGGGTGAGGGTGTGGCGGACCGCGTGGTCGAGGGCCTCGGGGATCGACATGTGCGGCGGGGCGACCCGGACGGCCTCGGCCCAGCGCTGGGCGCCGGCGGCGTACAGCGGGGCGATGGCCTCTTCCTTGGTCGCGAAGTACCGGTAGAACGTGCGCGGCGCGATCCCGGCGGCCTGTGCGATGTCCTCGGCCCGGGTGGCCTTCAGCCCGCGGCTCACAAAGAGCCCGGCGGCCGCGCGGGCGATCTCCATCCGGGTCGCCGCCTTGCGCCGCTCGGTGAGGGAGAGGGCGGGCCCCGGGGCGGAACCGGAATCCGGACCGGAGGGGCGATTATGCGCTGGAGTGGTGCTGCTCACGTCGGCAGGCTATGCCCATGTGGCAGAATCTGCCATCCGGCGGGCCACCCCGGGGTTCAGGTTCGGGGTGCCCCGCCTCTCCACGTGTGCCCGGGTCCGGGCAGAAGTGGAACCGGGCCCTGGCGCCAGGGGGGGAGGCGCCAGAGCCCGGCTCTGGGAGAGTCCCGGCGCAAGGGGGGAGTAGCGACGGGACGTGGCTCTGTGGGGGTTGATCGGGGTTGATCTCCGATCCGGGTGCCCTTCGGATCGGGCGTCGAAACGTCCTTCGACGCCGTCTCCGTAAGGTCTCACCTACTGAACTCCTGGGCCCTGAAGGTTTGTTCCCGAAGTCGGGACTGTTGAAGCGGCGTTACGAAGCCATGTTCGCGCGGGCTCACGCCGCCGCGTCGAACCCGGTGTCGCGGGCCAGCTTCTTCAGCTCCAGCAGGGCGTGCTTCTCGATCTGCCGGATCCGCTCACGCGTCAGACCGTGCTCCTTGCCGACCTCGGTCAGCGTGCGCTCCCGGCCGTCCTCGATGCCGTACCGCATCTTGATGATGGAGGCCGTGCGCTGGTCGAGGCGGCCGATCAGGTCGTCCAGCTCCTCGCTGCGCAGCAGCGTCAGCACCGACTGCTCCGGGGAGACCGCGGAGGTGTCCTCCAGGAGGTCACCGAACTGGGTGTCGCCGTCGTCGTCCACCGACATGTTCAGCGACACCGGGTCGCGGGCCCAGTCGAGCACGTCGGTGACGCGCTCCGGCGTCGAGTCGAGCTCGGCGGAGATCTCGTGCGGCTCCGGGTCGCGGCCGTGCTCGCGGTTGAACTCGCGCTGCACGCGCCGGATACGGCCCAGCTCCTCCACGAGGTGGACGGGCAGCCGGATGGTGCGGGACTGGTCGGCGATGGACCGCGTGATGGCCTGCCGGATCCACCAGGTGGCGTACGTCGAGAACTTGAAGCCCTTGCGGTAGTCGAACTTCTCGACCGCGCGGACCAGGCCCGCGTTGCCCTCCTGGATCAGGTCGAGCAGGGGCAGACCACTGCGGGGGTAACGGCGGGCGACCGCGACGACCAGGCGGAGGTTGGACCGGATGAAGACGTCCTTGGCGCGCTCACCGGCCGCGACCAGGGACTCCAGCTCGTCACGGCTGGCGTTGGTCTTCGTCTCCTCGAACCCTTCCAGTACCTGGCGGGCGAACACACCCGCCTCGATCGTCTGCGACAGCTCGACCTCCTTGGCGGCGTCGAGCAGCGGGGTCCGCGCGATCTCGTCGAGATACATGCCGACCAGGTCGCGGTCGGCGATCTCGCCGCCAGAGGCGCGAACGCTGCTGGGCCGGTCGACGGTCTCGCCGGCGGCGGACTTACGACGGGCGACGGCACGGGTTGCCATGCGTGCTCCCTTGCGATGGTGTGGTCAGCGGACGTTTCCGGGGATGCTCGGCTCTCTCGGCACTCTCTCCGGGTGCCCTGCATCCGATGGAAACAACGACTGGAATCCGGACAGAATTCCCAACCCGCACCCCGATTTTTCTGATCATGCAGTACCCTGTGCCGCCGCAGGGGGAGGCCGGATGTCGTGGGAACGTACAGAGGTGCAGGTCAGGCCGGGAGCCGAGGCTGACCTCGTAGCCCTCACCGAGCTCTACAACCACTATGTACGTGAGACGTCCATCACGTTCGACACAGAGATCTTCACTCCGGAAGAGCGCCGTCCTTGGTTGCTCTCCCACCCAGAAGACGGACCGCACCGCCTGATGGTTGCCACGGAGCCGACCTCACGGCGAATCCTGGGTTACGTCACATCCAGCTCTTACCGGGCGAAGCCCGCCTACACCACGTCGGTGGAGGTCACGGTCTACGTCGCCCCGGACGCCGGCGGCCGCGGCATCGGCACGCTCCTGTACAAGGCCCTCTTCGCCGCCCTCGCGGGCGAGGACGTCCATCGCGCGTACGCGGGCATCGCCCAGCCCAACGAAGCGTCCACGCGGCTGCACGAACGCTTCGGTTTCCGGCATGTCGGCACGTACCACGAGGTGGGCCGCAAGTTCGGCCGCTACTGGGACGTGGCCTGGTACGAGAAGGAACTCTGACGGGCGTCGCCGCGCCCCTCGGAGCGGGTCAGCCGAACTGCACGGACCGCTTCGCCATCCCCATCCAGAAGCCGTCGATCACCGACCGCTGCGCGTCGAGCTCGCCCGACACCTCCGCCGCGCCCATGGTCACGAACAGCGGGGCGAAGTGCTCGGTGCGCGGATGGGCGTAGCGCCCGGCCGGTGCCTTGTCGAGGAAGTCGAGCAGGGCGTCCCAGTCGCGGGTCTCCAGCGCGCGGTGGCCCCAGTCGTCGAACTCCGAGGACCAGGTGGGCACGCCGGGCCCGGTGTGCCGCAGGGCGGCGAGGTTGTGGGTGAAGAAGCCGGAGCCGACGATCAGCACCCCCTCGTCGCGCAGCGGCGCGAGCCGGCGGCCGATCTCCATGAGGCGGACCGGGTCGAGGGTCGGCATGGAGATCTGGAGGACCGGGATGTCGGCGGCCGGGAACATCTCGACGAGCGGCACGTAGGCGCCGTGGTCGAGTCCGCGGGCGGGGATGTCCTGCACCGGCGTGCCGGGGGCGCGCAGCAGTTTCCGTACGGAGTCGGCGAGTCCGGGGGCGCCCGGGGCCTCGTAGCGGACCTGGTAGTAGTGCTCGGGGAAGCCCCAGAAGTCGTAGACGAGCGGGACCGTCTCGACGGCGCCGAGGGCGAGCGGGGCCTCCTCCCAGTGGGCGGAGACCATGAGGATCGCGCGGGGGCGCGGGAGGCCGGCGGACCAGGCGGCGAGTTCGCCGGGCCAGACCGGGTCGTCGGCGAGCGGCGGGGCGCCGTGGCTGAGGTAGAGGGCTGGCATGCGCTCGGGTGCGACGGCGGTCATGGCGGCGACTCCCTTGAGATCTTGAACTCTAAAGCACTTCCCCAGGGGCACTCTACGGCGACTTTGTTCAACATTCAAGAACGACGGTCGTACAGTGGATCCATGAACACGGCCCCGGCATCCACCCCCGCCGCAGCACCCCAGTGGCTCACCGCGGACGAGCAGCGCGTCTGGCGGGCGTATCGGCACGCCACCACGCTCCTGGAGGACCATCTCGACCGTCAGCTCCAGCGCGACGCCGGCATGCCGCACATCTACTACGGCCTGCTGGTCCAGCTCGCCGACGCGCCCGAGCGGCGGCTGCGGATGACCGAGCTGGCCAGACACGCGAAGATCACCCGCTCTCGCCTCTCGCACGCCGTCGCCCGGCTGGAGAAGCACGGCTGGGTGCGCCGCGAGGACTGCCCCTCCGACAAGCGTGGCCAGCTGGCCGTCCTCACGGACGGCGGGTACGAGGTGCTGCGCCGCACCGCGCCCGGCCATGTCGGCGCCGTACGCCAGGCGCTGTTCGCGCGGCTCACCCCGGAACAGCAGAAGTCCCTCGGCGAGATCATGGAGATCGTCGCCGAGGGACTTCAGCCGAACGAAGCGGGTGCGGACCTGCCCTGGCTCCGCTGAGCCGCTCACTCAGCGGGAGCCCGGGCAGGTCCTGTGTGCCGTACGGGAGGGGCGTCCCCTCCCCCTCCGCACGACGGGCCCGAGGGGGGTACGACCCCTGACCGGTGGGTCAGCGGGTCAGTGGGCGACCACCGGCACCGGCAGCTCGTCCTCCGCGCCCTCGCCGTCGCCGGAGGCCACCGGGGTGGAACCCGGACGGCCCGCGTTGACGAAGGTGAACGCGATGAGCGAGGCGGCGAGCAGGATGCCGACCGCGAACCAGATGGCGCTGGTGTAGCCCTCGACCATGCCGCGCAGCTGGACCAGCTGCTGCTCGGACCGGGTGCCGGCGCCGGCGATGTTGTCGGCGACGTACGAGGTCGTCGCGGACGCGGCGATCGTGTTCAGCAGGGCCGTGCCGATCGCGCCGCCCACCTGCTGCGAGGTGTTGACCATCGCGGAGGCGACACCGGAGTCACGCGGCGCCACACCCTGCGTGGCCAGGGACATGGCAGGCATGAACGCCGTACCCATGCCGAGACCGAGCAGCAGCATCGCGGGCAGCAGCAGCGCCGAGTAGGAGGAGTCGATCTCCAGCTGGGTCAGCAGCAGCATGCCGACGGCCGCGAGCAGGAAGCCGGGGCCCATCAGCAGGCGCGGTGCGACCCGGGTCATCAGACGCGTACCGATCTGGGTGGAGCCCACGATCATGCCCGCGATCATCGGCAGGAAGGCGAAGCCGGTCTTGACCGGCGAGTACCCCTGCACGATCTGGAGGTAGTACGTGAGGAACAGGAACAGACCGAACATGCCGATGATGGCCAGGCCCAGCGAGAGGTAGATCCCGCCGCGGTTGCGCTCGGTGATGACGCGCAGCGGCAGCAGCGGCGCCTTGACCCGGGACTCGACGATCACGAAGGTCGCCAGCAGCACCGCCGACGCGACGAACATGCCGATCGTGACGGAGTCGCTCCAGCCCTCGGACTCGGCGCGGGTGAAGCCGTAGACCAGCGCGACCAGGCCGAGCGTGGAGAGCAGGACGCCGGGGATGTCGAGCGGGTTGCGGTTGCGGCCGCCCTCGGGCTCACGGATGACGAGGTAGGCACCGGCGGCGGCGACGATCGCGAACGGGATGTTCACGAAGAACGTCCAGCGCCAGTCCAGGTACTCGGTGAGGAATCCGCCGAGGATCAGGCCCACGGCGCCACCGCCACCGGCGATCGCACCGTAGATGCCGAACGCCTTGGCGCGCTCCTTGGCGTCGGTGAACATCACGGCCAGCAGCGAGAGCGCGGCGGGCGCGAGCAGTGCGCCGAAGACACCCTGGAGGGCGCGGGCGCCGAACATCATGGCCTCGTTGGTCGCGGCACCGCCGAGCGCGGAAGCCGCGGCGAAGCCGCCCAGACCTATGACGAAGGCGCGCTTGCGGCCCCAGAGGTCGGAGATACGGCCGCCGAAGAGCAGCAGACCACCGAAGGCGAGGGCGTAGGCCGTGACGACCCACTGCCGGTTGCCGTCGGAGATGCCCAGGTCCTGCTGGGCGGAGGGCAGCGCGATGTTCACGATGGTGGCGTCGAGGACGACCATCAGCTGGGCGAGCGCGATGAAGATGAGGGCCTTCCAGCGGCCCGGATCGGGGACCGGCGCCGCGGGGGTGCCGGAAGCCTTGACGGCTGCATCAGACATGGGTGTACCCACTTCGGGACTTCGTGACGGATTGTTCGGGACGAAAGTAAATAAGTATGAGTTGTGGCTGAAATATCGGGCCCGGCCGGCGAATCGAGGCGGCAGAGCGGGGTGGGTGGTGTGAAGAAGGCCGTCGTGGACCGCGGATCGTCTTCGTCGACGTCCGGACCTTCGACGTCCGGTGAACGGTGACTGCCGGGCGGTCGCTACGCGCCGGGCCTCCGGTGGCTGGTGTGGTGACTGTGGCCGGCGGCCGAACTCATCGCCGGGTCGGGACTCGTCGCCGAGTCGGGACTCATGACCGGCTCGGGACTCATGACCGGGTCGGGACTCATGACCGGGTCATGGCCGGCGCGCAGATCCTCCATGGTGACGGCGGCTCCCTGGAGGGCGGAGCGGGCCGGGGCCCGCATGCCGTCCAGGAACACCTGAAGATGACGGTGGACGAACCGGTCGACGTACAGGCACGCCGTGCCGGCCGGGGGCCTGCTGAGCTGGGCCACGGCGACCATCAGGTCTCCGACGCCCACGTCCTGACGCAGCTGTCCGGCAGCCTTGGCGCGGTCCATGACCTCGCCGACCAGCTGCTCGAACCCCCTTCGCGCCGCCTCCAGATCCGGATGGTTCTGGTCGAAGGTGGTGGAGACCATCGGGCACAGCGCGCTGATCCGCTCGTCGGCGGCCGCGTGTGCGATGAGCTCCAGCGCCTTGAAGGCGTCGCCGGTCTCCGTCAGCGCGAGCTCGGCTGCCCGCGCCGTACGGTCCAGCACCGAGCAGACGACCTCGCGGACCAGTGAGTCGCGGTCCGGGAAGTTCCGGTACACCGTGGCGTTGCCGACGCCGGCGCGGCGGGCGATCTCGTCGAGCGGCACGTCCGGCCCGAACTCGACGAACATCTCCCGGGCGGCGGTGACGATCCGCTCCCGGTTGCGCAGGGCGTCGGCACGGGGCCGGGGTGCCTTGCGTCGCACGGGCGTTGCGGTCTCCACGGTGTCCTCCTTCGCGTTTCCCTCTTTGCGTTTCCTTGACGAAACGGGGAGTGGTTCCCCGGATCGTCGTACGACTGATTAAACGGGGAGGGCGTCCCCAGTTATTTCCCGACCTCCGAAAGAGTTCTTGTGACGTGGGTCACAAGCCGTGGGGCCCGGCTACTGGCGGGAAACCCACGATCGGTCTCCTCCAGCGCGCGCCCGCGCCCACCTCGACCCAGGGTGATCGAAAGGGTGCAGCCGGTCTCCGGCTGCCGGGAGCGCGGCGGCCGGAGAAGCGGTGGCTGCCGGGAGCGTGCAGCCGGAACACGGGGGCTGCCTGGAGCGAAAGGCCCTGCATGCAGCCGCAGCCGCAGCCGTCCCGCCGGCGGATACGCCCGCGTCGGGTGGCCGCCCTGGTCTCCGTGACCGCCCTGACCTTCGCGGTGAGCACCGCGGCCGGCACCGGCCGGCACACCGTCTCCTCCTCCGCCGCCGGAGCGGGCCCCGTCGCCCTGTCCCGCTCCTCGGCGCTCGGCCCGTGCATGATCAGCGGCGGCTCGGACGTCCAGATGTCCGAGGGCGTCCCCACACCGGCCGGCTACTCCCGCTCCACCGGCACCGTCCGCGCCCTGAACGTGATGGTCGACTTCGCCGACGCGCCCGGTCAGGGCAACGCGCTCGACCGCTACCGCGAGTTCTTCCCGCAGACCCAGGAATGGTTCCGCACCAGTTCCTACGGTCGTCTGGACTACCGTTCCGAGACCCCGCTCCCGCGCTGGCTGCGGATGCCGAAGACCTTCGAGGCGTACGGCATAGAGCGCGGCGCCCCCTTCGACCCCGGCTACCGCCGGCTGGTCCAGGACCTGGTGGGGGTGGCCGACCCCAAGGTCGACTTCAGCGAGTACGACCTGCTGAACGTGCTGATCACGCCGAACGCCGGCCCTTCGGCGCTGGACACCGTGCTGTCGGTGACGTTCGCCGGGAACCCGGACGCCCCGACGGCCGACGGCGTCCCCGTCTCCAACGCGTCCTTCGTCTACTCCCGCCAGGACGACGGCTCCGGCTCCTACGACAAGACCGGCTACCGCGTACTGCCGCACGAGAACGGCCATGTCTTCGGCCTGCCCGACCTCTACACCCAGGAGGGCGGGGGCGCGGTCGGCCACTGGGACATCATGAGCGAGGACTGGGGCTCCAACAACGACCTGCTCGGGTGGCACAAGTGGAAGCTGGGCTGGCTCGACGCGAAGCAGGTCACGTGTGTGAGCCGGCCCGGCACGACCGAGCACACCCTCACCCCGCTGGCCCGCGCGGGCGGCGCCAAACTGGTCGTCGTCCCGCTGGACCGCCGTACCGGTTACGCCGTCGAGCTGCGCACCCGCGCCGGCAACGACGAGGCGGTGTGCCGGGCCGGCGTCCTCATCTACCGCGTCGACGCGGACGTGGACACCGGCCAGGGCCCGGTCCGGGTCTACGACTCCCGCCGGGACAGCGGCGGTTGCACCCGCGCCCCCAACGTCCACGCGGAACTCTCCGACGCCCCCTTCACCCCGGGCGAGACCTTCAGGGACCCGAAGAACGGCGTCCGTATCACGGTGGCTTCGGCGGATCTGGACGGGCGGTACGTGGTGCGGGTGAGCCGCACGGACTGACGTAGGACCCGTATGTGGGGCAGGGGAGAAGGGGAGGGAGCGACTACCCCAAGATGCAGACCTTCCGGCACCGGCGCCGGATTCCCCGTGATCGCGCGGCCACGGCTCCTAGCCTGCGGGACATGGCAGATCACAAACCCCCCATGAGCCGCCGCCGGATACTCGTCGCGGGCGGCGCGGGCGTGACGGCGATCGGACTGAGCGGCGCGTACGTGGCCTCGGCCGAGCCGGGCGCCGAACCGACGCCCCCCACTTCCTCCTCCCCCTCCCCCTCCCCCTCCCCGGACGCCCTCGCCCTGACGAAGGAGACGACGGAGGGCCCGTACTACCTCGACTACGACAAGCACCGCGTCGACATCACCGAGGGCAGGCGCGGCACACCCCTGGAACTGCGCATCCAGGTCGTGAACGCCGAGGACGGGAAGCCGGTCCCGGACGCGTCGGTCGACATCTGGCAGTGCGACGCGCTCGGCATCTACTCCGGGTACGAGGAGACCTCGGAGGCGATGAACGAGGGGGAGATCGAGTTCGAGGGCCCGATCCCGAAGCTGCCGCCGGACAGCAGGACCACGTATCTGCGCGGCTTCCAGATGACCGACCGCGACGGCGGGGTCCGCTTCCGCACCGTCGTCCCCGGCTGGTACACCGGCCGGGCCGTGCACATCCACACCAAGGTGCACACCCGGGGCGTCTTCCTGGACCAGGCGTACGCCGAGGGCCAGACCGTCCACACCGGCCAGGTCTTCTTCCCCGAGGAACTGATCCGGGCCGTCGCCCAGGTCCGCCCGTACACCGGGAACGACCTCCCGCGCACCACCAACGACGCCGACGGCTTCTTCACCGGCGGCACCGCGGCCGACGGCATGCTCACGGTCGAGTGGGACCGCCGCAACGCGGCGAAGACGGTCCGCGCGTCGATCAGGATGGCCGTGGACCTGGAGGCGGTGAACCCGGGCCGCCCGGGGAACGCGCCACCGCCGCCGCGCACCTGACCCCCGGCGTCGTCGCACCACGGCGACCCATGCCGCCGCGACGCCCAACCGACAACCGCTAGACTGTCGCCGGTGCACCACTCCGGTGGTCACCGTGCGGGCCTTCGTAGCTCAGGGGATAGAGCACCGCTCTCCTAAAGCGGGTGTCGCAGGTTCGAATCCTGCCGGGGGCACAGCAGTAAGGGCCAGCTCAGGAGGGGTTTCCTCCCAAGCTGGCCCTTTGCCGTTTCAGGTGCCGTGCCACTACGTCCGTTTGGAGTCCTCTTCCGAGGCTCCCGTCACCCCTCCCCCGTCCTTACGGATCATGGCGCCCAGTCGATCGGCGATGGCTCTGTCCCGGTCGCTGGTCATGTGCTGATAGAGCAGCGCGGCGCGCGAGCTGCTGTGGCCCATGCGCGTCATCAGTTCCCGCGTGCTGGCCCCGGCCGTGGAGGCCAGCGTGTTTGCCCGTGTGCCGTAGGTCGTGAAAGTGCAGCTCGGCCGAGACACCCGCCGCCTTCTTGGCCTTGACCCAGTCGTCCCGGAAGTTGCTCCGGCGGAGCTGCCCACCCTGAAGGCCGACGAACAGGTGACCGTCCTGCCCCGCGGCGGCGTAGCGCTCCACGTGCCGCCGGATCTCATCCAGCAGCTCGGCGGGGAACGAGACCGTACGGACCCCCGCCGCGGACTTGGGTGCTTTGTCGAAGAGCCGCCCGTTTTGCAGCTCGGCGCACGCCGGACGACGACCACACGGCCGGCCAAGTCGATGTCCTTACGCCGGAGTGCGGCCAGTTCACCGAAGCGGAGAGTCGTGAACGCCGCCAGGAGGACGAGGAGCCGGTAGCGCGGGGCGATGGAGTCGGCCACGCCGAAGACCTCCGCCACGGACAACACGGGCCGCTCCGGCACGTCGTAGCTGTCCGCGCCTTTGATGCGGCACGGGTTGCGTCGGATCATCTCGTCGTCAACGGCCGTGTTCATTAGGGCCCGCAGGAGTTGGTACGCCTTGACGACCGTCGGCTCGCCCACGCCGGCAGCGAGCAGCTTGCCGCGCCAGCTCCGTACCCGGGCGGTCGTGACGTCGGCAATGGAGCCCGCGCCGAAGGTCGGGACGATGTGCAGCCGCATCACCGACTCGTTCCGCTCCCGGGTACGGTCGGCCAGCTTCCGATCCCGCAGCCACGCCGTGGCGTAGTCGGCGAAGTTCACCGCCCGGCATCCGGGTCCGCCCACTGCCCGCGCGTGATGTCCGCCTCGATGTGCGTGAGTGCGACTTGGGCGTCCGTCTTGGTCTCGTACGTCTTCTCAGCCGGGCGGAGAAGGCCCGTCTCCGGGTCTCGGTAGCGGACCTGCCACCGGCCGGACGCGAGCTGTCGGACAGCCCCGAAGCTTCTGCGCTTCCCCTTCTTGTTAGGCATCAGGCAGCCCTCCGCAGCATGCCGCCACGCTGCCGGATCGGCTGCACCCTGTGCGCGTCGATGAAGGCGCTCACCGCGCTCTCGGGGATACGCACGTGGCGGCCGACTTTGACGAACGTGATGCGTCGCTCCGCGATGAGGCGCCGCGGAAAGCGCTCCGTGGTGCCGAGGAGTTCGGCGACCTGCGCCACGGTGAGGTAGCGGTCAGCCACGGGTGGGTTCTCCTTCCGTTCCTGGAGCGGGGGCGAGGGTCTCGGCTAGCCAGGCTTCGGCGTCGGTGAGGCCGGTTCCGGCGTAGACCCAGTGGGCGAGGACGAGGGTCGTGGTCTCGTCGGTCTGGCTCTCGGCGTCTGCCATGGCCGCCATGGCTTGTGCGCGGCGCCATTCGGCGCGGGCGGTGCGGAGTGCGCCGAGGGTGGTGGAGTAGCGGCGGGACTTGGTGGAGAAGTGGCCGCGGAAGCCGAGCATGTGGGCCCAGGCTCGGAGCCGAAGTTCTTCGAGTTCCTTGCGGGCGCCGAGGGTCCAGGCGGTACGCACCAGCCGTCGAGCGTGGTCGCTGATGTCGAGCTGAGCCAGTTCGGCGAGGAACTTCAGCGGGCGGTCGAGAGCTCCCGTGGCGGTCTCGGCGCCCTTGGTGGCGTACTTGGCGATGTACGCGGCGACGGCCCGTTCGGTCAGTTCCTGGCCGCTGTCGAAGTCGGCGCCGCGGATGGTGCGTACGTCGAGCTGACGGCCGAAGGCGAAGACGTGCGTACGACCGTCGACAACCGGACCGTCGACGCGGGCAGCGGTCGCGGCGGCCCGTATGGCATCGGTCAGCAGCTCGGCAGTGGCCCAGGCCGGAGGCGGGGTGTCGCCGCCTCCAGGGCCGTCGATGCGGATGACGGCGTGGAAGTGGACGGCTCCGCGCTTCTTGTACTCGGCGACCTTGGCGAAGGACACCCGCGCGTGCTCGCGGAACTCCCGCTGTGAGAGTCCGGCCCGCTTGGCGACCTCCCGGCGCAGGTAGGTCGAGAAGCGTCGCCACAGCGGACCGGCGTGTGCGTTCCAGAGCACGGCCGCTTCGTAGTCGTAGGTGTCCGGGTCGAGTGGGGTGCCGAGTACGTCGTCGTCCTGGGCGTGGAGGACCCCGCACCGGCAGCGGCGGACCGAACCGGCCGGGCCGGTGGGGCGGTTGTGGACGGGGCCGAAGCCCGGGGCGGTGAAGGTGGCGAAGACGCGGGGGTGCGCGGCGACCTGTTCGGGGACGCCCTTGCCGCCGCGCAGGCCAGAGGTGATCAGGTGGAAGGTGTCGCGTCGGTAGACCTCGGAGCAGGCAGCGCAGCGGGTGGTGCGGCGGTTGTTGCAGCGGACCAGGAGGTGACCGGCCGGGAGGCCGGCGGAGTCGAGGCGGTGGAGGAGGGTGCCTATCTCGCCGGTACGGATGTTCACGTCGTACTCGGCGCGGTGGCCGTCGAGGCGGATCGGCTGGGTGCAGCCGCCGAGACCGGAGAGCTGACGCAGGAGGCCGGGCATGGTGCCGAGTGCGGCCAGCTCGCCGAGTGCGGCCAGCGGGGGCGGGGTGGCGCGGGTGATGATGGCTTTCTCCTTCTGGCTTCGGTCAGGAGGGACAGGGCCCCGGGGCGGCGGATGCTTGGCGGTGTCGGTCCGCCCCGGGGGCGTGGTGTCGTTGGCTGGTGTGGTTGGCCGGTGTCAGCGGCGGCGCTGGTCGCGGAGCATCGAGCGCAGGACCACGGCGGCGACGGCCACGGAGATGGCCGTGACGGCGATGGCCGCCAGGAGCGCGGTCAGCACAACTCCGCCGACGAGCACGGCCACGACCGCTCCGGCGCTGACGGATATCTGCGGAGCCGGACGCCGTACGGGAGCCAGATCGGTCGGCGCGTGCGTGTGCGCGGGCGGCGGTGTGGGGCCGTCGGGGTACTTGGGCAGGAACACGGCAAGTTCTCCTTACCTACTCGTCTAGTCATGTGAGCCGTTGATGACGTCCACGCCGGAGCGCGTGCCGGACTCGATGGAGGGGGCCATTAAGGTGTCGGAGAGCCAGAAGCCGAACAGGGCGATCAGGACGATCAGGACGACGATCCACGTACGGACGCCGAGGAACTTGACCGCTCCCCAGGCGAAGAAGCCGAGGACGGCGACGAGCGGCAGGCTGACGGTCACGGGTTCGGGGTCCTTTCAGCGGACGGGGCAGCGGTGGGTGCGGGCGGCCAGCTCGGCGGCGGCGCGGCTGTCGTAGTCGGCGGAGAAGCCGCAGCGCGGGGCGGTGCACGCGGCGGTGTGCTTCTCACGGCCCCGACCGTCGTAGGCGGTGCCGACCTGGACGGGGCCGATGCGGGTGACGGAGCGGAAGCGGCGATTGGCGGTCACACGGATCTCCTTTCAGGGCTGGTCAGACTGCTCAGACCTGGGCGGCGATGGCTTCGGCCATGGGCACGGGGACGCCGAGGCGAGCGCGGAGGGTCGGGGTGTCGATGGCCGTTCCGGTACGGGTGTGGTGCTCGGCGGCGACCTTGCGTGCGTGCTCGACTAGAGCGGCCGGGACGGACGCGGCTGGCGGAACGGGTGCCGGATCTACGGCCGGTAGTGCGGGCGGTTCAGGAGCGGGTTCGTCGTCCACCTGGTCTGTGTCCTCGGTGGCGCTGCCCACGTTCTCGGCCGCTTTCGGCGCGGAGTGCGCGAGGAGCGTTCCGCCGAGGAAGGCGACCGCGGGCCAGCCCGCGACGAGGATGCGCAGCCAGGCCGGCACGTCGTCGAGGTCGAGCAGTCCGGCGGTGGCGATGTTCGCCCCGAGGGACGCGGTCAGGGCGATGACGAACCAGCACCATCCGGACGCCTTTGCCTCGCCGGTCCGCAGTCGGCGCCAGGCGGCGACGAGCAGCAGGTCGACCGAGACGGGATACGCCCACGCCTTCCACCCGTCCTTACCGGCCGCAAGGGCGATGTCGTGCAGGTGGGCGAAGGACAGCGCGGCGGCGATGACCGCTTGGACGAGCACCGCGTCGACACGGGCCAACAGGGCGCGCATGCTGAGGCTCCTTCCTGTTCGAGGCATGGCAGGGGTAGGGACATGGCGCGAGACGGTCACACCGACCGGGGCGGAGCGAGGAACGGCTAGCGGCTCAGTCGGTCACGGGCCGCGGCTGCACGACCGAGGCCGGGGCCGAATCCGGGGACTTGACCGGCCGTACGGGCACGGCGGGCCGGAGGGCTTGAGCGCGGGGAGGTCGGGGACCAGATCAGCCGACTCGTTGCAGATGTCGGCGGCATCGCCGAGGGAGAGATACGGCGTGCGGATGCGGGACCAGCCGCCGAAGGTGTCACCGGCGACGGCGAGGCCGGGCCGTTCGGGACCGATGGCGCAGGCGGCGGAGACCGCTTCGGGGGCGATGTCGCCGAGCGCCATTTTGGCGGAGGCCTCGTCGTTGACGCGGTGGCAGACGCGGCCGGTGAGCTGGGCCCGCAGTATCGTCGCGCCCTTGCCGAGTTCGGCGCCGAAGCGTTGCCCGCAGACCTCCAGGTAGATCCCGGCGGCACGGCCGAGCTGGGCGAGGCGGATGAGCTGGGTGACCATCTCGTCCCGCCGTTCCTCGTCCTTGCGTGTGGCAACAAGGAAGAGTTCGGCCACCTCGTCGACGAATAGCACGACGGGCACGGGTCGTTCGTCCTCGGGCAGGCCCCAGATGTCGGAGGTAATCTCCTCGTCCGGCGTGCCCGACGCGATGCCCTGCCGGGCCTTGATCAGGTCGTAACGGTCCTCCATTTCCCTGATGAGTACGGGCAGCAGTTCGGCGGCCTGTTCGGGGTCGGTGGCCAGTGCCGAGAGCCGGGCGGCGAAGGGTGCCAGCTCCACACCACGCTTGCAGTCGATTCCGACCAGGGCGACGGGCTGCCGGGCGAGTCCGGCGACGAGGTGGCGCAGGTACATGGACTTGCCCGACAGCGTGGCGCCGAGGGTGAGTTGGTGGGGAACGGTCCGGTAGTCGCGTACGAAGGGCGTGGCGTCCTCCCGCATCGCGACCGGTATTTTCAGTAACCCGGCCGGGGACTTACGAGGCATACGGACCTTGCGCAGCACGTCGAAGCCGACGAGCCGAAGTTCGACGACACCGGGCTTGACCGTGGTCACATACACGGCGTGGACGCCCCAGGCGTGCCGGAGCCGTTCGGCCGAGGCGGCGACGTCAGCGGGTTCCTGCCCAGGCGCCAGCCGCAGACGAATCCTCAGCCCCGTCGACGTAGGCCGAATGATCCCGCGACGCGGCGGAGCGGGCCGGACCTCCCGCCGACTCGTGGCCTTGACCGCGAGGACCCGCAGCCGGGACGGAGCGACGGTCAGGCCGCAAGCTTCAATGACCGAGCTGTACGAGCTGAGCAGCCGGGCCGTGGAGAGCGGCAGTCCGACAGTGGACCAGTAGATGCCGGGGTGCTGGGCCCGGGCGTAGGCGGCCCCACCGCCGAGTGCGGCGACGGGACCACCCGCCTCCAGGAGCGTTGTCAAGTCGGTCATCAGGCCGTGGCTCCCATGGCGGCCGGGAAAGGGCCGGAGTGACGGCGGCGGCGCGGTAGGCGATGCCGTGACGCTGCTGTCCGTTGAATACGCTCTCCCACGGCCGCGCCACCAGGCCGGGCAGCGAGATCGGAGCACCGAGCGCCAGCCCCTCGGAAACGCCGCTCTCCGGAATGGTGACCTTGATTAGGGACGACTCCCCTTCCTCGATGTAGACGACGCCGATCGTCATCAGTGCCTCGCCGCTGTTGACGTCCTTGGCGATCTCGCCGGTCTGGCGGTCGCGGACCTTGGGCTCGGGCGCCTCGGTCAGCAGGATCGTCGCGGCCGAGGTCTCCACACGGATGGCGCGCAAGGTTTCTTCATATCTACTCGTCTAGATGAGTAACACTCTGCGAACCCGTCGACTCCGGGAACGCGAACCACTCTGACACGCAACTTGCCCACTCGTCTATACGAGTATGCCTGTTGGTGTGTACGAGTCCGGGGAAGCGGCCTCGCGCACCGCCGCTTACGTCGCCGGAAGCTGGTACGACAGCACGTAGGCGTCCGCTGCCATGACGGTGTCGCAGACCTCCACGGACCGCTTCTCGGTGTCGTATGCGGTACGGATCAAGTGGATCACCGGCACACCGGACGCGAGGTGCAGCGTCTTGACCTCGGACGGCGAGGGCATCCTGGCCCGGATCTCCTCTTCGAAGTGGTCGAGGTGGTGCCCCAGCTCCTCAAGGCGGGCGTAGATGCCGCCGGGGCCGGGGTTCGGCTCAGCAATCTGCGTACCGCGGGCAATGTCGAGGGGAAGGTAGGAGGTGGCGAACTCGACAGGACGGCCGTCGAGCAGATATCGGCGCCGTCGAGCAAGCACGCGCCGCACCGACCCGAGGCGGGCGGAGATGTCTTGCGTGGCCTTCTCTTCCTTGACCTCCAGACTGTCCACTTTCGGGTGACTGCCGGCGGCATCCGCTTCCACGGTGAACGCGGACTTCCCCTGCTCGCGGTGGCGCCGGGCGAACCGGTCGGAGGCCAGGCGCCGCACGGGCGGCCGGGGCCGGACGAACACGCCCTTCCCGTGCTCGGCGTGCACCAGGCCCTCGCCCTGAAGGACGGAGAAGGAGTTGCGGACGGTCATGCGGGATACGCCGTAGTGCTCCACCAGCTCCGCTTCCGAAGGCAGCTTCTCTCCTTCCTTGAATCGCCCACGGTCGATGGCCTCGCGCAGCTGATCGGCGATCTGCCGGAACACCGCACGATCGCTCGTGGGATCCAGGCCACCGAGCAGGGACGGGAGAGAGGTCACGAGTACTCCTTTAGGTATCTAGACGAGTGGGCGAGTGTTGTTGCTACGGTTAAGCCTAGCCATCCGAGAGGGCCGAAGAACGTGACCGCTGACCGTCCGCACTCCGTGAGCGTTGCCGGAGTCATCGTCGACGACCAGGGCCGCGCCCTTTTGATCCAGCGGCGCGACAACGGCCAGTGGGAGCCCCCGGGCGGCATCGTCGAGCGGGAGGAAACCCTCCCCGAGGCGCTTCAGCGCGAAGTCCTCGAAGAGACCGGCATCAAGATCGCGCTTCCGGCGACCCTCACCGGCGTCTACAAGAACATGACGGGCCTGATCGTCTCCCTGGTCTTCCGCTGCCAGGCCGCCGACGGCACCCCCAGCACCGGGGACGAGACCCGCGCACTGCGATGGGCCACCCGTGAAGAAGTCACCACCCTTGCCGACGAGGCATACGCGATTCGCGTCCTGGACGCGCTCGACGCGATGTCCCCGCCGGCCGTCCGCGCACACGACGGCGTCAAACTCGTCTAGCCCGAACCCGCTGCACATGGCGGCCTACCAGCACGAAGGAACTTGTATGCACGAGTATACGAGCACCGCCCGGGTCTGGGGACTCACTTGCCCAGGTTTCCGGAAGAGGTCAGCAGGGCCCGCCGCTGGACGAGAGACATCGTGCGCGGCTCACCCCTGGCCGACGACGCCGAACTGATCGTGAGCGAACTGAGCGCGAACGCGATCCTGCACACCGCCAGCGGCACAGATGACGGGGGCACCGGCCGGGCCCCGAAGGTCGAGCACCAGGACCAGGACGCCGAACACGGCCGAGGACTGGGCATGGTCAACGCACTAGCCCACCGGGTTGTGGTCCACAACAGCGACGGAATCCCCTCCTGCAAGAACGACTCTTCGGTAGGCTCACCGCTAGGGCTTGATAACTACTGCTACCAGGAGCTTGCATGGCCTTCAGCGCCTCAGTGAGACGCCTACTTATCTCCTCTCCCGGTGACGTACCGCGCACGGACCTGCTGGTCATCCAGCAGTCAATCAACCGGTGGAATGGCGTTTATGGCGAGCAGTTCGGGTCAATCGTCATGCCAATCTCCTGGGGAACTCATGCTGCAGCAGAGTTTGGTCAGCCACCTCAGAAAATCTTGAACCGGCAACTCGTCGACAAGTGCGACGCATGTATTGCGATCTTCGCCAATCGATTGGGAACTCCGACGGACCTCCACGAGTCGGGAACTGCAGAAGAGATCTCCCGGCTCAGCGAGAGCGGAAAACACGTGGGTATCCTCAGATGTCGCCGTCCCGTAGATGCCAGCACAATTGATTTTGCTCAAGCGACACGACTGAACGAATACATTGCAGGAATCGAATCATCAGCTCTGATTCTTGACTATGCGAATGACGCCGACTTAGCTCGCCATGTAGAAACGATTCTGGTGGCGACTGTCTCGCGAGAAGAAGCCAGGAACGACTTCCAATTGCAGTACGACCAAAGAGAAGAAGAACCGATTGCAGAGGTATGGCCGCGCGTCGACTCTGCCGATCGCGCGGGGCGACGGAATTGGTATCTCGTCCTGCATAACACGGGACATGGGCCAGCCCGAGATGTGCGTGTCGAGATTGAAGCGGATTCTCCAAGTGGCTATCCATGGGAGATCGCCACTGAAAGAGAAGGTGACGGTCCAGATCTTGCGGTTCTCGCGCCACGTAGTGAAGTTCGCTTTCAAATTTCCGCTAGTCTCGCAAGCGCCACGCAAGTTAAATGTACGGTTTCATGGGCCGATTTCCGGGGAGATCAGAAGAACGTAGCCAGCCTTCGGCTGGCCTAACGGTATCGATACAATCCTTAGGCGAATAATTCAACCTTGAGGTGATGTCAGTGCTAGAACAAGACTGGCTCCGCGTAGATGTCGATTTCCTAGAGCGAGCCTCTTCCAATTATTCCGAACAGGAAATTCTGACATACTTCGATGGACGTCCCCCCACATGGGGTGACATCGTCAGTGGAGGTCTTCCACAGCGTGGTGTGTCCAAAGCTCTGGCGACGGAACTTATGGATTACTCGCCAGGATCACCCGTGGGGCGGCTGCGGCTCATTCATGGGGCAAGCGGCGAGGGAAAGACAACAGTTGCCATGCAATGTGCAGCTGATATTGCCCGATCTTCACCCGATTCCTTGGTGCTGTGGAGATCTCCAGGCGCAGGCCTCGATGTGCGACTTGTGCAATCACTACCTGCTGGTAGGCATTACATCCTCTTTAGTGACGATGCAGAAGAAATCGTCAGCGATCTATTCCAAGTCATCAGCAAAGTCAAACGCCCTGACATTTCCTACGTCGCAGTTGCTCGAACGATCGATTGGGCCAATAACCAAGGTGATGCATATCCGTGGATGATAAATGTCGGTTACAGAAAAACCTATCTAAGAGGGTTGGATGAAGCTGACGCCGAGCTAGTAGTTGCCGCTTGGGGCCAACATGGCGAAAAGGGGCTTGGCCGCCTTGCCGATTGGGAAAATGGTGACGCGCGGGTGGCGGAACTCATCAGGGCCACTCGCGAAGAGGCAACCGTAGAGGACGGCGCCCTCCTTGGTGGAATGATTCGTGTGCGCTATGGGGATTACTTCACGGATCGAGTGAGACATTTGATGAGATCTCTCGCCGCTCAGAGAACCACTTCAGGTCCTACCTTGTCTAGCGCCTTCCTTTATATCGCGGCTGCACATTTGGCGCGTCTTCAACTCACGCCAAGTATTCTCGCAGAGACACTTAGCGTGCCGACTTCCCGCATCATGAGTGAAATCGTAATTCCTCTCCGCGATGAGGCTGCAGTTACGATGGGGGGAGGCGGTGTACTAACCCGCCATAGGCTGATTGCTGAAGCTTGTCTTACTGTCGTGGAACAGCTTGACGTAAATCTTGCAGAAACATACAGCAGGTTGGTACAATCCGCCATGCGCGTCGGGCGACATCACTTTATTCGGGACTACGAAAAATATCCTAACCTATGTCGCTTCTTTGAGAAATCTCGGCCGGATGTCGCTGTTGCAGTGGCTAGGACGGCCGTAACCGAGGAGCAGAATTCTCTGGGCTACATCCACAATCTGGCGCATATTCTTCGCGAGACAGATCAGGCCGATGAAGCGGCTTTCATTTCAGAGAACGCTTCCAAGAGGCTCCCTTCGATGCGAGATCGGAACCTTTCAAATAAGGAAAGAGTATTCTATAGAGAATGGTCAACCGCGGAGGGCACACTAGGAAATTCGGCAATTTCCATCTGGCTCTCGTCGATTTCACTAGCGGATTTGCAGGGAAATAAATCTCCCGGATCTCGCCACATTGAAATCGCGCTTGCAGCCGTAGGCGGAACCATGGCATCAATGAATCAGAGAGAATCGACGGAAGAGTTCGCTACGGGCGTCCGAGCTGCGGAGACGTTGGGTCATCTTCTTGACCTCAGCGAAACTGCAAAATCATACTTCTTGCGCCAGCGGCGACTGGCAGACGCTTGGGGAATTTCTAAAATGAGCCTCGACGACTGCAAAAATGCGCTTGAGAAGGGGATGGCAAAGGCGTGGGCTATTCGAGAGCGAAATTTGCCACATCTGACTGCGGCACCCAAGCTGCGGTTTACGGGCATGTATAACGATCTAGGTATTGCATGATTTCTGCATCCTGTGCAGGATCACGCCCTGTCTACTGTTGCCGGATACTGTTTCGTGTGCCACTTCGATGCATGACCCGCCAGACGACCATGAAATCCGTGTGCGCTGCTCCATCCCCGACCGAGCGCCGACACCGGGAACCACGACGAAAGCACTCCAAGCCTGAGAGGCCGCAGCCGAGCCGTTTGCCAGGTTGTTAGGGCCCCACCCTTGTCACGTCCGCCCGTCGCGAAGTGTTCTGGTCGACGACACGCCAGTAGCGTGGTTAGGGCAGGTGGGGGTGCAGCGAGGCATACGCGTGCGTGGACGGTCGGCGCGCCCACCGTTGTGGCTGACTGTCATCGGCTGAGGCTCGTGCCACTGCCGTGCCAGATGCAGGGGTCAGCCGCGGTCAATGAGGGTGTCGTGGAAGCCAGTTGCGGGGTGCTACACCAGGTATCGAAGCCCCAGGTCAGCGCCCCCACTCCCCGCCTCTCTCCTAAAGCGGGTGTCGCAGGTTCGAATCCTGCCGGGGGCACAACGCATTACGCCGCTGACCTGGGGTTTCTCCTTCAGGGAGGCGTCCTATTCGGCCCCGGACTCCTCGTCCGGGGCCGTTTGCGTGAGCGGACGGGGAGTTGATCTCCCGAGCGTCTCCCAACGGATCAACACCGTTCGGCACGGATTCCGTGTCGGGCTCCTCCGCGTCGGCGGGCTCGAGTTCCGCTTCAAAAGCGGTGTTCTGGGAGGTGGCATGGCTTCGCGGTACGAGCCGGGCCGCGGTCTCGTTGATCGCCAGGTCCGCCGCTTCAGGGAGCGGGCACTGCGGAGCGAAGTTTGCGACGACTGTCCGGACCTGGCCCGGCCAGGTCTCCCGGGTGCGTCCGCGGCCCAGGGTTTCCGCGACGGTTCACGTCGCCGGGTGGTGCGGCGCTCACCGGTGTGGCCACCAGGTCAGTGGCGCCGCTGGTCTGCTCCGATCTCCTGATGAGAAGTCCACCGCGCCGGTTCCTGACTGTCGAGGGCTCGCTGGTCGGATGGCGGCCGACGGGGAAGGGCGTGAGCGAGATCAGCATGCCGACGGACGGCGGACAGTACGCTGAATCCAGCGGGATCGGGCCCGCAGCAACAGTGTCCGGGAGGTGCTTCATGACGGCCGAGATGGTGGCCCCGGCGTGGATGCATGAGCAGATCACGGCGGAGGAGTACGAGTCCTGGTCCGAGGAGCAGTGCGCCGGGATCGAGATCGTGGACGGGATGGTCGTCGTGAGTCCGAGTGCGTCCAAGCGGCACAACCGGCTCGCCCGGATTCTGGCGAACGCCCTGGATGCCGCCGCGGGCCCGGAGTGGAACGCCGACACGGACTTCGACGTCCGGCTTCAGGACGTTCCGCTCACCAATCGCCGCCCTGACGTCGTTGTGTACCGCGCAGACACGATCGACATCACCCCCACCCGCCCTGAGCACGTGCTGCTGGTCGCGGAGGTGGTGTCGCCAGGTTCGGAGACCACCGACCGGATCGTGAAGGTCGACCAGTACGCCAAGGCGGGCATCGCCTTCTACTGGCGGACCGAGCAGGCCGCGACAGGCGTTCCTCTCGTCTACACCTACGTGCTCGACCCCGCGACGAAGACCTACCGGGACGGAGACGTGTTCACCGGCGTCATCAAGGTAGCGGCCCCATTCCCGGTGGAGATCGACCTCGGACAGATCTGACCACTCGCTGCTCGGCAGCGCCAGGCCCCCCGGCAAGAATTCGATCTCACTCCTCAAGCGGGTGTCGCAGGTTCGAATCCTGCCGGGGGCACAGAGAAATACCGGGTGGTGGTCCCTGTCGTTCTTGTGGGCGGCAGGGGCCGCTCACGTTGTGCGGTGGGTGCCCACCAAGCCCGTTTCGTAGGCGACTATCACCAGCTGGGCCCGGTCGCGGGCGGTCAGTTTGGTGAGTAGGCGGCCTATGTGGGTTTTCACCGTGGCCTGGCTCAGGTGGAGATGTGTTGCGATCTCCGTGTTGGACAGTCCCCGGGCGATCAGGCCGAGTACCTCCAACTCGCGGTCGGTGACGCCGTCCAGGGAGCGGCTGGGTGGGCGCGCGGGCTCCGGGCGGCGGGCGAACTCGGCGATCAGACGGCGGGTCACCGAGGGGGCGAGGAGTGCGTCGCCCGCGGCGACGACGCCGACGGCCGTGAGGACCTCGGTCGGCGGGGTGTCCTTGAGCAGGAAGCCCGCGGCGCCGGCGCGCAGGGCGGCGTAGACGTACTCGTCCAGGTCGAACGTGGTGAGGATGAGGACACGGACGCCGGACAGTGCCGGGTCCGCGCAGATCCGGCGGGTCGCCTCGATGCCGTCGAGGTCCGGCATACGGATGTCCATCAGTACGACGTCCGGCTTCTCGCGGCGGGCGAGTTCGACGGCCTCGGTTCCGTTCGCGGCCTCGCCCACGGCTGTCATGCCGGGTGTGTGGTCGACGAGGACCCGGAAGCTGCCGCGCACCATCGCCTGGTCGTCGGCGATCAGTACCCGGACCGGGGGGACGTCGGTCGTGTTCACTGGTTCCCTTCGGCGGGCAGACGGACGGACACGGCGAAGCCGCCCTCCCTCCGGGGGCCCGCCTCGAAGCTGCCGCCGTACATCATCACCCGTTCGCGCATGCCCAGGAGGCCGTGTCCGCCCGGTAGTTCGCGGACGGGATGTGTACGTGCGGACCGTGGGCCCTCGTCCACGACCTCGATGCGGATCTCCTGATCGTCCGCCTCTACCGTGACCCGGCAGTTCGTCGGGGCCGCGTGCCGGACCGCGTTGGTGAGGGACTCCTGGACGATGCGGTAGACGGTCAGCTGGGTTCCCTCCGCCAGGGCATCCACGGCGCGCACCCTCAGGTCGACGTCCACTCCCGCCCGTGTCGCCTCCTCCGCGAGCGCGTCGAGGCGGTCCAGGCCCGGCGCGGGCCCCAGGGGCGCGCCCTCCATACTCAGCACGCCCTCCGTACGCAGCGCGCCCTCCGTACGCAGCACGCCCAGCGTGCGCCGCATGTCGGCGAGCGCGGACCGGCTCGTCTCCTCGATGACCTTGAGCGCGGCCCGCGCCTCCCCCGGATCGGCCTCCGCCACATGCCCGGCGACGCCCGCCTTGACGGCGATCAGGCTGAGGTTGTGCGAGACGATGTCGTGCAACTCCCGGGCGATCCGCAGGCGTTCCTCGGTCAGCGCCTGCTCCGACCGGCGCCGCTGTTCGCGGGCCACGCCGGCCCGGCGGCGGCGCACGGTGAATCCGGCGCCCCAGGCCCCGCCGATCACCAGGAGCACAAGAGCGGCCACTCCGACGGCACCCCGCCCGTCGTCGGCGGGAGTGACCACCGCCTCGCCGAGATACACGGCACCGCCCGCCCCCGCCAGCGTCACCGCGAGGGCGGGCACGGACCGGCGGACGGGTTCGGCCAGTGCGACGAGGTAGGCGGCGAGCCCGGCGGCGGCGTACGGCTCACGTGGGATGTCCAGCAGCGATGCCGTCGCCAGCGCGGCCAGCACGGTCGCCAGGACCGCGAGCGGCCAACGGCGGCGTACGGCGATCGGCAGGCCGACCGCGGCGGCGATCAGACAGCCGAGCCAGAGCGGGCCGGTGTAGACGGGCTGGCCGTCGTCGGCGGCGGTCAGCCGGGCGAAGCCGAGGTACACGGCGGTCAGTGCCAGGGCCACGGCGAGGTCGAGGGCGTGGAGATGGCGCTGCCGCCTGGGCTTCATGGTCCGACCGTACCTGTACGCGTACATTCAACCGGCCTGTCCGAGCAGCACCATCAGCCCCAGCGTCACCAGGGTCAGCGGCACCCAGCGCAGCACCGCCGCCCGGCCGGGACGGGGTCCTTCGCGCAGCAGCGCCAGGCCCAGGGGGACCAGGGCCGCGCAGAGCCCCGCCAGGGCCACCAGCGACAGGGGCGTGGTCCCCTTGAGCACGCCGAGGGGCAGCGCCGCCATGAGGCCGAGGGCGGCAGCGCGGACCGGGCCGAGCACCCGGGTGCGCCAGGCCCCCAGGGCGAGGACGATCCATCCGGCGAGGATGGCGAGGTTCAGCGTGGCGAAGACATGGAAGGCGCCGTAGCCGGCGGTGACCGCGTCGGTGGCGGGCCCGGCCCCCTCGGAACGCACCAGCTGGAAGGCCAGATGGTCCACCCCGGCGTGGAAGGCGCGGGCGAACAGGCCGAAGACGACCAGCACTCCGCCCCACAGTCCCCAGCCGGCGCTGCGCGCACCGATCCGTGCGGCCACCACGGCCACGGCGGGCCAGAGCAGCAGACCACCCGCGGCGAAGAGGCCGTACGCGGTGGACATCAGGACGGGATGCCGTTCGTACGCGGCGAGTTGGTCGGGGTAGAAGAAGGGGAAGCGGGCCCGCAGCAACGCGCCGGCCAGCATCAGGAGCGGGCCGAGCACCATGGCGGTGCCGCCCACCCAGCGTCCGGGAAAGCCGGTGTTCTCCCACCGTTCCACGGGCAGCGCGCCACGCAGCCGGGCGCCGATCGTCGCGGCCGGGACGGCCGTGGAGGTCACTGTGTTCGTCATGCCGACGACAATGCCGTCGCCGCCTCCGCGGCACGTCGGACCAGGAGTTGAACCGCGAGGTCAGACCTGGGTATGACCTCGCGGTGTGGAGAATCGGGGCCCATAAGACGCCCTCGATGGAGGTTCGGCCCGTCTGTCGCCGCCCTGACTGTTGCCCTCGTGATCGTGGACGCACTGTTGGACACATGGGGTGGGCGTCCGGGTGGCGTCCTCTCCGGCCGTGTTCTCAGTGAGGAGGTCGCCATGGGCGACGTACTACCAGGTGGCAGTCTGCGGTTGTCCGAGAGCCTGAGTGTGACCCGGGTCGGTTACGGGGCGCTTCAGCTGGCCGGGCCCATGGCCTACGGGCCGCCGCGCGACCGGGACGAGGCGCTGGCCGTGCTGCGGGCCGTGGCGGAGGCGGGGATCACGCATCTCGACACCAGTGACTACTACGGGCCGTACGTCGTGAACGAGCTGGTCCGCGAGGCGCTGCACCCGTATCCCGACGGTCTGCGCATCGCGACCAAGGTCGGGGCCCGGCGGACGGCGGAGCGTGGGTGGCCCGCCGCGGTGTCGCGGCCGGAGCTGGTGCAGGCGGTCCACGACAACCTCGACCATCTGGGGCTGGACGTACTGGATCTGGTGAACCTGCGGATGACCGACACCCTGGAGGCGGCCGACATCGTCGAGCCGTTCACGGTGCTGGCCGAGCTGCGCGAGCAGGGGCTGATCCGCAACCTCGGTGTCAGCAACGTCAGCGCGGAGCAGGTCGAGGCCGCGCGGCGGATCGCGCCGGTGGTCGCCGTGCAGAACCACTACAACGTCGCCTTCCGCCAGGACGACGCCCTGGTGGACCGGTGCGCCGAGCAGGGCATCGCGTTTGTGCCGTTCTGGCCGCTGGGCGGGTTCCGGCCGCTCCAGGCCGCGGAGCTGGAGAAGGTGGCGGCCGGACTCGACGCCACTCCGCGCCAGATCGCCCTGGCGTGGCTGCTGCACCGCTCCCCCACGATGCTGCTGATCCCCGGCACCTCCACCCGCGCCCACCTCGCGGAGAACATCGCCGCCGCCTCGATCGGCCTGTCCGCGGAGACGCTGCACACCCTGGACGCCATCGCGGGGCACGACCGCTGAAGTACGGGCCCGTTCTCCTCCCGGCCTCTTTCCGGCACCGACCGCTGCCGCTAGGGTCCGCCGGACAGGGCCCGGCGTCGGGCGCGTGACCGGTGCCGGTCAGGAATGTGGGGGGTTCACCATGTCCGCCGAGCAACGGGCCGGATCGCCGCGTCTGCCGCCCCGCTGGTTCATCCGTCTCGCCTGGGTGACGCACCGGAGCATCTACCGGGTGTTCCGGGGCCGGGTCGGGCTGTGGCGGCCGCGGCCCGGCAAATGGGGCACGCTGCGACTGACGACCATCGGGCGCCGTACCGGACAGCAGCGTATGAGCATCGTCGGGTACTTCGAGGACGGGCCGAATCTGGTCACGCTCGCCATGAACGGGTGGGGGGCCGCGGAGCCCGCATGGTGGCTGAACCTCCAGGCCCACCCCGAGGTGACCGTCCAACTCGTCGACGGGCCACGGCAGGTGTACGGCCGTGCCGCCACCGGCGAGGAACGCGAGCGGCTCTGGGCCCGCTGGCGCGAGATCGACAACAACTTCGACGCCCTGGCGGCTCGGCGGCCGTCCGAGACGGCGGTGGTGGTGCTGGAGCCCCGGGCCGGCACGCCCAGTCCCTCGCGGGACAACTGATCGGACCCCGGTCACCCCGGCACAACGGCGCGCCGATCCTCCCGGGTCGGCGCGCCGCTTCGTATCCCCGTCAGCCCAGGGTCACCCGCAGGACGCGGTCCGCCCCGTCCGGCTGGCCCCCGTTCGCGTCCGCGTTCGTGGTCGTGAGCCAGAGCTGTTCCTGGCCAGGGGTCTTCGTCAGCGTGCGGAGCCTGCCGTACGTGCCGACGTAGTACGGGGTGGCCGTGCCCACGTTCTCCGTGTCGCCGGTGATCGGGATGTGCCAGAGGCGCTGGCCGCGCAGGGCGGCCATGTAGACGACGTTGTCGGCGATGGCGATCCCGCTCGGGGAGGCCTCGCCGGTCGTCCAGGTCTTCTTCGGGTTGGTCATGCCGGCGACGGAGCAGGTGCCCTCGCAGGTGGGCCAGCCGTAGTTGGCGCCGGACTTGATGAGGTTCAGCTCGTCGAAGCGGGTGTCGCCGAACTCCGCCTCCCACAGCCGGCCGTTGCGGTCCCACGCGATGCCCTGCGGGTTGCGGTGGCCGAGGCTGTAGACGAGGTTGCCGAACGGGTTGCCGGGGGCCGGCTGGCCCGCCTTGGTCATCCGCAGGATCTTGCCGTTGAGGGAGTTGCGGTTCTGCGCGTTCGCGGTGTTCTGGGCGTCGCCGGTGGTGGCGTAGAGGTAGCCGTCGGGGCCGAAGGCGAGCCTGCCGCCGTTGTGGTAGCGGGCCTTGGCGATGCCCTGGAGGATCACCGTGTAGTTGGTGAGTGTGGTGCCGTTGTACGTCATCCGCGCGATCCGGTTGCCCTCGGCGGCGGTGTGCATGAAGTACACGTGCCGGGTCGTGGCCCAGTCGGGGTCGACGGCGACGCCCATCAGGCCGCCCTCACCGCCGGTGGTCACGGTGTTGGGCACGGTGCCGACCTGTGTCTTCTGGCCGGTCGGGGTGACCTTCCAGACGCGGAAGTCGTCCCGCTCGGTCACCAGGGCGTGCGAGTTGTCCGGCACCCAGGCGACGCCCCAGGGGACGGTCAGCCCGGTGGTGAGGTTGCTGACGCCCGTCGGCACGCCCGCCGGGGCGGCCTCACGCGCCTCGGCCGTACCCAGTCCGGTGAGCCCGGCCAGCAGTACGGCCGCCGTCAGCGCCGCCGGTGTCCTGACCGCCCTGCGGGCACGGGGTCGCTCGTGAGTCGTTCGCATCGGTCCTCCAGGTGGGGGGTGGGGAATGCTGTGGAACGTCATGGGGTGGTACGGGATTTCAGGGAGGTGGTGCGGGATTTCAGGGAGGTGGTCCAGGACTTCAGGGAGGTGGTGCGGGCCGGAAGGAGCGAGGCGTCGGCCCCGCCGTGACCCCTCGCGGCGCGTCCACC
Source organism: Streptomyces sp. NPDC088387 (assembly GCF_044753385.1). Taxonomy (NCBI): domain Bacteria; kingdom Bacillati; phylum Actinomycetota; class Actinomycetes; order Kitasatosporales; family Streptomycetaceae; genus Streptomyces; species Streptomyces sp. NPDC088387. The sequence continues at coordinate 103,184 of NZ_JBIVNC010000022.1, forward strand.
AGGGCCCGTACGACCCCGTGGTCCGGGGCCAGCGAGCACACCGGGTCCGTACGGGCCGCGTCGCCCGTGAGGGCGTAGGCCTGGCAGCGGCAGCCGCCGAGGTCGGTGTCGCGCAGGTCGCAGGAGCGGCAGGGGTCGGGCATCCAGCCGGTGCCGCGGTAGCGGTTGAACGCGGGTGAGTGGTACCAGGCCCACTCCAGGGAACGGTCCTTGACGTTCGGGGGGTCCAGGGCGGGCAGGACCGCCGCGGCCGGGCACGGCAGGACCGTGCCGTCGGGGGCCACGGTGAGGGAGACCGCGCCCCAACCGCCCATACAGGGCTTGGCCGTTCCGTCGACGTAGTCCGGGACCACCCACACCACGTCCAGGTCCGCGGTCGCCGAGCGGCGCGCCTCGACCACCGCCCGCGCCGCCTCCAGCTGCTCCCGCTCCGGCAGCAGCTGGTCCCGGTTCGTCAGCGCCCAGCCGTAGAACTGGGTGTTCGCCAGCTCGATCCGTTCGGCTCCCCAGTCCTGGGCGAGATCGAGCAGCGCGCCGACCGAGTCCAGGTTGTCGCGGTGCAGTACGACGTTCAGGCCCAGCGGCAGCCCCGCCTCGCGGACCAGCGTCGCCGCCCTGCGCTTGGCGGCGAAGGAACGGTGTCCGGCGATCCGGTCGGACGCCTCGGGTTCCGCGTGCTGGACGGACAACTGCACGCTCCGCAGGCCGTGTTCGACCAGTGAGGAGAGGCGTTGCCCGGTCAGGCCCACTCCGCTCGTGACCAGCTGGGTGTGGATGCCGGCGCCGTCCGCCGCCGCGACGATCTGCGGGAGGTCGCGCCGCAGGAGGGGTTCACCGCCCGAGAGATGGGTCTGTACGACGCCCAGGTCCGCGGCCTGCCGCAGCACGTCCGTCCACTCGCCGGTGCTCAACTCGGCGGATCTGCGGACCAGTTCGACGGGGTTGGAGCAGTAGGCGCAGTGCAGCGGGCAGCCGTGGGTGAGTTCCGCGAGGAGCGCCCAGGGCGGGGCGACGGGGGCGGTGGTCATCGGACCCAGCCCTCCTTGCGTACCCGGCCCAGGAATTCCGGGACCTCCGTCCCGACCGGCGCTCCGGGGAACGCCTCGGACAGTTCCGCGACGATCGCCGTGAGGGTGTGTTCGCCGTCGCAGAGCCGTAGGACGGCGGCCGCGCTGCCGTGCAGCACCACCACCCGCTCCGGCATCAGCAGCAGGTCGGTGTCACGGACCCGGTCGTGCCGGAGCATGACGGAACGGCTCAGCTCCGGACGCCAGTCCGCGTCGCTCACGACCGCTCCCCCGCGCCGTCCACCGCGTCCAGCAGCGACCACAGCACGTCACACTTGAACACCAGTGCCGCCACGGCCCGTTCCTGCTGCTCCCGGCTCCGCGCCCAGCGCAGGACCAGCTCCAGCGCCTCCGCGCTGTCCCGGCTGCCCTGTCCCACGCGGGTGCGGAAGTACACCAGCCCCTCCCGCTCGATCCACGGGTAGTGCTGCTCGAAGGCGGCGATACGGGTCCGCATGATGCCGGGCGCCGACAGCTCCGTGAGGGACGCGGCGACGGCCTCCAGCGGGGTGCCGAGGCGGCACAGATTGACGTAGCCGTCGACCGCGAGGCGTACGCCGGGCAGGACCTCGGTGGCCGAGGCGAGCCGGGTCCGGTCGATCCCGGCGGCCTCGCCGAGCCGCAGCCAGCGTTCGATGCCGCCCTCGCCCTCCCGTACGCCGTCGTGGTCGACGATTCTCCGCAGCCACATGCGCCGCAGGGCCGGGTCGTCGAACTTGGCGAGGATCAGGGCGTCCTTGACGGGGATGTGCCGCTGGTAGTGGAACCGGTTGATGATCCAGCGGCGCAGTTCGGCGGGGGTCAGGTCGCCGTGGTGCATACGGACGTTGAAGGGGTGCCGGTCGTGGTAGCGGGTGGTGGCGACGGCGCGCAGCCGTTCCTCGAACTCGGGACCGCTCCAGGGTTCCTGGTCGGTGGGGGTGTCCCGTAAGGGTGTTGTCGTCACAGCTCGATGACCATTCCGTCGGCGGCGACCGCGAGACCCCGGTCGGCCAGCTGTTTGTGCCGGTCGTCGTCCGGGTCGGTCAGGGGGTTGGTGTTGTTGAGATGGGTGTACAGGCAGCGGGCGGCCAGGCCGGTGAGGCGGCGCGCGGTGCCGGTGGGCCCGTTGATCGGGAGATGGCCCATGCCGGTCGCGGTCTTCGCGGAGATACCGGTGCGCACGGGTTCGTCCTCGTCCCAGAAGGTGCCGTCGACGATCACGCAGTCGGCGGCCTCGGCGGCCTCCTGGAGCGCGGGCGGCCAGGCGGCGAGGGCGGGGGCGTAGAGCAGGGATGTGCCGGTGGCCGGTTCGGTGAGGACGAGGGCGACCACCCAGTGCGGGTCGTCGGCGCCGGTGCCGGCCGCGTAGCGGGGGCGTTTGGCGGCGACGGGGACGGCGGTGACCCGGAGTTCCGGGCCGAGGGCGAGGTGGTCCGCGCCCAGTTCCCGCCAGGTCAGGTCGGTGTACGGGCCGAGGACCGCGCCGAGGCGTGGCCCGGCCAGCAGCGCCTCGCGGACCGGCGCGGTGGCGACGAGTTCCACCGCGTCCGCCTCGCGCAGCCGCGCCACGCCGAGGGTGTGGTCGAGTTCGGCGTCGGTGAGGACCACGCCCGCGAGCGGGCTCTGCCGGGCGCCGGGGCCCGGGTGCAGTGCGGGGGTGTCCTCGATCTGGTCGCCGATGTCGGGGGTGGCGTTGACGATGTACCAGCGGCCGGCGTCCACCCTGACGGCGAGGGACGCGTGACGGCGGCGCCGCTCCGGGTGGGCGCGTGCCCCGGCACAGCCGGGACACGCGCAGTTCCACTGGGGCAGTCCGCCGCCCGCCGCGGTGCCGAGCACGCGCAGCAGCACGGCGCCGTGACTAGCGCGTGGCCAGGCGGTACGCCGTCACTTCGAGCGCGGTCTCGACGATCTCGTACTCCGGGGACCGCCAGCCGGTCTCCGCCGTGACGGCGGGGGTCTGGTGGCGTTCCTGGATCTCCTGTGTCTCCTGCATGTCTGTTTCCTGCTTCCTGCGTGGGGGGTTCAGGACGAGCAGTGCCTTGCTTGTGTACCTTCGTCGGACCGGACACGGACCGGGCACGCCGTTCACGGACGTGCCCTGCGTTCAGCCCTTCGCTCCAGGATCGCGGCCTGACCGTACGCGGTCAATCATGCGAAGCGAATCATTCCGGGCGCACACTGGAAGCGGAGGGACAAGCGGGCGGAAGTCGCCCGCGCTGAGGAAAGGCGGAACCGCTCCATGGCGCAGGTCGTCGCGGTGAGTGCGCTGAGCCATCCCGGGCTGCTGCGCGACCGGAACGAGGACAGTCTTGTCGTCGGCCCCTGGACGCTGTGCGCCACGGTGACCGAGAGCCCGCAGACACTGTTCTTCCCGCTCGCCACACCCCTGGTCGTCGCCGTCGCGGACGGGCTCGGCGGGCATCCCGGCGGCGAGGTGGCCAGCGCCCTGGTCGCCCGGCTGCTCGCGACCGGCGGTCCCGCGCTGCACAACGAGGAGGCCGTGCGCGAGACCCTGAACAGCTGCAACCGCGCGGTGTACGAGGCGGCGGGCGGCGACCGCGGGGGCGATCTGGAGGCCATGGGGACGACCGTCGCCGGCCTGGTGGTCCTCCGCGACGAGCTGCTGGTGTTCAACGTGGGCGACAGCCAGGTCTTCGCCTTCGACGAGGAGGACGGGCTGCGCCAGGTGAGCGTCGACGACAGCCCGCCGCCGGAGCCGGGCCGGCGCACCACGTCCGTGGTCACCCAGTGCCTGGGCGGCAGCACCGGCTTCCGGCCCGTCGACCCGCATGTCACGGCCGTACCCCTGGTGCCCGGCGAGCGCTATCTCCTGTGCACGGACGGGCTGACCGACCCGGTGCCGCCGGACGTGCTCGACGCGGTGATGCGCGAACACGACGACGGCCGGGCCGCGTTCGAGCTGTGGCGCACCGCGATCGAGGCGGGCGGCCCGGACAACATCACGGTGGCGGTGGTCCGCGTCAAGGAGGAGCAGGAGTGACGGTTCCGGCCTAGGGCGGGTTTCGAAAGTCCCGTCGTCCGCCCGGAGGGCGGGCCGAGCGGCGTCCGGTGCGTGCTCTCGGCGTCGCTCGGCAGGCGGGACTTTCGAAACACGCCCTAGGCGCCCAGCGCCCCGCGTACGGTCTGTGTCAGCTCCCCCACCGCCACCGCCAGCGGGGTCACCGGCTGGACGAACTCCGTCAGCCGGTCCAGGGCCCGGCGCAGGACGGTCGGCTGCGGTTCCTCCTCGTCCAGTTCCTCGCGCAGACGGCGCAGTTCGCGGGTCGTGGCCTCGGGGTCGGCGAGGGCGTCGCGGTGCTCCTCCAGCAACTGCTCGACGCGGGCGAGGAGTTCGGCCGTTCTGGCGGCCTGTTCGGTGCTCGGCGGCTGGAAGGCGACCGAGCCGGAGAAGGCCTGGGCGCGGTGGCCGATCGCCTGGTTGCCGACGTAGTGGGTGCCGCCCTTGATCACGAGGCCGTTGTTGACGGGCGGGTCGTGGCGGGGGTCGCCGGGGCGGGGGTCGTCGTTGCCCATGGGACGCTCCTTACTTCGTGGGGGCGGCCGGTGCGGGCTTGCCGCCCACGTGCTGGTTGGCGCTCGCCCCGGACCCGATCGCCTGGTTGCCGATGATGCTCATGCCGCCCTGCTGGATGAGGCCCTGGTTGAGGATGGTCTGCTGCTGGGTGCGGAAGTCGGTGATGTCGTAGCCGCGCGCGTCGAGGAACTCACGGATCGCGGCGAGGGTGTGGCGTTCGACCGCGGCGGTGATCCGCGCCGCGTCCACGACCTGGAAGTAGTTGTGGTAGTTGGGGCTCATCGCGATCTCCCGGATGCTCAGCCGGGCGCCGTAGTCGTAGACCGGGTCCTGTTCCATCGCGGTGAGTTCGTCGACCATCCGCCGGGTGTGCCGGGTCTCGAAGCGGGCGTGGCGCAGCGCGTCGAGGGGGGCGCGGAAGAACGTCCGGGCGGTGCGGGCGACGGCCGTCACCAGCACCCCGCGCTGTCCCTGGGCGCTCAGCGGGCCGCGCAGCCGGTCCACGACGTGGTAGGCGGCGGCGACCGGGCCGAGCACATGGTTGTCGCAGTGCAGGTGCAGGGTGCGGCCCGCGGTGGAGAAGTGCAGGAACACACTGGGTACGACGTCCCCGCCCCACAGCGGCACATGGACCGCCAGACAGTGCCGGACGGTCCCCGTCGGCCCGAGCATGATCTCCTCGACGGCCTCCGGCGACAGCCGTGCGGCCGGCGAGATCTGGGTGTCCAGGACGAACCGGCCGTCGTCGCCGACACTCGTCCCGCTCACGAAGATCCGGTCCTCGACGGTGAGCGACCTGAGCGCCTCGGCCGTCTCCGGCCCTTCTTCGGTGGCGCCGCCCGCACCGTCGGCGGCACCGCCCGCACCGACCGCACGCAGCTGTTCACGTACGTGGGCGATGAGTTCGACCACGGTGAAGGGCCGCGGCTCGTCGGCCGTACCGGCGTCGACGGGCTCCTCGGCGGGCAGCAGCGGCACGGCGACCGACCAGTTGGAGGCGGTCGCGGCGTATCCGAGGAACGGGCTGTAGCCGCTGTAGACGGTGACGTTCCCGTCCCTCGCGTCCTTCAGGGCGGCCAGCCGGGCCGCGATCCACGGCCGCGCCGGTACGGCCGGCAGGGGCTGCCGGTAGAACCGCTCGCCCGTCATGGTCGACCGCAGCCGCCGGTCGGTCGCGAGATCGTGCCGGGCGACGGTGACGTAGGCGTACGCCGTCGCGCCGAGCGAGACCAGCACCGCCGGGACTCCGGCGAGATAACCGCCCAGCAGCCAGCCGACGAAGCCGGGCACGGGCAGCGCGGAGATCGCGTAGCCGAGCGGGAAGGCGCACAGGACGACCACCGCGGCCCGCACCACGGCGGTCACCATGACCCGGCTCGCGGGCAGATGGCTGCCGCGGGTGGCCAGGCTGGGCCGTGTGCTGCCCGCGGCCGAGACGACCCCCAGCGCGAAGGCGGGGAACAGGACCCACAGCGGCGCCACGACGGCCACCGCCGCGAACGCCGCGGTCACCCGCAGGTCGCGCAGATAGCGGGCCTCCTTGGCGGCCAGGCAGTGCTGGGCCACCGCCACCAGGTCGACGTCCGGCGAGGGCGCCACCGCGCCCGCCTCGTCGGCCAGCACCTCCTCCACCACCCGCTCGGCGAACGCCTCGTCCACATGGGCGGCGGTGCACAGGTACCGGGTGACGTCACCCCGTACGCGCCCGACCGGCATGTGCAGCGGACCCGTGGTCATGGCGCGGTTTCCCTTCCTCGCACGGAACGCCCCCGCGACCGGCGGCGCGACGCGGAACCGGCGCGGCCCCACCGTCAGCAGGGCGAGCAGCCCACCCGTCGCCAGCCCGAAGACCAGCGCAGGACCCATCAGGTAGCCGCGCAGACCGTCGGCGCTCAGCACGATGTCGTCGTCGACGAAGGTCCGGAACAGCTGCCACTGCACCAGGGCCGTGACCTCCGACGCCAGCAGCCCGGCGGCCGGCGCGCGCAGCCAACCGGAGGTGCCGCGCGCGGTGAGCCGGGACGCGAAGAAGACGAAGGACACGATCAGTACGAGCGTGCTGACGTCGGTGACGACCAGCCAGGACACCTCGCGGTACTCGTCGGGCGAGAACCCCCACCCGGGGACGAACGCCGCCTCGACCAGCCACCGCACGGACTTGTTGTCGTACTCCTCGACATAGAGGTCCAGGAAGCGGTCCTGTACCCAGGGGCTGCCCACAAGAAGGATGAGGACGCACAGCACCACGATGCTCTTCCGCGTCCCACGCCCGGGTAACGCCACCCGCTCCCCCTCGCCGCTCACGTCTCCAGTGGCCGCACTCCAGGACTGTGCCCGATCGCCGCGACGGTGAATCCGTGAACTCCGGCCACTTGTGCCCGATTTCTACACCGACTCGCCCCGGCCCACCGGTGCGGGCCGCTCGCGCGGGAGCCGGCGTCCGGCCGACACCAGGGCCGCGGTGACCGCCAGGGAGGCCGCCGCCATCGTGGCCATCGCCGTTGCCGGTGAGGTGAGTTGGGCGACCGTGCCCGCCAGGGCCGCGCCCACGCCCTGCATGGTGAGCATGCCGGCGGAGTGCAGACCGAGCGCGTGGCCCGCGAGTCCTTCGGGGGTGAGCGCCATCAGGTGTTCCTGCTGGACGAGGCTCGCGCCGAAGCCCACCGAGGCGACGGCCGCGAGGGCGGCGGCGAGCGGCAGCGACGGCCGGAGGAGGAAGAGGGTGTACGGGGCGGCCAGCAGGAACAGCAGCGGGTGGCCGAGCCTCGCCCTGCGCTCCGGGCGCAGCAGGCGGCCGACCAGCACGTCCCCGGCCAGCATGCCGAGTGCCGCGCAGGCGAAGAGCGTGCCCGCGGAACCGGAGTCGTAGGAGACGAAGAGGGATTCGCAGCCGACGACCAGGCCGTTGGGTATCCACAGCGCCAGATAGACCTGGCAGCGCGGACGGGAGGACCACAGCAGGGCGTTGGTGCGCCGGGTCGCGGCGGCCGAGGGGCGGCCGGCGGCGCGGGGCGGGCGGGCCGTCAGACCCGCGCGGATCACCAGCGCCGAGAGGGCGTACAGGAGGGCCGCGAGGACAAGCGTCGTGCGCGGGTCGAGCAGCGCCACCAGGGCGCCGCCCAGGGCGAATCCGGCGATCTGCACCAGCCCGTTCATCATGTTGAAGACCGAACGGCCCAGCAGATAGCCCTCCTTGGCGAGGATCTCGTTCAGCAGGCCCCAGCGCACCCCGCCGCCCAGCGAGGCGATCAGGCCCTGCACGAGGATCACCGCGAACACCGCCCACAGCGGCAGGCCGGGCAGGGCCAGGACCGCCGTACCGGCCGCGAAGGCCAGCGAGACGCCCGTCAGTGTGGCGCGCGGCGGCAGCCGGTCCGCGCCCGACAGCAGGAAGGTCGCGCCCAGCACCTGCGCCAGCGAAGGGCCGAACATGCTGATGGCCGACAGCAGCGGGGACTCCGTCGCCCGGTACACCAGCGTGGCGAGCGCGAGCCCGCCGACGGTCTGCGCGGCGACCTGCGCGCAGGAGCCGAAGAACAGCGGACGGAACTCGGGGGTGCGGAAAAGGTCCTGGTAGCTGTGCATGCCGGGGAGTCTGGGGCGGCGGAGGGCCTGGGCGGTAAGGTTTCGCGTCCGCGCGAAAGGAGGGCGCCCATGGGCTGGTGGCAGATGAACGCCGACACCCTCGCCGGCAGCCGTTTCCTGCTGTCGCCGCTCGCCGAGACCTTCGCGTCCCTGAAGCTGCTGCACGCGGGCAGCGGCGGCCACCCCGGCGAGCAGTCCTGGCTCCGCGCCCACCTGCCCGCCTACCGCGCCCGCCTGGCCGCCGACCCGGTGACCGCCCTGCTGGTCCGCGCCGGTCTCGGCCGCGACTGGATCGCCGACTTCCTCACCCCGACCCCGAGGGGCGGCGAGACCTTCGCGGAGGAGCTGGCCCGGGTGCGGGCCGCCGACCCCGGGGCCGCCCGCGCCCATCTGCGGATCTCCCTCGCGGGCCCGCTGCCGCCCGCCCTGGACCGCGACGACCTGCCCGAGCGGGCCGCCGCGCTCCTGGAGTACGTCTGGGAGGAGTCCGTACGTCCCTCCTGGGACCGGCGCCGCCGCGTCCTGGAGGCCGATGTGGTGGCCCGCACCGCGCAGGTCAGCCGGGGCGGCTGGGCTGCCGTACTGGACGCCCTGCGGCCCGGTATGCGCTGGCTCGGCGAGAGCCGGCTCCAGGTGAACCTGCACGAGTACCCGCCCCGCGAGATCTCCGGCGGCCGGCTCGTGCTGGTCCCGGTGACCCCGCAGGCGGGCTGGGTCTCCTGGGAGGAGCCGGACCGGTACGCCGTCGTCTACCCGTGCGCGGGTGTGCTGGCCGACGGTCCGCGCCGGGCCCCCGTACCGGCCGCCCTGGGTGCCCTGCTGGGCCCCGCGCGCGCCCGCGTCCTGGTCCTCCTGACCTCCCCGATGACCACGACCCAGCTGGTCGCCGTGACCGGCCAGGGCCTCGGCTCGGTCGGCCGCCATGTGCGGGTGCTGCTGGACGCGGGCCTGGTGGAGCGGCGGCGCACCGGACGGTCGGTGCTGTACGAGCGGACGGCGGCGGGGGACGTGCTGCTGGACGCGGGCGGGGTGCGGCCTCCGGAGGCGGGGCGTCTAGCATCGCGAGCATGACTGCTGACACGAACGGCACCTCCCCTCTCCACGTCGCCATCGACTCCCTCCAGGGCGGCCCGGCCGACCTCTCCCAGTACGCGGGACGGCCGGTCCTGATCGTGAACGTCGCCTCGAAGTGCGGGCTCACCCCCCAGTACGCGGGCCTGGAGCAGCTCCAGGAGCGCTACGCGGAGCGGGGCTTCACCGTGCTCGGCGTCCCCTGCAACCAGTTCATGGGCCAGGAGCCCGGCACCGCCGACGAGATCGCCGAGTTCTGCTCCGCGACCTACGGCGTGACCTTCCCGATGACCGAGAAGGTGGACGTCAACGGCGAGGGCCGGCACCCGCTGTACGACCGGCTGACCGGGTTCGCCGACGCCGAGGGGCACAGCGGGGACATCCGCTGGAACTTCGAGAAGTTCCTGGTCGGCCGCGACGGCACGGTCGTGGCCCGGTTCTCGCCGAAGACCGAGCCCGACTCCCCCGAGGTGGTCGCGGCCGTCGAGGCCCAGCTGGCTTGACCTTCCCCCTGGGGCACACCCGAGCATCCCGAGTCACCGGGCGGCCCTCGCCCGGTGACGGAGGATGACGTGACGGACGAGGAGTTCCTCACCATCGGCGCGTTCGCCGCGCGGTCCCGGCTGTCCGCGAAGGCGCTGCGCCTCTACGACCGGCTCGGGCTGCTGTCCCCGGCCCGGGTCGACGAGGCCAGTGGCTACCGCTACTACCGCGCCGGGCAGGCCGAACACGCCCGTCTGGTGGCGCTGCTGCGGCAGTTGGACATGCCGCTCGCGCTGATCGCCGAGGTGGTGGCCGCGGACGGGCCCGAAGCGGCTGCGCGGCTCACCGCGTACTGGACGGACGTGGAGGCCCGGCTCGCCGGGCAGCGGACGCTCGCCGAGTACCTCCGTGGACGACTGTCGGGGAGGAGCTCCGAGATGTACGGAAGGTTCCAGGTCGAGACCGTCGAGGTGGCACCGCAGGTGGTGATCACCGAGACCCGGCACACGCTGGCGGACGAACTGCCGAGCTGGATCGGGGCGTCGCTGGGGCGCCTTGAGGAGGCGGCGCGGGCCTGCGGTGGGGTGACGGGGGCGCCGTTCGTCGTCTACCACTCCGAGGTGTCGACGGAGAGCGACGGGCCCGTCGAGTCCTGTGTGCCGGTCGCCGACGAGACGGCGGCGCGGTCCTGGGCCGGGCGGCACGGGCGGCCGTGGGAGGCGACGGTACGGATCGAGCCGGCCCGGCGGCTGGCCTACACCCGGATCACCAAGGCGCAGGTGGCGTATCCGCAGATCATCGCCGCGTTCGAGGCGGTGGAGCAGTGGATCGCCGGGCAGGGGCTGCGACAGGCGGGGCAGCCGCGCGAGGTGTACTTCGCGGAGTGGGACGCCGCGGGCCCGGAGGACGGGGTGTGCGACGTCGCGTTCCCGGTGGACTGACGGCGAAGCGCCTGCGGCGAGGCACTGACGGCACAAGAAGAGCCCCCTCGGCAAGGACGGCGAGCTGGTCGAGAGGGCTCTCTTGATGTGTTGTTGAGTTGTGGTCTACGGAGGATCAGAAAGACCCTCCCCTTACGCCTTGACCGAGGACACGAAGGCGTTCCACGCGTCCGCGGGGAAGGCCAGGGTCGGACCGCTCGGGACTTTGGAGTCCCGGACGGCCATAGCCGACAGGACAGGGGACTTGATCTCGACGCACGCGCCATTGCCCTGGGAGTAGGACGACTTGATCCACGTGTCCGTCGCGCCCTGCATGATTGCCATTTTCGCTCCGGTAACCAGTTGCTGAGTTGCTGTCACCGTGTCCCTTTCGTGCAGGACACGGTTTGCGCCAACGTTCTTGCTCGATGGCGTGATCGACGCTACTCGCCAACATCGATGAGCGGAGCGACTATTCACTCGACCGGGTGGCATATTCCAGTGGGGTCTTCCATCCCGGCCGGGGCACCCTGTACGGTGCCGCGCCTCAACCCCGGACGGTGGGGCGGGCGTAGTCCTTCGCCGTGTTCGAGATGAATTCCCGGGTTTGCTCCACATTCAGTGCCTGCGCCCGGAGATGCTCGTACATCACGCTGTACTTGCCGACATCCTGTGGTTTCTCAAGATAGAGGTCACTGGTGACGCCCTCGATGTAGACCACGCTGGAATCGGCCGCGTCCGGGAACTCGAGGATCGCGTACTGACCGCTCACTCCGGGATGCGCGCCCATCGAGAACGGGATCACCTGCACGGTGACGTGCGGGAGCTGCGACATCTCCAGCAGATGCTCCAACTGCTCGATCATCACCTGCCGGTTGCCGACCTCCCGGCGAAGGGCCGCCTCGTCGAGCACGGCCCACAGTCTGAGCGGATTCTCGGCGGCAGAAATACGTTCCTGCCGACGCAGCCGGACTTGTACGCGCTTGTCGATGTCGACGGGCGTGGCCTCCGGCAGCGCGCCCACGATCAGGGCCTCCGCGTAGCTGCGGGTCTGCAACAGCCCGGGGACGACCTGCGGGTCGTACACCCGCAGACTGGCGGCGTCGGTCTCCAGCCCGATGTAGACGCTGTACGGGATGTCGCCGAAGGAGTGCCACCAGCCCTGCTGGCGGGAGTCCTTGGCCATCTGCATCAGCGAATCGACGATGCGGTGGTCCTCGACCTCGTAGACCCCGCACAGATCACGGACGTCGCGCTGGCTGATGCTGCGCCTGCCGTTCTCCAGGCGGCTGATCTTCGACTGCGACACCAGCAGTCTCTCCGCCACCTCCTCCGCCGTCATGCCCTTGAGCTCGCGGAGCCTGCGCAACTCCTGGCCCAGCCGGCGTCGCCTGACGGTGGGATTGACATTGGACGCCACGGGACGTGCACCTCCGGCTGCGGGCCTCGTAAAGCAACTATGCGTATCTGCTGTTGAGCAGATTGCCACCAAGGTGCTTCTTACCGCTGGGAAACGAAGGATATGCAGCGTGTACACGCCGGTATGCAGGCGAAAACGCGGCCGAGGGGGGGGGGGGGGGGGGGGGGGGGGGGGCCCCCCCCCCCCCCCCCCCCCCCCCCCCCCGCCCCCCCCGGGGGGGGGGGGGGGGGCGGGCGGCGGCCGGGGGGGG